>DAOMGB010000014.1:0-12444 GCA_035430095.1 Casimicrobiaceae bacterium | reverse complement strand
GCGGGGATGACGCCTGCGCAGCGCGCGCCTACTTGATTTCGTTCAGCAGCGGCGCGTCGAACTGGATGTCGACCTTCGGGCCGCCGGCCGCCGAGTCGTCGATGACGAGCTTGCCCGCAAGCCGCGTCGGCGTGTTCGTGGTCAATTCGAGGGCCGCGGGACGGGCGGTGCCCGAATACTGGACGCGCTGATCGTTGAGCACGACCCAGTAATTCAGGCGCGGGCCGACGTCGAGGTCGACCGTCATCCCGCTCTTCAGGTCGGCATCGGTGCAGCCCATCGTCTTGCATGCGGCAATCTTGGTGCCGAGGTCGGTAGGTGACAGGATCAGGTGGCGAATGATCTTGCTGTTGTCGACGGCGTCGGGGCCTTTGACGAGATACGCGAACCTGGGCGTCATCGCGATCGCGCCGGACTTTGACGCATAGGTCAACGTGCCGGACGCTGTACCGTCGGCTGCGGCCGTGTCGGCGACAACGGCCAGCGCGACGATCGCCACGCTGCGTGCAATGGACCTGCGAGTACTCGATTTCAGATTCATCCCTGTCTCCCCGTGATGGTCACCTGCTGTCGTCTGGCGACGATGCTCGCGTTCCCGCTCATTTTCGCGCCGATTTTCGCGCTGATTTGCGTGCTCATTTACGTGCGGCCTTCCTGACCAGCGCCAGCACAGCCGGTTTGTCGGCGTAGGCTTTCTCGTAGGCCTTCACCTTGTCCGGCGGCAGCCGATAGCCGGCCGCGATCAGTTCCTCCAGCCCGTCGTGACCCGAGTAAAGGCCCATGTCGAATGCGGCCAGCCCTTGCGGATTGGTGGCGCCCACCTTGGCCCCGGCAACGATCAGCATCCTGATCACCTCGCGATCGCAGCCCGTCATCGCGGCAGCCATCAGCGGCGTGAACCCGTTCGCTCCCGCACCATTCGCGTCGGCGCCCCGCTCCAGCAGCAGCTTGACGAGCGACTTGATGTCCGCCCTGCTGGGGCGCACGTTGGGCGCGCATGCATTGCCGACCTGCAACGCGACGACCAGCGGCGGTCCGTTGCCGGCCACCGGCTCCGACGACGAATAGCCGGCGTCGAGAAAGGCGCGGACGACCGGCACGTCCGTGCGGAACAGCGCCTGGAACCACGACCCCGAGTCCATCGTGATCTTGCGTTCGCGCAGCAGTGCGACGCCGCTGGCCTCGGCCGAAGGATTCACGCTTCGCGCTGCGCTGGCCGGATCCGCCGCCGGGCCGGGCAATGTCACCGCCGACGTGTCGCCGGAAAGTTTTGCGAGCGAACGCCTGGCCTCGTCCCGAACGTTCGGGTCGGGGTCCCGCTCCATCAGCACCGTGAGCGACGGCCGCGCGCGCTCGTTCAGGCGGACCTTTGCCGCCGCCGTGACCGCCTGTGTGCGATCGCCCATTTCACCGATCGTCTCTGCAGCCCTGCGGCGAACGTCCGCATCGCGATCGCCGAGCATGGCGACCACCGCATCGACCTCCGCCGCCGCGAGTCCGCCGGCGCGTCCCAGGCTCCACAGCGCCTCGCCACGAACTGACTTGTCCGGATCGCGCAACGCCATCGCCGCTCGCGGCGCCCACATCGCGACGTCCTTGTCGCCGGTCTGCCCGCCGAGCTGCGCGAGCGCGGCCTGACGAACCTTCGGATCGCGCGCGTCGACGTATCCGACCAGCAGGACGGTCCAGCCGTCCGGCTTGGGATCGAACAGCCCCAGCGCCTTCAGCAACGACGCCTGGCTGAATCGCGCATTGCGCGTGGCGTCCACCATCGGAACGATCAGCGAACGGTCACCGGTCTTGGCGAGGCGCTCGATGGCGGTGACCGCTCCTTCGAGCGTTTCGCGCTCCGCGATACTCGGCGACGACGATGATCGCGGCGTGGCCGCGCGTTCGAGGAACTCCACGATCGGGCCAAGCAGCGACAGCGGCGGCGCGTGGCCGATGAGTCCTCGCGCCGCCAGGTAGCGGTCGGTGACCGACACGCCCGGCATGGCGAGGACGCGACTACGCGCGGGCGCCAGCTCCGCCTGTGGCATGCCGAGCATCTGCAGCGCCCCCGCGGCGCGCACGACCACCTGCGGCGCGGGATCGTCGAGCGCCTTGACGAGGTTTGCGCGCGCGGGTTCCGCGGCCTCTCCGGACTTCCAGAGCGAACCCGCCGCCGCGGCCCGCACACGGGGATCGGGGTCGCCCAGCACAGTGTCCAGCGCCGCAATCACATCGGGGTATTTGAAACCGCCCAGGTATTCCGCCGCATTCACGCGCTCGTCGCCGTTGCGGCTCTTCCTGAGCACTTCCACGCGCTCGTCGGCCCACTTGCGAAACATCTTCTCGGCGGAATCGCTCTGCGCATGCGCGGACATCGCGATCAGCGCCGATGCCAGGACGCAGAGGGTCGCTCGCAACCTCATGAAACGCCCAGCGGCGCGCCGTCACTTCCTGCAGGTCATGCCGGAGGCTGCGTCCTTGAGCGGAAGCGTCACGTCGAACATGAGGTCCCACGAATACGGCCGGCCGTCGCTCGTGCGAGCGCCGGTGATCCGGCCACTCAGGTTGCCGCCAGGCTTCAAGTCCCCGGCGATCCGCTCGACCTTGAAGTCCCTGGGCGCCTCGATCACCCATTGCGCGCCGGCCATCGCGGACTTGGCATGCGTCATGCCCAGGTCGATCGACTTGATCGCGCCCGCGGAGGCGGCCGGCTGGCCGCCGCCTGGGCAGAACAACGCCAGCAGCATCGTGCGATCCTTGCCGCCCTTTGCCGAATCGGCATACGCGCTGAGCTGGAAGGCGTCCTGCTCCTGGGGAGTGATCGCAGCCTCGTTGAACCAGATCGTTACGCTGTTCTGGTCCGGGTAGAACGCCACCACGCAATTGCCCGCGCTGAACTTTTCCCCGGCCATCACCCCGGTCGCGGAGCACTTGTTCTGCGCGTGCGACACCGTCGCGACGATGAGCATCGAGGCAGCGACGACGGCATACAGTGACTTTCCGGGGCTGCGGCGGGCACGGCAGTCGAGTGAGGACATGGTGTTGCTCCGCGAAAGGTCAGGACCGGAGAATAATGCGAATCGGGTCGACGCGCACCGCGAAAATTCCGGATCGGCGTTTGAATCGCACCGACGTATCGTTGCCGGCTTCGCGAGGTATTGCCTGACGCCATCGCCTCCGTCAACATTCCACGGTTGACCCCGCGCCTGGAGGACCTGCTTGCATCTCGCCCACCTGCTGCTGCGCCAAGCCCGCACGCGGCCCGACCCGCCGGCCATACTCCACGGCGCCGCGCACTGGGCCAGCCACGGCGAATGGGCGGCGCGCAGCGCGGGGTTGGCGCAGCGTCTGCGCGATGCCGGGGCGGAGCCCGGCGACCGGGTGCTGCTCTTCATGCGCAACCACCCGCGCTACCTAGAAATCCTGTGGGGCGCCTGGTGGGCGGGGCTTACCGTTGTCCCGATCAATGCCAAGCTTCACCCGCTCGAAGCGGAGTGGATCATCGACGACGCGAAGGCCCGCTGGGGTTTCGTGACCCGCGACGTGGCTCCAGGACCGTTGGTAGGGCTGGAGGTACAGGTCGACATCGAATCCAATCGCTGCGACGAACTGCTGGAGCCCGTGGCGGACGCGTTCGCGGTGCCCGTGGCTGAACGTGTGCCGGACGACGTGGCGTGGCTGTTCTACACCAGCGGCACCACCGGTCGACCGAAGGGCGTGATGCTGACCCATCGCAACCTGATGACGATGGGCATGACCTACTTCATCGACGTGGACCCGATCGCCCCCTTGGACGCTATCGTGTACGGCGCGCCCATGTCCCACGGCGCAGGCCTTTACGCGATACCTCACCTGATGGCCGGCGCACGGCACGCCGTGCCCGCATCGGGAGGCGTCGACCCGGCGGAATTGTTCGAATTGGGATGGCGCATCGGACCCCTGTCCACGTTCGCTGCGCCCACCATCGTGAAGCGGCTGGTCGACCACGCCGAACAGCAAGGCATCACGACGGACGCCTGCGCGCGCGCCTTCAAGACCATCGTCTATGGCGGCGCGCCGATGTACGTGGCCGACATCGAGCGCGCGCTGCGCGTCATGGGCCCGCGCTTCGTGCAGATCTACGGCCAGGGCGAGACGCCGATGGTGGGCACGGCGCTGTCGCGCGCGAATCTTTGCGACACCGGGCACCCGCGTCACCGCGAGCGCCTCGCCTCGGTGGGTGTCGCGCAAACTGCGGTTCGCATCCGCATCGCCGACGCCGAAGGCCGCAGCCTGCCCACCGGAGACGTCGGTGAAGTGCTGGTCAAGGGCGACAGCGTGATGGCCGGGTACTGGCGCAATCCGGCGGCCACGGCCGCCGCCGTGCGCGACGGCTGGCTGTTCACGGGCGACGTGGGCAGCCTGGACGCCGACGGCTTCCTGACACTCAAGGACCGCAGCAAGGATCTCATCATCAGCGGCGGCTCCAACATCTATCCGCGCGAAGTGGAAGAGGTGCTGCTCACCGCACCCGGCGTCGCGGAGGTGGCCGTGGTCGGCACGCCCGACGGAGAGTGGGGAGAAGTCGTGGTGGCCTTCGTCGTGCCCACCACGGGCACGTCGCTTTCCGTCGAGGCGCTGGACCGTCACTGCCTGGCGCAGATGGCGCGTTTCAAGCGGCCCAAGCACTACCGGGTCGTATCCGCCCTGCCCAAGAACAACTACGGTAAGGTGCTCAAGAACGAGCTTCGCGCCCAGCTTGCCATTCAGACATCTGTACTTCAGGGAGACCAGGCGTGAACAGAAAATTTCTCGCGGGCAGGCGCGAGTCCTGGCGCTGCGCGTAATGCGATTGAAGCGACGCGGGCAGCCCGAAGGCTGCCCGCGCTTGTCGACGATGAAGCGTTGATCAGCCGTGCCGGCGGCGAAGCGCCCAAGCGCCAAGCAGCACGCACGCCAGCATCATCGCGGCGAGCGACGCAGGTGACGATGCGGGAATCCCGGACGGTGCCGCGACGGGTGCGGAGCCACCGGTGAACGCGAGACCGCCACCGACGTTGCCAATGCCCATTGAACCCACCAGCGTTGCCGCAGCGGTTGTCGGATTGATGCTGTAGATGCTGCCGTTCGTCGCATTGACGGCATAGAGAACGCCGGCGCCGACATCCATCGCGAGGCCCGGATCGAGGAACGCGATGCCGGTGTTGCCGACGGTCGCCCAGGTATCGGTCCCCGGCGTGTACCGCATGAGGACGCCGGTATTGCGGACGATTCCGTAAAGTACGTTGTTGGGATGATCGCAGGCGAGACCCTCGACGTCGGCGCCCGGACCCGTCAGCGGCGTTTGCGCGCCGGTTGTCGGATTGATCGAGAAGAAGTTGCCGTTGATGGCACCGTAGAGCACGTTTGCGGTAATGCACCAGCCAAGCGCCTCGGCGCTGCTGGGGCCGATGGTCGTGACGCCGGTACCGTTGACGTTGAAGCTGATGAGTTGGGTATACGTCGTTCCATACAGCACGCCGGGCGTCGGCGACTCGGTCAGCCCGATGGTATTGGACGTGACTGCGGAGATGGTTGCGACCAAGGTGGCGGCGCCGGTCGTCGTGTTGATCGTGTAGAACTGCCCGTTGTTGTCCTGCAGGAAATAGAGCTGTTGGGCGGAGGCAAAACCGGACCAGCACACGAGCATCAGCAGAAGCAGCTTCTTCATTGACAGTCCCCTGTTTGTTGGAATGGAGCTGACCTGAAGTCTAGCTTATCGCGCCGTGCGCGTTGATTCTTAACGGCTTTGGTCTATCAAAAATCGATGGCGATGTCGCAATTCCGCGACATGCGCAAAAAGATGGTGCGCGGCGACTGCGAGACGCGCCTTCGCCACGTCGGCGTTTGGCCGATTCCCGTGGTTATGATTGGCTCGAACGGTTGGACTCGGGACCTGCGTTGAAAGGGTCGTAAACCGCGGCTCCGGCGGTCCGTCCCGGCGATGGGAGGGCAATTGCGCGAACAGCGCGAAGAGAAGGTGTCGAATTCGGGCGCGTCGCGGTCGCTCTGCGTCTTCGGCGCGGCGCTGCTGTGGATCCTGCCGATTGCCGTATCGTGGGCAGACCCATCATTCGACGCGCGGAAGCTTGCGGTTGCGAACCGCGGCGCGAAGCCCTTTGCTGCGCCGGAGTTGCCGCCGGCCAAGCGCGCCTGGCTCGACCAGGTCTATTCGCAGGCGAGTCCCGGGCCTGTCTGGTTCACTCCGGAAGGGCCGCTTCCCGCCACCGGTGTTGCACTCGACGCGTTGCGCAATGCGGCCGACCGCGGATTGCTGCCCGGGGACTATGACGTGGATGCGCTCGAACGCGAGTTCGCCGCACTGCGAGCCGGCCGCCGCGAGCCCGACGCCGCGAAGCGGGTCGATGAGGCGATGACGGCGACGATGCTGTGCTTCCTGTCCGACCTTCGCTTCGGTCGAGTGCCACCGCAACAGGTCGAGCCCCATTATCGTGCCCGTGCCAAAGATGCGGTGTTCGTCGGAAAACTGCGGGACGCCGTCGCTCATGACCAGATCGCGGCGCTGATCGATGCGGTGGAACCCGAATTTCCGCTGTATGGCCGGCTGAAGCGCCTGCTGGCGGAATATCGAAGTCTCGCCGCGCTGCCATCGATCGTGCTGCCACCGTTTGCACCGCCTCGCGGCAAGATCGTGGCGGGCGACTTTTATGCCGGCGCGCCGGCATTGCGTACGCTCCTGATCCGGCTGGGAGACCTCGACCGGGATGCGACCAAGTCGACGGACGAGCGGTACACGCAGACACTGGCCGACGCCGTGCGGCGATTCCAGGCGCGGCATGGCCTGCAACCGGATGGCGTCCTGGGCAGGGAAACACTTGCGGCGTTGAACGTTCCACTCGCGACGCGGCTGACTCAGATCAGACTGTCGCTGGAGAGACTGCGCTGGCTGCCGGAGTTGCCTCCCGGTCCGTTGATCGCCATAAACATCCCGTCTTTTCAGCTCTGGGCCTTCGAGGCCGCGTCCGACTCGCAACACGCGAAATTCTCGATGCCGGTTGTGGTGGGGAAGGCGATGCGCAACGAGACGCCCGTCTTCATCGGCGAAATGCGTTTTGTCGAGTTCAGCCCGTACTGGAACGTGCCCCCGAGCATCCTGCGCAAGGAGCTTCTCCCACGGCTTGCGAGCGACCCCGCATACCTGGAACGCGAGGACATGGAGCTGGTCAGCACGAGCCATGACGGTCGGACGTACGCAGTGGACAGCGACGAGGGCATCGCGGCCCTGCGTTCGGGCGAGGCGCGCCTTCGCCAGCGCCCCGGCCGCGGGAATGCGCTGGGCGGCGTCAAGTTCGTGCTGCCGAACACGATGGACATCTACCTGCACGCCACGCCGGCAACAGAGCTGTTCGAGCGTACCCGGCGGGACTTCAGCCACGGATGCATTCGGGTGGGTGATCCCGAATTGTTGGCGCAATTCGTGCTCAACGGAAAGCCGGAATGGACGCCGGACACCATCGAAGCCGCGATGACGTCGGGTGTGAATCGCACGGTTCCGCTTGCCGCACCGCTGCCGGTGATCGTCTTCTACACTACGGCTCTGGTCGAACGGGATGGGCGCCCGCTGTTCCTGGCCGACATATATGGTCACGACCGCAAGTTGCTCGATGCATTGCGCAGCAGTGCTCGCCTTGACCGATAGCGCGCCGTCGCGGCAGCGCGGTCACGGCGACAGCGGGCTACCAGCGCCGAATGCGACCGGTATCGAGGTGCACGAACTGCGACTGAGGATAGAAGCCGACGCCACCCGCGCGAAGCGAGAAGGCGGCGTCGCGCAGATCGCCGAGCGCAACGTCGGCTAGCCGGATGTCGATCGCTCGCCCTTCGAGATGAAGGCTGTGCTCGGCCACGCCGCCGCTGCGACGCCTCAGGAAATCGTTGGTGGCCGGGGACCGGTAGCCGGATATGACCTCGAACGGCGCTACAGTGCCCGTGAGTCCGGCGAGAAGGTGCAGTTGATCGAGCAGTTGCGGGTCGATCGCTCGCGATTCGCCGTTGCGGAAATCTCGCAGCAGCCAGTTCACGCGCTCGAGCGAAGCGCTGAAGTAGGTATCTCCGCTCGCGTAGTCGACCGAGAGAGTTTCGCCGGTATGCGTGTGGCGAAACGACAATGTGCGCAGCGACCCGGCATTTGCGCCCGCCCGGCGCGAGAACGACAACAGTGGCGCTGCAATGAGGGTCGCTCCCGCGCCGAGCAACCGTCGGCGCACCGCGCAGGTGGGTGAAGTGGAATCGACCCCGATACGAAGCATTGGAAGAACGCGCATGCAGAAATGGGACGGTGAATTGAAAAGCCACCGGGATCATACCTGCAATCGGGAGCTGCCGTCTTCAAGCCAGGTCGCCATCGGCGCCGCCTCGGGACAGGAAACGTCGACAACCAGCGAAGCATCGTCCGTGCACGACATTGCGCTTGACTTGGCTCAAGGCAGTTCCGGGGGCTCATGCTAGCCTGACCGGTACGGCCCGAATTCCTCGCCCTATCGGTATTGCTGAGGAGGTTCATCCACGATGAACGGCGTCGAGAGAAGTCTGAAGAAGAAGATATCGGAAGTTGGCATCGAGACCCAGGTTTGCCTGCGCCTGGTGTATGCCGATGGCTCGTCGTACCAGAACCGCGAGGGTCCGCCCCAGACAACGATACTGTTCAGAAGCCCGGGTGCCGAATACAAGGCGATGCTGTTCGGTCATATCGGCCTGTTGGAGGCCTACTTCGAGGGAGAGGTCGACGTCGAGGGCGACCTGGCCTTGGCGTGTCGAGCGGGCCTGGACGCCGGGCTCGATAGTCTGCCCAATCCGCTGATTGCCGCCAGCAACCAGCTGCACGAACTGCGTTTCAGCAACCGCTCGCTGGTCCAGGCCAAGGAGAACGCCCGGAGCCACTATGGATTGGGCGCCGATTTCTACCGGTTCTGGCTGGACCAGCCAGCGATGATGTACACCTGCGGATATTGGAACGAGGGCACGCAGAGCCTGGAAGACGCGCAACGCAACAAAATGGACCACGTGTGCCGCAAGGTCCTGCTCCAGTCGGGTGATTCGTTCGTCGACATCGGATGCGGCTGGGGCGGACTGCTCTTTCACGCACTGGATCACTACGGTGCGCTGGGCACCGGCATCAACACCTGCACGGAGCAGGTCGCCGAGCTGCGGGAGGACATCGCGCGCCGCAAACTCCAGGAAAAGGTCGCCGTGCTGGAATGCGACTTCCGGGAAATCCCGCAGAAGTACGACAAGCTCCTCTCGATCGGCACGCTCGAGCACGCCGGGCGCGACCAGTTGCCCGAAGTTGTCCGTGCGCACGCGGATTGTCTCAAGCCGGGCGGGCTGGGCGTGATCCATTTCATCGGCCACGTCGGGGTGCGCGACACCGAGTTTTACATCCGCAAGCACATTTTTCCGGGGGGCTGGATCCCGAGCCTCGCGCAAGCCCTGGCCGAGATGGAACGCTGCGGCCTCGAAGTCCTCGACGTCGAGAACCTGCGCCGCCACTATGCGCTCACCCTCGACGCGTGGGCGGACCGCTTCGACAGCCACTGGCAAGAGATTCACGCGCTCGACCCGGTGCGCTTCGACGAGTACTTCCGGCGCAAGTGGCGCATCTATTTGTATTCGTGCGCTGAAATGTTCCGTTCCCCCAAGGGGCAGACCCACTTGTTCCAGGTGACGGTGAGCAAGGGAAACGTCGGCGGCGGCTACCCCATGGGCCGCGACCATCTCTATCGGCCCGGGCACGCTTGATGGAATATGCGGCGAAACTCGAGCGGCTGCGCGCCGACCTGCACGCCCGCGGCGCCGCTGAACTGGGGCTCCACAAGCACACCTCAAACCTGTTTCGTGATCGCGCGGCGCGCCCTGATCCGAAGGTCGACTTGTCCGGTTTCGACCGGGTCGTCAGCGTGAGCCCCGAGGAGAGCGCCGTCACCTGCGAGGCGATGGCGACCTATGCCGACATCGTCGACGCGACGCTGGCCAAGGGCACGATGCCCTGCGTCGTGCCGCAGCTCAAGTCCATCACGATTGGCGGCGCGGCTGCCGGTGTCGGCATCGAGGCATCGTCGTTCCGTTACGGACTCGTGCACGAGAGTTTGCTCGCCATTGACGTGCTGCTCGCCGACGGCACCGTCGTGACCTGTGCGCCGGAGAACGAGCATCGCGATCTCTTCTTCGGCTTCCCCAATTCCTACGGAACGCTGGGCTATGCGCTGAAAGTGACGGCGCGCACGATTCCGGTCGCGCGCCACGTGCGGCTGCAGCACATCGCCCACGCGGAAAGCGGCGCGTATTTCGCGGACCTGGAGCGGCAATGCCGAGGCGACAGCGACTTCATCGACGGCACCGTATTTGCGGCAAACCAGATGTACATCACCATCGGCCGTTTCGTGGATACTGCGCCGTACAGGAGCGACTACACCTTCGAGCGCATCTACTACCGCTCCATCCGCGAGCGCGACAGCGACTATCTGAGCGCGCGCGACTACATCTGGCGCTGGGACACCGACTGGTTCTGGTGCTCGAAGAACGTACACGCCCAGAACCCGATTGTGCGCCGCCTCCTTGGCAGGCGAAGGCTCAACTCAGTCACCTACGCCCGCGTCATGCGCTGGAACAGCCGCTGGGGAGTCACGCGCCTGCTGTCGCGAATGCGCGGAGTGCACCCGGAATCCGTGATTCAGGACGTGGACATCCCGATTGCGCGGGCGCCGGAATTCCTGGCTTTCCTGATGCGTGAGATCGGCATTCTGCCGGTGTGGGTCTGTCCGGTCCGCGCGCGCGATTCAACGGTGCAGTTCCCGCTGTACCGGCTCGAGCCGGATACCCTCTATGTCAACTTCGGTTTCTGGGACGTGATCGAGGACCGCCAGCCGCGGCCACAGGGATTCCACAACCGCGCGGTCGAGCGCAAGGTGGTCGAACTCGGCGGCATCAAGTCGCTGTACTCGGACGTCTACTTCGCCGAGGATGAATTCTGGTCGATCTACAACAAGCCGGCGTACGACGCTCTCAAGCGACGCTATGATCCCCAGGGCGTCTTTCGCGATCTCTACTCGAAGTGCGCCCGCGCTCCGGCAACCGCTTGATCTAGGCCACTGCACGCGTGTGCAGCGATTCTCCGCAAGCGAGCGCATCCCCAGACGGTCGATGAGCCGCTTCGCTGAACACCGCCTGCCATTTCCGACGCCTTGGTGTTCGGCAGCTCGCAATGGTCTGCCTTCAATGCTTCGATTGGGGCTCCGACGGACCGCGAGGGCCAGGCGTCCCCTGGCGAGTGACCTTGCTATGGCGCCGGCAGCTTCTTCAGCAGGTTGGCGTTGGTAAGTCCTTTGTCGGCCACGGTGAGCCTGCCGTCCACATTCACGTCGAGAAGGTAGTTGGCATTGGTCACCGTTTGCAGCAACGCCGCGTTGATGGTGCCTACATCCGCCACCGTCACCTGCCGGCTTTGATTGGCGTCGCCGAACAGAAAGCCGACCCTGATCGTCGCGCTGCCTCCGCTCGTGCCGTCGAGCGCCAGGACATTCGGCAGCGACAGCGTCACGTACTGCGGGTTGGCGACCCCGGTGAAATTGAGGATCACGTCGTTGCCGGCGTAGCTCATCGTCGCGAAGTTCGCTGCGCCTTCGCTGACTGTCGGGTTGCCGGCGCTGGCGATGGGCTTGTCGTACGACACGACGATCGTGGCCGTTGAACTTGCGCGCGGTTCCGTCGTCGGATTCGTCGCGACCAGGGACAGCGGCAAATCGAACGTGCCGGCCGTGCCATGCACCTTGCGCGACTTCGAACCGGTCACGTTGGCGGGGCCGGTGACGTCGAAGGGCGCAGTGAATCCCGGAAACAGGTTCACGCCACCTGTCGCATCGACTCTGAGCATGACGCCGACCCCACCCGTCGAGTAGGTGACCGCGGGGAGCGTACACGTGGTACCGCCAGCGGGAATCGTGCAGGCAACGGTACCGCCGGTCGTGCCGTAGCCCATTGCTACGGCGAGCCTGACCGCAGTCGCCGTGGCAACGGGTTCGGGACCCTCGGCAAAGTTGCGCGATTCGACGACCACCGGAAACGGAACGCCCGCGGTGGGACTGGCGCCGCCGTTGACGCTGACGAAACCGAGCTTCGAGATGGCAAGATCGCTGACGATCAATGTCGTCGCGATGGGGCTGAGCGCGTCGCCTGCCGTCACCGCCGCGCTGATCCCGAGCGTCCCGGGCGTGTCGGCCTTGACTCCGATGAACGTGCATTCGCTGGCGCCGACGGGAATCGTGCAATTCGTTCCTCCGCCCAGGTTGCCGGGCCCGGAAATGCGCGTCAGCTGAACAGTGGTCACGGCAGAGACGCTGCGCATCGCGTTGTCGGCATCCCACGCCTGCACCGTGACGTTGAACGGCTGGTCCTCGTTAGCGAATAGGGGAGACCCGA
>DAOMGB010000013.1:0-53356 GCA_035430095.1 Casimicrobiaceae bacterium | reverse complement strand
GCGGCGATCAAGTTCTTCCTGTACACGCTGCTGGGCTCGCTGCTGATGCTGGTCGCGTTCATCTATCTCTACCAGAAGTCGGGAAGCTTTGCCCTGGCCGACTGGTACGACCTGCCGCTGTCACTGAAGGCGCAGATGCTGATCTTCATCGCCTTCTTCTCGGCGTTCGCGGTCAAGGTGCCGATGTGGCCGGTCCATACCTGGCTGCCGGACGCGCATCCCGAGGCGCCGACGGGCGGTTCCGTGGTCCTGGCGGCCATCACGCTCAAGATCGGCGCCTACGGTTTCGTGCGCTTCATCATGCCCATCCTGCCGGATGCCAGCCGCAGCCCGCAGGTTGTGGCCTTCATGATCACGCTGTCGCTGATCGCCGTCGTGTACATCGGCTTCGTGGCGCTGGTGCAGGCCGACATGAAGCGGCTGATCGCCTATTCGTCGATCTCGCACATGGGGATCGTCACGCTCGGGTTCTTCCTGTTCAGCGCGCAGGGCATGGAGGGCAGCCTGGCGCAGATGATCTCGCACGGCTTTGTCTCGGCCGCGATGTTCCTGTGCGTCGGCGTCCTGTACGACCGCATGCACACGCATCTCATATCCGATTTCGGCGGCGTCGCCAACACGATGCCCAAGTTCGCGGCCTTCATGATGCTCTTCTCCATGGCCAACGCGGGTCTTCCCGCCACGTCGGGCTTCGTCGGCGAGTTCCTTGTGATCCTCGCCGCGGTCAAGGTCAACTTCTGGATCGCGGCCCTTGCGGCCACGTCGCTGATCCTCGGCGCTGCATACACGCTGTGGATGTACAAGCGGGTGATCTACGGCGATGTGGCCAATGCGAACGTGGCGGCGCTGAAGGACCTCAACCGGCGTGAATTCTGGCTGCTCGGCACGCTTGCGGCGGCCGTGCTGGTGATGGGAGTCTGGCCCAGGCCGTTCGTCGACGTCATGCATGTCTCGGTGATCGATCTCCTGGCGCACGTGGCCAAGAGCAAAATTGAGTGGCCGTCGCCGTGAACTTCATTCCCGTCCTGCCCGAGATCGTCATCCTGACGTCGGCGTCGCTGATTCTGCTCATCGACCTGTGGCTGCCGGACGACCGGCGTCACATCAGCTATTGGCTGACCCAGCTGGCCCTGCTGATAGCGGCGTGCGTCACGCTGCGCGGCCTCCACGACGAGATCGCACGTGCATTCCACGACGTCGTGATCGCCGACATGGCGGCCGACGTGCTCCGGATGCTGAGTTTCGCCGCCCTCTCGCTGGTCTTGTTCTACTCGCGCACCTACCTGGCGGCGCGGGGATTGTTCCGCGGCGAGACATTTGTCTTGATGCTCTTTGCGCTGCTCGGAATGCAGGTACTGATCACGGCGAACAACTTCCTCACGCTCTACCTCGGCCTGGAGCTGATGTCCCTGGCGCTGTACGCGCTGGTCGCGCTGCAGCGGGACCGGGCGGCGCCGGCCGAGGCGGCGATGAAATATTTCGTCCTCGGCGCGCTGGCGTCGGGCATCCTGCTCTACGGCATGTCGATGATCTACGGCGCGACCGGCTCGCTGCAGATCGACCTGGTGGCGCAGGCGCTGTCGGCCGGCGGCGGCAACCACGCACTGCTCGTCTTTGGCCTGGTATTCGTCGTCTCCGCGATGGCGTTCAAGCTGGGGGCGGTACCCTACCACATGTGGGTGCCCGACGTTTACCAGGGTGCGCCGACGGCGATAACGCTGCTGATCGGCACCGTTCCCGAATTCGCGGCTTTCGCGATGCTGCTGCGCCTGCTGGCGGGCGCATTGGGCAGTTCCGAACTGGTGATGCAATGGCAGGGGATGCTGGCCATACTGGCGTTGCTTTCGGTCACGCTGGGTCACGTGGTGGCAATCGCGCAGTCCAATCTCAAGCGGATGCTGGCGTACTCGACCATCGCCAACATGGGGTATGTGCTGATGGGATTCCTTGGCGCCGACGCGAACGGCTACACGGCGGCAATGTTCTACATTCTTGCATATGTCATGACGAGCCTGGTTTCGTTCGGCATGATCCTGCTGTTGTCGCGCGAAGGCTTCGAGGCGGATCGCATCGACGACCTGAAGGGCCTCAACCAACGTTCGCCCTGGTGGGCGTTCGTCATGCTTCTGGCGATGTTCTCGCTGGCGGGCCTGCCGCCGACGATCGGGTTCTACGGCAAGCTGATGGTGCTGCAATCCGCGGTGAAGGCGGGCTATCTTTGGCTTGCCGTCGTCGGCGTCCTGGCGGCCCTGGTCGGGGCGTTCTATTACCTGCGCATCGTCAAGCTCATGTATTTCGACGATCCGGTCGACACGTCGCCCATCGTGGCGCGCGGCGATACGCGATGGCTGCTCTCAGGCAATGCGCTGGCGCTGCTGCTATTCGGCATCCTGCCGCAGATTCCGATCGGCATTTGCTACGTCGCGCTGGTGCAATCCCGGTACTTCTGACCGAGGCGGGAAAGCATCGCCGACGGTACCCGCATGCTAAGATGGTCGCCCAGTTCGGGCTGACAATACATCCTCATGCGCGTCGGTTTCTTCGTAACCTGCCTGGTCGACCTGATGCGGCCCTCGATCGGCTTCGCGGCACTGAAACTGCTCGAAGCGGGCGGGGCGGAGGTCGTGGTGCCTGGGACGCAGACCTGCTGCGGGCAGCCGGCCTACAATTCCGGCGATCGAGCCGACACCATCGCGCTCGCGCGCAAGGTTGTCGCGGAATTCGACGGCTGCGACTACCTGGTTGCCCCATCCGGCTCATGCAGCGGAATGATCCGGACGCACTACCCCGAACTCTTCGCCGATGATCCGGCGATGCTGGCGCGCGTCGACAAGCTGGTCGCGAAGACGTACGAGTTGACGGACTTCCTGGCCAACGTCCTCAAGTTGTCCTCGCCACCCGGGAAATTTGCCGGCACGGCCACCTATCACGACTGTTGCGCAGGACTGCGCGAAATGGGCGTCAAGAAGCAGCCGCGCGAACTGCTTGCCAGGCTGCCGGGCCTGCAACTGACCGAGATGCCGGAATGCGAGACGTGCTGCGGCTTCGGCGGCATCTTTTCGATCAAGTTCGGCGAGATATCGGCGCGGCTCGCCGACAACAAGTGCCAGAACATCGCCGGCGCGGGCGTGGATGCGGTCATCCTGGGCGACCTGGGGTGCATGCTGAACATCGAGGGCCGGCTGCGCCGGCGCGGCGACACGACGACGCGCGTGCTGCACGTCGCCGAAGTGCTCCAGGGCGAGGCGGAATAGCGATGCAAGTCGCGTCGATGCACTTCAAGGAAACGGCTCACGTCAAGCTCAACGACGAGAGGCTGCAGGGCAACCTCAGGAAGATCAAGACCAAGTTCGTCGAAAAGCGCAGGCAGTCGCTTTTCGAGCTGGATGACTTCGAGGGAACGCGCGATGCCGCCCGCGCGATCCGGCAGCGCGTGCTCGACAACCTCGACACGTGGCTCGAAATCTTCGAGCGCAACGCCACGGCGCGGGGCGCGACCGTCCTGTTTGCGCAGACTCCCGCGGAAGTCAATGCGCTGCTCCTCGAAATCGCGTCCCGGCACGGGGTGGCGAAGATCATCAAGTCGAAGTCGATGGTCTCGGAAGAGTCCGCCCTCGACCACGCCATCGAGGCCGCCGGACTGACCGTGGTCGAGACTGATCTGGGCGAATACATCCTCCAGATCAACGACTACGAGCCGCCGTCCCACCTGATCGGGCCCGCGCTGCACAAGAGTAAGGAAGAAGTCGCGGAACTCTTCCACAAGAAGCACGGCACGCCGCTCAAGGACGGCATCGAGGAGCTCTGCCTCGAGGCGCGCGGCGTGCTGCGCGGCCACTATCTGTCGGCCGACATGGGCATTTCCGGAGGCAATTTCTTTGTCGCGGAGACCGGATCGGTCGTGCTGGTCACCAACGAGGGCAATGCCACGCTGACCACCACGCTGCCCAAGGTGCACGTCGCCATTTCCGGCATCGAGAAGATCGTGCCGACGCTGGAAGACGTGGCGACGCTGATGCGCCTGCTGCCGCGCTCCGCCACCGGCCAGTCGATATCGAACTACGTGGACGTTCTCACCGGCCGCAAGGGCGAAGGCGAGTTTCACGGCGCCGAGCACATGTACTTCATCGTGGTGGACAGCGGCCGGACGGCCGTGCTCGGCAGCGACGTCAAGGAAGCGCTGCGCTGCATCCGCTGCGGCGCGTGCATGAACCACTGCCCTGTGTACCAGAACATCGGTGGCCATTCGTACGGCTGGGTCTATCCGGGGCCGATCGGCTCCATCCTCACGCCGATGTACGTCGGGCTCGAGAGCGCGCTCGACCTGCCGCATGCCTCGACGTCGTGCAACCAGTGCGGCGTGGTGTGCCCGGTGAAGATTCCCCTGCCCGACCTGCAGCGCAGGCTGCGCGAGCATGAGTTCGAGCGCCGCCTGCGGCCGTGGCACGAGCGTGCCGGTCTCAAGGTCTGGAGCTGGTTCGCGCTGCGGCCCGCGCTGTACGCAATGGCGTCCGGCTGGGGCGTGCGGCTGTTGAGGCAGATGGGCGGTTCGAACGGCATGATCGGCAAGCTGCCGCTGGGCGGCGGATGGACCGACCAGCGCGACATGCCGGCACCCGCCGGCCGAACGTTTCGAGAACTTTACCGACAACGACGGAAGGCGGTCGGACGATGAGCGCACCTCACCACAATGCGGTGACGTTGCCGCGACTTTCGCGTCGAGCCGAATCCCTTGGCACCGAGAACGCCTTCGTCGTGCTGGCGGAAGTGAATGCGCTGATTCGCCAGGGCAGGGACATCGTCTCGTTCTGCATTGGCCAGCCCGATTTCCCGACCCCGGTGAACGTGCAGGACGCCGCGATCGCCGCCATTCGGGCAGGCAGGCACGGCTACACGCCCAGCGCCGGCATCGACGAATTGCGCGCGGCGGCGGCGCACGACCTGGGTTCGCGGCGAGGGCTCACCATTGCCCCCGACGACGTGGTGATCGGCGCCGGCGCGAAGCCGTTCATCGCGTATTCCATTGCATCGGTGACGGACTACGGCGCGGGCGACGAAGTGATCTATCCGGTTCCGGGCTTTCCGATCTACGAGTCCCAGATCCACGCCAACGGAGCGGTGCCGGTTCCCATCTATCTGCGCGAATCCCGGGGTTTCGCTTTCGATCCGGCCGAACTCGAGGCCAAGATCACGCCTAACACACGGCTGCTGATCCTCAACACGCCCCAGAACCCGACCGGCGGCATCCTCGACCGCGAGAATCTCGACGCCATTGCGGAAATCCTCGCGCGCCATCCGCAGGTCTGGGTGTTTGCGGACGAAATCTACTCCCGCCTGGTGTACGACGGCCGCTTCGATTCGCTGGCCACGCGTCCCGGGATGCTGGAGCGGACGATCATCAGCGACGGCGCGTCGAAGACCTGGGCGATGACCGGCTGGCGCATCGGCTACGTCGCCAATCGTGCGCTGGCGCCCGTGTTCACCCGCTGGATCACGAACACCGAATCCTGCGCCTCGCAGATCTCCCAGTGGGCCGCGGTGGAGGCGCTCACCGGACCGCAGGACGCGGCAGAAGCCATGCGCGCGCGCTTTCTCGAGCGGCGTGACCTCATTGTGCGGCTGCTGAACGAGGTGCCCGGCATCACCTGCGCCACGCCCGGCGGCGCGTTCTATGCCTGGCCCAATGTGACCGAGGCATGCAAGATGACCGGTTGCTCCGATTCCGAGGCGTTTCGCAAGCGACTGCTTCACGAGGCCGGCATCGCCGTGCTCGCGGACATTCACTTCGGCCGCCGCGTGCCCGGAGACGGCCAGCACATCCGCTTTTCGTATGCGGCGTCCAACGAAGCGATCGCGAGCGGCATTTCCCGTCTCGCCGGTTTCGTGCGCAACGGCGGCAAGACATGACTGCGTCGCTGGCCGGCAATCGCGCGTCGCGCGACGCCATCCTGGGCCGCGTGCGCAGCGCCTTGGGCAAGACGGGCAGCGATGCGGTGCCGCGCGCGGAAGCCCTGGCCCATCTTGCCGCACGTGGACAGGGTCCGCGTCCGGCGATGCCGGCCGATCTGGTCGCCCGGTTCGTGCAGCGCGCAACGGACATGTCGAGCACGGTGGAACGCATTCCCTCCACGGCCGCGATTCCCGCGGCGGTGGCACGCTATCTCGACGCGCTCCAACTGCCCCCGTCGTTGGCCGAGCAGAAATCGCACGCCGGTGTCTGCTGGGCGGAATTCGCCGACCTCGACTGGCGAGGGGCGGGGCTGACGATCGAGGCGCGGCCCACGGCGGGCCATGACCGCCTCGGCATCACGGGTGCGTTTTGCGCCATTGCCGAAACCGGGACCTTGGTCTTCACGACCGGCGCGGCTACGCCGACGGCGACGGCAATCCTGCCCGATACCCACGTGGCTGTCGTTCGCGCCGGGCAGATCGTGTCGGGGATGGAGGAAGCGTTCGCGCTGATACGCGCCGCGGATGGCGCGAACCGGATGGCCATGCCCCGCGCGATAAACATGATGTCCGGGCCGTCGCGCACGGGCGACATCGAGCAGACGATCGTGCTTGGCGCGCATGGACCGTTTCGCGTCCACATCCTTCTTCTGGACTGATCACTCCGGCGCGGCGCGGAACGCCTTGGCGCTTCCGGTCGCGTTGGCGCGGCATGGACGCGGCGGGACAACATGCTGCTGACCTGTCTCGTACTTTTGCCCTATGTCGCCGCCGTTCTTTGCGCGGCGCTGCCCGGAGTTTCTTCGTCCCCGGTTTCCACGCGCGTGCGCAATGCCGCCGCCTGGCTGGCGGGACTGACGGCACTGGGCGGGTGTGCTTTGCTTGGCATCGCCGGGTCCGCGATTCTCGGTGGGGAAGTCCTTCGCTCATCGGTGCCGTGGTTTGCCGACGTCGGTCTCGGCTTCCGCATGGACGGGTTGGCGTGGGCATTCGGTCTCATCATCTGCGGCATCGGCGCGCTGGTCGTGCTGTATGCACGGTATTACCTGTCCGCCGACGACCCGCCCGCGCGTTTCTTTGCGTTGCTGCTCGCGTTCATGGGGGCGATGCTCGGCGTCGTGCTTGCCGACAACCTGATCCTGCTGGTCGTGTTCTGGGAATTGACGAGCCTGACCTCGTTCCTGCTGATCGGCTTCTGGACCCATCGGGCGGACGCGCGCCAGGGTGCGCGCATGGCGCTGACGGTGACCGGAATGGGGGGGCTGTGCCTGCTGGGGGGCGTGATCGTGCTGGGCCGCATTGTCGGCAGCTATTCGCTCGACGTCGTGCTGGGTGCAGGCGACCAGGTGCGGGCGGACCCCCTGTATCCGCTGGTGCTGGTGCTTGTCCTGTTGGGCGCGTTCACCAAGTCGGCGCAGTTTCCATTTCATTTCTGGCTGCCTCATGCGATGGCCGCACCCACGCCGGTGTCCGCCTACCTGCATTCCGCGACGATGGTGAAGGCCGGCGTTTTCCTGCTGGCGCGACTTTATCCAACCCTTGGCGGCAGCGAACTCTGGTTTTACATGGTGAGCGGCACCGGTCTCGTCACGATGACCTTCGGCGCAGCGGTCGCGATCTTTCAGCAGGACCTGAAAGGCCTGCTGGCGTACTCCACGATCAGTCACCTCGGCCTGATCACGTTCCTGTTCGGACTCGACGCGCCGCTGGCGGTGGTCGCCGGGCTGTTCCACATCCTCAATCATGCAGCGTTCAAGGCGTCGCTGTTCATGGCCGCCGGCATCATCGACCACGAGTCCGGCTCGCGCGACATGCGGCAGCTGAACGGCCTTTGGCGGTTCATGCCGATCACCGCCACGCTGGCGATGGTCGCGTCCGCCGCGATGGCGGGCGTGCCGCTGCTGAACGGCTTCCTGTCCAAGGAAATGTTCTTCTCGGAAACGCTCGACCTCGACGCGCACCGGCTGCTCGAGACAGTCGTTCCGGTCGTCGCCACGGTGGCGGCCGCGCTGGCGGTCACGTACAGCGTGCGCTTCATCCACGACGTGTTCTTCAATGGCGAGCCCGTGGGACTCCCCAGGACCCCGCACGAGCCGCCGCGCTGGCTGCGCGTCCCTGTGGAAATCCTTGTTGTCGCATGCCTTGCGGTGGGCATCGCGCCCAACTGGACCGTGGGACCCGTGCTCTCGGCAATGGTGCAGGGCACGCTGGGCATGCGGCCGGAATACAGTCTCGCGCTCTGGCACGGATTCAACGTTCCGCTGCTGATGAGCAGCATCGCGCTGGGTGCGGGCGTCGTCCTGTATTTCGGACTGCAGCGGTACATCAATCTCCACTCGGTGACGCGTCTTCCGGTGTCGGGCAGGCATGCGTTCGATGCGGTCGTGGCGGCGCTCGAGTCGTGGGCGCGCAGCGTCGTGGCGATGCTGCCGCAGGCGAGCCTGCCGCGCAATCTCGCGTGGACCATCGGCGCTGCCTTCCTGGCAATGGCCTGGCCGCTCGCACGCTTCGGGTTCGGAACGGCGCCGCCGGCGCCGCCCGTCGAGAGCGAATTGCCTCCCGTCATCGGTGGACTGTTGTGGCTGCTGGCGGTAGGGGCGGCCGTCGCGACGACCATCAGCCATCGCCGACGGATCATGGCGCTGGTGCTGGTGGGCGGCGCCGGATTGGCCGTCAGCCTGATGTTCGCGTTGTTCTCCGCACCCGATCTGGCGCTCACGCAGCTGCTGGTTGAGGTCGCGACCATTGCGCTGATGATGATCGTGCTGCACTTCCTGCCGCAGTCGTCGCCTGAGGAAGCCGGCAGGGCGCGCAAGTGGCGCGATGCGCTGATTGCGGGCGCGGCCGGCCTCGGCATGGGCTCGGTGGCCTTAGCAATACTCACCCGCCCGTTCAGTTCGATCTCGACCTTCTATCTCGCCAAGGCGCTTCCGGAAGGCGGGGGCACGAATGTCGTGAACGTCATCCTCGTCGACTTTCGCGGCTTCGACACGCTGGGCGAAATCACGGTGCTCGGTGCGGCCGGCCTGCTGGTTTTCGCACTGCTGGCCGGATTTCACGTGCACCGCGACCACCACGGTGCGGACCTTGCCGAGAACTGGAATCCGCTGCTGGTGCGTTCGGTGACCCGGGTCGTCCTACCGCTTGCCGCGCTGGTGTCGGCGTTCCTGTTCCTGCGCGGACACAATCTTCCGGGCGGCGGCTTCATCGCAGGACTTGTGCTGGCGTGTGCCATCCTTGCCCTGCGCATCGGCGGAGGCGCACGGGCCATTCTCGATCCCGCTCATCTGCCGTACCAGCCATGGGTCGCCGCCGGCCTGCTGGTGGCGACGCTGACCGGTGCCGGCAGCATGCTCCTGGGCTATCCGTTCCTGACCAGCGCATCGCTGCATCCGGTGCTGCCAGTCCTCGGTGAGATTCCCATTGCCAGCGCCGCGTTGTTCGACCTCGGCGTATTCATGACCGTCATCGCGGCAACGATGCTCGCCACCATGTCCCCGGGACTGCTTCCGGAAGACCTGGACTCCGGGAGCGGGGCATGACGGCGTTCTTCTTCGCACTGGCAATCGGCGTGTTCACCGCGTGCGGCGTGTGGCTGATGCTGCGCGCACGCACCTTCGACGTCGTGCTGGGCATCACACTGTTTTCGTATGCGGTCAACCTGTTCATCTTCGCGATGGGGCGCCTGACGTTCGGCGCCGTGGCAATCGTGGAGCAGGGCAAGCCCTCGACACTGTCGCATTACGCGGATCCGTTGCCGCAGGCGCTGGTGCTGACCGCCATCGTGATCTCGTTCGCGATGAGCGCGCTCGTGCTCACGTTGGCGCTGAAGAGCCGATTCGTGAACGGGAGTGACGCCTGCGATGCAGAGGCGGATTCCGCGGTCGAGGATTCCCGGCAGTGACGCCTGCGCCCGATCACTGGCTGGTCATTCCGATCGTGCTGCCGCTGCTTGCGGCGGCGCTGCTGCTGTTCGTCGAAAGGGTCAGGCCGGCATGGCAGGCGTCGCTGTCGCTGGCGGTCACGGTCGCGCTCCTGTTCGTCGGACTGCGCCTGCTCGCCGCGGCGGACACCGGGCGCATCGGTGTCTACCTGCTCGGCAACTGGCAGGCTCCCTTCGGCATCGCGCTCGTCGCGGATCGGTTGGCAGCAATGATGTTGGTGCTGACTGCGGTGATCGCGCTTGCAAGCCTCGCTGCGGCCGGACCGATGGCGGGTCGCGGACCGCATTTTCACGCGTTCTTCCAGGTGCAGATGGCGGGACTGAACGGTGCATTCCTCACCGGCGACGTCTTCAACCTGTTCGTATTCTTCGAAGTCCTGCTGATCGCATCGTACGCACTCATGCTGCACGGCGCGGGTGGCCGCGCGCTGCGAGCGGGCCTGCACTTCGTGGTCATCAACCTGGTCGGCGCCTCGCTGTTCCTGATCGCGGCCAGCCTGCTCTACGGCGTCGCCGGCACGCTCAACTTCGCGGATCTCGCCGTCAAGCTGGCCATTCTTCCCGATTGGAACGCCGGGTTGGCGCGCGCGGCCGCCTTGTTGCTGCTGGCTGTGTTCGGCGTCAAGGCCGCGCTTCTGCCGCTCGGATTCTGGCTGCCGGAGACCTATGGGTCGGCGCCGGCACCCGTGGCGGCATTCTTCGCGATCATGACCAAGGTGGGTATCTACGCGATCATTCGAGTGACCTTCACGGTGTTTGGCGGCAACGGAAGCGCCAGCGACGGACTGCTGGCCGGTTTGGGCGCGCCCGCACTGTTTTCGTTGGGCCTCCTCACGATCGTTTTCGGCGCCTGCGGTGTGCTGTCTGCCCGGCGCCTCGTCGCGCTGGTCTCGTTTCTGGTTCTCATTTCCTCCGGCACGCTGATAGCGGCCTCCACGCTGGGTCCGGCGGCATTGGGCGGCGCACTTTATTACCTGGTGCACACCACGCTGACGGTGGCCGCGCTGTTCCTGGTCTCCCATGCCATTGCCGACCAGCGCGGACTGCGCGGAGACCGCTTCGGCAGCGGACCGCCTCCTGCAGAGCCGGTATTCCTGGGCCTGGTATTCGTCATCGGCGCGATCGGCGCCGCCGGGCTTCCGCCGCTGCCCGGCTTCATCGGCAAGGTGCTCATGCTGCAGGGGTCGGCGCAGGAACCGGTGGCGCCGTGGTTCTGGGCCGCCGTTCTCGGGAGCGGCCTCGTCGCGACGTTTGCCCTCGCGCGTGCGGGCGGAAGCATGTTCTGGAAGACCCACGGCGCGCCGGTCGGAATCCCGGTGGGGGCAGGCGCACGCATCGGTCTCGCCATTCTCGGCGCCGCCGGTCTCGTCTGGATGATCGGAGCCGGTGGGGCAACGCGGTTCACCATGGCGACGGCGCAGCAGCTTGGGGAACCGCGAGGCTACGTCGATGCGGTGCTTCGGCATGCCCCGTTGCCGCCATCCGCGAGGAGCGCACCGTGAGGCGGCTGCTGCCCCATCCGCTGCTGTCGCTGGTCATGCTGGTCGTGTGGCTCACCCTCAACAACAGCGTCGCGCCGGCGCAGGTTCTGCTGGGTGCGTTGCTGGCGTGGGTGCTCCCACTGGCAGGACTGCACCTGGCCGACGGCACCTGGCCGCATCTGCGCAGTCCGCTGGTGGCGATCAGGCTCGCGTTTCGCGTGCTGCTGGACATCGTGGTTTCCAATGTCGAGGTCATGCGACGGGTACTGGGACCGGAGTCGGCCATCCGGCCGGGCTTCGTCCGGGTGCCGCTGGATCTCACCGACGACTGGGCGATCACCACGCTCGCCGGCATCATCACGATGACGCCTGGCACGCTCACGGCCGACGTCGCGACCGACCGCTCCCATCTGCTGGTGCATGTCTTTCACATCGACGACGAGGTCGCACTCGTCGCCGCTATCAAGGCGCGCTACGAGGCGCCGCTCAAGGAGATCTATCGATGACCGCTGCCATCGTTCCCTGGATCGCGTCGGCGTTCGCGCTGGCGCTGCTGATGAGCGGCTACCGCCTGTTGCGCGGACCAAGCCTGCCCGACCGCATCCTCGCCCTCGACACGCTCTATGTGAACACGATTGCGCTGCTCGTCCTTTTCGGCATCCAATACCAGACGCAGCTGGTGTTCGAGGCGGCGCTGGTGGCGGCGCTTCTCGGGTTCATAGGGACCGTCGCGCTGTCCAAGTACGTGACGCGCGGCGACATCATCGAGTGAGAGACATATGAACACCCTCGAACAATTGCCGGTCTGGGCCGATGTGCTGATCGCGCTGCTGTTGCTGGCAAGCGCCTCTGCCGCGCTCGTCGGCGCGCTGGCGCTGGTGAAGCTTTCCGATTTCTACAAGCGCGTGCACGGTCCCACCAAGGCTACGACGCTCGGCGTGGGCGGCGTGCTGATCGCGTCCTCCATCTATTTCTCGTTGCGCGGCGAGGGCTTGTCCCTGCACGAGTTCCTCATCACGCTGTTCCTTTTCATCACCGCCCCGGTGTCGGCGCACATGCTGGTGAAGGCCGCGATGCATGTGGCGCGAGTCCAATCCGTGCCCGGACGTCGCTCCGGTGGGGAAGGGCGTTGATGGAATGAGACCCGATTCGCTCGGACGACGGCGCCGCCTGCGAAGGGACGATGGGGAAGTGGAGCCGGCTTGCGGGCGGGCTTTGCCGGACTGGCAGTCGTCCGGACAGCGGAGACCAAAGTGCAAAGGACTCTCGCCGACTTCGACGGGTATTGGGCATCGAGCAGCATCGCCTCCAGCATTGACCCGAAAATCGCCGCCATGACGTCCGGCGACGTCGAACTGCTCAAGACAGCGTTGCGCGCGCGCCTCACGGCAGTCGCATCCGGTCGAATCACCTGCAGTGTGCGTGCCTAGGCGGAAATGGGCCCTCTGCCCGCTTGATGCCCCACCCCTCCGGCGCGGCGAATATTCGCGCTGCCTGCGGACGCGTACGGGCTTGCCATCCCGCTCGCGACGTTGTTTACTACATCGCGCCACCCATCCAAGACGCAAGAGTCCGTTTGACGGAGGCGAGCGATGCTCGGAAACATAGCGCAGATCGACCACGAACAGCTCCGGCTCCTGCTCCATCGCGGCTGGCTGCGGCGGATCAATGCGGTGCACCTTCATCACACCTGGCGCCCCAATCACGCGCAGTGGCGCGGCGTGCGCACCGTCCAGGCGATCCGCCGATATCACGTGGAGGAGCTGGGATGGTCCGACATCGCCCAGCACCTGACCATCGGCCCGGATGGTTCGCTCTGGACCGGTCGGAGCCTCGATCGGGCGCCTGCCAGCGTTTCCGGCCACAACGGAACCGGCAGCGAAGGCCCGTTCATGATCGAAATGGCCGGCGATTTCGACGTCGGCCAGGACACGTTGCGCGACCCGCAGGCGCAAAGCGTCCATCAGGTCGTCGCGGCGATCTGCGCCGCGTTCCGGCTCGATGTTTCCTCGATCCGGTTTCACAACGAATTCACCACGCTCAAGACCTGCCCGGGGAGCAGCCTGGCACTGGCCGATTTTCGCAACGCGGTAGGTGAACTCCTGCGGCCGATGCTCGCCGCTCCCGTCCTCGCGAGCGACGCCGCGCGCGCGTACGCCTCCCAAGTCGCCGTGCCTGGCGCAGCCGACGCGGTTGGACGCGCGCTTGAGGCGGCCGAAGCGGAGCCACGCTACGACGCCGCGCATGCCGCGCGGTCCTGGGGTGACGGCGCCGCGGAAAGGGATCTCTTCGCCCGATGCAAGCCCGAGGAAATCGAGGTATTCCGCAGCCACGTCATCGACCTCTCCGGCGGCCAGCTATCCGACAGCGGTTGCTACACGAACACCGAGGCCGATCTCGACGAATTGATCGCGCGCATGGACAGGTGGGTCGCGGGCCATGCGGGCACGCCGGCGCGCATCGTGTTCTTCGCGCATGGCGGCCTGGTCGATGAACAGTCGGGGCTCGGCGTTGCGCTGCGCGATTACCGGTGGTGGCTGGCCAACGACGCCTACCCGGTATTCCTTGTCTGGGAAACCGGCTTCCTGGAGGTCTTCCAGCAGAACTTGCGGCAACAGCAGGCGGAGGCCGGCGCCCGCGCATTCATCACCGATCCGATCATCGAACTGACCCTGGGCCCTGCGTTCGGGCGTCCCACGTGGGACAGGATCAAGAGCAGCGCCTTCCTGTCGTCGGCCGAGTTCACGGGCACGGGCGGACCCGGAGGCGCGGCCATTTTCCTGCGCAAGCTTGCAGCGTGGTACGCCGGCCGTGAACCGAAGAAGGTGAAAGTCGAATTCCACGCGGTCGGCCACAGCGCAGGCTCGATTTTCCACTGCCACTTCCTGCCGGCACTGGAGGCCGCATTCAAGGACGTGCCCGGAGCACCCAAGCCCATCGTCAGGACACTCGCCTTGCTGGCGCCGGCAGTCCGCGCCGACCTCTTCAGGCAGATGCTGGTGCCGCGCGTCGGCGCGGCAATCGGCGCCTGCGCCATGTTCACCATGAAACGGCAAAGTGAACTGGCCGACAACGTGATCGGGATCTACCGCAAGTCGCTGCTCTACTTCGTTCGGAATGCCTGCGAAAGACCAACGCATTCCACGGCGATCCTCGGGCTGGAAGAGTCGGTGCGCGACGATGCAGCGCTGGCGGGCTTTTTCGGCCTCGGCGCCGGCGCCGGGAAGGCGCAGGCAGTCTTGAGTCCGACCGCATCGATGTCCGGCGATGCCGCGTCAATGGCGGTCCACCATGGCGACTTCGACAACGATTCTCCCACGATGAATTCGGTCATGCGGCGAATCCTGGCCATTCCGGACGCGCAGCCGCTGCCCTGCGCCCATCTTCCGGTCGAGGACATCCGGGCGTGCAGCGGCGCGGGCATTGCCGAGGGTGGAGATCGCGAACTGGGCGCGAGGGGGCTTCGCCGCGCCGCCACGGGCGCCGGCGGCGGCGCGCGGAATGCACTGTGCATCGGCATCGATGACTATGGCCCGCAGTCGCTGGATGGCTGCGTCGCGGATTCACAGCTCTTCGCCGACGTTCTGCAGAAGTGGGGATTCACGGTGCAGAGCCTCACCAACGAACGCGCCACGCGCAAGGCCATCGCCTCCGCCATCGACGGCATCCTCGCCGCGAGCGGCGCGGGCGACGTGGTGGTCGTTCAGTATGCCGGTCATGGCACGCAGTTGCCCGACCTCAATGGTGACGAGAGCGACGGCTTCGACGAGGCGTGGGTGCCGTACGACTTCGGCGACGGCGAGTTCGTCATCGACGACGATCTTGGCACGCTGTTCGATCGCGGCAAGGATCGCGGCATACAGCTGGTCGTGTTCACGGATTGCTGCCATTCGGGAACGAGCACGCGTTTCATCCCCCCCCGCGGCGCGCGGCACGCGGATGTGCGCAGCCGCTACATGGCCGTTCCCCGTGACATTGTCGACCTGTACGAGCGAAAGCGCGGCGCCGCGCGAAACGGGGTACGTTCCGCCGGGCAGGACAGGCAGGGCTGGGAAATCCACTTTGCCGCGTGCCAGGATCGGCAATCCGCGTACGAACGGGACGGCCACGGCGATTTCACGCGCGCGACGACAAAGGCGATGTCCGAGGCGTTGAGCGCGCCTCAGACCTACGCCGGGCTTGCCGACGCGGTCTCGGATTCCTTTGCGGGCAACACGATGCAATCGCCGCAATTGCGGGCGCCTCCCGACGCAGGCGCGCTTCGGCTGTTCGCCGCTTCCCGGGACGTCGCCGTTGTGCCCGATGCAATTTCTCAAGGCGATTCCTCGCAGATGCTGGGCACGCGCATCGACCAGCTTGCCATCGCGATCAGGCAACTGAGCAAGAAAATCGACGACCTCTAGGAGTGTCCCCAATGGCGATTCCCTTTGTCCTGGGCGAGCGCGTCCTGCTGCCGACCCGGATCGCGCCGTACACGGCCGGGCGCGATGAACCCAGGTCGCGACCCCTGTGGATCTATGCGTCCGATCCGGCCAACGTCGGGTTGCGGCAACCGCTGCTGCGGGTCGACGTTCCGTACGAGCCGCTGGCGCCTGGGCCGCAAGGCGTGCTGTTCGAAGTCGAGCACGGACCGCTGCCGGAGGATCTCCGCCAGCTTCTCGATTGGTCGAAGCTCCAGGCCGACGAATACGCCGGCCAGCCGCTCGACCTCGACCGGCTTTCCGTGGCCATCGGCGCGGGGCTCACGCCGACCACCGGTGACCCGCGTTTCGCAGGCCAGATGATCTACGCGGTATGTCAGCAGATCTACCACGTGTTCCGTCACGCGCTGGGACGCAATCCCTGCTGGGGACCGTGGGCGGCGGACCGCATCGACCGCGGAGAGCGGCCGCGATTGAGGATCATTCCGTGTTCGTTCAACGACGCCAACGCGTTCTACGATCCGGAAAAGGGTACGCTCGAATTCGGCTACTTCGCCGCCGATCCCACCAATTCGCCTTATGTGCTTCCCGGCGGACTCGTGCTGCTGTCGCTGTCGCGAGACATCGTCGCGCACGAGCTCACGCATGCCATTCTCGACGGCATGCGCTCCGAGTTCATGCGCGATACGCATCTCGATGTCGGCGCGTTTCACGAAGCCTTCGCCGACCTGGTCGCGCTGTTCCACCACTTCACCCAAAGCGAGCTCGTCGAACGGGCCATCGCGGAGGGGAAGGGCGACGTCAACTCCGACCTGCTGTTCGGGCTCGGACGACAGTTCGGCGAAGCGATCAACGGTCCCGCGGGGGGCGCACTGCGGCGCGCGCTCGCGCGAGGCGAGGGGCCCGAAAGCGAGATCGGCCCGGCGGGGCGCTATTACCCGAACAAGCCGCGCGAGGAGCACGACCGCGGCTCGATCCTTGTGGCTGCCGTATTCGAGGCGTATGTCCGCGTCTACCGGCGACACACCGAGAAGCTATTCAAGGTGGTGAACATGGGCCGGCCCCGCGATGCGGGGGACCTGTCCACGGAAGTCGTGCAGCTGCTTGCGGCGTCGGCGCAAAAGGTGGCCGAACACTTCCTGAAGATCTGCATTCGCGCGATCGACTATTGCCCGCCGATCGACATCCAGTTCGGATCGTACCTGCGTGCGCTCGTCACCGCCGACACCGACGTGGTGCCCGAGGATTCGCTCGGCTATCGGGATTCGTTCATCAAGGCTTTCCGCCGGCGTGACATCTCGATCAAGAACGTACGGGACCTGAGCGAGGATTCGCTGCAATGGCGACCGCCGGATCTCGCGGAGACCCACATTCCGGATCTCGCTTTCGGCCGCCTTCGCTTCACCGACAATGGGCTCAACCAGCCGACTCGGGCCGAGGTCGTGAGGCGCGCCAAGGCGCTGGGCAACTTCATTGTCGGCGATCCGTCGCGTTTGCGCTCGTTCGGGCTTCGACAGCCGGGCGGACCGTACCGCGACATCACCATCCAGTCGATACGGCTCGCCCACCGGATCGGCCCCGATGGCATTCCGCGCGACGAACTGGTGTGCGAGGTCACGCAGGCGCGACGCGCCCGAGGCAATACGTTCATCGGCGGGTCCACCGTGATCGTGGGCATGGACGGAAACATCCGCTATCTCATCAGGCGGCGGGTGGACGACGTGCGGCGGCGCCGCGAGGAGATGCGGCACGCCGGCGCCGCCGGGGCGGCGCCACTGAACCTGCGGAAGATCCATCGCGCCCGCGTCGGCGCGAAGTCGGCGAAGTCCTGATCGATATCGACGCCAAGGACCGCGCGATCGCTGGTTCCTGCGAACCGAAGAATCCGCGTTAACGCGGCGCACGCAACTCTATTTGGCGGTCACCGGTACCGAGGCAAATTCGCGGAACCAGTTCAGCGCCGCGGGAAGCGGCGCCGGATCCACTTCGTGGGCGGCATCGGTGATTTCGACGCGGATGTTCCTGAAGCCGGCGCGCTTGAGGTCCGTGACAACGTCCTGATGGTGGGCTGGCGTGGATAGCGTGTCGGCCCTGCCCGCCTGTACGAAGACCGGAACGCGCTTGAATGCGGCGTTCAGCACGTTGAACTGAGTTGCGGCCGCGACCAGGGTCTCCTGGTTGATGCCGGAAAAGTAGACACCGACCACGCGGCGGCCCTGGCTCGCAAAGGCCGCCGCAAGCCATGCGGAATACTTGGCTCCACCGGAAAATCCGCCGAAGGCCAGCGGTGCGCTGCTGGCTCCCGGCCACTGCCTGGCCAGCACCGCCAGTGCGGCGGTGTTGAGCGCGAGGCGCATCGGCACGTCGTCCTGCTCGACCGTGATGTTCTGTTCCGCGTCGGCGGCGACGACGATCCATCCGGCGGCCACCGCTTCCGGAGCATACGCGAGCATCAGGCGTCGGCTCGAATTGAATTCGGGGTCGGACGTGGCGCTGACAACGAGCACCGGCCAGTCGCGCGCCATGTCGATGTTCGCGGGGGCGGCAATGGTCACCAGGGCATGGGTGACGGGCGAGAGCTTGCCGCGGCCGGCCATGGTCCGGAGTTCGGCAGGCAGCTCGATCCTGAATTCGCTGAATTCACCGGGGGCCAATCCGGATGCTGCGTTGGCCGAGGATGCGCCCAGGGCAGTCAGGGCAGTCATGACCAGCGAGCACAGCTGAATGGCGGCACGCAAAAATCGAGGCGATCGGCGGATGGGCGTCATGGGCAGTCGGCGCAGCTGCGGCGCAGGGAAAATGACAATGGCAACTGAATCCCGGCGTCGGCCTTGGCACTGCGCCGGGAGCAGACGCGATTATGGCAGAGTGAATCGGGCCTGGACGCCCGTGCCCGGTTCCGGCTCGCGCCCGACCGTCCGCACCATTGGCCGGACAACGCCCCGTCAGGGCTTGAGCGTCCTGAACAGCGCGGGTACCGCTCGCGCGATTTCGTCGCTCAGCAAGGCCTGCATGGCGATGATCCTGTCGTTCGCCGACGACTCGGCCTTCGCGGTACCGCCGGAAATCGGCGACGCCGCGCTTTCCACGCCTGCCTGCACCTTTTCCCGGGCCAGGATCGTTCCGTTCTGCAAGTCGATCACCGCAAGCTGCATGTTGACGAAGATGCCGACGCCCGCCACGCCCGACCCGGTGTAGTAGCCCATTCCCGAGACCCGTCCCGTGCCATAGACGACTCCGACGCCCGCGCCCTTGCCCGCATTGACCGTGTCTTCGTCACCCTTCAACCGCGGCGTCTCGATCAAGGGTGCGACCAGCAGGAGCCTGACACCGGGCGACGCCGCGACTTCCTGCGCGAGATTGGCCGTGAGTTCGCGCGTGATGGGAGAGTCCTGATCCAGCGGCGCGCTGCGGCCGACGTAGGACTTGGGGTCGCGCGCCCGCAGGAATTCCACCGTCGCATCCGGCCGCAGCTTGAGGATCGCCCCCTTGGCCGCCAGGAGCACGGCATCGTCCATGAACGTCTCGGCTATGGGGACCGTTTCATACTTGTTCCGGTCGAGACGACTTCCCACTGAGCGTTCCTGCGAAACGAGCGTGAACTGGTTGCCGACCAGGGACAGCACCAGGTATTTTTCCGCTGCGGCGTTGCATGGCCCTGCCATGGCCAACAGCGCGAGGAGGGCCATCATGAAGCCGGGCCGGCCGGGCGTGCGCCTGCATGCGTACCCTGCGTATCCCACGATGTACATTCCCCTGCGACGGTTGATCCTGCGTCCCTGCGAATTCCGCCGAAACCGCCCTTCGCCCAGTGTCCGCACCGGCGACGGGCTCGATGATGTTGCCAACCTTTGTCCGCGGTCAAGTGCGGCGCACCCGCATCGGATTCGACGCCGGTTCGCCCCGCCGGTCACTTTGCGCCGCCGGCGCCGGCCGTGCTACGTTGGACAAAGCCGCGCGCCGCTGCAGTTGCCCGCGGCCGGACGCGCCGCGACGGTCCGCGTTCGTAACCCCGATCACGCCTCAACGGAGCCGCGGATGCTCGAAGAATCGAAGTACATTGCCTGCTGCAGGATGCTGGCAATCCTGGCGCTGTGCATGGTGTCGGTGACGGAGGCGTTCGCGGCAGGCGAGGGTCCTGCGCCGCGCCCCTCGGGCGCGCCACCCCGCATCGGCCTCGCGCTGTCAGGTGGCGGCGCGCGCGGCATCGCCCATGTCGGCGTGCTCAAGGCGCTGGAGGAAATGCGCATTCCCGTGCATTGCGTCACCGGCACCAGCATGGGTGCGATCGTCGGCGGCACGTTCGCTGCCGGAACGCCACCGGCGCGTCTCGAAGAACTCGTTCTTACGGCGGATTGGGCGACGATCTTTCGAGACCAGCCTCCCCGCGACGAGATTTCGATTCGTCGCAAAGGTGATGATTTCAAGACACTGTTCGCCCCCGAGTTCGGATTCAAGGATGGCGGGCTCGCGCTGCCCAAGGGAGTTGTCGCGGGCGTGTCGATCGAGGCTTTTTTCCGGGTGCTGGCCGAGCCCGCGAACGGCATCGGCGACTTTCGCAAGCTGCCCATACCGTTCGAGGCGATGGCGACTGACATCGAGACCGGCGCCTCGGTGGTGCTTGCCAAGGGCAGCCTGGCGCAGGCGATGCGCGCCAGCATGTCGGTACCCGGCGCCATTTCGCCGGTGGAAATCGACGGCCGCCTCCTCGTCGACGGCGGCATCGCCAACAACCTGCCGATCGACCAGGCGCGGAAGCTGTGCGGCGACGTCGTGATCGCCGTCAACATCTCGACGCCGCCGCTCGCGCGCGAGAACCTCACCTCCGCGCTGACGGTGGTGGCGCAGCTGATCAACTTCCTCGGCAAGCAGACAGTCGACGACCAGCTGAAGCGCATGGGCCCAGGAGATGTGCTGATCGAGCCGGATCTCGGCACGATCTCCGCGGGCAGCTTCGTGCGCTCCGCGGAAGCGATCCGCATCGGCGAAGAAGCGACGCGAAAGCTGGCGGCCGCGCTGTCCCGGTACAGCCTGCCTGCGGAGCAATACGCGGCGCTGCGCGCCTCGCAGGTCGCGGGCCGGTCGACGCTGGGCGCCGTGGACGAGATCCGCTTCGAAGGGCTGGAGCGCACCAATCCCGCGGTGCTGAGCGGGCTGGTCAAAAGCGTTCCGGGCGAGCCGTTGACGGAAGAGAAGGTTGGCGCGGACCTGCGTCGCATCTACGGGCGCGGCGACTTCGAGAGCGTGAGCTACCACATCGACGGCATCGGCAGCGGGCCGCGCGCGATGGTGATCACGCCGCGGGAAAAACTGTGGGGGCCGGACTACCTGCGCTTCGGCCTTGGCCTGCAGAGCGATTTCCAGGGCGACAATTCGTTCAACGTGCTGGTCCAGTATCGCAAGACCTGGCTCAACCGGCTGGGCGGCGAGTGGCTGACCGAAGCGCAGGTCGGTCAGAACACGCACCTTTACAGCGAGTGGTACCAGCCGCTGACCGACTCCGGCGAGTGGTTCGCTGCGGCATACGGCCGGGTCGGTCAGACGACCCAGGGGGTTTTCATCGGCAACGACAAGGTCGCGGAATACCTGGTCGGCGCCGCGCAGGGAGGGTTCGATCTCGGTTCGGTATTCGGCACCTACGGCGCGCTGCGCGCCGGCCCCGTATGGACGCGCGTCAATGCCCGCGTCGAAACCGGCGACCCGGTGCTGCCGACGTTGCGCGAACTCACTGCAGGCGGCCGGGTCTGGCTGAGACTCGACCAGCTGGACAACCCGTGGTTCCCGCAGGCGGGCTACCTGCTGAACGCGTCGTACTACGGCGCCACGACGGCGCTGGGTTCCGCACTCGACTACCAGCGCCTGGAAGCCGCGGGATCGTACGCAATGTCCTGGGGCCCGCATACGGTGACCCTTTCCGCATCGGGCGGCACGGACTTCGGCACCAACATGCCGGCCTACGAATCATTCACGCTGGGCGGGCCGCTGAGGCTGTCGGGCTTCCGCCTCAACCAGTTCACTGGCCGCGAATACGCGTTCGGCCGCGCGATGTATTACAAGAACATCTACCCGTTGCCGGAGATCCTGGGCTCCGGCATCTACGCGGGCGCGTCGGCCGAGGTCGGCATGATGCGAAATCGCGTCGGCTCGCTGCCCTCGCCTCCGGGAACGCTGTTTTCCGGCTCGCTGTTCATTGGCGCCAGCACCTTTGCCGGTCCCGCCTATCTTGGGGCAGGCTTCGGCAACGGCGGCGCGTTCTCGATCTACATGCTTCTCGGCGCGCCCTAAAGTCCTTTCGATCTCACGCAATCATGAGCCGGCACCCTGAAGGACCCTTTCGATGCGTCGGTCCGGCACCACCCAGATCAGCGCGACAGCCGCATAGATCGTCTGCGCGACCCAAGGCTGCCAGAGCGACGCCGCAATCGCAGTGACATAGAAGACCGGCGACAGTTTTCCTTTCCAGTCCCGCCCCACGGCGCGATGCAACAGCGAATCGGGTCCCTCCGAGTCGATCAGTGCCTGCTGCAGCAACCAGAACGCAATGGCTGCGGCGAGGAGCACGACCCCGTAGAACGCCGTCGGAACGGCGGCGAAGTGATTTTCGCCCATCCAGCCTGTGGCGAAAGGCAACAGCGACAGCCAGAACAGCAGGTGAAGGTTGGCCCACAGGACGGCGCCGGAGACCTTCCTGGCTACGTGCAGCATGTGGTGGTGATTGTTCCAGTAGATGCCCACGTAGACGAAGCTCAGCACGTAGCTCAGGAACACCGGGGCAATGGGTACCAGCGCCTCCAGCGTTGGATCGTGCGGAACCTTCAATTCCAGCACCATGATCGTGATGATGATGGCAAGCACGCCGTCACTGAACGCTTCGAGTCGATTCGTTCCCATGAATTCTCCGGGTGGTTGCGGGCCACGCCCGATCGCTCTCCGCGCCGCGCCTCTCGAGGCGGCGGGGAAACGGCAGTTGGGCCCGGTCCCCATTCTAGGGGAAGGCCGGAACGGAATGGACCGGAAGGTGCCGCGTGCCGGGGCGCGACGCCGCGGCACGCGTCCGATTCAGGTCACCGCTTGCCGCGAGCGGGGGCCTTGGGCGGCGCGGCCGACGGGCTTGCCGCCGGAGGTGCTGCAGGCGTTTCTGCCGGCTCGCGACACATGGCCTTGAGCGGCGCCTCGACCTGCCGGCCCACGGGCACGGTCGCCTTGGGCAAAGGCGCGCCCCGTGCCACCAGCGTCTTCAGGCATTGCGTATTCGCGTCGTCGGCATTGGCGACCAGCGCCCTGTCCAGGATGACCTTGGCCTCCGCCACACGTCCGAGGCGGACGTTCAACAGGCCGATCTGCACCAGGCTCTGGATGTCCTGGTCGTTGGCCGCGACCGCCTCGCCGAAGGCGCGCAGCGCTTCGTCCGGCAGGTTCAGTTCCACGTCCAGCAGACCGAGATTGCGCCAGTACAGTGCATTCCCGGGCGCCAGTTCGACCGCCTTGTGGGCGGCAACATAGGCGTCGTCGAACTGCTTCAATTTCTCGTATCCGATGCCGAGCTCGTTCCAGGCCGCGGCGTTTTTGGGCTCCTTCCGGGTCCATTCGCCGGCATGGAGCACATGGACGTTCCAGTTTCCGGCGGATCGCAGCAAGTCGATCTTGGCGACGAGGGCGGCAATGGCCCGTTGGTCCGCTTCGAGTGCCGCGGCCTTGGCGACTGACTTGGTCGTTTCGGCGCGCGTTGCCGGGGGGGAAACCGCAGGTGCCGCCGGTGCGGATCCAACCGCCTGCGCCGGCTTGGACGCATTGCCTCCGAGGAAATAGTACCCCGCGCCCGCCACGATGATTGCGCAGGCCGCGAACAGCGCAACGGCAATGCGCGGGTCGAATCTGGATACCGGAGTGGGGACGAACTCTTCTGGTTCGTCGGTCACAAGCGCGTCTGCGGCGCGTCGAGAAGGGCTGGTCGAGGCAGAGACAATGACACGTTCGTGGCCACGCCGTTCGCGATCGCGCACACGCAACGACGTCGCGCGCGCGTTGAGATAGAGCGCGATCGCCGCCACCCGATCGCCTTTGGACTGGGACATTGCGCGGTCCCATAGCGCCTGGTCGAGTTGGCCTTTCTCGAATTCGACCTTGGCCGCAATCGCGAATTGGTCACCGATCGGCGCAGGCGGCCGCGCTGAAACGTCCGTGATTTCGATGTGCGCAATCTCCGGCGCGGCGGGCTTGCTCGCGGCGCCGTCGGATACTGCGGGCGGTTGGTCCGATTTCGGTTCGATGGGAACGAGGTCCAGCAATTGGGGCTCCGGCGTCACGTCGACACCGAACATGAAGCAATGTTAATACCAGCATCGATTCCTTGACAGCTCGTGGTCTACAGATCGGGTGATTGCGGAAGCTTCGATTGGCATGCCTTGTGCTGACACCCTGTGCACTTCGCTGCCGTTCCTGGAGATTTGACGCGTGGATTTGCCGCAAACGCTGTCGCAGTTCGGGTTCGAGAACTCGCGGGTTGCCTTTACGGACAACGCGCGCGCTGTGCATTCGCGGGCCGCGAAGTCCCCGCCGAGCGCTGCCATCGTTGCACAGAAGTCGATTTGCGATTCGGTAGCCGTGCTCTTGCAGCAGGATCCTCCCGGGCGCGAACATCTGGACGCGTTCATGGCGCTTGAACGGCATGGCCAGCAAGTAGGGGATCGCCTGCTGACGCAATACGTCGAGGGTGATGCGCAAGTCCGCGTCATGGAGTGGAGGGCTTGGCAATCCGCGTTCAACCTGAGCCACTGGCTGATCCGGGGCTGCGAGCACTTCCTGCCGCACGTCCAGGCGATCGCCGACGCGCGAGGGGACGAGCTCGAGCACGGGGTGCGGGTACAACTGTTCCACCACCTCAAGGTCGAGTTTCTGCTGCGCTTCCTGCGCTACAAGCGGCGCAGCGACGAGCAGTGGCGGCGGTTGCACCTGCTTTATCGCTCCGCGCGAGAACGCGATCGTCGAAATTCGCCGGACGGCGACACTCACACCGAACCGGGGCACCAGCCCGCAGGAAAGCTTGAACAGCAATACCTGCAGATCCTGCTGCTGGAAGCGATGAACTGCGGCCGGTTTTCGCCTCGCGAGGGACTCTGGGCGCACCGGTGGTTCGCGCGCTGGTGCAGCGAATCCGAGCTGCAGCTCGTACCATCCGATGGCCGGAATGCAGAGTCGACCACGGGATTCGTGGTCGATCTCGATGGCGCCGACGGACTGCGGCGCGGACCTGCATCGGGTCCCAACGTCCTGCACTTCGACTCGTCGCCGCTGATCAGGTTGATGGAGAGGGAGTCGGACTCATTGGTTGAAAGGGCCGTGTCCCCGATCCCGATGACGCCGGCGGTGCGCGCCGGACAGTTGGCGCTTCTGCGCAAGCTCGCCAGGCTCTTCGCGCCGAGTCCGGCCGAGGTCGAGAGGCGCCGGGAAAGGCATCCGGTGACAATTGCCGTCCAGGCAATCGCCGGGTTCCCCTGCATCGTGGACGAATTGCGCCGGAGCGGAATCAGGAACGATCGGAGGGGCAACGAGGGCAATGCGCCGACAGCCTTCCGTGCGCCGGTTTCGTCCGCCAGTGCGTCGACGTCCGGCCTCGCTGCAATACCGCCCGTGCCCGCGAACGGAATGGACAATGATGGAGAGGCGTCGGTCGCCGCGGCCGGGGGAGGCGACGACGTCATCCAGCAGTGGCAGGTGAAGGATCGAAGCGATTCGGGCTGCCGCATGCGCGGTCAGATCGCCAACATGAACCGCGTCATTCCGGGATCGCTGATCGCCATCCGCGAGGACGAGACCTCGCCGTGGACGGTCGCGGTGGTTCGATGGTTCAGGCGCCTGATGGTGGATCACGTCGAGATCGGCGTGGAATATCTCGGGCGTCGACCGCGCTTCGTAAAGATGGTGGCCGATCCCCGACGTGAACTCACCGCGGACGCGTTACAGGATCCGGCACTGCGATGCTTCGCCGCGCTCTACCTTCCGCCCAGCGACGGCCATCCGACCATGCCGATCAAGACGCTGCTGCTTCCCGCGGGCGAATTCAAGGCCGGCTGCGAGGTGATGCTGCTGTCGTCGAGCGCCACGTACCGGATGCGGCTCAGCGAGCCGATCCAGCAGCAGTACGAATTCGTGCTGACTTCATTCGGCGTCATTGGCCAGCCGGCGCCGCAGTCCGCCAACTCGCAATAGGAACGCATTGGGCGCCGCCTGCGCACGTGCCCGGCGTCGCGCGTCGACGTCGGGGCTCGAAGCTCCGTTCGTCGGGCATGCCGCCGGCGGCTGCTAGGCCAGCGACTGCGTGTCGCCGTCGACAGGCAAGGCCTGGCCGGAGATGTTGGACCCGCGCGGCGACGCCAGGAAGACAATGGCATTGGCGATGTCGTCGGCGCCGACCAAACGCCGTAGCGATACCTTGGCCAGCGCCTCGTCGCGCGCCACCTGGGCGGGCACACCGCGCGCGGCAGCTCGGTGAGCGAACACCGCGTCGATGCGCGGACCCGCCACCGAACCAGGGCAGATGGCATTCACGCGAATGCCGAATCCGCCGAGTTCGATGGAGAGCGATTTGGTCAGTCCGATCACGCCCCACTTGGCGGCCGCATACGGTGTGCGCAGCGGAAAGCCGAAGCGACCGGCGGCGGACGAAAGGTTGGCGATGCTCGCATTGCCGCTCGTCTTGAGTAGCGGAATCGCACGCTGCGCGCACAGGAATTGCCCGGTCAGGTTCACCGCCAGCGTCCGCTCCCAATCGGCAAGCGCGATGTCTTCGCAGGCCGCCGTGGGGCCGGCAATTCCGGCATTGTTGACCAGCGCGTCGAGGCCGCCGAGCGTGCCGCCGACCGCTTCGAACAACTGCTCCACTGCCGTTGGATCGGCGACATCGCAGGCGGACTGGTGCAGTGCGGGATCGCTTGCGGCAACGGTGGCCAGCGCGGTGCGATCGACGTCACAGATGAAAACGCGTGCCCCTTCGGCCGCGAATGCGCGGGCGGTCGCCAGGCCGATGCCCGAGGCCCCGGCAGTGACCAGCACGCGCAATCCGTGAATCTGCAAGTCCATGGTATGACGTCTCCGCGCAGGCGAGCGTGGTTCGGAATGGACATCGAGACGGCGTTTGGATTATAACTGTCGAAGCCGATGGGCGCGTTGCCAACGGCCGTCACGAGTCGGGGCGCCCGTCGTACCGTCAATTCCAAGGAGGAGTCATGGATCGATCGCCGGCAAGCCGTCGTCGTCGCGAGGTTTTGAAGGGTGTCGGGGCTGCTGCCGCGCTCGGCACGCTGGGGTTTCCGGCGATTGTCAGGAGCCAGTCCGACGCCATCCGATTCGGGCACCTGACGCCGCGCACCGGCTTCCTCGGCCCGCTCGGTGAGTACGCGGTAATGGGCGTGAACCTCGCCGTCGACGAGATCAATGCCGCAGGTGGAATCATGGGGCGCAAGATCGAGCTGATCGCGGAAGACAGCGTGAATCCGCAGACGGCGTCGACCAAGGCGGAGCGGCTGATCGAACGCGACAAGGTGGTCGTGATCATCGGCGAGATCAGCTCGGCGTCGGGACTCGCCATCGCGCAGGTCGCGCAGCGCAACCGCACGCTTTTCTTCAACACCGGCTGCAATTCCGACGAGTTGCGCGGCAAGTCGTGCAACCGCTACATGTTCCATACCGAAGCCGCCAACAGCATGTACGTCGGCGCGGAAGGGCAGGCACTGTTGCGCGATGGCATGGTCAAGGGCAGGAAGTGGTACAGCCTGACGGCCGACTATGCGTTCGGACACGACCTCCTCAAGGTGGCCAAGCGCTTCATGCAGGCCAACGGCGGAACCTTCGCCGCCGACGAACTGGTCCCGACCGACGCCGCCGACTTCTCGCCCTATCTTCTCAAGATTCGCAACGCCAAGCCGGACCTCGTCATCTCGAATCTGGCCGGTGCGCAGATCGGCAATTTCATGAAGCAATACCTGGAATTCGGGCTGCCCTTTCCGGTCGCGGGCTTCGGCTTCGATACCGCGATCGCGTGGGGGGTGGGCAAGGGCAACGTGACCGGCACCTGGCCTCTGGTGTGGGATTCGCAGGTGAAGACGCCGTCCTCCCAGCGCTTCGTCGAAGCATTCGTGAAGAAATACGGAAAACCGCCGGAAAACCAGGCTTGGGGCGACTACCTGTCGACCAAGCACGTCGCGCAGGCAATGAACGAACTCAAGACGACCGATTCGACCAGGATCGTCGATCACCTCGAGAAGGGCGCGAAATTCGACGTGCTGAAGGGACGCGAGGGCTACTACCGCAACTGGGACCACCAGTTGATGCAGGAGATGTATACCATCACGTTCAAGCCGGCGGCCGAAGTCAAGGACAGGTGGGACCTGTTCAATCTGTCGGCGCCGGTTCCAGGCGCCGGCCAGAGTCTCGAAGTGCTCGCGCCCACGCGCGAGGAGAACGGCTGCACGATGCCCGCCTGATCCGGTATCCGCTGCGCGCGCCGATGCGGTGCGCGCAGCGTCGGCAATCATGCTCATCGAGATCCTCGAGCAGGTCCTGAATGGCCTGCTGGCCGGAGCGTACTACCTGTTGATCGCGCTCGGCCTGACGCTCATCTTCTCGCTGGGCGGACTGGTCAACCTGGCGCACGGCGCGTTCTACGCGATGGGCGCCTATCTGGCGGTCAGGCTCGCCGATACGGTCGGATTCGGCGGCGCGCTGATCCTGTCGCCCGTCGCCGTGGCGATGATCGGCCTCGTCGTCGAGCGCTTCCTGTTCCGGCGCTTCTACCGCGAAGACCCGGCGCTCGGGTTGCTGCTGACATTCGGCCTGGCCATGGTCGCCGAGCAGGCGTTGCGCTGGATCTTCGGCGCCGCGCCGATCCCCTTTTCCATACCTCCCCTGCTCAAGGGGCAGGTTCTGGTCGGGGACTTCATCTACTCGAAGTACCGGTTCCTGATGCTGATGGTGGCCGCGGCGGCGGTGGCGGGACTGTGGGTGCTGCTGCGGCGCACGCCCTTCGGCCGCGTCGTAAGGGCAGGCGTGCAGAACCCGGACATGGTGGCCGCATTGGGAATCTCGCTCAAGCCCTACATGGCGAGCGTGGTGGCGCTCGCGGTTGCGCTGGCGGCATTGGCGGGCGTGTTGCTGGCGCCGATCTCCGGCGTCCATCCGGCGATGGGCGCCGATATCCTGACGGCGTCGTTCGTCGTCGTCGTCATCGGCGGGCTAGGTTCGTTCTGGGGCGTGGTCTGGGCGGCGCTCATCGTCGGCGTGGTGCGCGGTCTCACCATCTACTTCTTCCCGCCGGCGGCCGAGGCATCGATGTACCTGCTCATGCTGTTGGTGCTGCTGTTCCGGCCGCGCGGCCTGTTCGGCGAGCGGATCGCGCGGTTCGAATGACGCCTGTGCGCTTTCCCGTCGACGGATGAACGCGCTGCGTTCCCCTGTCGCAATGGCCGCGCTGGCGTGCGGCGTGTTGCCGTTCGCGCTGCTTGCAGGCGGACTGACGATGACCAGCGCGACCGACGTCGTGATCTTCTCGATCGCGTGCATGGCGCTCAACCTGCTGGTCGGCCATACCGGTCTCGTTTCGTTCGGGCATGGCGCATGGTTCGGCCTGGGCGCGTATGCAGCGGCTTTGGCGCAGCGCCACTGGTTCGCCGGCTCGATGGTCTGGCCGGCGCTGTTCGCGCTCGCCTTCCTGCTGTCCGCGTCGCTCATCGTGGGGTTCCTCGTGCTGAGGCGGCGCGGCGTCTACTTTTCGTTGCTGACACTGGCGTTTGCCGCACTGACCTATGCCGTTGCGTTCCGTTGGACCGCATTCACCGGGGGCGAGAACGGGTTGGGCGGCGTCAGCCGAGCCATCTGGTTCGGCGTCAACCTGGAGAATCCGTGGGTGTACTACGCGCTTGCGACGTCGGTCGGACTGGCGGTCGTTTATGCGCTCTCGCGTTTCCACGCGTCGCCGATCGGCAGCGTGCTGCTCGCGATTCGCGAGAACGAGCAGCGGGCGCAGTTCATCGGCTACGCCGTGCATCGCTACAAGCAGATCGCCTACGTGATTTCGGCGACGCTGACCGGCTTCGCAGGCGTGCTCTTCGCCTTCCATCATCGCTTTGCCTCGGCGGATCCGACGTCGATCCAGTTCTCGGGCGAGCTCCTGGCGATGGTGATCATCGGCGGCATGAGAAGTCTGCTCGGGCCCGCGCTGGGCGCGCTCTTCTACATCCTATTTCGTGAATACCTCTCGATCTGGACCCCCAACTGGCTGCTGTTCTTCGGTTTGCTGTTCGTCGCGTTCATCATCTTTTCCCCAACGGGCCTGGTCGGCGTCTGGCGCCGCGTGACCGCGCCGTGGCGCGCCAGGGTGGTCGAGGCGGCGGCCATGGCCGGCCGCACGATTGAGATCGGCATGGCGTTGCCAGCCTTCCTGTGCCGAGAGCGGGGGCACGAGGGCGCGCTGCTCGAAGCGCGCACGTTGGCCAAGGCCTTTGGCGGCATTCACGCGGTCGAGGAGGCGGGCATTGCCGTCTCGGACCGGTCGCTGCATGCGCTGATCGGACCGAATGGCGCCGGCAAGACGACGCTGTTCAACCTGATCTCGGGACTATTTCCCCCCGACCGCGGAAGCGTTGTGCTCGCGGGCCGCGACGTCACGGGCGCATCGCCGCAGCGAATGGTCGCGGCCGGGCTCTCGCGGTCGTTCCAGATCACCAACCTGTTCCCGGCGCTCTCGATCGAGGAGAACCTCCGGCTCGCCGTGCAGGCTCGCGACGCAAGCCACTTCGACGGCTGGACCCGCGCGACAAGCGTCGGCCCGGTGGTGGCCAGGACGCGGGAGCTGACCCGCTTCCTTGGCCTGACCGGCATCGAGCGCGCGGAGGCCGGAGAACTTTCCTACGGCGGCCAGCGGTTGCTCGACATGGGGCTGGCGCTCGCCTCGGCGCCGAGCGTGCTGCTGCTCGATGAGCCGCTCGCAGGTCTCGCCGCGGCCGAACGCGAACGCGTGGGCAACCTGATCAAGTGCATTTCCCGCGACATGGCGGTGCTCCTCGTCGAGCATGACATCGATCGAGTGTTTGCGCTCGCCGATCGCGTGACGGTGATGAACGAGGGCAAAGTCCTGGTCGATGGAACGGCGGAAGACGCCCGCAGCAGCCGTGCCGTCCAGGAAATCTACATCGGCACGGGAACGGCGGTGCTCGCGGCGACGCCGCGCGGGCATGAAGGGCGCGCCGGCGAAGTGCTGCTTGCGCTAGACGGCGTGGACACGTTCTACGGCAAGAGCCACATCCTGCGCAAAGTGTCGCTGGTCGCGCACGATCGCGAGGTCGTCGCGCTGCTCGGCCGCAACGGGGCCGGCAAGTCGACCCTGCTGAAGGCCGTCATCGGCATCGTGCGCGCGAGCGACGGGCGGATCGCGCTCGGCGCCGAGGAACTTCGCGAGCGGACAGCGTCCGAGATCGCCCGCCTGGGCGTCGGTTACGTGCCGCAGGGTCGCGGCCTGTTCGCTGGCATGACGGTACGCGACAACCTCGAACTCGGACGGCTGAAGCGCCGGTCGGGCGCGGGCGTGGCCTGGGACGACGAGCGTATCCTCGAGTTCTTCCCGCGACTGAAGGCACGGCTCGACACGCCAGCCGATTTTCTGTCGGGTGGCGAGCAGCAGATGGTGGCGGTCGCGCGGGCGCTTTCCGGCCATGTGCGCGTGCTCCTGCTCGACGAGCCCTTCGAGGGACTGGCGCCCGCGGTCGTGGAGGAGCTGTTCGAGGCGTTCGACAGGTTGCGCGGCGAGGTGGCGATCGTCATTGTCGAGCATAATCTCGACCTGGTGCTGGCGCTCGCAGATCGAGCCTATGTCCTCGAGCGTGGCGGCATCGTGCACGAAGGACCGGCCAAGGCGCTGCGCGAGGATCTGGAACTCAGGCGGCGCGTCCTGTGGATGTGAGTCGAGGAAACCTGCGGTGATGAAATCCGGGGCAGAGGAAAAATCGGTTGCGGTGATCGGTGCCGGCCTGATCGGCCGTGCGTGGGCGATGGTGTTCGCACGGGCAGGTTGGCGTGTGCGCATCACGGACAATGCTCCGGTGACGCTCGCGGCGTCCCGCGTATTCATCGCGGCCAGCCTGTCCGAGCAGGCAGGTCATGGTCTGGTTGGCGACCCGGATGCGGCACTGGGCAGGATTTCGTTCGTCGCGGGACTGCCGGACGCGGTGGCCGGTGTCGACTGGGTGCAGGAGAACCTACCGGAGGTGGTGGAAGTCAAGCGCGAAGTCTTCGCCGCGCTCGACCGCCTTGCGCCGCCAGGCGCGGTGCTCGCAAGCTCCACGTCGGCGATCACGGCCTCGCGCTTTACCGAGTCGCTGGCCGGGCGCGCGCGCTGCCTCGTCGCGCATCCGGTCAATCCCCCCCATCTGGTGCCGGTCGTCGAACTCTGCGGCGCGCCATGGACGTCGCAGGAGACCCTGGAGCGGGCCAGGCAGGTCTATGCGGGGGTGGGGCAGGTCCCCATCGTCGTGCGTCGCGAACTCGACGGGTTCATCCTCAACCGGCTGCAGGGCGCCTTGCTGTCCGAGGCGATGCGCCTGGTCGGCGAAGGCTACGTGTCGGCGGAGGACCTCGACAAGACGGTGCGCGACGGGCTTGGCCTGCGCTGGTCGTTCATGGGGCCATTGGCGACCATCGAGCTCAACGCGCCGGGTGGCGTTGCCGACTACTGCGCGCGGTACGGTGGATTCTACCGGCGGCTCGCCGAAACGCCGGCGACTCCTGCCGTGTGGGATGCCCCCAACGCCGCGCGGGTCGCGGCCGCGCTGGGCGATCCTCCCGGTCGCGATGAACTCGATGCGCGCACGTGCTGGCGCGACCGCCGCCTGATGGCGCTTGCGGCCCACAAGCGCCAGCAGTCCAAAGTCGATTGAACGGTCCAGCAGGGATACCCACAAGGAACCAGGATGAGCGCCAAACGCAAGGTCATCATCACCTGCGCCGTGACGGGCGCGATCCACACGCCGTCGATGTCGCCTTATCTGCCGATCACGCCCCGCGAGATCGCGGATGCCGCGGTGAATGCCGCCCAAGCCGGCGCGGCCATCGTCCACCTGCACGCGCGCGATCCGGTCAACGGACGCCCGACGCAGGAAGTGAAGTACTTCCAGGAATTCGCTGCCGACATTGCCGGGCGCAGCGACGTTGTCATCAATTTCACCACGGGCGGCGCGCCGACGATGACGGTCGAGGAGCGCCTGCAGCCGACGCTCAAGCTCAAGCCGGAGGTCGCGTCGCTCAACATGGGCTCCATGAACTTCGGCCTGTACCCGATGCTGAAGCGATTCAAGACCTTCAAGCACGACTGGGAGCGGCCCTATCTTGAAGGCTCCGACGATCGCATTTTCAAGAACACGTTCAAGGACATCGAGAACATCCTCACGTCCTGCGCGAGCGGCGGCACGCGCTTCGAAATCGAGTGCTACGACATCGGGCATCTGTACACGGCCGCCCACTTTCTCGAGCGCGGCGTCGTCAAGCCGCCGCTTTTCATCCAGAGCGTCTTCGGGATCCTGGGCGGCATCGGAGGGCACCCGGACGACGTCGCGCACATGAAGCGCACCGCCGACCGGCTGTTCGGCGACCAGTACCAGTGGAGCGTGCTCGGCGCCGGCCGAAACCAGCTTCCGATCGCCGCGATGTCGGCGGCGATGGGCGGCAACGTCCGCGTCGGGCTGGAAGACAGCCTGTGGATTGGAGCGGGAAAACTCGCGGAGTCGAGCGCGGTTCAGGTGCGCGCCGTGCGCCAGATCATCGAAGCGATGGGGCTGGAGATCGCTGCGCCCGACGACGCGCGCCGGATCCTCGAACTCAAGGGGCGCGCCGCAGTCGGATTCTAGGCGCGCTTCCGGGGCGGCGCCTGCTCGATGGGAGCGCGTGCCTGGCGGCCGGCACCGTGCAGCAACTCGTCGAGCTGCCGGTCCTTGTCCTGCCAGATTTGGTTCATCCACTCCTGCACGCCGATGCGGAATGCGGCGTCGCCCGTCGCGGCGCCGTGCACCAGTTGCGCCGGGATGGCGCGCGCCTGCACGCGCACCACCACCTCCTCCATGCGACCGCACAGCAGGTCCCAGAACGTCGGCGCGCCGTGCGGGTAGGCGATGGTCACGTCGAGCAGTGCATCGAAGTACTCTCCCATCGTGGCCAGCGCCACCGCCATGCCGCCGACCTTGGGCTTGAGCAGGTGCCGGTACGGCGCCCGCTGGGAGGCGTGCTTGGCCCGCGTGAAGCGCGTGCCCTCGACGAAGTTGATGACGGATGTCGGGATGAGCTTGAATTTCTCGCAGGCGCGCCGGGTTGTCTCAAGATCGCCGCGGCCCCCTTTCTTGCCGCGCTTCAGGAAGGGAAAGTCGAGCGCCCACCATGCGAGGCCGATCACCGGCACCCAGATCAGCTCGGCCTTGAGGAAGAATTTGAGGAACGGGATGCGGCCGTGAAACACTTTCTGCAGCACCAGGATGTCGCTCCACGTCTGGTGGTTCGAGCTCACGAGATACCAGCCGCGCCGGTTCAGGTGGGCAACGCCCTTGATGTCCCAGCGAGTGTTGCCGACCGATGCCATGATGAGATCGTTGAAAGCGACCCACCTGGATGCGAGCGCGGTCAGCACGCGATCGCAAATGCGCCGCACGGACTTCGCCGGCACCGCCACCTTGAACAGCGCGAACGGGATCATGGAGGAGAACACGACCACGACGTTGAGCGCGATCGCCACGCTGGCGATCGCCCCCTTCAGCATTTGGGTCAGGGACTGGCGCGTCATCATGGGGCGGGCGTGGGATCGCTTCGGTCGAATGTCCACGACATTGGATACCGAGTCAATTCGCAGCCGGAGAGGCAGGAGGGTCGCCAGGATGGTCCCAGCTGCTGCTGTCTTCGATCGACTCGAGATGCGTGAGCACCTCGATGTGGGGGACCGCCATTTCGATCTGCACTTCGAGATGGTGGACGAAGTCGTGGCCCTCATGGACGGTCATCCTTCCTGGCACGAGCACGTGAACGTCCACGAAGCTCTTCCTGCCCGAGACGCGCGTGCGCAGGCGATGATAGTCGCCGCCGATCGACTTCACCTGCTCCAGCACCGCGACGATCTTCGCGCGCTCCTCGCCGGGAATCGCCTGGTCCATGAGCCCGCCGAACGACCGGCGAACGAGCGACCAGCCGGTCCAGAGAATCTGCACCGCGACCGCGATGGCGATCACGGGGTCGAGGACGAGCCAGCCGGTGAAGTGCACGACCGCCACGCCGGCGATGACGCCCGCCGTCGTCCAGACGTCGGTAAGCAAATGGTGGGCATCCGCCTCCAGCGTGATGGAGCGGTGATCGCGCGCGCCCTGGAGCAGAAACCAGCCGCACAACAGGTTCGCGCCGGCCGCGAGCACGGACAGGGCGAGGCCTATCCCGACCTGCTCGATGGGTTGAGGAGACAGCAGGCGCGGGAACGCGCTCCAGATGATCGCGCCGGCAGCCACGAAAATGAGCGCGCCCTCGATCCCGCTCGAGAAATACTCGGCCTTTTCGTGGCCGAAGTTGTGGTCGGCGTCCGCACCGGAATGCGCGTACGACAGCGTGGCAAGCGCGACGAGCGCCGCCGCGAGATTGACCCCGGACTCCAGCGCGTCCGACAAAAGGCCGATCGAGCCGGTCAGCAGATAGGCACCCGATTTCAGCGCCATCGTCAGGATCGAGGTCGCGACCGAGAAGAGAATGTAGAACGTCGGAGAGCGGGGTGTCTTCGCCTGGACGCCGCTCGTCGGGGGCAGGGTATTCATCGGTATCGCAGTCGATTCAACCTTGGCTTTGTACACCAAGTTTCCCAAGAATATTGCAGTGTGCTTTGCGTTTTCGCAAACATGTTCGAGGAATATCTGAGGCCTGGGGAAGCGTTGGCGGCTCGGGGTAAAATCGAGTCGACGTCGCGGACGATGGCCAACGAGTGCCTTTCGACGAGTGTGCGGGGTTTGGATGCACTTCCCTCGCTCGATGCGAACGTCGGACCGGCGGGCGCCGGATCCGACGGCAATGCAGGCACCTGTCAGGTTCGGCGCTTTCACGTCGAGGCCGCTGCGGTGGCCGTTGCACGCTGTCGAATCGAAGGGAATCCCGCCATGACCAAACGTGCGAGCTGGGCCGAGCCCTGGAAGATCAAGGTCGTCGAGCCGATCCGGATGACGACGCGCGCGCAGCGCGAAGCGGCGATCCGCGAGGCCGGCTACAACACCTTCCTGCTCAAGTCGGAGGACGTCTACATCGACCTGCTTACCGACTCGGGCACCAGCGCGATGTCGGACAACCAGTGGGCCGGCATGATGCTGGGAGACGAGGCCTACGCGGGTTCCAGGAATTTCTATGCGCTCGAGAACGCGGTGCGCACATACTACGGCTACGAGCATCTCATCCCCACGCATCAGGGTCGCGGCGCCGAGCACATCCTCTCGCAAATCCTGATCGAGGACGGCGACTACGTCCCGGGCAACATGTACTTCACGACCACGCGGCTTCACCAGGAACTCGCCGGCGGCACGTTCCGCGACGTCATCATCGACGAGGCGCACGATCCGGCCTCGCTGCACCCGTTCAAGGGCAATGTCGACCTCGCCAAGCTCGACACGCTGGTGCGGGAGGTCGGGGCGGAACGCATTCCCTATGTCACCGTCGGTGTGACGGTGAACCTGGCCGGCGGCCAGCCGGTCAGCATGGCCAATCTTCGCGAGGTGTCGGCCTACTGTCGCGGCAAGGGCATCCCGGTCATCCTTGACGCGACGCGTGCCGTCGAGAACGCCTACTTCATCCAGCAGCGCGAGCAGGGGTACGCAGGCAAGACCTGCGCCCGCATTCTCCGCGAGATGTGCGACCTCTCCGACGGCGCCACGATGTCGGGCAAGAAGGACAGCCTCGTCAACATCGGCGGCTGGCTGGCCGTGCGCGACGACAAGGTCGCCGAGCAGGCGCGCAACCTGGTCGTCGTCTACGAAGGACTGCATACCTATGGCGGCATGGCGGGTCGCGACATGGAGGCGATGGCGCGGGGCATCGTGGAATCGGTGCAGGACGACCATATCCGCTCGAGGATCGGTCAGGTCGAGTACCTGGGCCGAAAGTTGATCGACGCCGGCGTTCCCATCGTGCATCCGGTCGGCGGTCACGCGGTGTTTCTCGATGCCGCAGCGATGCTGCCGCACGTCGCGCGGGAGCGGTTTCCGGCCCAGGCGCTGGCGGCGGCCCTTTACGTCGAGTCCGGCATCCGCGCGATGGAGCGGGGCGCGGTGTCCGCCGGCCGGGATCCGAAGACCGGCGAGAACCGTTATCCCAGTCTCGAACTGGTGCGCCTGACGATCCCGCGCCGCGTCTACACCCAGGCGCACATGGACGTGACCGCAGAGAGCGTCATGGAAGTCTTCGACCGCCGCGACAGCGTTCGCGGACTCGAATTCGCCTACGAGCCGGAGTACTTGCGCTTCTTCCAGGCGCGGTTCGCCACGGCGGGCGGAGATGGCATCTTCGCGTAGGCCGGAAAATTCGCGGCGCCGCGCGTCCGCCGCTGTTCGGTCCGGCTAGTCCACGAACAGCATCGCCGGGCATTCGAGGTAGCCTCGCAGCGCCTGCACGAACTCGGCCGCGTGCTGGCCGTCGACGACCCGGTGATCGAACGACGACGACAGGTTCATGAGCTTGCGCGGCACGATGGCGCCGGAGCGAATGACGGGCCTCTCGACGATGCGGTTCACGCCGACGATGGCGACCTCCGGCGGGTTGATGACCGGCGTGGTGACGATGCCTCCGAGCGGCCCAAGGCTCGTGATCGTGATCGTCGAGCCCGAGAGTTCCTCGCGCGTCGCCTTTCCGGAGCGCGCGGCCTCGGCCAGGCGCGCGACCTCCGCCGCGGTCGACCACAGGTCGCGGGCCTCGGCATGCCGAACCACCGGCACCATGAGCCCGCCTTCGGTCTGCGCCGCCACGCCGATGTGCAGGGCGCCGTAGCGCGTCACGATTCCCTTGTCGTCGTCGAAGCGCGCGTTCAATTGCGGGAACGAGGGCACGGTGAGCACGATCGCGCGCATCAGGAACGGCAGTACCGTGAGCCGCCCGCGCGTCGATCCGTGCTCGTCGTTGAGCCGCACGCGCAGCGCTTCGAGTTCGGTGACGTCGATTTCCTCGACATAGGTGAAGTGGGGGATGCGCAGCGCGTCGCGCATGCGCAGCGCGATCTGCCGGCGCAACCCGATCACGGGCACGGCCTTCTCGTCGTTGCGCTCGGCGTAGCGCCGCACGCCTTCCGGCTTCGCGGTCCCGCCGCCAGCGTATCGAATGAGGTCGTCGTGCACGATCCGTCCGTCGGGCCCGCTCCCCGGCACGCGGCCCAGGTCGATTTCCAGTTCGCGCGCATGCCGGCGTACCGAAGGCGAGGCCAGCGGCTTGCCGCCCGATGGCGAAACCGATGGCGCGAGTGCCTTGCCCATCCCGATGGATGGCATCGCGGCGCCGATCGGTGCCGCCGCTGCCGGCGCCGCGGCCGCAGTCCTCACCGCAACTGCGGCACCGGCGCCATCGACTTCGATGCGGGCCAACTCGCTTCCCACGGCGAGTTTCTCGCCCGCATTCCCGCCCAGCGCGATCACGCGGCCCGACACGGGCGAAGGCACCTCGACCGTCGCCTTGTCCGTCATCACGTCGGCAATGACCTGATCCGCGATGACGGAGTCGCCCACCGCGACCTGCCATTCCACGACCTCGACTTCGGCGATGCCTTCGCCGATATCCGGTACCTTGACGACGTGCATCGTCATCTCAAACGTCCAGCACGCGCCGGAAGGCGGCACCGACGCGGTCGGGACCCGGGAAATAGGCCCATTCCTGCGCATGCGGATACGGCGTGTCCCATCCGGTGACGCGCTCGATCGGCGCCTCCAGGTGGAAGAAGCAATGTTCCTGCACCAGCGCCGCGAGTTCCGCGCCGAAGCCGCTGGTGCGAGTCGCCTCGTGCACGATCACGCAGCGGCCGGTCTTTCGGACCGAGTTGGCGACGGTGTCCATGTCCATCGGCCAGAGGTTTCGCAGGTCGATGATTTCCGCGTCGATCCCGGTCTCCCGCGCGGCCGCGTCCGCCACCCAGACCATCGTGCCGTAGGCGATGACCGTGAGCGCCGCGCCGGGACGGAAGACCGTCGCCGATTCCAGCGGCACGGTGTAGTAGCCCTCGGGAACGTCGGCCTGCGGCAGGCCGGTCCACGGCACGATCGGCCGGTCGTGATGGCCGTCGAACGGTCCGTTGTAGATGCGCTTGGGCTCGAGGAAGATCACCGGGTCGTCGCACTCGATCGACGCGATGAGCAGTCCCTTGGCATCGTAGGGATTGGACGGCATCACCGTGCGCAGGCCGCAGACGTGCGTCAACAGGGCTTCGGGGCTCTGGCTGTGCGTCTGCCCCCCGTAGATGCCGCCGCCGCACGGCATGCGGACGGTGATGGGCGATGTGAAGTCGCCCGCCGAGCGATAGCGCACGCGCGCTGCCTCCGACACGATCTGGTCATAGGCGGGATAGAAGTAGTCGGCGAACTGGATCTCCGCGACCGGGCGCAGCCCGTATGCGCCCATGCCGACCGCGACGCCGACGATGCCGCCCTCGGCGATCGGCGTATCGAACACGCGCGACGTGCCGTATTTCGCCTGCAGGCCGTCGGTGCAGCGGAACACGCCGCCGAAAAAGCCCACGTCCTCGCCGAACACCACCACGTTGTCGTCGCGCCCGAGCATCACGTCCATCGCCGAGCGGATCGCCTGGATCATCGTCATGGAGGCCATGGTCAGGCCCCCAGCTGATCGCGCTGATGCTTGAGGTGTGCCGGCATGTCCTTGTAGACGTCCTCGAACATCGTCGACGCATTGTGCACGTGGCCGGACGCCAGGCTGCCGTAGCTCTCCGCCTCCTTCTGTGCCGCAGCCACTTCTTCCTCCAGCTCCTGCTGCATGCCGGCGAACCCGTCGTCGGTCGACGCGCCGGTCGCCACCAGATGCTGTTTCAGCCGCGCGACCGGATCGCCCAGCGGAAAGCGCTTCCAGTCGTCCGCCGGACGATATTTCGACGGGTCGTCCGACGTGGAGTGGGCGCCGCCTCTATAGGTGATCCATTCGATAAGGGTGGGACCCAGGCCGCGCCTCGCGCGTTCCGCGGCCCAGCGAGAGGTCGCGAGAACCGCCAGGAAGTCGTTGCCGTCCACGCGCAGCGATGCGATGCCGTTGCCGACGCCGCGGGCGGCGAACGTGGCCGCCTCGCCTCCCGCGATACCCTGAAACGACGAGATCGCCCACTGGTTGTTGACGATGTTGAGGATCACTGGCGCCCGATACACGGCCGCGAACGTGAGCGCGCTGTGGAAGTCGGCTTCCGCGGTCGAGCCGTCCCCGATCCACGCCGACGCGATGCGGGTGTCGCCCTTGATCGCCGATGCCATTCCCCATCCGACGGCCTGGATGTACTGGGTGCCCAGATTGCCCGACACGGAAAAGAACCCGTGCCGGCGCGACGAATACATCACCGGAAGCTGCCGCCCCTTGATCGGGTCGTGGTCGTTCGACAGCAGCTGGCACATCATGTCCACGAGGCTGTAGCCGCGCGCGATCAGGATGCCCTGCTGGCGATAGGTCGGGAAGCACATGTCGTCCGGCTCGAGCGCCAGCGCCTGTCCAACGCTGATGGCTTCCTCGCCCAGGCTTTGCATGTAGAACGAAATTTTCTTTTGCCGCTGCGCGATCTGCATGCGCGCGTCGAAGATGCGGGTCTTCAGCATCGCGCGCAGCGCCGCAAGCAGCAGCTCCGGGTCCGCGTCCGGAGTCCATGGACCCACGGCAATTCCGTCGTCGTCGAGGACGCGAACCAGCGCACCGGCGACGTCCCCGGTCTCGGACGGCCGGACGTCGACGGCGGGGCGGCGAACTGCCCCCGCGGGCGACAGGTTGAGGTACGAGAAATCGGTTTCCCGTCCCGGGCGTCCCGTCGGCTCGGGCACGTGCAGTTCAAGCGGGGGATACTGGCTCACTCTGTTCCTCCAAGCCTCGTGGGCTTGTCATTTTTCTTTCTGACTTGGGTGCGACGGTCTGCGCCGGGCGATCTGGCCGGCGATCGCCGCGGCGTGCACGCCTTGGAGCATACCGCTGAAGACCGGCAACGGGAACTGTCCGCGGGAGACGATGCCTGGCAGGTTCTCGAGTTCGGCTTGCGCGACGACGCGACGCTCTATCGCCTTGTCGACGGTGGTCCAGAGTAGCAATGGCGGCTTGACGGGCGCCGCCGCGGTGCGTGTCCAACCGACGCCGGGTCACGGCGTCCTGAACCGGTAGTAATTGGGCGCCGGTATGAAGTCGAGGCATCCGCAAGGAGTCAGGTCCCGGTACGTGCAGTTCACGGGCTTGACCGCGCCCTCCTCCCTGCGTGAACGGTAAAGTTCGTCATTAAGTGCCATGCCTGTCGCGAATGCCGGCACGTTGGTCGCGCTCCAGCGCGTTGCGCGTGGATGGTGATCAATCTCGTAGCGAAGCCGCACGCTCCAGAAGTAGGTCGAATTGGGGTCCAGCGCACTTTCGACCTGGTGTTCCGGTCGCTCCAGGCCGAATCGTTCATAGACGATCGCGTCGGGAGCGTCTTCGAATGCGTTCCAGATACGAAGATCGTACTGGATGCTTTCCGACTTGGCCTGCGCCCAGGGCGGGCTCCGATCCGCGATCCTGGTCGGGGTCCCATCCCATGCGAGCGTCGGCGTCAACGACTGTACGGAGGCCATTGCAGGTCGGGTGGGCGTGAAGACATTGAACTTGTTGTCCCAATCCAGCGCAGGTTGGAGCGGTACCATGCCGCAGGTAGATGGCGGTGGCGGTGCGTCGGCTCCCAGCCAAGCGTCCGCCTGCAGCACAAGATCGTCGACGATTCGCTCGGCCAGTGCGCGATACGCTCGCTCGATCTCCGATCTGGAGCGTTGCGCACCGTCGCGCGCCCACACGCTCAGGTTGTGCTGCGGGCTCATGTGGACCAGCCCGCGAAGCGCGGTGGGACTGCCGGTCGCCGTGTCGACGAGTCGCGCCTGCGCCGCCATGAACAGCGACAGCGGAGGATCCTCTCCACCCGTCCCGGCAAACCCGACCTTCGTGATCCTGACGTCGATGACCGCGCCGATACCACGCTCGTGCAGCGATCGAAAGTCCGGAATATCGTCCTTCGACGCCGGAGCCTCGCCGGCGATCGTCTCGACGCGGTAGGCGGTGAATTTCCGCACGTCCGCAGCGACGGCATCGGCCGTCCGTTCGGAAAGTCTCAACTCCGCGACGATTGTGCTCGCCAGGCGCTCGATCGCCGCGGCGTGTTCCTCGGGAACCACTGCGATTGCGCCCGCGGTGGCACCGATCGCGAGGCCGGCGACCGCTCCCCCGACCAAAATGCCGGTCAGTGCCGCTGCTATGCCCAGCGGACCCGCCAGGATCGCCAGGGGCGCCAGCTGCAAACCTATGGCCGTGCCACCCAAGGTGCCCAGTGCGGCGCCCTTCGCCGCACCTTCGGGATAGCCACGAGCAAAAGTCGCGAATTTGGACTCGGGCGGATAATGCGCGGCAACGACCGCGACGGCTTGGGGAACGCCGGGCCGTTCAAGCGGGTTGGTTTCGATTGTCGGCGGCGAAGCCGCGCAGCCCAGCATTGCTCCAACCAAGGAAAGTCGGGCAACGCGCCTCAGCGCATCGAAAATGCAGGATCGGGCGGCGAATGGAACGACCTGCGCGAGATGCCACTCGGCCGCGTATCGGGGTTGGAGACGGCCGTACACATCGCTTGAAGGCATTGCACCTTCCCGGCGTGTCCGGGATTCGGATTGCCGCCGCGCAATCAACAAAGGGTAAAACCACATGCTGGTCCCCCACGGCCATCCGAAGGGACCGACTACGCCCCTTGTGAAGGGCAGCGAACAAAGCGAGCGAGGGAGCCATCATCCCAACCGCGAATGATTCAATAGCCCCTCGGATTCACAACATGATGTTATTTTAGGACGAGCCGGGCCGATTGACGCTGGGCAAACTCCAATTGAAAAAGAGCAAATCTGGGATCCGGCGCCGTCCGCTGCGGGATATCGTGGACTCGGTCCGCAGCAAAATCGTTGATTGCACGCGCTTGGTTGCGCCAAGGTTCATCCGGCTTCCGCAGCGCCACCGCCGCCCAGAGGAACGCGCGGTCATGTATTACTCGTTTGCACTACGAGCCCGCTAGATGGCGAACGGCATCCTGAACATGGCCGCAAGCAGTTGCGGATCGTCCCACGGCGCATCGGAGGGAAGCGTGCGCAGCCACGCGCTGTTCGCATCCCGATACCATTCCTGCGGAAAAAGCGCGACCCGCGTTCCCGGTCCGGCGGCAAGGTCGGTGGGGCCCGTCCACGGGGTCCCGTTGACCATTGCAAATAGCGCGGCCGCAAGATCGACGCCAACCGTCGAACCGCAATGCGTCGCCGGCAGCATTCGACGGTTGACCTCGATCAGGTAGGGCACGCGCGTACGGGCCTGGAGGATGAACTGCGTCCCCACCAGGCCATGCATGCCGACCAGCTTGAAGAGAGAACGCGTTGCCGCCGTCACTTCCGCATTTCCGAGGAATTCGACCACCGAAGCGGGCCCCAGCGAATCCGGATAGGTCGCCAGCCGGCCACGCGTAAAGCCGGCGACTTCGATTCCGTCCCAGGCCAGCGATGCACGATTGACCACGTCGCCGTCCAGGAAGCGTTGCACGACGAATCGCTGGACGCCCTGCGGCTGCCACGCGTTCTGTGGAGGAAAGGATGCAAACGCCTTGCGAATCTCGACCGCCGACGCGCAGCGCGCGGTGCCGTGACCTGCGGAGCCGTACGACTGGCGCACGATGACCGGGTAGCCGATGTCGGCGGCGATCGCGATGGCTTCCTCCTCGTTGTTCGCGATGCCGCCCGTGGCCACGGCGATGCCGCTGCGACCGGCCAGCTCGAACATCCGCGCCTTGTCGATCGAATCGATCCACCCGGACGGATCGCCCAGCGACCGGCGGATCACATCGCCAAGCACGCGTTGGATCTCGGGCCGCAGACCCTTCGGCGGGTCGAGCACCAACTGCACCAGCGTGCGCACCGTGACGTCGTCGCCGGGCAGGATCAGCGCCGGATTCACCGCGTGCAACGTGCCGGCGACAATCCCGATCCACTCGTGAAGCCTGACGTCCGCGGGGAAATACCCGACCTGGTCGACATAAGCGGTCTGCGCGGCCAGCGAATTGCGCGGCGCGAGCATGGCCACCCGAAAGCCCGCGCGCTGCAGCTCGCGGGGCATGCGCGCAGGCGCAATGTAGTCCAGGCCCATGGTGATGATGAGCAATGTCGGCCCGGCGTTCGCCGCAGGCTTGTCGGCTGCGCCCATGCTAGTCGGGACGCAACTGCAGGCGTCTGACGATATTGCCCCAGCGCAGGTAGTCGGCGGCCATCGTGGCGCCGAATGCCGTCGGCGAGCCGCCGATGATCTCCAGGCCGTGCATGTTCGCCCACGCGACGGCCTCGCCGGAACGCAGGATCGCGTTCAGCTCTGCGTTCATGCGCGCGACGACGCCCGGAGGCGTGCCTGCCGGCGCCAGGAGTCCGATCCACGCGCTCAGGTCGGATTCGGTGAATCCCTGTTCGGCGGCGGTTGGCACATCCGGAAGTTGCGGTGAGCGTCGATTGCCGAACACTGCCAGCGCGCGAATCCGCCCGCTCTGTGCGAGCGCAAGCCCGGTGCCGACAGACACGATCATGGTCTGGGCATCGCCGCTCGCGACCGCGGCGATGGCAGCGCTCGGGCCGCCGTAGGGCACGTGCACCATGTCGAGTCCGACGTCGGACATCATGATGGCCATGTCGATGTGATTCGACGAGCCGACGCCGCCGCTGGCGAAGTTGAGCGCGCCAGGCCGGGCGCGCACATACCGAATCCACTCGCCGATGTCGTTGACCGGCAGCGCCGCCGGGACCCACAGCACCTTGATCGACCGGAACAGGTTGCCTACCGGCGCGAAGTCGCGCAGCGCATCGTAAGGCACCCTGGCGCCCGCCTGGGGCACCAGCGCGTGAGTGGACAACGTGCCGATCAGGAACGTGTATCCGTCGGGCGCGGCCTGCGCCGCCGCGCTGACCCCGATGATTCCGCTGGCACCCGCGCGATTCTCGACCACGACCGGTACGCCCAGCGCGCGGCCGAGAGGTCCGGCGACGAAACGTGCGATGAGATCGGGAGGTCCGCCAACGGCCTGCGCGACGATGATGCGCAGCGAGCGCGTGGGCCAGCCCGCTTCGGCTGCCCGCGGGTCCGATGCCGCGACGAGCAGCGGGCCGAGCAGGGCCGCAAGCGACAAGGTGCGCCACAGTTTCACGCTGGCAGTCTCGCGTCGGCGATCGGGAAAAGTACGCTGCTCGCGCAAACGAGGATTCACCGGCTGCATTATATGTGATGGGTATTCATCTGGACGCTCCGCGTCGGCCTCCCATTGCGCGTCGCGGCAACTAAGCCAAATGGATGAGTGTGGAACGCGGTCGGTTCCTGCATGCTTCTCGCCAATCGGGCGCCTGCTTTGCTCGCCCGACATCGCGGCGCTGCGGGGCGCCGGCAAAAGGAGCGTCGCCATGGCAGAGTCCGATTTCTCCACCTTTGAAGTCAATCCCCATCCTTCGCCGCGTCCGTTTGCGGTGGCCTCATGGCTCGGGATGTCGCCCGACGAAGTTCTGGCGGGTCTTGCCGACGGTTCCATCGCGCGGCCGCCGGGAGCCGCACCCGATTGGCGCCCGCCCGGCTTGCCTGGAGCTTCGGGCTTTGCGCCAACGATCGCGCTGCCGTCGTCCGCTGCGGGCGACGGCAGCGACCCGATACCCCAGTTGCCGCCGGATTTATTGCAGCCTGACGGCACCGTCGGAATCGTGCCTGGGCGGGCCGAGGTGCTTGGATGGTTCCAGGCACTTGATCCCGATTTCTCCGCGAATTCGTTCGAGTCCATCTGGAGACGCGCCGGAGAGAGCGAAAGCGCACGCGCTGCCAGCCTTACGCGCTATCTGGCGCGCACGCTGCTCGCCGTGAACGCGCCGGAGGGCAATCCCGCCGATCGATCGAACGCACTGTCACTCGCCCGACTCAGCGACCAGCTGACGGCGTTCACTGCGGAGCCCTCGAACAGGGCGCACGTCGTCGATCTCGTCGGCATGGACGGCGCCGCGCTGGCCGAACGCGCGCGAACGGATGTCGGCTACCGGTACGCGCTTGCGCAACTCGATTCGATTGCGCTCACGGGAAACCGCGGGCTGTTCGCGGCGGCCAACAGCGACAGCGCAATCGATCGCTTCGATCCGGATACGGGTGAAACGCAATTGAGCGACGCCTGGCTTGGCGACCGCGCCAAATTCCTGGCGTGGAAGATGGCGAGTGATGGCGGCAACGACCTGACCATCGGCGGCAACCAGAGCTGGACGTTCGTCGATCGAACCAGGGTCGGCAGCGACGGCCAGCCGTTCTCGCTAAAGCTCACGCCGGAGAAGGGCGACGACGTCCAGAATCAGGTCATCTTCGGCGCCGAAGGCGCGGAAAGCATTCGGGGCAAGGCAGGTACCGACCGCATCTATGGTGGCGACGGGGATGACATGCTGCGCGGTGCGGGCGGCGCCGATCATCTCGAGGGCGGGCATGGGGACGACACACTGCTGGGTGGGTCGGGCAGCGATGAACTGGTCGGCAACCAGGGCGACGACGACCTCGATGGTGGACGCGGGTCCGACGCCCTTGACGGCGGAAGCGGCGACGACACGCTCGTTGGGGGCAGGGGCGACGACGCCCTCGCGGGAGGCGTCGGTGCGGACACGTATGTGATCGACGCCGGTGATGGCACGGACACGATCTCCGATTCCGACGGCCAGGGATCCATTTCCCTGGATGATGGGGTCCTGACCGGAGCAACGCGAAGCCAGAACAGGACGTGGACGTCCGCGGATGGGCGTTTCGACTACACTCTGGAGGGAAGCCTCGCCGGAGAAGGCACGCTTGAAATTCGCGCGTTCGCACCCGGCGCAGACCACATGGGGAATCCTGACAACGTCATCCACGTCGACCACTGGCATAACGGTGACCTCGGAATTACGTTGAGCACCGATCCTTCCGCGAGCGGCTTGGACAGCACGCCAATCGTCGACAGTCCGGATCCGGAGATTTATACCCCATCCGATGTCGTCCCCGCGGATCCCTTGGCGTTGGCGGCCCTGGACAATGCAAGTCCGGGTTCCGATGTCGGCCAGGCTCCCGCCGCGGAAACACCGCTGGTTGACGAATTGGCGCCGGCACCGGCGCCCGAGGTCATCGATGCCTTCCAGCAAATTTTTGGTCCGTCGACTAGCGAGGCGCCGACCGTCGGTCCGCTGCAGTTGCAACAGGCTGTCGCGGCATTCGCGGGAGTACCGGTGCCCCCTGACATTTCTCCCCTTGGTTTATCCGGCAGCCACGCTGCGGTTGATGGCGTGAGCATCGCCGACATTGCAGGAGCATTGGCTGCGGACGCAGCGGCCGACGATTTCAGCCACGAGTTCGCGTCCGCAATCATGCAAATCACGCCTGACTGGCACCGGATCGACGAGGCCCGCATGCCGTCGGGCGGAGATCCGCGCGGGATCGGCATCGGCGAATTGGTTGCGCGGAAATGAAGTGCGCATGGCCGCCGCGCAGGGCCAACGGGGCTGTCGGTTCTCGCCCGTTCCCTGGGTTAGGGTGCGGGCAATTTCTTCAGCGCGTTGGCATTGACGAGGCCCTTGTCCGCCACGGTGAGATTGCCGTCTGCATTCACGTCCAGCAGGTAGTTGGCGCCGGTCACCTGTTGCAGCAACGACGCGTTGACAATCCCGATGTCCGCCACCGTCACCTGGCGGCCCTGGTTCACGTCGCCGAATAGAAAGCCGACGCGTACCGAGGCGCTTCCGCCGGTGTCCCCGGTCGTCGATGTCACGTTGCTGACATTCACGGTGACGTACTGCGCGTTGGCAACCCCGCTCAGCGGCACGATCAGCTCGTTGCCGTTGACGACCGTTGCACCCGCCACGGCCGCACCTTCCGTGACCGCCGCGTCGCCGGACAGCAGCGTCTTGTTGAACGTGAAGATCAGCGAGAAGTTGCCGTCGCCTGTCGACCGCGCCTCCGTTGTCGGGTTGAGCGCCGTCGCTGCAAGCGGAAGGTCGAAAGTTCCAGCGGCGCCATGCTGCTTGCGCGAGGCAACCGAAGCAATGGCGAGATTCGCCTTGATCTCGTAGACCACCCCGGTATTCCCACCGCTTCCACGGGCGAGATAGTAGAGGCTTCCGTTCGGGCCGGTCTTGAGGTCCGACGGATGGTTGATGCCCGTCGCAAAACCGGCGACCGAATTGGCGACGGGATCGTACACCTTGATCCAGCCGGAACAATAATCCGCAAAGAAGTATCGGCCGGTGTACATGACGGGGAACTGCGGGACCGGGGGGTTGTAGAACGCGCCGCCGACGATTGAGCAGCCGTTGACCTGCCCGCCGCTGTGCGGATACGCATAGAGCGGCGAGGTTTGCCCGGGGGTCGACGTTGTGCCTTCCGTAAGAGGCCAGCCATAGTTCGCGCCGGCGATGCCGTCGTTGATCTCTTCCCACGTGCTCTGTCCGACGTCGTTGATGAATATTCGTCCGGTTCCCGGCTGGACGGCAAACGTGAAGGGATTGCGCAGCCCCCACGCCCAAATCGCGCGGTTGTTGCCTGTGGCGCTGCCGAAGAACGGGTTGTCCGAAGGTATCGTGCCGTCGGCGTTGATGCGCAGCATCTTGCCCAGCAGGTTGGTCAGCGTCTGCGAGTTCGCGCCGTTCGCATTCTCTCCGACGCCGATGTAGAGCTTGCCGTCGAGTCCGAAGTGGATCGCTCCGCCGTTGTGGTTCGTCGCGCCGGAAAGGTCATTGATTTCGAGGATGACGGTCTCCGACCCCGCGGCGGCGATGTCGCCGCTGGCCGTGAATCGGCTCAGCCGATTGTGAATCGCCGGCGTCGTGGCGGTGTAGTAGACGTAGACGTAATTGTTGATCGCGAAGTTCGGGTCGAATGTCACGCCGAGTAGCCCGCGCTCGCCATCCGAGTTCACCGTGACGCTGGCAAACGGCGTCGCAAGCAGGCTGCCGTTCTTGATGACACGCAGCGCGCCCCCTTGTTCCGTCACGAAGAGGCGTCCGTCCGGCGCGAACTCCATCGCGGTGGGTGAGAGTATTCCCGTCGCGACGGGCGTTTCGGTGAATCCGGAAGGCAGCGTGGCGGTCGAGGCGGGCGATGCGCAGAACAGCAATGCTGCGCATGCTCCCAGGCGTGATGCGTTGGCTGCCAGTCGGCGCGACAAATCGAACAAGCGCCGCAGCATGCTCATCAGGGCCTCCCGGGCCAGACTGTCGCGCTCGCACACAAGTTCGTGCGAGCGGCTGCCGTGCCGCAGGTCGATTACGGCCTCGAACCGGCCGCCGGCAACCATCGTTTGCTACGGCGCCGGCAGCTTGTTGAGCAAGGTGTTGCTGACCAGGCCCTTGTCCGCGACGGTCAGCTTGCCATCGACATTGACATCGAGCAGGAAATTCGCGGTATTCAGCGTGAACAATTGCGCGGCGTTGACAAGACCCAGGTCGGATACCTTCACGCCGCGGTCCTGGTTAAGGTCGCCCATCAGGAAGCCGATCCGCACGGATCCGCTGCCGCCGGTTCCGCCGTCCGCTGCGGCGACGTTGCTGTACGCGATGGACACGTATTGCGCGTCGGATACGTTGGTCAGGCTCACGGTGATCACATTGCCGGCGACGGAGGGCGTGCCGGCAACGGCCGTGCCTTCGGTGATGGCGACGGTGCCTGCCGTCAACGGCTTGTCGAAGGCCAGGACCAGCGTGTGAGCGGGACCCGCGCGTGGCTCGGTAGTCGGGTCGGTCGCGTTTCGCGACAGCGCCAGGTCGAACGTTCCTGCCGTACCATGAACGCGACGCAGCGCGGCGCCGGTCAGGATTGGCGCAAGTCCCGCCGTGGGCGTGACAGAATTTGACGGTGGCGACATGGCACCGGTTCCGATGGAATTGGTGGCGGACACCGTGAACGTGTATGCCGTGCCGTTGTTCAGTCCGGTCATCACGTGCGGGATTGACGTCGTGCCGGCGTTGATGTCCACGCCACCCGGCGGGTTGGAGGCAACCGTGTAGCCGGTGATGGGGCTGCCGCCGTCGATGGGTGCGCTGAACGTCACAGTTGCCGAGAGGTTTCCCGCGGTGGCGACGGGTGCAGCCGGCGCGCCAGGTGCGGTGGCTGGAGCCAGGATGTTCAGCGTAAACGCCTGCGTGGCGTTCGACCCCGTGCCGTTGCTGGCCGTAAAGGTGAGCGGGTAGGCGCCGGAACTGCCCGCGGCCGGCATGCCCGAAAGGACGCCCGTGGCGGGCGTGAAGACTATCCCGCTCGGCAGCGTGCCGGTGACGCTCAGCACCGGTAACGGAGCACCCGTCGCCGTCACGGTGAATGTCCCGCTGACTCCCGCCTGGAATGTCGCGTTGTTGGCGCTGGTGATCGAGGGCGTCTGGTTCACTGTGTGCGCAACGCCAGGCGATACGCTCGCGGCGAAGCTGGCACTTCCACCATAGCTGGCGGTGAGCGTCTTGCCGCCTGTGGAGAGCGGCGTAAGGTTGCAGCTGGTGGCGGGGAGGGTGATCGTACAGTTCGCCGTGCCGTCGCTGATCGTGACTGTTCCTGTCGGCGTCCCGGTGCCGGGCGGGGTGACCGTGACGCTTGCGGTGACGAGTACAGCACCACCCAGCAGCGAGGGGCTGGGGCTGTGCGACGTGATCGCGGTGGTTGTTGCGGCGTTGGTCACGACCTGAGTAATCGTCGCGCTGCTGCCGTTGTAGTTCACGTTCCCGCTGTAGGTCGCCTTGATCGCGTGCGAAGCCGCTGTCAGCGCCGATGTCGTGCATGTGGCAACGCCGCTGGCGTTGAGCGCTACCGAAGTGCAGCCGGTCATCGATGCTGCTCCGTCGGTGAAGGCGACCGTGCCCGCCGGGATGCCGACGCCGCCGGTGACCGTCGCCGTGAAGGTCACGTTGATGGCGGCCGCCGATGGATTGGCGGACGAAGTCAGGGCCGTGACGCTCGCGATCTTGTTGACCGTTTGGGTCATCGCCGCGCTGGTCGACGTCGCATTCGTCGCGTCGCCGCTGTAGACGGCGTACAGCGTATGGCTGCCGCCGCTGAGCGCTGTCGAGCTGCACGTCGCCGTGCCGCCCGAAACCGACAGCCCGGAACAGCCCGCGATGGCCGCTCCGCCTTCCGTGATGTTGACCTTGCCAGTCAGTCCGCTGCCGGTGACGGTGGCCGTGAATCCAACCGCACCGCCGTAGTTGGTCGTGGCGGGCGCGTTCGTCGCGCTGATCGTGGTGGCGGTGGTTCCCGGGGCCGTGACGGTAAGCGTCAACGACGATGTCGTGCTGGCCGTCGGCGTCACCGTGATGCCGTAGACCGCGTCCGTGTAGGTCTGCCCGACCACCAGCGTGCCGTCGGTGAAGGCCGCCGTCCCGGGCGTCATGTCGAGGAATTCCGTGTCGTCGTAGCAGCCCGAGCACAGTGTCTCGAACGGTGAAGCCACGCGAACCTGCGCGCCGTTGTTCGGAAAGGCGGAGAGGCCGGCGTCGACGACGCCGGCGGAGGGTTGGCGGTACTCGAGCCAGTAGGTGCGGTTGGCCGACGCGGGCAACTTGATCGCGTAATGCGCGGCGCCGCCGGTCTCGATGGGGGAAATCGTGTACGTCGACGTGCCGCTGCCATGCGTGTAGACGGTGCCTGGAGCGATGTAACCGAGCTTGGACTTCTGCGCGGAGTTGAAGTGCATCGCGCGGTTGTTGCCCATGACGTCAAACGGGTCGCCGTATTCCGAGGATGTGCATGCGCCGCCGACCACATTCGTGCCGCAATCGAGGCTCGCGGCATGCGCAAGGCCGAAGTTGTGGCCGAGCTCGTGCGAGATCACGAGCAGATTTGTGGTGTTGTTCGAATAGGCACGCTGGTATCCCACGTAGGCGAGCCCGGACCACCCGCATCCGGCGACGTTGTTGAACACGTAGAGAATGCCGGTGTAGTTGGCGAGGTTGTACGAGCGCGCCTTGGCCGCATTCTCCGCGGCGGTGGCGATGGCGCCGATGTCGCATGTCGCGGGCTTGGCCACGTTCGCCAGCAGGAATCCGCCGCTGCCGTTGTCCGCCGTGACGCCGGAAAGTACCTGCTGTCCGTATGAAACCTCGTTGTAATAGGACTTGGAGCTGCTGGTTGCGCCGAACACGGCCGTGTTCAGGGCAGCGGGTGTAAACGGGTCGGCCCCATAGGTCCACGGCGCGGCGGCATTGGTCGGGAACTTGATCGGGATGACCAGGTAGGTGGCGGGTACGCCGGCCGCCAGGGCCATCGTTGGCGGTTGCGTCGACTCCTTCAGGATGACCATGGTCTGCATGGCGAACGTGCCGTCGTCACGCGGGCGACCGGTGACGCTGACGCGCATGCCGCTGGCCAAGCCATCCAGTTCGGCAGCCACATCCAGCATCAGCTGCTGTTGGCCGTCGTCGGACACGACGGCGTAGAAGAACGCACTGGGCCCGCCATCGAAATTGTCGGAATGTCCCAGCCGCAGCACGCCTTCGGTGGTCCTGGTCGCGGTCGCGTTCGACATCGTCCTTGCCGTCACGCTGTTCGGCACGGACAACGCCGAATCCGGAAAGAGGGCGTTGTTCTCGACCTTGCCGGAGACGGCGACCTGGTTTCCGGCGGTGAGCACGCTGGCCATGGCAGCGGCTCCGCGTCCGTTGAGCGCGTAGCGACGCCCATTGCCGTCGACGAGCACTGGATGCACCGTGGTGGTGCCCGCGACCCGGTTTTCGATCAACACCTGGTCGACGTGCCCCTGCACCGTGATTGCGGCGGACGCCGGCTGTGCGGTCCGTTGCGCCTGGGGAACAGAATCGACGTGGTGCGCCGCAGCAGGAAGGGAAAGCACAAGAGCGATCGCTAGCAGCGCGGACAATCGGCTGAGGAATTCGGGCATTGCGTATGGCTCCCGGAAACGGCGTGGCGAGCGGTGTGGCGCCACGGGGCATAATATGCCGGCGTCATTGTACGTCATGGGCCGCATGACTGGCACTTTCATAGGCAAAAGGTCGGATGGCCGACCTGGTCGGCGATTATGACGTTGTAATAGCAAGAAATGCGCCTCGACCCATTGCAGGAATGGGGTAGAGCGCCTGCCGGGATCAGCTTTCCGACCAACGGGCAGTTACCGCCCTGAATTGGCCGACCGCCGCTCCCGGACCGGATGGGACTCCCAGGCGAGTCTGGGGGGGCGAAGCATCATCCCCGCGCGCGCGAGAACCGAACGACGCTGGATTCCCGCGTTCGCGGGAACGACGAAGTCCCCGGGGTCCCGCGTTCGCGGGAACGAC
>DAOMGB010000012.1:18632-59089 GCA_035430095.1 Casimicrobiaceae bacterium | reverse complement strand
TACCGCCGCCGTTCCGGCGTCAGGCACTTGGGTCATGGGGATGAGCTACTCCAATGTTCCGACCGGCTGCGTCACGCCCAACGTGCAGGGTGCGACCTATTACCTTTGCGGCAACACCTGGTTCAAACCGTCGTTTGGCGCCAACGGCGTGTTCTACACGGTCGTGCCGGCGCCCTAGCCGCGGGCGGGGTGTGTCGCGCGTCTTGGCGAACCGGCCGCGGGTTCGGCGCTGTCGTCGGTCGCCGCGGCCGCGTTCCTTGGTTCCGGCCAAAGCGTAATAAAATGCGGTCCGTTCACAAAGTCCACGAGGTTGCGCCATGTCGAAGGAAAGACCTGTCGTCGGAACCGACGGCGCGCCGTTGCCGATCCTGCCGCCCGAGCGCGATGCGCGCGTCTGGGCCAGGCTGGTGCGGGTCATGTTCTACACGCCCGGCTTCCTTGCCGTGCTGTTGCTCAAGACCGGCGAGCCCACCGGCTTCGGCCTCGCGATCGAGTTGCTGATGCTGGCCAGCGCCGCGGCCATCGTGGGCGGCCTTTTCATCGGAACGCAGTCCGACGGCCGAGGCGCAGACACGGCGTCGAGGAACGGGACGTGGAGCGGCGCGCTGGTGCTCGAACTGCTCGCCGTGGTGCCCTTCCTCAGCGCGGTGCCCGTGCTTTTCCACGAATTGGCCAACAGCACGCTGCTGCACGCCGCCGCGCCCGCGGCGGTCAATGTGGCGCTGGGGCCGTCGGAGTTGCTGCCCGCGATGGCGATCCTGCCGTTCATGCTCTACCAGCTGGCCGGGTTCGGCACGCTGCACTATGTGGTGTCGCGTCCCGTCAACATTGCGATCAATTTCGCCATCCTTGGTCTGATCGTCGGATCATACGCCGCAAACCGCCTTGGCAATTTTCAGGTCGAGCGGGCGATGGGATCGGCGCTCGTGCTCGGCCTGGGCGCGATCGTGTGGTACGGCATCGCCAGGCTCAAGTCGCTGCAGGCCGACTACGAGTCGCGCTGCCCGCCCAAGACCAAGGACTAGCGGCACGGCGACGGCAAAGGGCAAGGGCAGATCGTGTGGTGGATCAGCTATCGCGGCGAGGGCCGGCATGGCGTGGACAACGTCGGCGTCTTCGAGGACGACGGTCGGCCGCGCCGCGAGCACCCGCTGCTGCTCGACGTCTCGCCCAGCGCGCGTCCGCTGCACATACTGCGTGGCTTCGCGCGCATCGGCGCCGATCTCTACATCGCAAACGCGTGGCGCAAGGATAGCCACGTCGCCCATTTTCGCCGCCACGGCGACACGTACCACCTCGTGGGCGACCTAGTCACGTCGAAAGACGCGGCGGCGATGATCCACCCTTTCGACGTCGAAATGGGCGACGACGGCCGGCTCTACATCTCGTGCCAGGACAGCAACACGGTCATTGCAGTTGCGCCAAGGACGCGCAAACCGCTGCCCGTGGCCCGGCACCTGACTGAAAATTTTCCCGACGGCAACTTCCTTCCCGGCACGCTGGTGGCGTCCGAGCAGGGCGGCCTTCCGGACGTTGTCGACAACCCGCCGCCGGACGTTCCTGCGCCGCTGGGCCTCAAGGTGGTCCTCGACGAGCACGGCAAACCGCGTCACTCGGTGCGCGGCATCATCGTGCACAGGGATCACCTCTACGTCGCGGACGAAGCCGGCGATGAGGTCAAGGTCTTCGAAGTCGAGACCGGGCGCCTGGTGGCCCGGATACGGGACAAGCTGATGCAAAGGCCGGTGCACCTGATCCTGCACGAAGCTACGATCTACATCGGCGCGGCCGGCACCGGCAGCATTCTGGCCTACGACATCCTCGAGCAGCCACCGAAGGGCAAGCTCAAGGCGCGCACGGTCATCGACGGCAAGCTCGACGCGCCGTCGGGATTCGCCTTCGGGCCGGATGGCGACCTGTATGTCGCGGAGCGGTTCAAGCAGCGCGTGCGCCGCTTTTCGAAGGATGGCAAGAAGCTGGGCACGTTCATCGCCGACTTGCCGGACATCCCGGAGTTCCTGCTGCACGTTCCGGACCGCGCGTAAGGCGCAAGGTGCACAGGCATCCGGTTCGCGCGAAGGATTGGGACCAGATGACTGTGCGAGAATTCCGGCCATGTCATCGCACCTGCTCGACAACGTCGTCTGGCACAGCATTTCCGGACCGCATCTCGGATATTCGACCGGCACGGACCACGCGAGGCGGTATGCGTCCGGTTTCTCGCCTATCGCGGGATTCGCCGAGGCGCAGCGCCCGGACTTCGACGCACTTGCCCCCTTCTGCATGCCCGGGGAGCACCTGTATTGCGGCGGATGGTCGGGCGCAGCGCCCGCGGGCTGGCAGGTTCATGCCGATTCGCACATGCACCAGATGGTGTGGGACGCGGCCGTTCCCGCCGCCAGCGACGAGCCTGCCCCGATCGCGCTGACGCCCTCCCACGTGCCACATATGCTCGAGCTGGTCGCCCTTACGCATCCGGGCCCGTTCGGTCCCAGGACCTGCGAACTGGGCGAATATCTGGGTGTTTTCGACGACGGCCGCCTGGTGGCCATGGCCGGGGAGCGCATGGAAGCCGGCGAATTCCGGGAGATCAGCGGCGTCTGCACGCATCCGGATTTCCAGGGTCGCGGCCATGCGCGCCGCCTTGTGCTGGAACTTGCACGCCGCCAGCTGACACGCCGCCTTACGCCTTTCCTTCACGTGATGCGCGACAATGTGGATGCGCGTCGACTCTACGAGCGGCTGGGATTTTGCATTCGCCAGGAACTCGTGCTGCGCGTCGTATCGCGCGAACCATGACGACGCGCACGATGACCCCTTTGAAAAACGTCACGCGCGAGAAGCTCAGGACCGTGAGCGTGGCGACGCTGACCACGGCACTGTTCAAGCGCGGCCTGCGCAATCAGTTCATCCAGGACGTCCATCCGCTCAATGCCGCCGCAGGGAACATGGTCGGCGAGGCCTACACGCTGCGCTATATTCCGGCGCGCGAGGACCTGAACCCCATCACCGTGTTCCGCGATCGCGACCATCCGCAGCGCAAGGCGGTCGAGGAATGTCCGCCGGGCGCCGTGATGGTGATCGACAGTCGCAAGGACGCGCGCGCCGCGTCTGCCGGCTCGATCCTCGTCACGCGACTCATGAAGCGCGGCGTTGCCGGCATCGTGACCGACGGCGGGTTGCGCGACTCCATCGAGATCGCGCGGCTTTCCATTCCGTCCTACCATCATCGCCCGGCATCGCCCACCAATCTCACGCTGCACCAGGCCATCGACATCAATGTGCCGATCGGTTGCGGCGATGCGCCGGTTTTTCCTGGCGACGTGATCGTGGGCGACGGCGAAGGCGTCGTCGTCCTGCCCGCGCATCTTGCCGACGAGCTGGCGGACGAGGCGTTCGAGATGACGGCGTTCGAGGACTTCGTGACCGAGGAAGTGCATAGAGGCAGGTCGATCCTGGGACTCTATCCGGCCACGGACGAGCGCACGCTGCAGGATTTCGCCGCGTGGCGCGCGGCTAACCGACGCTGACGAAGGAAAGTGGCGTCGGCACCCGATTCGCGATCTTTGATCGGGACGAGCGCGAATGGCGGCTCTATTTTTCGGGAAGCGGAATGAATTCGTGCTCGCCCGGGATCTGCCCCATGCGCTGCGCGGCCCAGTCGCTTTTCGCCCGTTCGATGCGCTCCTTGCTTGACGAGACGAAGTTCCACCACAGGAAGCGCGGGCCATCCAGCGGCTCGCCGCCGATGACGGCGCAGCGCGCGCCCGCCGGTGCCCGGATGTTCGCGGCAGTGCCCGGCGTCAGTACCGCGAGCGTGAACGCGGGCACGTCGGCGCCATCGACGACCAGCGGGTGGTCCACGCTGTAGATTGCGCGCTCGAAGGTCGCGCCCGGCGGCGAAAGCACCAGGGGCGCGTCCTGGCCCATCGCGATGTCCAGGTACAACGTCGGCGCAAAGGTGGCGACCGGCGACGTCACGCCAAACGCGCTTCCGATCAGTACGCGGATGTGGTTGCCACCTTGGGCCGCGGCGGGAATGGCTTCCGCCGGCGTATGGCTGAAACCGGGCGCGGTCTCCTCGAACGCCTTGGGCAGCGCCGCCCACAACTGCAGGCCATGCGAGACATGCGCGGCGTGGCGCAGGTCCGGCGGCGCGCGCTCGGAGTGCACGATGCCGCGACCGGCCGTCATCCAGTTGATGGCGCCCGGCTCGATGCGCTGTACCGAACCCACGGTGTCCCGGTGCATCATCGCGCCTTCGAACAGGTAGGTGACGGTGGCGAGCCCGATATGCGGATGGGGCCGCACATCGTGGTTGTCGCCCGGGTGCGATGTGACCGGACCGAAATGGTCAAAGAAAATGAACGGTCCGACCGACTGCCTTGGGAACGCGGGCAGCAGACGGCGCACCAGGAAACCGCCGCCGAGGTCCTTGTCGCGCGCGCGCAGCAATTCAATGACGGACATCTCGTCTCCTTCTATGCGGCGACAAGCTCGGTGCTGATTTCGGTCGTCACCTGTGTCATGAGCTTGTGCACCGGGCATTTGCCGGCGACACCCAGCAGTTCCTGGCGCTGATCCTCGCTCAATGGTCCGGTCAGCGCCAGTGTCGCATGGAGCCGGTAGGTCCCGGTTCGTTCATCCGTGGCGTCGCGCTCGATGACAACCGCGATGTCCTCGACGGGAATGCGCCTGCGATTGGCGTACCACAGAACGGTGAGCGCCTTGCAAGCGCCGAGCGCCGCGTCGTAGAGGTCGTGCGGCGAGGGGCCGGTGTCCTCGCCGCCGAGGGATTCCGCCTCGTCGACATTCAGAAGATGCTGGCGAACGCGAACGACATGTCGCATCTTGCCGGTTCGATCACGGGTTACCGAAATCTGCATGGCCTGCTCCCCAAAACAAGAGATAATATTTGATGTTCCGCGCCCGTAGCTCATCCGGATAGAGCACCGGCCTTCTAAGCCGGGGGTAACAGGTTCGAATCCTGTCGGGCGTACCATCGCCTTTCCGCTGCGATCCCGTATGCGCGGGCAGTGACTGCGAGACCTTTGCCATGCCAGACACCCTGCCAGATTTGCTCGCCGCCGCGACGAACAAGTCGTCGCCCGACGTCCTGCAGCAGATACCCGGCAGCCTCGAGCGCGGAGTGACCGACCTGGAGCGGCTGCCGTTCTTCGCGCACCTGTCCGAAGTGATGCCGGCGGCCGACATGTTCTTCGGCGGAACGATGCTGGTGTTGATCATACTGGTGCATGCGGCCGGCGTGCGGGCGGTGACCCGGCATGTCATCAGTCGTTGCGCGACCATCATGCAGGTTCCGGCCGCGTGGCGCGCCGACCTGCTGATGGGCAGCGTGGTCTTCCTGCTGCTGGCGCTCCACGTCGTGGAGATGTTCATCTGGTCCGCAGCGCTGGTCTATTCCGGCCTGGTTCCCGATTGGCGGACGGCGGGCTTTTTCTCGGGCAACACCTACACGACGGTCGGCTATGGCGCCTTCGTCCTGCCCGTTGGCTGGCACATGCTGGCGCCGATCATTGCCATGTCGGGGCTGTTCGCCTTCGGCTGGTCGGGCAGCGTGCTGGTGGACTACGTGCGGCGAATCAACGCGATCCGCGATGCGGTGGACGCCGCAAAATTGCAGCGCAAGCGCGGGTCCTAGTTCTTCGCCGCGCGCATCCTTGCCACGCCCTCGGGCGTCGCATTGGGCGCCGCACCGTTGCCCCAGCTGGTGCGGATGTAGTTGGCGACTTCCGCAACCTGCTGGTCGGTGAGCTTGTCCTTGAACCCCGGCATGGGAATGTAAGCGCCGCGCGCCGGGATTCCGCCGTCGATCACCTTGAGGATGTTGCCGGGATCGGCAGCGACGACCACGCCGTTGCCCGCAAGCGGGGGGAACACGCCGGGGAGTCCGCGCCCCATGGCCTGGTGGCACCCGCTGCAATTGTCGGTGTAGAGCTTGGCGCCGCGGGTGCGAGTGGGGTCGGGCGCGCGGCGTCCGGTGCGCAGCCGCGACTCGGGCGGAATCGACTTCAGGTACTCCGCCATCGCTCGAAGGTCATCCGCGACGAGAAAACTCAGGCTGTTCCTGATGACTTCCGCCATCGGTCCGAGCGCGGTCGTCCTGTCCTTGTAGGTTCCCGTCTTGAGGTAGGTCGCGATCTCGTCGGCCGTCCAGGTGCCGAGGCCGGTCGCGATGTCGGAAGTCAGGTCGAGCGCGAACCAGCCGTCGATCACGGCGCCATTGAAGTCCTTGCTCTTCTCGATCCCACCCAGGAGATTGCGAGGCGAATGGCAGTCGCTGCAATGGCCGAAGCCTTCGACCAGGTAGGCGCCGCGATTCCACGATGCGGACCTGGACGGGTCGGGCTTGTAGGTGCCCTCGGTGAAATACAGTTCGCGCCACGCGGCCATCGACCAGCGCTGGTCGAAGGGGAAGTGGAGATGGTTCACTTGCACCTCGTTGCGCACGGGCTTCACGGTACGCAGGTAGGCGTAGATTGCGTCGACGTCTTCGCGCGATGCCCGCGTATAGAAGTCATAGGGCATGGTCGGATACATGTCCTGCCCGTGCTTGTTGACTCCGTCATGAAGCGCGCGGTAGAAGTCGGCGTCCGACCAGCGTCCGATGCCCGTTTCCGCATCGGGGGTGATGTTGGGTGCCAGCATGTAGCCGAATGGCGTGTCGAGCCGAAGGCCCCCGGCGAAAGGTGCTCCGCCGGGCGCGGTGTGGCAGGAGACGCAATCGCCCGCGCGTGCAAGATATTCGCCGCGCTGGATCAGCGTCGCCTGCGCGCTCGACGGTGAGGCGAAGGTCAGCGCCGCGAGGCATACGGCGACGACAGCCGACCAACGGAAGACGGTCCGCGCCAGGCAATAGGTACCGTGTTGCGCGATCCCCTGGGGCACGACGATTTCTCCTTTGGACGATCGCGCAGTTTACCGCAGCCGGCGTGCAGGCGCATCACGCGATACCGGGAACGGGGGGCGCCTCGGACATCCTTGCCGCGCGCTGTTACGCTATGGCATCGGCCCAAGGCCCATGAGGACATTCGCCCGTGACGCACCTCGATCGCCCGCGCAGCTCTTCCGGCGGCGCCCCGGACCCAAGCGATGCGTCACCCGCGACCTCGGTCGATGCAGAGGAAATGCGCGCCGCGATCCTGGGCAAGCTCACGTACATGGTGTGCAAGGACCGCAGCCGCGCGCTCGACCACGACTGGTTCATGGCCACGGCGCTTGCGGTGCGCGACCGCATCGTCGACCGTTGGCTCGATTCGTCTCGCGCGACCCGCCGCGCCGGCGCCCGGCGCGTCTATTACTTTTCGCTGGAATTCCTCATCGGGCGCCTGCTCGCCGACGCGATGTCCAACCTGGGGTTGACATCGACGGTGCGCGAAGCGCTGGAACCGCTCGGCGTCGATCTCGACCGGCTGTGCCGGACTGAACAGGACGCGGCGCTCGGAAACGGCGGCCTGGGGCGCCTCGCCGCATGCTTCATGGAAAGCATGGCCACACTCGGCATTCCGGCGCACGGGTACGGCATCCGCTACGACCATGGCATTTTCCGGCAGGTGATCAAGGATGGGTGGCAGCACGAAATGCCCGAGGACTGGCTGGCGCTGGGCAATCCCTGGGAATTCGAGCGTCCCGGCGTGGCCTACACCGTCGGATTCGGCGGCAGCGTCGAAGCTGTCGAACGTCGGGATGGCACGATCGGCTATGCCTGGGTGCCCGCCGAGACGGTGACGGCACTCGCCTTCGACACGCCGATCACCGGCTGGCGCGGACTGCACGTCAACACGCTGCGCCTGTGGTCGGCGCGTGCGGCCGATCCGATCTCGCTCGACGACTTCAACCGGGGCGATCACGTCGGCGCGCTCGCGGACCGCGTCCGGCTCGAAGCCATTTCCCGCGTCCTCTACCCCAGCGACGACACGCCTGCTGGCGAGGACCTGCGGCTGCGCCAGGAGTTTTTCTTTGCCTCCGCGTCGCTGCAGGACCTGGTCCGCCGGCACAAGGAGCAGCATGGCGAGCTATCGTCGCTGGCGGATCGCGTCGCCATCCAGTTGAACGACACGCATCCGGCCGTGGCCGTTCCGGAACTCATGCGGCTGCTGGTCGACCTGCACGGCATGCCGTGGGACCTCGCGTGGTCCATCACCACGTCGGTATTCAACTACACCAACCACACGCTGCTCCCGGAAGCGCTCGAGACCTGGTCGGTGGCATTGCTCGAAAAAATGCTGCCACGGCACCTGCAGATCATCTACCGCATCAATGCCCGCCATCTCGACGCATGCGCCGCCGGGGGCCGCGCGGAAGCGGGCTTCCTGAGCTCGGTGTCGCTGATCGGGGAGAACCACGGGCGCCACGTGCGGATGGGGCACCTCGCATTCCTGGGGTCGCACCGTGTCAACGGCGTATCGGCGCTGCATACCGACCTCATGCGCCGCACGGTGTTCCGCGACCTCGATTCGGTCTGTCCCGATCGCATCGTCAACAAGACCAACGGCATCACCTTCCGGCGCTGGCTGCAGCAGGCCAATCCCGGCCTCACTGCGCTCGTCGTCGACGCGATCGGCCCGCGCGTGCTCGACGACGCAAGCGAACTTTCCGCGCTGGCGCCTGCCGCCGACGATGCCGCGTTCAGGGAGCGCTATGCCGCCGTCCGCCGGGCGAACAAGGTGGCGCTCGCCCGCGTGGTGAACGAGCGCCTGGGTGTGAGCCTGGACCCCGACGCGCTGTTCGACGTGCAGATCAAGCGCATCCATGAATACAAGCGGCAGCTGCTGAACATCGTGGAGACGGTTGCGCTGTACGAGGCCATTCGCCAGGAACCCGCGCGGGACTGGGTACCGCGCGTGAAGATCTTCGCGGGCAAGGCGGCCGCAGGTTACGTCCGCGCGAAGCTCATCATCAAGCTCATCAACGACGTCGCGAACGTGATAAACGGCGATCCAGGCGTGCGCGGACTGCTGAAGGTAGTCTTCCTGCCGAACTACAACGTGAGCCTGGCAGAGGCCATCATTCCAGCGGCCGACCTTTCCGAGCAGATTTCCACCGCGGGCATGGAAGCATCCGGCACCGGCAACATGAAGCTGGCGCTCAATGGCGCGCTGACCATCGGCACGCTGGACGGGGCGAACATCGAGATTCGCGATCGAGTGGGCGCCGAACATTTCATACTTTTCGGAATGACCGCGGAGGAAGTGGAAGCGCGAAGGCGGGATGGCCTCGACGGTGAACCGGCCATCGCGAGCTCGCCGGCGCTGGCGAGTGCGCTGGAGGCATTGACTTCCGGGGTTTTTTCGAGGGACGACCCGGCGCGGTTCCATGGCCTCGCGCATGACCTCAGGCAGAACGACTACTTCATGGTCGCCGCCGATTTCGACGGCTACAAGGCGGCCCAGTCCGCAGTGGAGGGGCGATTCCGCAATTCCGCCGGGTGGTGGCGAAGCGCGATTCTCAATACCTCCCGTGTCGGCTGGTTTTCGTCGGACCGCGCCATTCGCGAGTATGCGGAGGAAATCTGGCGCGTGGGGACGAGGACGCGCTAGTGGAACCAGCGTGAAATGAGCGCAATGTCGGGAGATCGCCAGGAGCCGGCAATCGCGGCCGCGCGAGCCGACGCAGCGGCGCGTCTGTACGATCATCTGGGCGCAAAGGTGATCGAACGCGACGGTGTCTCCGGCGCGCGCTTTGCCGTGTGGGCGCCGAACGCGCAGCGCGTATCGGTGGTCGGTGACTTCAACGGCTGGAACGGCGACCGCCATGTGATGCGCGGGAATCCCGCTTCCGGTGTCTGGGAGCTGTTCGTTCCGTCGGTCGGCGAGGGCGCCCTGTACAAGTACGAAATCCGCTCGGGCGACGGCTCGCTGCTTCCGCAGAAGGCCGATCCCGTCGGATTCGGGGCGGAATTGCGTCCGTCGACGGCGTCTGTCGTGCGCGATACGTCGCGCTTCGCCTGGTCCGATGCCGGCTGGATGGCCCACCGCGCGAGGCAGGATCCGCGCCGCATGCCGCTGTCTATGTACGAGGTGCATCTCGCGTCCTGGCGGCGTCACGACGATGGCCGGGTCATGTCGTACGACGAATTGGCGGAAGCGCTGATCCCCTATGTCGTCGGACTGGGGTTCACCCATGTCGAATTGATGCCGGTCACCGAGTACCCGCACGATCCGTCCTGGGGATACCAGCCGATCGGCCTGTTCGCGCCGACGTCGCGCTTCGGCGATCCGGCGGGATTCGCGCGCTTCGTCAACCGCTGCCATGAAGCGGGGCTGGGCGTGCTCCTCGACTGGGTGCCCGCGCACTTTCCCGTGGATCCGCATGGCCTCGCCATGTTCGACGGCACGGCCTTGTACGAGCACGCCGATCCGCGTCAGGGCCTGCATCCGGACTGGACGACCGCGATCTTCAATTTCGGTCGCGCCGAGGTTGTCGACTATCTGGTCGCCAACGCGCTTTTCTGGCTCGACCGCTATCACATCGACGGCTTTCGCGTCGATGCCGTGGCGTCGATGCTTCACCTCGACTATTCGCGCAAGCCGGGCGAGTGGGTTCCCAACGAGTTCGGCGGCAACCAGAACCTGGAAGCCGTCGCGTTCCTTCGCAGGTTCAACGAAGAGGTCTACGCGCGGCATCCGGGCGTGATCACCATTGCGGAAGAGTCGACGACGTGGCCCGGTGTTTCGCATCCGACCTACGCCGGCGGGCTCGGCTTCGGCTTCAAGTGGAACATGGGCTGGATGCACGACGTCCTGATGTACCTGCACCAGGCGCCGGCGCAACGGCGCAGGCTGCACGGCAGCGTGACGTTCGGCCTTACCTATGCGTTCGCCGAGAATTTCGTGCTGCCGCTTTCTCATGACGAGGTCGTGCACGGCAAGGGCTCGCTGCTCGACAAGATGAACGGGGATGCCTGGCGCCAGTTCGCCACGCTGCGCGCGTTTTACGCGTTCATGTGGGCCTACCCCGGCAAAAAGCTGCTGTTCATGGGCCAGGAATTCGCTCAACGCCGCGAGTGGGACTTTCTGGCGGGCCTTGACTGGCCCGCGCTCGAAGTCGCCGCGCACCGCGGCATGCAGTCGGTGGTACGGGACTGCAATGCGCACTACCGCAGGCACGCGGCGCTGCACGACGGCGACTGCGTTGCCACCGGATTTCGCTGGATCGTCGTCGACGACGCGCGGCATTCGGTGTTCGCCTGGCTGCGGATCGACAGGGGACCGGGGCCGCCGGTTGCCGTGGTGTCGAATTTCACGCCCGCGCCGCACCGCGAGTACCGCATCGGCCTGCCCAAGCCGGGGCGCTGGCGTGAGATCCTGAACACCGACTCCGCGTTGTACGGCGGTTCGGACGTCGGCAATGCCGGGGAAGTTCTGGCGCGCGCGGTTCCGTGCCACGGCTTTCCATATTCGGCGAGAATCACCGTGCCGCCCCTGGGCACGCTCTGGTTTCTCCACGACGGCGAATGAGCAAAGGCCGGGAGGGAATCCATGGATCACGAGAACCTGAAGGTCACCTACTCGACGCCGCTGTCGCGCTCGTCGATGGCCTACGTGCTGGCGGGCGGGCGCGGCAGCCGGTTGATGGAACTGACCGAGAAACGCGCCAAGCCCGCGGTCTATTTCGGGGGCAAGGCGCGGATCGTCGATTTTGCCTTGTCCAATGCGATCAATTCCGGCATCCGGCGGATTGCCGTGGCAACGCAGTACAAGGCGCACAGCCTCATACGCCACCTGCAGCGGGGCTGGAATTTCCTGCAGCCGATGCGCAACGAAAGCTTCGACATCCTGCCCGCGAGCCAGCGCGTCGCCGAAAACCAGTGGTATGCGGGCACCGCGGACGCCGTGTTCCAGAACATCGACATCATCGACAGCTATGCGCCGGAATACATCGTGCTGCTGGCCGGTGACCACGTGTACAAGATGGACTACGAGCGGATGCTGGTGCAGCACGTCAACGAGAGCGCCGACGTGACCGTGGCCTGCATCGAGGTCCCGCTCGGCGAGGCCGCTGGACTCGGCATCATGCGTGCGGACGCGAACGGCCGCATCGTGGCGTTCGACGAAAAGCCGGAGCACCCGGCGGAAATGCCGGATCGCCCCGGGCATGCGCTGGCCAGCATGGGTATCTACGCGTTCCGGCGCGACTTCCTGCACGAGCAACTGCGACGCGACGCCGCCGATCCGCATTCCAGCCGGGACTTCGGACGCGACGTGATTCCGCACCTCGTCAGGCACGGCAAGGCCGTCGCCCATCGCTTCGTCCACTCGTGCGTGCGGTCGCGGGCCGAGGGCGACGTGTACTGGCGGGACGTTGGCACGCTCGATGCCTACTTCGAGGCCAACATCGACCTGACCGATATCGTGCCGGAACTCGACGTCTACGACCGCGAATGGCCGATCTGGACAAACGCCAACATCACGCCGCCGGCGAAGTTCGTGCACGACGTCGAGGGCAGGCGCGGCTTCGCGGTGTCCTCCCTCATTTCCGGGGGCTGCATCGTCTCGGGCTCGTCGCTGCGGCACTCGCTGCTGTGCGACAACGTTCACGTGCACTCCTATGGTGAAATCGACCAGGCCATCGTCCTGCCGTTCGTCACCGTCGGGAGGAACGCCAGGCTGTCTCGCGTCGTCATCGATGCGGGCGTGCGAATTCCGGATGGACTGGTGGTCGGCGAAGACGCCGGCCACGATGCCGCCCGCTTCCGCCGCACCGAGCGCGGCGTGTGCCTCATCACGCAACCGATGATCGACCGGTTGGGACATTGACCACGTTGGCTTCCTTGCGCGTGCTGTCGGTCGCGGCCGAAGCCTACCCGCTCATCAAGACCGGCGGACTGGCCGATGTCGTCGGTGCGCTGCCCGCCGCGCTCGCTCGCGAGGGCGTCGAGATGCGCACGTTGCTGCCGGGCTATCCGGCGGTGCTCGACGCGATGCGCGACGAGGAGGTATTGCACTCGATCGCCCACCTGCATGGCGGACCTGCGCGAATTCTTGCGGGATGCGCGGCGGGTCTCGAGCTGCTTGTCCTGCACGCGCCGCACCTCTACGCCCGGCCTGGCGGTCCCTATGGCGGTCCGCAGGGCGAATGGCCGGACAACGGGCTTCGCTTCGCCGCGCTGGCGCAAGCCGGCGCGATCATTGGGCAAGGCGCCGTCGACGCGTTCGTTCCCGACGCGGTCCAGGCGCACGACTGGCACGCCGGCCTGCTTCCGGCTTACCTGCACTATGGGGGCGGCGCGCGTCCCGGGACAGTGTTCACGATCCACAACCTGGCGTACCAGGGACAGTTCCCGCGGTCGATGATGGACGAACTGGGATTGCCGCCGCGCGCTTTCTCACGCGAGGGCGTCGAGTCCTATGGCGCGATCGGTTTCCTCAAGGCCGGCATCGCGCTGGCCGATCGCGTCACGACGGTATCGCCCGGATACGCGATGGAAATCCTGACCGACGAAGGCAGCATGGGGCTGGGCGACATATTGCGCCAGCGTGCGGGTGTGCTCTCGGGCATTCTCAACGGTATCGACGCGACGCTCTGGAATCCGGCGACCGATGTTCACCTGGCATCGCGCTTCGACGCCGCGAATCTCACGCGGCGCGCGAACAACAAGTCCGAGCTGCAGGCGAGGTTCGGACTCACCCGGGATCCCGATGCGTTGCTGTTGGGGATCGTCAGCCGCCTGACCTGGCAGAAGGGGATGGACGTGGTGCTGACGGCATTGCCCGCGTTGCTGCGCGGCGGCGCGCAACTGGCATTGCTGGGCTCGGGCGACCAGGACCAGGAACGTGCGTTCTCCGAAGCCGCGCGGATGAACTCCGGACGCGTCGGCGTGGTGATCGGCTATGAGGAGGCGCTGGCGCATCAGGTGCAAGGCGGCGCCGATGCGCTGCTCGTGCCGTCGCGTTTCGAGCCGTGCGGTTTGACCCAGCTTTCGGCACTTCGCTACGGCGCGATTCCCGTCGTCTCGCGCGTCGGCGGCCTTGCCGATTCGGTCGTCGATGCGGACGAAACGAATCTCGCCGCCGGGACAGCGACCGGGGTGCAATTCTGGCCGGTCACTGCGGAGCAGGTGGAGTCGGCGTTCGCGCGGACGCGGGAATTGTGGCGCGATCCGCCGCGGTGGCGGCAACTGCAGGTGCGTGGAATGGCCACCGACGTGAGCTGGTCGCAATCGGCGAAACGCTACGCGGCGCTGTTTCGCGACCTGGTCGGCGCTCGCGCCGGCTGAAGCGCGGCATTCGCGGTCCGGCGCGGCGCGTTCCCTGCTTGAACCGGCCGTTCTGGCGGCATCGAAAGCGGCATCGATCAAGCTGACAACGGCTGCGTTCGCCCCGCACGGGGGATAGGTCGCAGCATTGGCAGGTTCCCCGTAGAATGTCGCACGATGAAGCGTCGCCCATCGAGGAGCATGCCATGCAGCCGAAAGGACTTGGGGCAGCAGCCCTGCTTGCGTTCGCGATGATTGCGCCCGGAGCTGCCGGCGGCACCGACGACGATTCCAGGGTCGTCGCTGATCTCGACACGGCCTACCAGGCGGCGGTCGAGCGTAACGACTGGCGGGCGATGGATCGCATCCTGCACCCCGACTTCGTCCTCGTGATCGGCAATGGCACGGCGATCACGCGCGCGCAGCTCATCGATTCGGCGCGCAATCCGATCGCCGTTTATGAAAAGCAGGTCGAGATGCCGAGCACGCAGAAAGTGAGGCTCTTCGGCAGGGACACCGCGGTCGTGACCGCGCTCCTTTGGCTCAAGGGAGCGCGTGACGAAGGCAAGACGGAGTTCGACTACAAGCTCTGGTTCAGCGATACATACGTTCGAACCCCTGAAGGCTGGAAGTATGCGTTCGGGCAGGCGTCGCTGCGGCTGCCGAAGGAGTGAGCCCCCGAGGGCAACATTCGGACCTCAAGGTGAAACGTTCAACCTGCTGCATAGGGAGTCCACTTCATGCCCGTCGACGTCAGTTCCGCAATCATTTCACACGCCATCCAGCTTGCCATTGCGCCAGTCTTCTTGCTGACCGGCATCGCCGGCATGCTCGGCGTGATGGCGACCCGGCTCGCCCGCGTCATCGACCGCGGACGCAGCTTCGAGCAGACCTGGCGAGGCCTTGACGCAAAGGCCCGGGCCGCGGCACGCCTGGAGATGGGCAATCTCGAGCGACGCCGGCATGTGGTCAGCTGGTCCATCAACTTCTGCACGACGGCCGCGCTGCTCGTCTGCCTGGTCATCGTCACGCTGTTCGTCGAGGAATTCTTTGCCGCGAACCTGAGGTGGCTCGCCGGCGGACTGTTCGTAGGTTCCATGGTGGCCGTGATTTGCGGGCTCGTCTGCTTCCTGCGCGAGGTTTATCTTGCCACGCACACGACGAGCATCGATCCAGCGCGATTCGAGTGAACGGAAGGCCGGACGCGCGGCGCAGCGGCGGCCGCGCGACATCTACGGGGTCGGCTGACGCGATCGACCGCTACCGGCTCCGATCCGGCACGTCCACGGCCTGACCAAGCCGCGCGCTGCGCGCCATGGCCTCCATGGTCGATGCGTTGTCCAGACTTGCGATCGATGCACGCTCGATGGCTGCAAAGTCCCGCCGCGCCACCATGCCGGCAAACGCCTCGGCTGCAAATCGGAATCCGCTGCCGACCGCCGAGTGAATTTCCTCGAACGGCACCGTGTTGGCCGTTCCGCGTCGAATGCGCATCTGGCTGGGCTGGTAGCCATGAGGATGGCCGATCGCATTGTCGCTCGTGTGATTCAGGTACTCGGTCTCGATGGTGCCCCTGCTGCCCATGATGGTCGCGCGGCGATGATTGGCCACGTCCATCGCGCAGGACAGCTGCGCGCGGCGCCCGTCGGCGTAGAACAGCGTCGCCATCAGGCTGATGTCCACCCCTGTGTCGGCCCAGGTCGCGTCCGCGCGCACACGGTGCGGCGCGCACCCCATGGCGAGCCGGATCAGGCTCAGCGGGTAGCTGCCCGCATCCAGCAGTGCCCCGCCGCCCAATTCGGGATTCATCCGGATGTTGCCCTGCGGGTTGGCCAGCGTGAAGCCGAAGCACGACTGCACCGAGCGCACGTCGCCGATGGCGCCCTCGCCCAGCAGCGCAAGCATGTCGCGGGTCTGAGGCTGAAAACAATACGGATAGGCTTCGAGCAGCATGACACCATGCCGCTTCGCCGCATCGAACATGGCGCGTGCCTCTTCGCGGCCGAGCGCCAGTGGCTTTTCGCACAGGACGTGCTTGCCGCTTGCGACGGCCTTGATTGCCCATTCCGCGTGCAGGCTGTTGGGCAAGGGCAGGTAGACGGCGTCGACTTCGGCATCGGACAACAGCGATTCGTAGCTGCCGTGGTGGCGGCCGATGCCATGAGCTGCCGCGAAGGCCGCGGCGGTATCCGGGTTGCGGCTGCCTACGCTGACGATGCGCACCTCCGTGCTCGGCGCCACGTCGCGCGCAAACTGCCTGGCAATGTTCGCGCAGCCCAGGATGCCGATGCGCAGTGCCGCGTCTTTGGGTTGGGTCATCTTCATTCCGATGATTGGTTGATGGCAGGGCATGCAGTATTTGGCCCCGCACCGCGGCAGTCAATCATGGCCCGCGGTCGCGATGGACGTCGGAAGACCCTGCGATCGCTCTTCGGCTGGGTCATGTTCCCGCGGGGGCCGTGCGCGCCAGCGCGCGAATGAGTTCGCCGAGCGACCACGCCTGGAATGGGCAGCCGCGAGGCGTGTGCGGCGGGTCGCCGTCGGCGATTTCGCTGACGTGTCCCAACCCAGCGACGTCGAGATGGTCGAGCAGGGGCGCGACAAAGCGTTGCCGCGCCTGCGCTCGATGCGCGTCGTCGTCGCCATGTACGAGAAGCCACGCGTCGACGAAGGCTCCGGCCAGCCAGGGCCATGCCGTTCCCTGGTGGTAGGCGCCGTCGCGCTCGGCGACACCGCCCGCACACCGAGGTCGGTAAGCTGGATCGCCACGCGCGAGCGTGCGCAACCCGAGGGGCGTCAGCAGCTCGCGCTCGACCGTGGCGACGATGGCGCGCGCGACATCGCCACCCACGATGCGGTGGGGAAGCCCGCCCACGGCGAAGATCTGGTTGGGACGCACGCTCGCATCCGCGGTTCCCGAAATGTGGTCCACGTCCACCACATCGTGCAGACAGCCCGTCGCCGAATTCCAGAATCGCGCGGAAAATGCCGCCTGCGCGCGGTCGGCACGCACGGCGTGACGACCACCGGCACCGCGCAGCGCATTGATCCACAACGCCTGTATTTCCACGGGCTTTCCTGACCGCGGCGTGATCACCCGCCCGTCGACTCGCGCATCCATCCACGTGAGCTGAACGCCCGGGATTCCGCACGCGAGCAGCCCGTCACTGTCCATCCGGATGCCGAAGCGCGTTCCCGCCGCATAGCCGTCGATGATCGCAGTCGTTGCCCGAAGAAGTCGAGAGCGCACGGAATCATCCGGGCGTGCGGCTGCAAGAAACTCGTGGACCACGACGACAAACCACAGCGACGCGTCGACGGAATTGTATTCGGGCATGCCGCCGTGCTCGGGAAAGCGATTCGGCAGCATGCCTTCGGAAACGGTCTCCGCCCACGCGAGAAGAATGGCCGCGGCAAGGTCGAATCGTTTTCGCGCAAGGAGCAGGCCGCGCATCGCGATGAACGTGTCGCGCCCCCAGTCGGCGAACCAGGGAAAACCGGCGATGATCGTCGGTCCGCGATCGCCGCAGACAAGGAAACACTCGGCGGCGCGATCCAGCTGCGATAGCGCGTTGCGACGTGTGGTCTCCCGCTCGCGAGTGCGCGAGGCGTGCACCACGGCGTCGCCCTCGAGACCATTGCCGGCGCGCAGCACCATTACGGCATCGTTCCGGGAGAGATCGAACGTGAACGTTCCTGGCGCCCCGAGATCTTCGATGTGATCGAGTCCGCGCGCGACCTCCTCGTCGTACCGGAAGTTTCGGTACCACGCGGGTGCGTGCTCATATCGGCCGTTGGAAAGGGCCGTGATCTCGGGCAGGCTGGCATACGGACGCCAGCGGACAATGCCGCCGGCGACGCGCGCTTCGAATTCGAACGCGGGATTCTCGTGCATCAGCGCGTGGTAGTCGCGCCCGGAAAGCAGCGGGATCACCCGCAGGCGCAGGTCCGGCGACGGGCGCGCGAGGCGCCAGCGAAGCACGACGCTCCCGTCCTGCCGGTCGACGATCACATCGTGGTCGACCTCGATGTCGCCGGGCACGCGATAGGTCCACCGAGGCCACGGCTCGTGCGCGAATGCGACCAAATGGTCGATGCCGCGCGGATGGACGACGTCCGGTCCGTAATGCTGCGTGGACAGAGGGTGACTTCCCGCGGGAGTGTCCAGCCAGACTTCGCAGCCGTTGACGAGGACCACGCGGTCCGTCGGCGGCGCGCGCGCGGTCAACAGCAGCGCGTGATAGCGGCGGGTGCGGAAACCGCCGGCGGTGCCGGACGCATAACCGCCGGTGCTGTCGCTTTCCAGCCACTCGTCTGCCAGCGCAGGCCTGTCCACCGGGCTTGGCTACAGCGACGACTTGCCTGATCCCAGTCCGTCTTCGCGCGTCAGGCCGGGCGGTTTGCCCTGCAGCGCGTACTCGGCGTACTGGTGGATCAGCTTGGCGACCACGCCGGTCCATCCGGTCTGGTGGCCGGCCCCCAGCCCCTCGCCGGTGTCTCCATTGAAGTACTCGTGGAACATGATGAGGTCGCACCAGTGCGGATCGGTCTGGAACTTGGTGCGGTTGCCGTTGACCGGCCGGCGACCCGCCTCGTCCTGCAGGAACAGCGAAATCAACCGGTGCGACAGGTCCGTCGTTACTTCCCAGAGCGTGGCCTCGACGCCGGACCCGGACGGCAGCTCGACCTTGAAGTCGTCGCCCAGATAGTAATGATGCTTCTGCAGCGACTCGATAAGCAGGAAGTTGAGCGGAAACCACACGGGGCCGCGCCAGTTCGAATTGCCGCCGAAGAGGCCCGACGTCGACTCGGCGGGCGCGTAGTCGAGCGTGAATCTCTCGCCGTTGATGTCGAGCTCGAACGGGTTGGCTGCGTGATGCCTGGACACCGAGCGCACGCCGTTCCCGCTCAGCAGCCCGTGCTCGTCGAGCACCTTGTCGAGGATTCGCCGCAGCTTGGCGGAGTCGACCAGTGCCAGCCGCACGCGGTTTTCGACGCCCCGGTGCGTCATGTCCGCCGTTCCAGCCAGCAGGTCCGGCCGGTAGGTCGTGAACCAGCGCAGGCGCTCGCCGAAATCGCGGAATGCGGAGACACCCTCGGCGTCGCCGATGCCGATGGCGAAGATGGGAATCAGGCCGGCGATCGACTGCACGCCGATGCGGAAGCAGCGGCCGTCGGGAAACTTCAGCGCGTCGTAATAGAAGCCGTCATTGTCGTCCCAGAGCCCGTTCTGCCGTCCGCCCATGCTGTTCACGGCGGAGGCGATGTACACGAAGTGCTCGAAGAACTTGGTGGCGATGTCCTCGTAGATATCGTCTTCCTTGGCCAGTTCGAGTGCGATTCCCAGCAGGTTGAGGCAGTACATCGCCATCCAGCTCGTGCCGTCGGCCTGCTCGAGCTCCCCGCCGGTAGGCAGGCCGGACGTCCGGTCGAACGCGCTGATGTTATCGAGGCCGAGGAAGCCGCCTTCGAAGATGTTGTTGCCGGACGCGTCCTTGCGATTGACCCACCACGTGAAGTTCAGCAGCAGCTTCTGGAATACCCGCTCCAGGAACTTCCGGTCTCGCCGCCCGTACATCTTTTGCTCGATCTGGTAGATGCGGATGGCGGCCCACGCATGAACGGGCGGATTGACGTCGCCGAACGCCCACTCGTAGGCGGGGATCTGCCCGTTGGGGTGCATGTACCACTCGCGCATGAGCAGCAACAGCTGGTCCTTGGCGAAGTCCGGATCGATCATCGCCAGCGGCACGACGTGAAACGCCATGTCCCACGCGGCGAACCATGGATACTCCCACTTGTCCGGCATCGACAGGATGTCGCCCGCCGCGAAGTGGCCCCAGTCGTGATTGCGTCCGCTCTTTCGCTGCTCGGGCGGATTGGGAACGCCCTGGTCGCCGTCGAGCCAGCGCTTCACCATGTAGCGGTAGTACTGCTTGTTCCACAGCATGCCGGCGAACGCCTGGCGCTGGACGTTGCGCATGTCGTCGGAGAGCGGAAACGGCGTGACTCGATGGTAGAAGGCGTCGGCCTCGCGCTGGCGCAGGTGGAACGTAGCATCTAAATGCGAAAACGGCGTAGTCAGGGTTTGGTCCGGACACAGGCGCATGTGGACCACGGCGGCCTCGCCGGCGGGGACCTGGCGGACGTAGTGTGCCGCGACCTTCGTGCCGGTCTGCGCGGGATTCACCGCATCGTGCCGGCCGTGGACCAGGTAATTGTCGAACGCATCCTTCACGTAAGGCTGCGCGTTGGGCCGACCGAACAGGCGCTCCGTGTTGGTGTCGTTCTCCGTGAAGAGGGTCCGGTCCGGTGCGTCGCAATAAAGCGAATAGGACGCCAGCGAACGATGCACGGTCCTGAGCACCGTCATGGTGGCGTCGCTGCGCGCCAGCGCGATTCCCGGCTTGACCAGGCTTTCGTCCTGCGGATACCACGACCAGACGTTCTTGAACCAGAGCGTGGGCAGCAGGTGCAGCGGCGCCGCGGCCGGACCGCGGTTGATGGCCGTGATCCTGATCAGGATGTCGTCGGGCGCGACCTTGGCGTACTCGACGAACACGTCGAAATAGCGGTCGTCGTCGAAGATGCCGGTATCGAGCAGTTCATATTCCGGATCGCGCCTGGTTCGCCGCCGGTTCTCCTGTACCAGGTCGTTGTAAGGAAACGCGCGTTGCGGATACTTGTACAGGTACTTCATGTACGCGTGGCTCGGGACGTTGTCGAGGTAGAAGTAGCACTCCTTCACATCCTCGCCGTGATTGCCCTCCGGCCCGGTGAGTCCGAACATGCGCTCCTTGACAATCGGGTCCTGGCCGTTCCAGAGGGCAAGCGCGAAGCAGAGTTGCTGGCGGTCGTCGCAGATGCCCGCGATGCCATCCTCGCCCCAGCGGTAGGCGCGCGAGCGGGCGTGGTCGTGGGGCAGGTAATCCCAGGCGGAACCGTACTCGCTGTAGTCCTCGCGCACCGTGCCCCATTGCCGCTCGCTCAGGTACGGACCCCAGCGGCGCCACGGGGCCGCCCGATGTCGTGCTGCGGCAAGACGCTGCTCCTCCGCTGTCGGTGCGTCGCCACCGGCGTGGTGATGGAGCGGCGGATCGCGATCCTGTTTCGAGGGCATGGGCAGTGAAGTCCGCGGTGCGAATTAGGACAGCAGGAGGGGGAACCGGCGAGTGGACTCTAGCCCGATGTGGAGGCGGCGGCAATGCGCTGTCGTGTCCAAGACGGGGGACTTTCCCGCAGGCTCGCCGGCGGGGATAATGCCGTCGGGAATGCCCCATTTTGCTGTCCAACCCGATTTGCAACTGCCTCGAGGAACCCGCCATGTCCGACAAGACTAATTCCGCCGGCCGCCGCCGTTTTTTCAAGATCACGGCCATCGGCCTTGCAGCCGCCCCGTTCGGTAGCGCGCTCATGAGTGGCGCGGCGCACGCGGCCGCCGTCAAGGAAACCGATCCGACCGCGGCCGCGCTCGGCTATGTCGCCGATGCGACCAAGTCCACCAAGCGCACCGACAAGGCGGCGATGTGCAGCAGCTGCGGCCTGTTTTCAGGCAAGGCGGGTGCCGCAGAGGGACCATGCAGCATCTTCCAGGGCAACCTGGTCCAAGCCAAGGGCTGGTGCACGGCCTGGGTCAAGAAAGCCTGAGCGATTTCCCTGTAGTTCGGTACGAACTCCGACCGCCGCGGCAGGGACCGCGGCGGTCGGCCTTTCTTCGCACCGTGAAGCTTCGTGGCGGAACGCGATGCAGGGGCCGCTCCCGGCCATGAGCGACACCCTTCCCGCCCTCTATCTCGTTCGTCACGGCGAGACGGCGTGGAGCCCGTTGGGCAAGCACACCGGCCTGACCGATCTTCCTCTTACCGAACGTGGCGAACGGGACGCGCGCGGATTGGCGGGCCGCCTGCAAGGGTTCTTGTGCGCCAAGGTCTTCACCAGTCCTCTCCAGCGCGCGGCGCGCACCTGCGAACTGGCCGGATTCGGCGCCGTCGCGGAAGTTGACCGCGACCTGGTCGAATGGGACTATGAAGAATACGAAGGATTGACGTCGCGTGAAATTCGCGCGAAGCAGTCCGGCTGGTCGCTGTTTCGGGATGGCTGTCCGGGAGGGGAAACGCCGGCTGCCGTCGGTGCCCGCGCCGACCGTGCGGTAGAGCGCGTGCGGGCAGTTCAGGGAAATGTCCTGCTGTTTTCTTCCGGCCACTTTCTGCGCGTTCTCGCCGCGCGCTGGCTTGGTGAAGAGGCCGCGGCAGGGCGCCTGTTCGTCCTCGGCACCGCGGCGATCTGCACCCTCGGCTACGACCATGACCGCTCGGAGCCGGTGATACGTACGTGGAATCAGTTGCCGTTGGCGGGGCCGTGACGGAGGTCGAGTGGAGTATGATTTGACGGCCCTTCGCGCCGCCTGAGGGTGCGCAGACAGTCTCCCGGTCCGCGCATGCTTCCCCCCCGACATTGCACTCGATCGACAGAGGCTCACGATGCGAGCGACGGCAAGGCTCAATGACATCGGCCAGAGCATCTGGCTCGACAACATCACGCGCGATCTCCTCGAGAGCGGCACGCTCCAGCGCTACATCGATGAACTTTCCGTGACCGGCCTCACGTCGAATCCGACGATCTTCAACAATGCCATCAAGTCCGGGAGCGACTACGACCCGGCCATTCGAAGCAAGCTGCGGGCCGGCAAGTCGGGCGAGGAACTGTTCTTCGAACTGGCACTGGACGACGTGACCCGGGCTGCCGACCTCTTTCGCCGGGTTCACCATCGCACCCGTGGTGGAGACGGCTGGGTTTCGCTCGAGGTCTCGCCGCTGCTGGCGCACGACACCGACACGACGCTGGCGGTGGCGAAGGACCTGCACGCACGCGCCGGCCGCCCCAATCTCTTCATCAAGATTCCCGGCACCCGGGAGGGGCTCCCCGCAATCGAGGAGGCGATCTTCGCCGGCGTGCCGATCAACGTGACGCTGCTCTTCTCGCGCGAGCACTATGTTGCCGCGGCCGAGGCGTACCTGCGCGGCATCGAGCGGCGCATTGCCGCAGGACTCGACCCGGACGTGAGCTCGGTCGCGTCCGTTTTCGTCAGCCGCTGGGATGCCGCCGTTGCCGGCAAGGTGGGCCCGGACCTGACTAATACGCTGGGGATTGCCATCGGCCAGCGCACGTACAGGGCGTATTGCGAACTCATGGCCTCGCCCCGCTATCGGCGCGTGATGAACGCGGGCGGACGGCCGCAGCGGCTGTTGCTTGCCAGCACGGGCACCAAGGACCCGAAAGCTTCCGATGTGATGTACATCGAGGCGTTGGCGGCGCCATACACCGTCAATACGATGCCGGAAGCCACGCTGCTGGCGTTCGCGGACCACGGAGGCGTCGACGCCGTCACGCCAGCGGATGGCGGAAACTGCGAGGAGGTGCTGGCGGAATTTGCCGGGGCCGGCATCGACATCGACGCGCTTGCCGGTCGCCTGCAGAACGAAGGCGCGGATTCGTTCGTCAAATCGTGGAACGAACTGATGGGCGTCATTGCCGCGAAGAGTGCGGCGCTGGGCAAGGTCGCCTGAGCCGCGTCCGCGCACCGCGAGTGCAGGAAGGTGATTGACGAAAAGGGAGCGCAGCGATGAATGTGCTGGTGGTCGACGTCGGCGGAACGAGCGTCAAGATCCTCGCCGTGGGGCAGGGCGAACCGCGGAGGTTCGAATCAGGCCCAGGCATGACCGCGGGCCAGATGGTCGCGGGCGTGAAGAAGCTGGCCGGCGGCTGGAAGTACGATCGCGTTTCCATCGGCTACCCGGGTGTGGTGAAGCGCAACCAGCCGGTCACCGAACCGCACAACCTTGCTCCCGGCTGGGTGAAATTCGATTTCCGGTCCGCGTTCGGCTGCCCGGTGAAAGTGATCAACGACGCGGCCATGCAGGCACTGGGCAGCCATGCGTCAGGTACGCTGCTGTTCATCGGCCTGGGCACGGGACTGGGCACGACGCTGGTGGTCAATGGGACGGTGGTGCCGATGGAATTGGCGCACCTTCCGTACCGCAAGGCCACCTACGAGGAATACGTGGGCGTGCGGGCGCTGGAAAGATTGGGCAAGAAGAAGTGGCGCAAGCGGGTCGAGGATGTGGTCGAGCGCCTGACCGCGGCGTTCCAGCCCGACGACGTGGTGCTGGGCGGCGGCAACAGCAGGCAGCTCAAGAAGCTCCCTCCCGGATGCCGCCTGGGCGACAACGACAACGCGTTCATAGGCGGCGCGCGCATGTGGGCGCCGCCGAAGCCCGCCGCGCCGTCACGCCCTCGCTCGCGCACCGCCGGGAAGCGCTCGCGTTGAAGAGCCGACTCCGCAGGCGGCCGGCTTCCGAACGCACGGACCGCGCATGACGACCGCAGCGTCATCATCCATCGCTCCCCTTGCCTCTCGCCCGGCATGGAAGGCGCTTGCCGCTCATTACGCAAGCATCAGGGAACTTCATTTGAGGCAGCTGTTCGCGGACGATCCACGCCGCGGCGAGCGGCTGACCGCCGAGGCGGCCGGTGTTTACCTCGACTACTCGAAGAACCGGATCACCGACACCACGATCGTTCTACTGCTGCAACTCGCCGCCGAGTCGGGCTTGCGCGCGCGCATCGACGCGATGTTTCGTGGCGACCGGATCAACGTTTCCGAGAACCGCTCGGTGCTGCATACCGCGCTGCGCGCGCCTCGCGACGCGTCCATCGTCGTCGATGGCCGGAACGTGGTTCCCGACGTCCATGCGGTGCTCGACCGCATGTGCGACTTCGCGGACCGCGTCCGCAGCGGCGCGTGGACGGGCTGCACCGGCAAGCGCATCCGCAACGTGGTCAACGTCGGCATCGGCGGATCCGACCTGGGGCCGGTGATGGCGTACGAAGCGCTCCGGCATTACAGCGACAGGGCGATGACGTTCCGGTTCGTGTCCAACGTCGACGGCACCGACTTCGCCGAGGCGGTCCGCGACCTCGACGCGGCCGAAACGCTGTTCATCATCTCGTCGAAGACCTTCACCACGCTGGAAACGATGACCAACGCGCAATCGGCGCGGGACTGGTTGCTGTCCGGCCTGGGCGCGACCGGCGTCGATGAGTCACGTGCGGTGGCCAGGCACTTCGTCGCGGTGTCGACCAATGCGGGGAAAGTGGCGGAATTCGGCATCGACACCTCGAACATGTTTGGATTCTGGGACTGGGTCGGCGGGCGGTATTCGATGGACTCCGCCATCGGCCTGTCGACGATGCTCGCGATCGGCCCCTCCAATTTCCGGGAGATGCTCGCCGGTTTTCACGAAATGGATGAGCACTTCCGCACCGCGCCGTTCGAGCGCAACCTGCCGGTCCTGATGGGGATGCTCAGCGTCTGGTACAGCGATTTCTTCGACGCGCAGACGGTCGCGATACTGCCTTACGAGCAGTACCTGAAGCGCTTTCCCGCCTATCTGCAGCAGCTGACGATGGAGAGCAACGGCAAGCGCGTGACGCTCGATGGCACCCGCGTCGACTACGCCACCAGCCCGATCTACTGGGGCGAGCCCGGCACCAACGGCCAGCATTCGTTCTATCAGCTGATTCACCAGGGCACGCGACTCATCCCCATCGAATTCATCGCATTCGAAGTGGCGCTGAATCCGCTGGGCCGCCACCACGACATCCTGCTGGCCAACGTGTTTGCCCAGTCGGAAGCGCTGGCCTTCGGCAAGACGCGGGAGGAGGTGGAGGCGGAAGGCACGCCGGATCGGCTGGCTCCGCATCGCGTCTTCGAGGGCAACCGGCCCTCCAACACCCTCCTGCTCGACCGGCTCGGTCCCGCCGCACTGGGCAGGCTGGTCGCGCTGTACGAGCACGTCGTGTTCACGCAGGGCACAATCTGGAACATCGACTCCTTCGACCAATGGGGCGTGGAGCTCGGCAAGGTCCTCGCTCAACGCATCATTCCGGAACTGGAGGCAAAGGCGGAACCGGAACTGACGCACGACAGTTCCACCAACGCGCTGATCCGGCGCTATCGAAGGCGCCGGGGAAGGTGACGCCGTCAACCAGGCGAGAGGCGGGTGGCGCGAATCGCGGCCGCACATCGCGGCGCCAACGCGAGCTTTTGGGCAACTTTGAAACGTCACGCAAAGGAACGGCATCATGCAACTAGGAATGATCGGACTCGGCCGCATGGGAGCGAGTATGGTGCGCAGGCTGCTCAGGGGCGGACACCAGTGCGTCGTGTACGACAGGTCGCCGAAGCCGGTGGAGGAACTCGTTGCCGACAAGGCGATCGGCTCGACCTCGCTCGCTGACCTGGTGAGCAAGCTCGCCAGGCCGCGGGCGGTCTGGCTGATGGTGCCGGCGGCGTCGGTGGACAAGACGATCGACGAGCTTCGGCCGCTGCTGGACAATGGAGACATACTCATCGACGGCGGCAATTCGTATTACATCGACGACCTGCGGCGCGCGAAGGAACTTGCGGCCAATGGCATCCACTATGTCGATGTGGGCACCAGTGGCGGCGTGTGGGGCCTCGAGCGCGGCTACTGCATGATGATCGGCGGCGAGCTCTCCGTCGTGAAGCACCTCGATCCGCTGTTCGCCACGCTGGGACCGGGCATCGGCAACATCGAACGCACTCCGGGAAGGCCAGGCGGACAGGGCACGGCAGAGCAGGGCTACCTGCACTGCGGGCCGAACGGCGCCGGACATTTCGTCAAGATGGTCCACAACGGCATCGAATACGGATTGATGGCGGCCTACGCGGAGGGAATGAACATCCTGCGACACGCCAATGTCGGCAAGGGCCAGCACGCCATCGACGCGGAGACCACGCCGCTGCGTCATCCCGAGCACTACCAGTACGACCTCAACCTGCCCGACATCGCCGAAGTCTGGAGGCGCGGAAGCGTCATCGCATCGTGGCTGCTCGATCTCACGGCGTCCGCGCTGATCAAGGACCCGGCACTGTCGAATTTCGGGGGGCGCGTTTCGGATTCCGGCGAGGGCCGCTGGACGATCAAGGCGGCCATTGACGAGGCCGTGCCCGCACCGGTACTCACGACGGCGCTGTACGAGCGCTTCAGTTCACGCGGCGAAGCGATGTTCCAGGACCAGATCCTGTCCGCGATGCGCTTCGAGTTCGGAGGCCATTACGAGAAGCCGAAGGAGAAGTGACGAGATGAACGTGACTGCCGGCGTACCGGACGTCTCGAACGATGCCGCGCATTCCGATGCGCTGGTGTTCTTCGGCGCGACGGGTGATCTCGCCTACAAGAAGATCTTCCCTTCGTTGCAGGCGATGATCAAGCGGGGGCACCTGGATGTCCCGGTCATCGGCGTGGCGAAGGCAGGATGGACCATCGACCAGTTTCGCGCCCGCGCCCGCGACAGCCTCGGGAAGCACGGCGGGCTCGATCAGGCCGCGTTCGATCACCTGATCGGACTGCTGCGGTACATCGACGGCGACTATGGCGATGCCGCGACGTTTGCCGCGTTGCGACGCGAACTCGGCGCCGCGAAGCGTCCGGCGCATTACCTCGCCATCCCGCCCAGCCTGTTCGAAGCGGTGGTCCAGCAACTGGCCAAGTCCGGATGCACGGCCGGCGCGCGTGTCATTGTCGAAAAGCCCTTCGGCCATGACCTTGCCTCGGCGCGCGAGTTGAACGGAATTCTCTACCGCAATTTCGACGAGGCGCACATCTTCCGCATCGACCACTACCTGGGCAAGGGGCCGGTGCACAACATGCTGCATTTCCGCTTCGCCAACGGCTTCCTGGAGCCTTTCTGGAACCGCAACCACGTGGAAAGCGTTCAGATCACGATGGCGGAGAACTTCGGCGTCCAGGGCCGCGGCGCGTTCTATGATCAGACCGGCACCACGCGCGACGTCGTGCAGAACCACTTGTTCCAGGTGCTCGCCAACCTGGCCATGGAACCGCCGGCCCGCACCGACAGCGAGTCGATTCGCGACGAGAAGGTCAAAGTGCTGAGGTCGGTGGCCACGTTGACGCCGGCGGACATCGTTCGCGGACAGTTCAACGGTTATCTCGCGGAGCCCGGCGTCGACGCCGCGTCGACGGTGGAGACTTTTTGCGCCATGCGGCTTTCGATCAACTCGTGGCGGTGGCAGGGCGTGCCGTTCTACATTCGCGCGGGAAAGTGCCTGCCGGTAACCGCGACGGAAGTTCTCGTGCGGCTGCGCCAGCCGCCGTCGGTCTATTCGCTGCCCAACCAGCTGCCCAACCATGCGCGGCTGCGAATCAGCCCCGATGTCACGATCGCGCTGGGAGTGAACGTGCTCTCCCCGGACGACGAACGGGTCAGCGTGGCCACTGAAATGATCGCGAGTAGGCATCCGGTGGCGGGCGAGATGGACGCCTATGAGCGCGTGCTGGGTGACGCCATGCACGGGGACCAGACGCTGTTTGCGCGCGAGGACTATGTCGAGGAAGCCTGGCGCATCGTCGACCCCGTGCTGCGAGCGAAAACGCCCGTGCACGACTATCTGACCGGCACCTGGGGCCCACCCGAAGCGCAGGCGGTGTCGCCCGATGGCGGCTGGCACAATCCGGTGATGTACGCCTGACGGCAGCGCGCGGCCGAAAGTTGCGCGGCCCGCATCGATTTGCCAATGAAAATCGAGGTGCTCCCGGACGCCGATGCGGTTGCGCAACGCGCCGCGGAACGCATCTCCGAGGCCGCGCGCGAAGCGGTTGCGGCCCGCGGCAGGTTCGCCTTTGCGGTGAGCGGGGGTCGCACGCCCTGGCAGATGTTGCGCGTGCTGGGAAGCCTGACCATGCCGTGGGCCGACACGCATCTCTTCCAGGTGGACGAACGCGTCGCGCCAGGAGGTGATCCGGACCGCAACCTGACGCGCATCGCAGAGGGCCTGCTGACGCAGGTCCCGCTTCCATCCGGAAGCATGCACGCGATGCCGGTGGAGATGACGGACCTTGCCGCGGGTGCCCGCCGCTATGCGGAGGACCTGGCCGCCATTGCCGGTTCGCCGCCGGTCCTCGATCTCGTCCACCTGGGCGTCGGTCCCGACGGGCACACGGCCTCCCTCGTGCCAAACGATCCGGTGCTGCAGGAACGCTCCGTGACCGTTGCGCTGACGGAGCCTTATCTGGGACACCGGCGCATGACGCTGACGTTCCCGGTCCTCGACCGCGCGCGCGAGGTGCTTTGGGTCGTCACCGGAGCGGAAAAGGCGCCGATGCTGGCGCGTTTGGCGAGCGGTGATCGCCGCATTCCCGCCGGCTGCGTCAACGGGAACAACGCGGTAATAATTGCCGACGTCGCGGCGGCTGCCGGTCTGCGTTGACGCTCAACGCCAGGATTCGCCATCGGTAAACGGGCTGCCTTAGCCTGGGGAATGGCCCGGACGGATGCGGCTGTCGCGGGGGCGGTGCGCGCCCGAAATCCGGAAAGGGCCAAACTCGGATAAAATGCCAGGCTGCGGGCGCGAGAGTCATGCCGCCCGCATCCCGGTAACTTGCCCTTGCGTGGGTCCCGGCAGATGGTCAGCGGTGGCTGTAGCTCAGTTGGTAGAGTCCTGGATTGTGATTCCAGTTGTCGCGGGTTCGAGTCCCGTCAGCCACCCCAATGAATCAACAATTTTCTTGGGCCTGCCCACGCCCATGGCGCTGTCGGGCGGGAACTTGCGGGACATTCGCTCCCAACTATCCGACCATTCCGTCGCGCAACAGCTGGCCCGCCTTGCACAACTCCAGCCCGTATTGCGGTAGGTAAGTCTTCACGGGCTGGCGTGAAAAGTGGACCGCGCGGAATACATGTCGCTGCCCGCGCAGGAGGGAAAAATGAGCGATGAAAATGAAAGCGTTTTATCAATCAAGAACCTGGCAACAATGGTGCCGGTCGTTGGTATCGTTCTTGCGGCGCAGTACGACGTGGGGTTCTTCAACGCGGTAGACGATTCGCTGTTTACTCTATTCTCGTGGTCCGATCACATCGTATTTGCCCTACAAGCGTTGTTGGCAGCAGTCTTACTCTTGTCGGTCGTGGGATGGAGTCTGAGCAAGTTTACGTTCAACACTCCATTGAACCAGCAACCACACTTCAGGTTGTGGATTCTCGTTGTTCTGTTCGGCTTGCTGGCCGTTGGGTCCGCTTTCGCCAAAGGATATGACATGATGGCGTACTGGATACTGATGAGTCTGGTAGCGTTGAGTGCGATCTATCTGAAGGTTTCGTTGGGGGGATTACTGCTCACGTTTTCGGTAAGTTTGGTTGTACTAGCCCAATCATTCGGCTATAACGAGGCGAAAAGAGTGCTTCGCGGCCCGGCAGAACAGTTATTGGTCACATCGGATAGCCAACTGCGTGGTCGAGTATTCCGCAGCGGTGAACGCGGAATGCTTTTTTTTGAAACATCAACGCGTAAGATGAATTTCCTGCGGTGGGACCAAGTCAGACGATTGGAAGCAATCGTTCACGACTCGCCGTCTCCGGTACGCTGACTTGGGGTTCGAGTCCGTCAGCCGCGCGCCCAGTGCGATTTGCGACGACGAGATGCGGCCAGTACCGCAAGGCCGAGGCCGAGGAGCAGGATGCCGTCCGGCACGACCCCTCCGGGCTGCGTGCCCGTCGAGGTGGCCAGCGTGGCGGTGGAAATGACGCTGAGCACACGCGAGGTGCCGAGCAGTGCGTAGATGACCATCGGCACGAATGCGGTGTACAGGCCCACCTCTACCGGCAAGCCTGCCACCGTTGCATCGGCCATCGCCTTGGGCAGCACGACGGCAGCGGCCGTCAGTCCCGCAATCACATCGAAGCGCAGCGCGCCGCCATCCGGCGCCGTGGCAGGCGTGTCCGGAGGATCCCCGCTCATGTCGTCTGCCTCCTTTCGCTGTGCGCGCGCTGCTCCCCGAGACGGTCGGGCGCACTGCAGGAGCGGTATTCCGCGAACTTCGATGTGGCCGTAAACGCAGGGTTCGTTTTCCGAGCGGCCCGCGTCGCCCGCCGGCCCGTGCGCAATCGTGACGTCTGCCGAATAATCCCGTTGTTGCGCGGTCCCGGCACCGGGACAATACTGCGAGTTTTCCCCGTATCCGCGACAAGGGAGACTGCCATGCGACGCAAGAAGACTGCATCGGAACTGGAAATCTATGCCGTCTCAGGAACCAACACGGTCGTGCTTTCGCTCGACCTGAAGACGAAGCCGGAAGGTCTGCTCGGGTTTGCGTTCGAGCGCGTGGAGACGAAGTCGCACAAGCGAATCTGGCTCTACGGCCAGAAATTCTTCGCTTCGGTGATCCCGATCGCGAAGAAGGACCTGGGCAAGGTCAAGGGTCAGAAGTACCCGACGCAGCTCCACCCGGTGCAGGGATTCATGTGGAAGGATTTCACGGTCGACCCGGACACCGAATACACGTACATCGTCACCGCCTACAAGGGGCCACCGCAGAACATGCAGGTGTTTCTCAAGGAAACGATAACGATCGCCAGCGAGCCCAACATCGCGGGCGCGCATGGGATCTTCTTCAATCGCGGCGTGTCGGGCAGCCAGTCCTACGCGGAGCAATTCGGCAATCGCCGGCCCGACACGATGCAGGACAAGGTCGAACAGGCGCGTGCCTACCGCTGGCTGTCGCGCGGACTCTACGAGGGCCTGATCGCATTCATCGACGGCGCGCAGCCGGGGCAAAAGCTCCGAGGCGCATGCTACGAGTTCCATCATCCGGGGACGCTCGCTGCTCTGAAGCAGGCAAAGAAGAATGGCGTCGACGTGAACGTCGTCTATGACGCCAGGAATTACGGTGACGAGAACCACGCCGCGCTGGTGGAAGCCGGCGCGTCGTCGCTGGTCAAGCACGTCCGCGACAACGAAGTTTCTCAGGCGCACAACAAGTTCTTCGTGCTGCTCGACAAGAACGACAAGCCCCTCCGGGTATGGACCGGCTCGACCAACATTTCGGAGAAGGGAATCTTCGGCCACTGCAACACGGGCCACCAGATCACGGACAAGGCGATCGCCGCCAGGTACTTTGCCTACTGGCAGCTTGTCTACCAGAACCTGGATCGGGATTCGTATCGCGCCGCGGTAATGGCATTGCCGGACGGCGCCGACAAGAAGGCAGCCGAGATCCCCAATGGAATCTCGGTGTTCTTCAGTCCGCGCGATTCCAATGAGATGCTGCAGAACTACGCCGACCTGGTCGAGGGGGCCGGCGAAATGGTTTGCTGCATCTATCCATTCAACATCGACAAGCGCTTCCAGGCCGTGTTCGGCAAGGACAAGCCTTACCTGCGCTACATCCTGCTCGATGCCCGGAAGTCGTTCAACACGTTCAAGACCGACGATCGCGATGTCGAAGTGGTCGCTGGCGCCTACATCCAGTCCAGCATCGACCAGTGGGCTGCGGAAACGTCAGCGGGAAAACTGATCAAGAGCGGCGTGAACTTCCTGCACAACAAGATTATCCTGGTCGATCCGCTGGGTGACGTTCCCATCGTCATTTCAGGGTCGGCCAACTACAGTGAGAACTCGGTCACTCTCAACGACGAGAACACGCTGGTCATCAAGGGCGACGATCGCGTCGCCGACATCTATTTCACCGAGTTCGTCCGCCTGTTCGATCACTTCTCGTTCCGCGAGTGGCTGTCCGGCCACGAAAAGGAGTTCGATCCATTCCTGAAGGAGGACGGCAGCTGGGTCGACAAATATTTCGACAGCCCCGATTTCCTCAGCGTCAAGCGGAAGCTCTTGTTCAAGAACATGGCGCGGGCGACCGAGAGCGCGTGAATCGTCGTGTACGGGAGTGTGGCCCGACGCCAGGTCGCGGGATACGGGAACTCGCGCGGAGCAGGTCGACGGAGCCCGTCAATCCGGCTTGATGCCTGCGGCACGGATCACGCCGGACCAGAGGTCGGTTTGCGCCTGGATAAACGCGGCGAACTGTTCCGGGCTGCCCGGCGTGATCTCTACGCCCAGTTCCGCGAGACGGGTGACGATGGCCGGATCGGCCAGCGCCCTGTTCGTCTCCGCATTGAGTTTAACGACGATTTCCCGCGGCGTTCCGGCGGGCGCGACCAGGCCCCACCACACGGTGGCCTCGTATCCGGGCAGACCGGCTTCGGCCACGGTCGGCACGTCGGGCAGCAGCGGCACGCGTTTGTCGCTTCCCACCGCAAGGGCACGCAGGCGACCCGAGCGGATGTGCGCGATCACCTCGACAGGATTGATCGCCATGAACGAGATGCGCTCGCCAAGAAGATCGGTGATGGCCGGCGCGCCTCCCTTGTACGGGACGTGCAGCACGTCGATTTTCGCCGACGATTTCAGCAGTTCACCGGCAAGGTGCCCGGAGCTGCCGTTGCCCGCCGACGCATAGGTGAGCTTCCCCGGCTCGGCCCTCGCTTGGGCGACGAGGTCCTTGAGCGACTTGGCGGGCGATGCGGCGGGTACGACGATCACCAGCGGTGCGAAGCCGATTCGCGCCACCGCCGAGAAGTCACGGCGCCCGTCGAACGTGAGGTTCGGGAAGAGCGTCATGTTGGTCGCGATTCCGTTGGAGGCCATCAGCAAAACGTAGCCGTCGGGAGGCGACTTCGCCGCCAGTTCCATGCCGATGTTTGCACTCGCACCCGGACGGTTGTCGACGATCACCGGCTGTTTCAGCGAGTCGGAAAGCGGCTGGCCGACGATCCTGGCGATGATGTCGACGGCGCCGCCGGCAGGATAGGGAACGATGATGCGGACCGGCCGGGTCGGATAGGCTTGCGCGTTCGCGGCCAAAGGCATCAATGCCGCGGCGAGTGCCATCCCCAACGCCAGGAACATCTTCGCACGAAGGCAGCCGAGTTCGAACATCTTCTTCTCCCCGGGAAATTCCAGTCTTTCAATCACGAGTCGTCGACGGGTTCACCCGCATGCCTGGACACTCCGGCGAGCATGCGATGGCCCGGTCACGCTTCGCTTCCCTGGAGATCGTCGTGACAGCGCCCCGCCACCCAATCCCCGCGCTCATGCATTCTCCAGCAGGATTTCCTCGATCGTTCCGGCCACGCGCAGGCATCGGTCCAGCACCTTGGCCTGCCGGAAGTAGAAGCGCCGCATCTTCATGGCGTGAAAGGCGGCCGCGTCGTCGCCTTCGTTCTCGAACAAGCGGGTCACTGCTTCGCGCATGATCTCGTTGGCGCGAACGTCGAGGGCATCGATTTCGCCGATTTCCTTCCGGACCGTGGGCCCACCGTTGCGGTCGGCCAGCGCAATCACCGCGCGGTTGAGGCGCAGGCACGCATCGGCGGCAAGCGACGACATCGTGCGTGCCGCGGCTGTCGAGTCGGTGATGTTGTATACGGCGATGTTGTTGGCCACGCTCTGCAGCGTGTCGAGGACCCGGTCCATGTCCCGGATCAACGTGTGCAGCTGGTCGCGATTGATCGGCGTGGTGAACGACTCGAACAGCAGCCTGGTGAACGCCGTCTTGATTTCATCGGCGCTTGTTTCGTTGAGATTCACCTCTTCGATCAGGCCCGCGTCGTTGGCGCCCTCCTGTCCCGCATGCGTGCCCAGGCCGGTGATCAAGCGCATCGTGGCATTGGCGCCGGCCACCAGCCGGTCGCTGTGCGCGGCCAGCAATTTGAAGTACTCGCTGCGTTTTGGCATGACGTTGTGGAGCATGTTCGCCTCGCGCGCTGCGGATTCAGAGGAAGCTGCGGCCGACGTACCAGAACAGCGCTGCAATGAGTCCCGCCGCCGGAATCGTGAGTACCCAGGCGATGACCAGGTTGAACGTAATGCCCCAGCGGACTGCCCTAACGTCCTCAGCCGTGCCCACGCCGACGATGGCGCCGGTGATGGTGTGCGTGGTCGACACCGGGATCCCGCCCAACGTCGCCAGCCCGAGGCTGATTGCGCCGCCCATCGAGGCGCACGACCCGCTCACGGAGTTGAGCCTCGTGATCTTGCTGCCCATGGTTTTTATGATGCGCCAGCCGCCGAGGTACGTTCCCCAGGCAATTGCGCCGTAGCAGGAGTACACAACCCACATGGGCAGTGTCCGGATGTCGGTCGTCGACACGCCGGCGGTGATCAGCAGCAGCCAGACGATGCCGATAGTCTTCTGCGCATCGTTTCCCCCGTGGCCCAGGCTGTAGGCGCCGGCCGCGACCAGTTGTCCATACCGGAACCAGCTGTTCGCTTCGTGCGGCGTCCTGTTCCTGAACACCCATGCCACCAGGACCATCAGCAGGCCGCCGATGAGAAAGCCCACGAACGGCGAGATCACGATGAAAAGCAGGATCTTTCCGAATCCGCTCCAGACGACGGGCGCGAGACCGCCTGCCTTGGCGACCGTGGCGCCGACCAGCCCGCCGATGAGCGCGTGCGACGACGAAGAAGGGATGCCGTAGTACCACGTGATGACGTTCCAGACCAACGCGCCCACCAGCGCGCCGAAGATCACGTAATGGTCGACGTACTGCGGGTCCACCGTGCCCTTGCCGATGGTGGCGGCCACCGCCAGCTGGAACACCCAGAGGGCGATGAAATTGAAGGCCGCTGCAAAGACCACGGCCTGCTTTGGCGTGAGCGCTCCGGTGGCGACGATGGTGGAAATTGAATTCGCGCCGTCGTGAAATCCATTCATGAAGTCGAAGGCCAGCGCCACGGCAACCAGGAGGGCCAGCGACCACAGGCTGATGGTAATTTGGTGATCCATGCGCCGCCCCGTCAGGAATTCTCGATCAGGATCTCTTCGATGGTCTTGGCGGCGATCTCGCAGCGGTCGAGCACTTCCTCCTGCAGGGCGTAGAACTCGCGCATCTTCAGCGCCGTCCAGACGGTCTGGGAGCCGTCGAACAGGCCCGTGATGGCCTTGCGCTGCACGCGGTCGGCCTGCGTTTCTATCGCGTCGATCTCCTTGCACAGTCCCAGGGTCTCGTCGTTGCGCTGCTTGTCCGGCAGGGACATCACCGCCCGGCTGAGCCGCATGCAGGCATCGGCGCCCAACGCGGCCATCTCGCGCGCTTCGGTGGTGGACTCCTTGATGTTGTACATGCCCACGGCATTGGCCACGTCCTTCAGCGCGTTGAGCACCCGGTCCAGCTCGATCGTCAACGTATGAATCTGGTCGCGATTGATCGGCGTCGTGAACGAGCGGTGCAGCAGGGTGATCAATTCGGCCTTGATGTTGTCGGCGCTGTGCTCGTTCTGGTTGACTTCGGCCACCAGCGCGGGAATGTCCTCGGTGCCGCTGCCCAGGCCGTTCATCAAACGCAAGGTCGCATTGGCGCTGGCGACGACGCGGTCGGAGTGAGCGGCCAGGAGCTCATAGAACTCCTGGCGCTGCGGCATCAGGCTGCTGAACATGGCGTTTCCTCGTCAGGGTCTCTGGGAGGCCGGACTGTTTTCGGGCGGGACGTGGACCATCCTGACCATATGTCGTGAAACGTGACCGCGCAATGCGCGTCGCGGTCCGCCGCGGTGGAGGGCTGCCGATGGATTTCGCTTCTCCTGCGCGCATCTTAAAGTAGGGGGGCGTCCGTGTCACCGGTCCGATGCCGGCGTAGCATGTCGCCTTGGCATCGACGCGTGCCGATCGCATGACGTGCGCAGCTCGGCACCCGATCGGGATGCACTGGACATTCAACCGAGACGACAGGTGGTCGCATGAGCGCGAACGACTCCGGCAAGCTGGACCGCATCGTCGCCGACGCCCGGCGCGCCGCCGAGCAGCGCGCGCAAGGCTACAGGGAACAGGCGTTGAAGATCTATCCGTGGATTTGCGGACGGTGCGCGCGCGAGTTCACACGCGCCAACGTGCGCGAACTGACCGTCCACCACAGGGATCACAACCACGACAACAACCCGACCGACGGCAGCAACTGGGAGCTGCTGTGCCTGTATTGCCACGACAACGAGCACCAGCGGCAGCTGGAAGCGACTGCCAGCACAGGCGGACCATCCGGCGCGGGCAGCGTGGCGACCCACTCACCCTTTGCAGGTCTGAAGGACCTGCTGGCCGGAAAGCAATCGCCAAAGTAACCCCGGTAACCGACGCCATTCGCGGCATGACCCCCGGCGTCGCCATGTCCTGAGACGCGCCGGGCGAATGGGTGTCGTTGCCCGCGACCCATGGGCATGCGTTGACCGCGGAAACTTGCCATTCTGTCGATGTTTTGTCGCAGGTCAATCGAAGGCAGGGCGCGGCGCCTATGATCGATCAAGGCTCGGCGAGGCAAACACGATTTGCGGAGATGCGCCGCACTCGGCACGCAGAGCGGGAAGGAGGCGCCAGGAAGGGGCCATGAAGTCCCGAATCAGCGAGTCCAATGCGTTGGTCAAACGAGGCATCGCAGGACTGCTTGGTTTGTCCCTGGGCATACCCTGGTTGGTTACTTGTGCCGGCCAAGCAGCAGCCTCTCCTTTCGCCTATGTGACGAATGCGCTTTCCCACAGCGTCTCGGTAGTAGACACGGCAAGCTTGACGGTGACCACTACCGTCGTCCTTCCGGAAACGCGGGTGCCTTTCGCGGTGGCCATCGCTCCGGACGGCAAACACGCATTCGTCACCACTCTCAATGCTCTTGGGACATCCGGTGGATCGGTCTTCTCCATCGACACGACCAGCAACTCCGTAACGGCCGGGCCGATTGTGGTGGGAGACGAGCCGACGGGCATAGCCATCACCCCGGACGGCAAGCTTGCCTACGTGGCGAATCGTATCTATCCCGATCCCTACGGCAACAACATCTCGGTGATCGATACGGCCCGTAACGTCGTGATCGCCGCGCTCCCAATTGACGGGAGCCCAAGGGCACTCGCGATCACCCCCGATGGCAAACGAGTTTATGTGGCCGATGAAATTACCGGCACGGTCTGGGTGATCGACATTGCAACCAACACGATACTGGGAGCACCGATCTCCACGGATGGAGCCTACGGGATAGGAATCGCTCCTGACGGTAAACGCGCTTACGTGGCGAATGGCCGATTTCCTGGCGGGAGCGTTGCGGTGATCGACACGGTTAGCAACGCAGTCGTGGCGACAATCGGCGTCGAAGACAACCCGGCAGCGGTTGCCGTGACTCCGGACGGCAAGTTTGCCTACGTTGCCAGAGGTGGCGATCGAAGCGTTTCGATCATTGACACGGCGAGCAATGCGCTGGTTGGAAGTGCGATTGGCGTGGGGGTCTTCCCCGGCGCGATAGCCATTACGCCGGACGGGAGGCACGCCTATGTCACGAATGCAGGGTCCGACACCGTTTCGGTGATCGATACTCTGACCAATACCGTGACTTCGACCATCGGAGGAATGAGTTCTCCAAGAGGCGTGGCCATCACCCCGGCAACCTACGGTGTGACCTACGACGGCAACCTCAATACGGGAGGCAGCGTTCCGGTCGACGGCAACGCGTACGTCAATGGCGTCACCGTCACCGTGCTCGGCAACACCGGCGATCTCGTGCGCGCCGGATACACTTTCGGCAACTGGAACACGGCGGCGAGCGGCACCGGGACGTCCTATGTCGGCGGCGCGACCTTCGTCATGGGTTCGGCCGATGTCACGCTGTACGCGCATTGGTCGGCCGTGGGCAGTGCACCCGTGCTCGTGGGTGCGCGCTCCCGGAAGGTTCATGGAACGGCGGGGGCCTTCGACTTGGCCCTGGCACTGACTTCGCTCAATCCCACGACCGAGCCGCGCGCCGGTCCGATGCAGACGATCGTATTCTCCTTCGACAAACCGGTGACGGCTGGCGTCGCCGCATTAAGCGAAGGAACGGCGACCGTGGGCGCGCCCACGTTCAGCGGCAACGACATGACGGTGCCTTTGACAGCGGTGTTCAATGCGCAATATGTCACGGTGAACGCAAGCGATGTCGTGGCAGCCGACGGCGGAACCGGCGGCGGTGGGTCGGTTCGGATCGGCTTCCTGTTCGGCGACGCGAATCAAAGCCGGCAGGTGACTGTAGCGGACGTGGGCGTCGTCAACGCTGCGCTTCTCAAGCCCATGACGTTGGCGAATTTCCTGCTCGACGTGAACGCCAGCGGCAGCGTGACCGTCGCCGACAAGGGACTGGTCAATGCCAATCTGCTGATGAAGCTTCCTTTGCCGTAGTGGACAACGCGCTTCCGGTGGACGTCCGCGCTTCTTGGCACACTCCGCTCCCCATCTGTTTCGATTCGACCGCCGCTGGAATCTCCCGGACGAATCGCCCGGCCATTGGCTCTCGGAACGCCGCATCCGGCAATCACGACGATGCCATTTGAGTGACGCCCTCCGTGGTATTCGAACGGCCATCGGCCATTTCATTGACGATGGTCAAACTTCGATGGCTTTGCCTGGATTAGCGTCCCAAATACGGTATCTCCCCAGCACCCCGGTTGAGGGTGGATAGTGGTGGAGCATTCGCGGTTCGTCGCTTGCGCGACCCTGGAACGCCATGTTCGATTTGCCCGTCCGAGATGTGATGCAGTCGCAGAAACTGCTCAAGGCGGCGCCCACGATCTTCGTCAGCAAGGTGGCCAGGCAGATGGCGAGCAGGAACCTGGGCGCGGCGCTGATCGTCGATGACGAGCGGCTGATCGGAATCCTGACCGAGCGCGACATCGTTTTCCGCGTCGTGGCGCCCGGCCTCGACGCGGCCACGACGTGCGCCCGGGATGTCATGACGCCGGATCCGCACGTGGTCCATCCGGGCAAGCCATTCGGGCACGCGCTGCTTATCATGCACGAGAACGGTTTTCGCCACCTGCCCGTGGTCGAGAACGACAGGCCCATCGGCATCGTTTCCGCTCGCAGCGCAATGGATCCCGACCTCGAGGAATTCACGGCGGAAGTGCACCGCCGCAAGCACCTGCAGAATCTGCGCTAGATCGGCCGAGCGCGTTGGCCGGCCGACCCCGTGTCAGCGCACCCTAGGCCAGCTTGGCCAGGATGCCGTTCATTTCGTCCTTGCCGAATGCGCGCAGCGTCTGCGTGCGAATATTTCCTGCGCCACCGAGGGCAAGCGCGAATGCGGTCATGGCTTCGTCATTCGGTGCTTCAATGACGGCGACCAGGTCATATTGCCCCATCGTCCAGTAGATCTGGGTCATGTTGGCGCCATATTTTTTCGCCGCCTCCTTGACGGCATCTGCGCGCTTGGTCGTGTCCTTGACGGTGCGGACTCCCTGATCCGTGAAATGGGAAAGTGCGATATAGGTCGGCATTGTTGTCTCCTCAGGCATCGGGATCAGCGACAGGAAAACGGGACGGCGGCGATCCCGATGCGCCGGCCTCGC
>DAOMGB010000012.1:0-18532 GCA_035430095.1 Casimicrobiaceae bacterium | reverse complement strand
CTCGGTCGCGCCGGTCGCCGTCCTTGCGGGTGCAAACGCCGTCGGGCGCTCGCCTGCGCGGGCAGCGACGGGGGTTGGATCGGCGCGAAGAATGAGGTCGCCGCCGACGAAGCGCCGGGCCAGTTCCGCGAGCGCACGCGTTGGCGGCGAACCCGGGGTATCGGCGACCGGCGGACGAGCCGAGTGCCAGGCGACGATTTCCTCCACCGGGACACTCCGTGGCCACCGCGCCAGCACGTAATCGCGCACCGCGCGGGTTGTCGGGTCCGCGTCCGGCTGTGCTCCAGCAGCTGCGGCCTTGCGCAGATGGCTGGAAGCAGCAACGTGCATGCCGGCGATGCGCGCAGGCTGCGCAACGAAATGCGACAGCGCGCGGGCGTGACACAGCAGCGACTCGCGAAAGCGCCGCATGTGCACGAAGTCCAGGTACTGCTCGCGCTTCAGCCGATCCATGTCGCGCAGCGCGGCCCGCATCCGCGTGCCGACGCCCGCGCCCACCATCGACGACATCTCGGACTCGGCGAGAAAGGCCAGCCCGCTGCCCCGCGCATCCTCGGCGAACTCGTGAAAGTAGAACGGTATGTTCACTTCCGCCAGGTCGTCATGGCACAGGCCGCTGTCGGACTGCAGGGCGACGGTGCGCAGCTCCGCGCGCAAGGCCTCGTCATTGGGACTCTGCGTGACGGCCGGCTCCGCAAGCAAACCGATCAGTTCGCGCGCCGCGGCCAGCTTGGCATGGAGGTCCAAGATGTCCTGCGTGTGAAACCGGAGCATTTCCCGGACGCCCTGCCGGATGTGGCAGCCCGGGTACGTGTTGTAGCTTACGAACGCCACGCCATCGGGCGCAAGATGGCGCGCAATCAGCGGCATCACGTGGGCGCGCACGTCCGGCGGGATCCAGGAATAGAGTCCGTGCGCGATGATGTAGTCGAAGGTGCCGAGTCCGGCGGGCAGGTCACGCAGATCGGCCTGCAGGAACCGGCAGTTGGCAAGCGCCAGCGCGTCCGCGTTGCGCCGGGCAATGCCGATCGCGCGTTCGGCGAAGTCACAGCCCGTGAACGTCGCGCCCGGAAGCGCGGCGGCCATGGGGACCAGGTTGGCGCCGTCGCCGCAGCCCAGTTCGAGCACGCGCGATGTCGCGACGGCCGGGACGTCGAGTCCCAGCAGTGTGCCGATGGCGGCGAGATGGCCAGGATGGGTCGTGCGGGCGGGCTGGCCGACGTACGCGACGGCGTTGTACGCGTCGGCGAGAGCGGAGTCGGCGTGGACCGCGGGCATTGGCGAACGGGCGGCTTCAGCGCACCAGCAACGCCTTGCCGGCGAGGGTGGCGAGCACTTCGTCCAGCTGCGCACGCCCGGCCTGCCCTGCAAAGGGACCGTCAAGAGCGGCTGCCAGGTCGTCGCGCGTCCTGGTGCCGTCGAGGAGCGCCAGCAACCTTCGCCCGATGGGGTCTTGATGCCGGAGCGCTTCGTAATAGAGATTCGGGATGACGTCGTGCGCGCGGTTGATCCAGCGCGCGGCCGCGAAAGCCTCCGGGCGCTCGCCCGGCGTTCTGACCGCGGCAACGGGCTCCGTGCGCAGATCGACAAGGCCGGCGACGAACAACTCGGCCACCAGCAGTTCCGCAGCTCGCGCGGCGCCGGCACCCGCGCCGGCCGCGTTCCGCCGATGCCATTCGGCAAACTCCGCGACGGGGACGGTCGCGGGCCATCGCGCGAGCAGGTAGCTCCTGACGGCGTCGACAACCGGATCAGGATCCGGCGACCGTGTTTCGCTGGCCGCCGCGCGCCGCATGTTCATGGACGGAGACAAGTGCATGCTGAGAACGCGCGGCGGCTGCACCACAAAGCGCGACAAGGCGTTGGCGTGACACAGCAGCGACACGCGAAAGCGGCGGAAGTGAATGAAGTCGAGGTACTGCTCCCGCGCAAGGCGATCCAGCGGCGCCAGCGCCTGGCGGACCTCCGGCGCCAATCCGCCGCCCATCATCGTGCTCAGGCGCGCCTCGGCAAGAAACGTCAGACCGGCGCGCGTCGCGTCGGCCATGAACTCGTGGAAGTAGACGGGATCGTTGGGTTCGCTCATGTCGTCGTGCGCCAGCGCGGCTTCGGGACCTTCCGCGGAACTGCGGACTTCCGCGCGGATCGCGAGCTGGGTCTCGTCGTCGATGTCGACGGGCGTCGCAACCATGTTGAGCAACTGTCGCGCCGCGGCGACCTTGGCCGGCTTGTCCGCGATGTTGCGGGTGTGATACTTGAGCATGTCCCACACGACGCGACGGACGTGGCAGCCGGGCAGCGTGTTGTAGCTGACGAACGCAACGCCGTTCGGCGCCAGGTGGCGCGCGAGCAGCGGCATGATGTGCGCGCGGACCTCCGCCGGAACCCACGAGTAGAGTCCGTGAGCGATGATGTAGTCGAAGTGTCCCAGGCTCGCCGGCAGGTCGCGCAGGTCGAGCTGAAGCAGGCTGACGTTGGTCAGTCCCAGGTCGCGCGACATCTGCTGCGCGCGCGCGATCGGTCGCGGCGCGAAATCGAAGCCCACGAAATTGGCGTTCGGAAGCGTTGCCGCGATGGGCACCAGGTTCAGTCCGTCGCCGCACGCGAGTTCGAGCACGCGGGATGTCGCGACCGGCGCCACGTTCAGCCCCAGCAGCGTGCCGATCGTCGCGAGCCGATCCGGGTGGCGCACCGAGTCCGGGAAACTGGTGTACGGGACGTCGTCGTAACTCCTGACGAGCGCGTCGTCGCCTGACTTGGGCGCTGGATTCGGATTTGCGGACAAGTGCACTCTCGAAGGGCGGCGCCGAGTCTCGAGCGGCCGGCGGCGGGCGACAATTGTATCCTGCGCCTGCGGGGCTGCAGGTGCGCGGCGGGCGACAGTCCGGCGGCGCCGACGCAGCGGTCAGGCGGACACGTCGAGCCGTCGGCCGAGCAGATGGTCGAGCGACAGCTTTCCCGGCCCGTAGAAGAACGTGACCATCAGCAGCACGCCCCACATGATGTGGTACACGCGACCGGCGTCGGAGAGATCCGGGTAGGATGTCGCGGCGACGATGTTGAACACGAAGAGCGCGGCGGCCGCGGCGCGGGTGCCCAGGCCGAAGAACAGCAGCACCGGCAAGCCCAGCTCAGCCCCGGTGCCTAGCACTGCGGCCACGGCCGGAGGCAGCACCGGCACGTGGTATTCGTTTCGGAACAGCGCCAGCGTGTTGTTCCAGTCGTTCAGCTTGGTGAGCCCGGACAGGAAAAACACGCGCGCGACATAGACCCGGATGGCGAGCGCAAACAGCGGCTGCAGCCGGTCGACGAGCCGCGCGGCGGTGCCGTACAGGCGCGAGGCGCGCGAGGTCGGTGTAAACCCGTCGGGCGACATGGTGGGTGTCCTTGGAGAATTGTCTGCTGCCGGGCGTTAGTCGCCGGGGAATCCAATTGCTTTCATCGATCGCGCAGCGCGGCCAGTGTCCCGCTGGAGACGAATTGCCGCAACGAGACGCCCAGATCGAACCCGGGGTCCACTTCCGATGCCAGCGCCGTCGCGAGTGCGGATTCCAGGTCGTCGCCCCGATGCAAGGACTGCAGCAGGACAAAGTCCGTCGGTGCGACGCGTTCGACGACCACGCCGCCAGCCTCACGCCGGACCAGCAGGCGATCTGCGGCTTCGCCGAACCTGACCGCGATGTCGCCTTCGAACCCCGGCTGATGCACCTGCCAGATGCGCAGCACGGGAAAGTCCGAGATCAGGAACCGGCACGACGGGTCGCATGCAAAGCGCAACGTGTGAACCCGCTCCGCCGGAACCGCGGCCAGCGCGGCAAGCAGGTCCGTGGGCGTGCTATCCGCGTCCGGCGCACGGTACGCCTCGTCGATCGCCCATTCGAGCCTCGCGACGTCGGGGAGGTAGGTCAGGTCGCCTGCGTGCGGATAGGTCGCGAGAAAGTCTCCGAAATGGTCGCCGTAGACATTGAGGTCGCCGCACGTGGAAGGGAAGCGCATCGTGTAGGCATCCACGGCCGCATTGAAGAACGGCACGCCAACCAGCTGTCGCACCACGCGATAGGTCGCGCCGAGCGCGTTGCGGTAGTTGGCCGACACCGTGTTGCGATAGATCGCGATGCGGCTGTCGGCATGGCCCGTATCGCCCGCCAGCGCGGCGGAGAATTGCGCCTGCAGTTCATGCAGCGAGGGCATGCCGCGCCTCCAGCAGTGCTTGCGCGGTTGCTGCCTCGCGCTGCAACACCGGGAATTCCGGGATGTCCACGTCCCATTCGATCAGCGTGGCCACCGGCCCGAAGCGTTCCAAGGCGCGTTCGTACAGCGCCCACACTTCCGGCGCGACGGGCGCGCCATGCGTGTCGATGACGCAGGGTCCGCTCGCGTCAAAGCCGGCGAGATGAATCTCGGCGACGGCCGGGCGCGGGATCGCGGCAAGGTATGCGTGCGCGTCGATGCCGTGATTGCGCGCGTTGACGTAGATGTTATTGACGTCCAGCAGCAGCCGGCAGCCGGTGCGCGCCGCAACTTCGGCGACGAACGTGGATTCGGCGATCGTCGAGTCCGGGAACGAGAAATAGCTCGACACGTTTTCGACCAGGATTTCACGCCCGAGAAAGTCCTGCACGGCGGAAACCCGCGCGCAAACGTGGTCCAGCGCCTCGTCGGTATGGGGCAGCGGCAGGAGGTCGTTGTAGTGCCGGCCATCGATGCTGCTCCAGCACAGATGTTCGGAGACGCTTCCGGGCTGCACGCGCCGGACAAGGCGCGCAAGCTTGGTCAGGTGCGCGATGTCCAGCGGGTCGGTCGACCCGAGCGACATGCCGACACCGTGCAGCGAAATCGGATAGTCGGCGCGGACCTTGTCCAGTGCGGCCAGCGATGGGCCGCCGTCCGCGAAGTAGTTCTCGCTGTGGACTTCGAACCAGGCGACCGGCGGCCGTTGCGCAAGCACCTCCCCGACATGAGGGGCGCGCAGGCCAATGCCGGCGGCGAGGGGTAGGCTGTGCGCCATGAGGAATCGTGAACGCGACCGGCCACGTTGCACGGACCGGCCGCACTATTTTGATGCAGAAAGAGACTTATTTTGGCGCGGCCATCTTGCCGCCCATCTTTTCACACGTGCCCTTGGCGACGTATTTCCACTCGGCGGGATCGTTGTCGACCTTGGCACCCATGGCGGCGCAGGCGTGCTTGGCGGTGCCGCAGTCGTTTTGCCCGGCCTTGGCGACGCCGTAGCATTTTTCGGTGCCTTCCTTTGGCATGACGGGTTGCGCCGCGACCGACGCGGCAAAGCCCAGGGCGACGAGGCCGGCGACAGCGGCCTGGATGGTGTCTTGGGTGCTCATGGGTGTTGACTCCTTGATTGACGGTGTGGGGTTGACGGCGACAGGACCAGGGAACCTGATTGCCTGCCTGACGCGTTGGTCGGCGGCGCCGCGGCAAACTTACGCGCTTTCTACCTTGCCTGGCAAGTCGAAAGGGCGGGAATGGGTGGGCGCCGTCATTTCCCGCTAACATTGCGGCAGTGACTACCTCATTTTCGATCCCGCGCCGATGAAATTCACCGTCGCGACCTTCAACATCCACAAGGGCTTCTCGCACCTCACCCGGCGCATGGTCATCCATGAGCTGAAGGAGAAGCTGCACGGCATGTCGGCCGACATCCTGTTCCTGCAGGAGGTGCAGGGCGCTCACCAGCGCCATGCCGGCCGGTATCACGACTGGCCGGGCAAGCCGCAGCACGAGTTCATTGCCGATACGGAGTGGCGGGAAGTTGCCTATGGGCGCAACGCCGTTTACCGCCAGGGCCATCACGGCAACGCCATCCTGTCCCGCTTTTCGATCGTTGCCCAGGAAAACGAGGACATTTCGGCGCACGTCTTCGAGAACCGCGGGCTGCTCCATTGCGAGATCAAGCTGGGTGGAGGCGTGCCGAATCTCCATTGCATCAACGTGCACCTGGGCTTGTTCGAGCGGGGCCGGCAATGGCAGATACGTTCGCTGGCCGAACGCATCCGCAGCACGGTGCCCATGAATGCGCCGCTGATCATCGCCGGGGATTTCAACGACTGGCGCCGCAAGGGCGACCGCATCCTCACGGACGAGCTGGGTGTCTACGAAGTGTTCGAGGAAGTGAAAGGCCGCCCGGCGCGGACGTTTCCCTCGGTGCTGCCGATGTTCCGGCTGGACCGCATCTACGCCCGCAAGCTCGACGTCACCGATGCCCTTGTTCACTACGCCTTCCCGTCCGGGCGGCTCTCCGACCACGCGGCGCTGGCGGCCACGTTCACGGTGCCACGCCGGCGCCGCTGACGCCGGATGAAGACCTAGAAGTGGAGCGCTTCGCGACCGGCAACTCGATCAGGTTGCTGCGCAACGGCGCCGAGTACTTTCCCGCGCTGTGCGCCGCCATCGACGCGGCGCGACAGGAAGTCTGGATCGAGACCTACATCTTCGCGGACGACCCTGCGGGGCGGATGATCGCTGCGACGCTGGTGCGCGCTGCGCAGCGCGGCGTTGCCGTGCGGGTCCTGGTCGACGGCTGGGGCGCCAAGCTGTACTTGACGCCTCCGCTGGCGTCCGTGCTGGCCAAAGGCGGAGTGCGACTGATGAAGTACCGGCCCGAAGTGGCGCCCTGGCAGTTTCGCTCGCATCGGCTGCGGCGCCTGCACCGGAAACTCTGCCACGTCGACGGGCGCGTCGCCTTTGTGGGCGGCATCAACCTGATCGACGACATGAATACGCCGCGGCACAAGCCGCCGCGCGTCGACTTTGCGGTGCGGGTGGAAGGGTCGATGCTGGCGCCCATCGTGATGACCATGCAGCGACTCTGGGCGCTGGTCGAGCTGACGCAGTTCGACTGGAGCGATGTGCCGCTGTTTCCGGCGCCGATAGCGACGCACCGGGCTGGCGTCCAGACAGCGAAATTCGCCATCCGCGACAACCTGGGACATCGCCGCGACATCGAGCACGCCTACATGGCGGCCCTGCGCACCGCGAAGCAGGAAATAGTGATCGCAACCGCCTATTTCTTTCCCGGCGTGAAATTTCGACGGGCGCTTGCCGCCGCGGCGCAGCGCGGCGTGGACGTCACCCTGCTCCTGCAGGCGCGCGTCGAATACCGCCTGCTCCACTATGCGTCGCGCGCGCTGTACGGGCAGCTGCTGGCCGCGGGCGTCACGATCCAGCTCTATCACCGGTCGTTCCTTCATGCCAAGGTCGCCGTGGTCGACGGGCACTGGGCCACCGTCGGATCGTCCAACATCGATCCTTATTCGCTGCTCATGGCGCGCGAGGCCAACGTGTTCGTCCGCGATGCCCAATTCGCGGAGCAACTGCGGCGTGAACTGATGATCATGATCGCCGACGGCGCGAGGCGGATGGCGCCGGAGCGATGGGCAGGCCGCTCGACATTCGAGAAGGCCATGACCTGGATCGCCTACGGCGTCGTCCGTGTCGGCATGGGGCTCATGGGCTATGGGGGCAACGAGTGGTTTCCGCGCAGGAAGCATCGCACCGGCGGGCAGAAGGCGTCTCGTTAGCCTGATAACATATGAGGTTGTCCGCAATCGGCAGCGTCGCCGTCGACGTCCTGATTCGCGAACGCAGGCACCCCGATGCGCAACCACGGCACCTCACTTCCGGCTCCCGTCGACAAGCGGGTCCCGCGCACACAGCGCGGCGACTGGAACACGGTGCGCACGCTGCTGCCCTATCTGTGGGAGTACAAGGTCCGGGTGCTCGCGGCGCTTGCGTGCCTGGTGCTGGCCAAGGTCGCCAACGTCGGCGTCCCCGTCCTGCTCAAGCGGATCGTCGACAGCCTCGATGCCCAGGCCGCGCCGCTCGCGGTGCCCTTGGCGCTGCTCGTTGCGTACGGACTGCTGCGCCTCGCCGCCACGACGTTCACCGAACTGAGGGAGTTTCTGTTCGCGAAGGTGACGCAGCGCGCGATGCGCAAGATCGCTCTGCAGGTCTTCCGCCACCTGCACGCGTTGTCGCTGCGCTTCCACCTGCAGAGGCAGACCGGCGGGCTGACGCGCGACGTGGAGCGCGGCCAGCGTGGGATCTCGACGCTGATCAACTTCATGCTGTTCTCGATCCTGCCCACGCTGGTGGAGATCGCGCTGGTGTCGGCGATCCTGATCGCGCGCTACGACTGGACGTTCATGGCGATCACTGCCGGCGCGCTGGCGGTGTACATCGCCTTCACCATCGTCATCACCGAGTGGCGCACGGAATATCGCCGCACGATGAACGACCTCGATTCCAAGGCCAACACCCGGGCCATCGACAGCCTGCTCAACTACGAGACGGTGAAGTACTTCGGCAACGAGGAATGGGAAGCGCGACGCTACGACGAAAGCCTGCAGCGCTGGGAAAAGGCGGCGGTCAAGAGCCAGACGTCGCTGTCGACGCTGAACATCGGCCAGAGCGCGATCATCGCGGTCGCCGTGACGCTGATCATGTGGCGCGCGACCGTGGGCGTGGTGGACGGGACGATGACCATCGGCGACCTGGTGCTGGTCAACGCGTTCATGATCCAGCTCTACATACCGCTCAATTTCCTCGGCGTGATCTATCGCGAGATCAGGCAGGCGCTGGCCGACATGGAGCGGCTGTTCGCGCTGATCGAGGAAAACGCAGAGATCAAGGACAAGCCCGATGCGCCCCCGCTGGCCATCCGCGGCGCCGAAGTGCGCTTCGATCACGTCTATTTCAGCTACGAGGCCAATCGCCAGATCCTGTTCGACGTTTCGTTCACGATTCCCGCGGGCCGGACCGTGGCGATCGTCGGGCCTTCGGGCTCGGGCAAGTCCACGCTCGCGAGGCTGCTCTACCGCTTCTACGACATCGGCGCCGGCCGTGTCACCATCGACGGCCAGGACATTCGCGACGTGCAGCAGGCGTCGCTGCGCGCGACGATCGGCATCGTGCCGCAGGACACGGTGCTGTTCAACGACTCGATCGAATACAACATCGCCTACGGCAAGCCCGGCGCCACGCACGACGAAATCGTCGCCGCGGCGCGCACCGCGCAGATCCACGACTTCATTGCCGGACTGCCCGAGGGCTACGCCACGCCCGTGGGCGAGCGCGGGCTCAAGCTTTCCGGCGGCGAAAAGCAGCGCGTGGCCATTGCGCGCGCGATCCTCAAGGCGCCGCATGTGCTGATTTTCGACGAGGCGACCAGCGCGCTCGATTCCAAGGCGGAGAAGGCCATCCAGGCGGAACTGCTGTCAATCGCCCGGAATCACACGACCCTTACCATCGCCCACCGGCTGTCCACGGTGGTCGATGCCGATGAGATCCTGGTGCTCGAGCGCGGCCGGATCGTGGAGCGCGGCGCGCATGCGAACCTGTTGGCGGCCAACGGGGTCTACTCGCGGATGTGGCGCCTGCAGCAGGACGAGGAGCGACGGGCACCGGAGGCGTCGCCGGCGCTTTCCGCCTGACGGCCCGGGCACGGGGCTTGCTGGCGAATACGCCACAGGCCACCCGCAACTTAAGTCGTTGATGCATCGAGGGGATTGACTCGCGCACGCCCGCCATGCGATAACGCGTCTGGACTCTTTAAGCCCGACCTGATGATTCGTACCTTAAGCCTTGTTTTTGCTTGCATCCTTGGACCGCTGTCTGCGGCCTCCTTGTCTGCGGCACCGTACCCCGATCCGGGCAAGCTCCGGCTGGCATCGGCCAATGCGGTCGTCCTTGATGCGCAGGATGGTCACCTGGTCTACGCAAAAGCGGCAGATACCGTTACGCCCATCGCGTCGCTGACCAAGCTCATGACCGCCATGGTGGTGTTGGACGCCAACCCGTCGCTCGATGATCCGGTGGCGGTGGACATGGACGATTTCGACTATCTGAAGGGCAGCCGTTCGCGACTGGGCATGGGCGCGACGCTGTCGCGCGGCGAAATGCTGCGCCTGGCGCTGATGTCCTCCGAGAACCGCGCCGCCTCGTCGCTTGCGCGGCACTATCCCGGCGGAACCCCGGCCTTCGTCCAGGCGATGAACGCCAAGGCGGCCGCGCTAGGCATGACCCACACGCGGTTCGAGGATCCGACCGGCTTGTCGCCCAGCAATGTGTCGACGGCCAACGATCTCGCGTTGATGGTCGGCGCGGCGGCGCAGTACCCGCTGATCCGCGATTACACGACCACCCCGGCCCACTACGTCGAGGTGCAGCCGTCGGGACAGGTCCTGGGATTCAACAATTCCAACGCGCTGGTCAAGAATGTCTCGTGGGACATCAAGTTGCAGAAGACCGGCTACATCCGGGAGGCGGGCAAGTGCGTGGTCATGCTGGCGACGATTGCGAGCCGGCCGATGGTCATCGTTCTGCTGGACTCGCTCGGCAAGTATACGCGGCTGGGCGACGCGCAGCGAGTCAAGCATTGGCTCGAAACGGGTGAAGCCATGCCGCCGCCCGCTGCAAAGTCTGCGGCGGCGAAGCCGCGCGCCAAGCCCGTGAAGGGCACGTTCCCCGCCAAGCTCGCCGGCAACGGCAAGTCGCGCGGCTGACCGTGCCGGCGCGCGACGCGCCGACGCTTGGTAGCCCACCCTTTCCCGTTCATCGCCCCGGCTGGGGCCGTACATGCGTTTGGAGTGTCGCCATCGCAGCGGCGGGGGCCGCATGGACGCTTGGAGATCGCAGACACCGGCCTGCGGGTGCCCGGCGCGCCTACGCTCGTCAACACAGGGCTTCGCTTGTCGCGCCACCCGCGACGGCCGGCGCGACCTACGCGCGCCCATGCGGCTCCTGCCGCTGCAATGGCGTTGACGCGGGGGCGGGCCGTCCGCTCACGGGCGAATAGGTCGCTGTCGGCGCCGTGCGTGCGGCGCGAGGCGGGTGGTCGTGTGTTGACCGCCCGTCTCGCGGCGAATCACGCACCCGACGACACGTTTGGCGACATCTGAGCCCGAATCGGATGGCCGCTCCCGCGGCGCGGCGAATCACGCACCCGACGACAAGATTGGCGACATCTGAGGACGGAGCGGATGGCCCGCTCCCGCACTCCAAATCAGCGACCGACCCCTCCTGGGCGGCGCGGCTTGGCCGCAGCAGAATTAGGCGCCCGGGCCGCCGAGTCGAGCAGTTCTTTCGCGGCCGCGCGCGTCTTGGCGGTGACTGCGGCTCCTCCCAGCATCCGCGCCAGTTCCTCGACGCGCTCCGCCGCCTCGAGCTGCGCGAGTTCAGTGCGTACACCATTGTCCTTTCCCGACTTGCTGACGCGAAAATGCGCATCGGCGCACGCGGCCACCTGCGGCAGATGGGTGACGCACAGCACCTGGCGGTCAGCGCCCAGCTTCTGCAGCAGGCTGCCGACCGTGGCGGCGACCGCGCCGCCGATGCCGCTGTCCACTTCGTCGAACACCAGCGTCGGGATCTGGCCGACTTCGCTCGCCACGACCTGTATGGCCAGCGCGACGCGCGACAATTCGCCACCCGAAGCCACGCGGGCCAGCGGACCCAACGCCTGCTTGGGATGCGTGGCCACGCGGAACTCGACCTGGTCCAGGCCGTAACCTGCCGGCGAGGCGAGCGGAACCAGTGCGATTTCCAGCCGGCCTCCCACCATGTTCAGCGACTGCATCGTGGCCGTGACGCGATGTCCGAGTTCGGTGGCCGCGAACCGGCGCTTGCTGGACAGTTGCTCCGCGTGGCTGCGATATGCCGCCTCGGCCTCCGCGGCTTGCCGCGCGAGTGCTTCGGCGTCGGCGGACTCGGCGAGCGCCGCGAGCCGGGCCTCGGTTTCGGCCAAGAGCGCGGGCAACGCCTCCGGCCGCGCGCGATGGCGGCGCGCGAGATCGTGGATTGCCGAGAGTCGAGCTTCGACGCGTTGCAGTTCCCGCGGATCGAGGTCGAGGCGGCACAGGTAGTCGCGCAGCGCGCGGGCTGCTTCCTCCAGTTCGACGGCAGCGGGCTCGAGCAGTGTCACGACATCCGTTAACGCCGGGTCGTTGACCGCCGCGGACTTCAATCGCTGGGTCAACTGGCGGAGCCGGACAGAGAGCGCGTCGTCGCCCTCGGTCAGTGCCACCCCCCCTTCCGTCGCGGCTGCAATGAGGTCGGCCGCATTGGCCAGGCGGGATTGCGTCGCCGTAAGATCGGCCCACTCGGTTTCGTTCAGCTGCAATGCGGACAACTCGCGCCGACGCGCGTCCAGGAACTCGCGCTCGGTGGAGGTTGCCTGCGCCGCATGGGCGGCGGCAGCGTGCTTTTCCAGGGCGATTCGCCACGCGCGGAAGCAGTCGCCCACTTGACGGGTCAAGGTGGTGAATCCACCGAAGGCGTCCACGAGGGCGCGCTGGGCGTCCGGCTGGGCAAGAGACTGGTGGGCGTGCTGGCCGTGGAGGTCGACCAGTTTTTCGCCGAGGTCCTTTAGATGAGCCAATGTCGCGGGCCGGCCGTTGATCCACGCGCGGCTGCGCCCCTGCGCGTCGAGGACGCGGCGCAGCAACACTTCGTCGCCGTCGCCCGAGAGTTCCTGTTCCGCCAGCCATGCGCCCACGGCAGGCGCATCGGTGATGTCGAACTCTGCCGCAAGCTCCGCGCGTTCCGCGCCCGGACGCAACTGGCGGAGCTCGAACCGGTCGCCCAGCAACAACGAGAGCGCGTCGAGCAGGATCGACTTGCCGGCGCCGGTCTCTCCGGTCAGCACCGTGAGGCCGGGCTCGAATTCGACGTCGAGTGTGTCGACGACGACAAAATTGCGAATCGAAAGCAGCCGGAGCATGGGCTATTTCATTACCGGGCGAAAGGCGCCATGAGGTCGACGATCGGCGGCCTCGCGCAACTACGGCTTGCCGCCGGGGTTGCCGGGTTCCGGCGCACCGCCGTTGCGAAGTTCGCTCAAGCGCTCGGGCGTCTCGCTCCAGTGCAGCTTTTCGCGCAGCATCGCGAAGTAGTCATGGCCCTCGGGATGCAACAGGCGCGCGGCGTGGGTCGCGCGCGACAGCATCACGCGGTCGCCCTCCGCCAGCGTGAAATGCGCCTGTCCATCGCAGTGAAAACCGGCATCGCGCGCGCGGACTACGGTGATCGCGATATGCGCCGCGTCGGAAATGGCGATCGGGCGGTGGGTGAGGGCATGCGGCGCCACCGGCACCAGCAAGAATGACGCGAGCTGCGGATCGAGTATCGGCCCCCCCGCGGATAGCGCGTAGGCCGTGGAGCCGGTCGGCGTGGCGACGATGATGCCGTCGGCGCGCATCGTATAGACGAAACGCCCGTCGATCTCGACCGCGCAGTCGATCATGCTGCCGAGCGCGCCGCGGTTGATCACCGCTTCGTTGAGGGCAAAGGCCTCTTCGCGCACGCCGTCGCTGCGCAGGACCACAGCGGCCAGCACCGTCCGCCGCTCCTCGATGTATCGGCCGGCCAGCATGGCATCGAGCGTCGCCTCCATGCGCGCCAGCGGAATGTCGGTCAGGAAGCCCAGGCGGCCCTGGTTGATGCCGATGACCGGCACGCCGGAAGGCGCCAATCGGCGGGCGATGGAGAGCATGGTGCCATCGCCGCCCAGCACGATGGCCACGTCGACCGCCTGTCCAAGGTCTTCCGGCGCCGCCGTCGGATAACCCGGCAATGGCGCAAAGCGTGCGGTTTCGCCTTCCAGGATGACGGTGCGACCCGTGGCGCGAAGGTAATTGGCAAGACGGGCAAGGGGCATCGCCAGGTCGGGACTCGCATAGCGACCAACGAGGGCGACGCGGGGAAACCTGGGCACGGCGACGGCATCCGGCATGGCACGATTAAACCACAGCCGAAGCAGGCGCATCCTCGGCTGAAAGTCGCATGCGCGATCGGGGCACTTCCGGGAAGGATCAGGCGGTAAAATCGGCCACATGCTGGAACCGCGGGCGCAGCACCTCCTCAAGACCTTGATCGAGCGGTACATCGGCGACGGGCAGCCGGTGGGCTCGCGCGCGCTGTCGCGTCATTCCGGCCTCGAACTGTCGCCCGCCACCATCCGCAACGTGATGGCCGACCTGGAGGAGATGGGCTTCATCAGCAGTCCGCACACGTCGGCCGGGCGCGTCCCGACGCCCAAGGGCTATCGCTTCTTCGTCGACAGCCTCATGGTCGTGAAGCCGCTGGAAAGCAGCGAGATTCATCGACTGGAGGGCGAACTGGTGGCCGACCGGCCAAAGCAGCTCATGAGCACCGCGGCTGGCCTCCTGTCGCAACTGACGCAGTTCGCCGGCGTGGTGATGACGCCCAAGCGGCGCGAGGCGTCTTTCCGCCATCTCGAATTCCTGCGGCTGTCCGAGAGGCGCGTGCTCCTCATCCTGGTGACGGCGGAAGGCGACGTCCAGAACCGCATCCTGCACACCGATCGAATCTACTCCCAGTCGCAACTGGTCGAGGCCACCAATTATTTCAACCACAACTTCGCCGGCCAGCCGTTCGGGTTGATCCGGGGGCGCATCGCGGAGGAGCTGCGCGCGCTGCGCGAGGACATCGCGCGCCTGATGAGCGCCGCCGTGGAAGCGGGCGAGGGCGCGCTGGCTGAATCCGAGTCGCTGTTCGTGACCGGCGAGCGCAACCTGATGCAGGCCGACGGCCCGGCATCCAACATGGAACGCCTCCGGCGCCTGTTCGACATGTTCGACCAGAAGACGTCCATCCTGCATCTCCTCGACGTATCACAGCGGGCCGAAGGCGTGCAGATCTACATCGGCGGCGAGTCCGGTCTCTCGCCTCTGGACGAATTCAGCGTCATCACCGCGCCGTACGAGGCCAATGGCCAGGTGATCGGCACGCTGGGCGTGATCGGACCGACGCGGATGGCCTACGAGCGGGTGATTCCGATCGTCGACGTCACGGCCAAGCTCCTGTCCAACGCGATGACGGCGCAGTTGAATGACGAGTGACGTTCATCCGAACGCCGCGCTGATCAACCGGTTTTATGCCGCGTTCGCGCGCAGGGACGCAGGCGGGATGGCCGCCTGCTATGCGCCCGATGCGCATTTCACGGATCCGGTGTTCGACCTGTCCGGCGCGCAGGTCGGCGCGATGTGGTCGATGCTGTGCGAGCGCGCCACCGACCTGGAACTCGAATGGCGCGATGTGCGCGCCGACGACGCGACCGGCAGCGCTCACTGGGAGCCGCGCTACACGTTCTCGGCCACCGGCCGGCCGGTGCACAACGTGATCGACTCCGCGTTCACATTCGGCGCCGGCCGGATCGTTCGCCACGTCGACACCTTCGACCTGTGGCGATGGAGCCGGATGGCGCTGGGCGCGAAGGGCGCGCTGCTGGGCTGGTCGCCGTTGGTGCGCAATGCCGTCCGGGCGCAGGCGAAGCGAGGATTGGATGCATGGATGAAGAAGACGGCGCGAGCGGAGTCGACGCCATGATCGTTCGTCGGAAAGCGGCACATGGCGCACGCACCTGAGTCGAACTTCGCGCACGACCGCGTGCCCCGCGTCGGCGTGCTTCTCGTCAACCTCGGCACGCCCGACGCACCCACGCCCTCGGCCGTGAGGCGCTACCTCGCGCAGTTTCTTTCCGATCCGCGGGTGATCGAGATTCCGCGCTGGCTATGGACGCCGATCCTGTACAGCGTGATCCTGCTGGTGCGGCCGTCGAAATCGGCCGGCAAGTACGCGGCGATCTGGACCACGGACGGGTCGCCGCTGCTGGTGCACAGCCAGAAGCAGAAGTCGCTGCTGCTGGGTTACCTGGGTCAGCGCCTGAAGGCTGCTGGGTACGCGGCGGACGCCTGCCCGGTGGAACTCGGCATGCGCTATGGCAATCCCAGCGTCGGGTCGGCTATCGACCGCCTGCGCGCGGCGAATTGCGAAAGGATCCTGATCGTGCCCATGTACCCGCAATACGCGGCCAGCACGACGGCGGCCACGCTCGACGCCGTCGCCGATCACCTGCGGCACGTGAGGCGCGTGCCCGGGCTGCGCATGATCGACACGTTTCATGCCGATTCCGGCTACATCAAGGCGATGGCGCAGAACGTCAACGATTACTGGGTCAAGAACGGCCGGCCGGAGCGCCTCGTCTTGTCGTTTCATGGACTGCCGAAGCAGACACTGGACCGCGGCGATCCCTACCACTGCCTTTGCCACGTGACCGCGCGCCTGCTCGCCCAGGAGCTGGGATTGGCACCGTCACAATGGACGCTCACGTTCCAGTCGCGCTTCGGCAAGGCGCCCTGGCTCAAGCCCTACACGTCGCTGACCCTGCAGGCCCTCGGCCGGGAAGGCGTGCGACGGGTCGACGTGTTCTGTCCCGGCTTCGTCGCCGACTGCCTGGAGACACTGGAGGAGATCGGCATCGAGGCGCGGGCGACGTTCCTGGACTCCGGTGGCAAGGAATTCCACGTCATTCCCTGCCTCAACGAGCATCCGCTGTGGATCAAGGCGCTGGCGGACCTCGTCTTCCGCAATCTCGACGGCTGGGTCGACGTGGCGCCCGATGCGCAGACCCGCGAAGCCACGCTCCTTCGCGCAAGGGCCCTGGGCGCCAGAAGCTGACCATCCTCCGGCTTCGCTTGCGGGATGCGGGAACCCCGGTGCGGCGCCGCATCCGGGCAAAGGCTCCAAGCAGGCCATGCAATAGTCATCGCCTGAACAAGTAACCTATTGATAAGTAAACTAATAATGTCCAAATGTTGTCGAAGGACTTGAATCCCCGGCAATGACCCCAACGTGCGTGCGGATAGCAATTTCGATTCCACGGACGCGACGCATGACACAAGACCATAACGTTCCCACGGCGGGCGAGCCGATAACCACTCCGGGCGGGTTCAGCGACGAGGCTGCCATGGCCGAGGCCCAGGTCGCCGGCGTCGCCGACGACATCGCGGCCCAATTGATCAAGGTCGAATCGGAGGTCGCGGAACTCAAGGACGCGTTCCTGCGCGCCAAGGCGGAAACGGACAACGTCCGCAAGCAGTCCCAGGCCGATGTCGCCAAGGCGCACAAGTATGCGGTCGAACGCTTTGCGGAAGACCTGCTGCCGGTGAAGGACGCGCTGGAACAGACACTGGCCGCCGGCAACGTGACGATCGAAACGCTCAAGGCGGGCGCGGAATTGACGCTGAAGGCGCTGCAGGCGTCCTTTGACCGCGCGCAAGTCGTCGAGCTCAACCCGGTGGGTGAAAGGTACGACCCCCACCGCCACCAGGCCATGCAGATGGTGGATTCGGACCAGGCGCCCAACACGGTCGTCGACGTGTTCCAGAAGGGCTACCTGATCAGCGATCGGGTGCTGCGGCCGGCGCTGGTGACGGTGGCCAGGGCCAAGGCCGAAAGCGCCTGAATCGACGCATCCTGTCTGTCGCCCGGGTTGATCTCGTTCCACCAAATCCCCATTTGACAGCCAGGCAAACCATTTGAAATACGGAGACTAAATCATCATGGGCAAGATCATCGGCATCGACCTCGGCACCACCAACAGCTGCGTTGCCTTCATGGAGGGCGGCACGCCCAAGGTCATCGAGAATTCCGAAGGCGCGCGCACGACACCGTCGGTCGTCGCCTACCAGGAAGACGGCGAAATCCTCGTCGGCGCGTCGGCCAAGCGGCAGGCGGTCACCAACCCCAAGAACACGCTGTACGCGATCAAGCGGCTGATCGGCCGCAAGTTCGAGGAAAAGGAAGTCCAGAAGGACATCAACCTGATGCCCTATCGGATCATCAAGGCCGACAACGGCGACGCGTGGGTCGAGGTTCGCGGAAAGAAGATCGCCCCGCCACAGGTGTCGGCCGAAATCCTGCGCAAGATGAAGAAGACCGCAGAGGACTATCTCGGCGAGGAAGTCACCGAAGCCGTCATCACCGTCCCGGCATATTTCAACGACTCGCAGCGGCAGGCGACGAAGGACGCCGGCAAGATCGCGGGCCTCGATGTCAAGCGGATCATCAACGAGCCCACGGCGGCGGCGTTGGCATTCGGCATGGACAAGAAGGAAGGCGACCGCAAGATCGCGGTGTATGACCTTGGAGGCGGCACGTTCGACATCTCGATCATCGAGATCGCCAATGTCGAAGGCGAGCACCAGTTCGAAGTGCTGTCGACCAACGGCGACACGTTCCTGGGCGGCGAGGACTTCGACCAGCGGCTCATCGACTACATCGTCACCGAATACAAGAAGGAATCCGGCGTCGATCTCAAGAGCGACGTGCTGGCCCTGCAGCGGCTGAAGGATTCCGCCGAAAAGGCCAAGATCGAACTGTCGTCGTCGCAGCAGACGGAAATCAACCTGCCGTACATCACGGCGGACCAGTCGGGTCCGAAGCACCTGGCGATGAAGATCACCCGCGCCAAGTTCGAGGCGCTGGTCGAGGAATTGATCGAGCGCACGATCGAGCCCTGCCGCGTCGCGATCAAGGACGCCGGCGTCAAGCTGACCGACATTTCCGACGTGATCCTGGTCGGCGGGCAGACGCGCATGCCGAAGGTGCAGGACAAGGTTAAGGAGTTCTTCGGCAAGGAACCGCGCAAGGACGTGAACCCGGACGAGGCGGTCGCGGTCGGCGCGGCCATCCAGGGCGGCGTGCTGAAGGGCGA
>DAOMGB010000011.1:43543-62937 GCA_035430095.1 Casimicrobiaceae bacterium | reverse complement strand
GACGTCGACACGCCGATGAGTCCGGGCAGGATGAAACTGTGGTTGATCACGTACTTGCCGATCTTCGTCGTTCCCGACCGGTCGAACTGGATCGTCGCGAGGTCGCTCGGATAGGTCGGCAGGATGTAGTAGCCATAGGACGCCGCGGCGAATGCCACGACGTAGCCCGGCGGGACGCCGATCGACAACGCGACCGGAACCATGGCGGCGACGGCCGCCGCCTGCGAATTGACGAGCTTCGACACGATCAGCAGCGCCAGCGCATAGGTCCACGGCTGGGTCTGCACGACGCCGGCCAAGGCGGACTTGATTCCTGGCAGGTTCGCCTCGAACACCGTGTCGGCCATCCAGGCCACGCCGAACACCGCGACCACGGCGATCATGCCTGCCCGGAATACCTCGTTCTTGGCAATGGACATCGGATTGGTCTTGGTAAAGATCACGATGAGCGCGCCGGCCATCAGCATGAACATTTGGATCGTGAGCACCATGTTGATCGGCTTGCCGGCGACCAGTGGCCGGATCGACTCGAAGGCGCCCAGCATCGCCACCACGGCAATCGCGCCGACGAAGATCCACATCGCCAGCCACTGGCTGGACGCAAGCTTCTGGTCGAGCAGCGTGGTCGAGTTGCCGTAGACGAACTTCCGGCTCTCCGGGTCGGCGATCAGCTGCTGGAACTCCTCGTCCTTGTCCAGGTCCTTGCCCCGGAACCAGCTGAAGATGCCGATCATCAGCACCCCCGCCAGAGTGGACGGAATAGTGACGGACAGGAGGGTGACGAAAGTGATGATCGGACTGCCCTCCGGCGCCTTGGCGAGAAAGGCCACGAGCGACACCACGGCGACCGACACGGGACTGGCGATGATGCCCATCTGGCTCGCGATCGAGGATGCCGCCATGGGCCGCTCGGGTCGGATGTTGTTCTTGATGGCCACGTCGTAGATGATCGGCAGCATCGTGTACACGACGTGACCGGTGCCGCAAAGCATCGTCAAAGTGCAGGTCGTGAACGGCGCCAGGATCGACACGTACTTGGGATTGCGCCGCAGGACCTTCTCGGCGAGCTGCAGCAGCACGTCGAGCCCGCCCGACGCCTGGAGTGTGGCCGATGCAGCCACGACGGCGACGATGGTGAGCATGACGTCGACCGGCGGCTTGCCCGGAGGCAGCTTGAACGCAAACACCAGAACGACGATTCCGATGCCGCCCAGAAGGCCGAGCGCGAGGCCGCCTTTGCGCGCACCGTAGAAGAGGCACGCAAGGATGAGGACGATCTGCAGGAAGAATTCCATGGTGGGCACCGACGAGGCCGCCAACGGCCACCGTCAATCCGCGAAATTACGCATGCCGTCATTTTCCGGGATCATGATCCCGGCCGTGTTGACGCGCCTCAACGTCCCTGCGGAAATACCGTTCGCCTTGGAAATCAGCCCGATGCGACGACGTGCGCGATCCACTGCGCCGTCAGGTTCTCCTGCAGCGCGTTCTGCTTCAGGCGCAGATCCAGCCCGGGAAAGTCGACGAGGTCGAGCGGCTGGTCCTGGTTGAAGCACGAGAACACATAGGTCACCTTGCCCGTCACCGGATCGCGCTGCGGCTGCAGGCACTGCGCGCAGATTTCCTTCAGCATGCATTGCATCGGCGAATTGATCGACCCGATCGCCCGATGGTCGGGCTTCAGGTAGGGCGCCAGGACGGCGTGGCGTGCGGCGCCGACAGCCGCCATCATCTTGTCAGAACCGATGGCGATGATGCGGTCGCAGGCGCTGAAATGGATTGCCTGCGCGCCAAGGTCGCCCGATGCATACGCGCGCATCGCCTGCACGATGTTGCCGACGAATGCGCGGTCCTGCGGCCGCTCCGCAGCAAATCCCGGCGCCTCGTCGCAGCACCAGACGACGACATCCGCAGCCGCCTCGATGTCGGCCACCTTGTAGCGGTCCTGCATCTTCTTGTAGCCGGCGAAATACAGCACCTTCGAGCCCGCGGCACGGAAGGCCTGCCCGATCGAGAACAGCACCGCGTTGCCCAGTCCGCCACCGACCAGGACGACGGTTTCGCCGGATTCGATCTCGGTGGGCGAGCCGGTCGGCCCCATCAGCACGACCGGCTCGCCCGGCCGCAGCTGCGCGCACAGGTCGGACGAACCGCCCATTTCCAGCACGATTGTCGATACGAGCCCCTGCTCGCGGTCCACCCAGGCGCCGGTCAGCGCCAGCCCCTCCATCACCAGCCGCGTGCCGCCGCGGCGCGCCGCCAGCGTCTCGTAGTTCTGCAGTCGATAGAACTGCCCCGGCTGGAAGCGTTCCGCCGCGGCGGGCGCGCGCACGATCACTTCGACGATCGTGGGCGTCAGCCGGTCGACGCGGACCACGGTCGCCCGCAGCGACTCGTCGAGCCTGCCAAAGAATTCGGCATCGCTCGCCGCGGACGACGGCGCAATCTTCGCGAGCATGCGAGAGACGATGGGATAGCCCTGCTTGGCGCTCGCCATTGCCTTGACGACGTTCCCCGAGAACGAAGGATGCAGGTCGCCGAAAAAACTGGTTGCGCGACCATCGGCCAGGATTTCGGTCAGCACGGCCGGGTGTGCGGGCTTGGCCAGGCCTCGGATGAAGTGGGCAGGCTTTCCCTCCTCGTCGAGGAGTCGGAAGTACTTGCCGTCCAGGTGGAAGTGCGGCGCATCCTCGCGCGCAAGCACCGTGTTGGGCTGCGTGCCTGCCGCGATCAGGATCGTGTGGGCTGGCATGACTGCGCGTCCGGTCTCGTGCCACACACCGTCGCCGTCGTTGTGCTGCGCGGACACCTTCAGTCCGGTGGCGGCGCCGTCGGCGTCGACGTCGATCGCCAGCGGCGTCAGGCCCTCCGCGAAGTGAATCCCCTCCTCAAGCGCCTTTTCGATTTCCTCGTGGTTCAGCGTGTAGGACGGGCTGTCGATCAGGCGGCGGCGATAGGCGACCGTGACGCCGCCCCATAGCTGGACCAGCTCCGCGACGCGCGCCGGGCGGCCTTCGCGCAGCGCGGTGGCGCGCTCCGCCCGGATCGCGCGTGCGTGCGCGAGGAATTCCTCCGCGATGACCCGGTCGCGCGGTGTCCAGCCGGCCTCCACCGCGGCGGAACCCTTTTCGGCCACGAGCGCCTCGTGCCGCGACAGGAATTTCTCGACCTGCACGGGGTAATACGCAAGCGACTCGGTGGCGGTGTCGATCGCCGTCAGTCCGCCGCCGACGACGATCACCGGCAGCCGCAGTTGCATGTTGGCGATCGAATCCTTTTTTCCGGCGCCGGTCAACTGCAGCGCCATCAGGAAGTCGGACGCGGTTCGCACGCCGTTAGCCAGGCCGTTGGGCAGGTCCAGCACCGTCGGCTTGCCTGCGCCGGTGGCCAGCGCAACGTGATCGAAGCCCAGCGCAAAAGCGCCTGCCTCGTCGAGCGTGCCGCCGAAACGCACGCCACCATACAGCGCGAAGCGGTCGCGGCGCTCCAGAAGCAGTCGGATCATCTTCAGGAAGTTCTTGTCCCAGCGGACCGTGATGCCGTATTCGGCGACGCCGCCAAAGCCCGCCATGACACGGTCGTCGAGCGGCTCGATCAGCGTCGCGACGTCGCGTATCGGCTGGAACGGCACGCGCTCGCCCGCGATGGAGATGCCGGAAAGGGCTGGATCCAGCGGCTCGATCTTGAGGCCATCGATCGCGACCACTGTGTGACCATCATTGACGAGGTGATGGGCCAAAGTGAATCCTGCGGGCCCCTGTCCGACGATCAGCACGCGCTTGCCGGTGCGCGCAACCGGCAACGGCCGGCGCAGGTTCAGCGGGTTCCAGCGAGTGAGGAGCGAGTAGATTTCGAAGCCCCAGGGAAGCGCCAGCACGTCCTTCAACAGGCGCGTTTCGGATTGCGGAATGTCGACCGGATCCTGCTTCTGGTAGATGCAGGACTTCATGCAGTCGTTGCAGATCCGGTGTCCCGTGGCCGCGGCCATCGGGTTGTCGATGCAAATCATGGCCAGCGCGCCAACCGGCCAGCCTTCGGCCCGCAGCTTGTGAAACTCCGAAATGCGCTCCTCCAGCGGACAGCCAGCCAGTGTCACGTTGAAGGGCGACTTCTTGAAGGGACCCTCGCCTTCCACGGGCTTCTTCTCGGGCAGGCCGCGTGCGCACGAGTCCTTGCCCTGCTCGTGACACCAGATGCAGTAGTGCGCCTGGTCCATTCCGCCGACGAGGTCTGTCCCGGCATCGGTCAGCGCAAAGCCGTCACGCCGGCGCAGCGCATGTGCCGCAGGCTGTTTCCAGGCGGAAGCACCGGCACGGGGCACCGCTTCGAGCGGCACCAGTTTCAGGTAATCCAGCTTGCGCGGCGCACGAAACAGCACGCCGCCCTTGTGCGCGAGCCGGCCGGCCGGGGTGTGCAACGCCCATGCCGCATAGCGCGCCGCAAGGTCCAGGTCGGCGGCATTCGCCGCATCGTCCCGCAGCCACTGCGTCACCGCGCTGGCGAAAGGCAGTTCCCCCTCCTTGCCTGCGAGAGGCAGGCCGACACGCGCTTCCAGCTGCGCGCGCAGCGCGGGTCCATCGAATTCGGCCGCGACGTCGGCCCTGTAGGCGTTGGCCGCCTTGCGCTGCACGAACTGCCGCTTGATCGAAAAAAGAGGCGCCAGTTCATGATGTCGTGCCTCCAGCGCCCGGACTTCGGGGGCAATGCCGAAGAGCTCGGACAGAAAGTCCTCCAGGTGCGGAGCCAGATCGATCAGCAGCGCCGACTCGTCCTTGACGGGCAGGGCACTCGGGTTGGCGCGTGCGGCGTCGATTCGATCGGCAAGCGCCGGATCCGCGGCCCGCACGTGCGCCAGGAACAAGCGGTCGATGCGTTGATTCCCCTCGACCGAATACAGGTCGGCGAACTGCAGGCCGTGGGCGAGATCAAGCATGGGAGTGCGGCATGGCGATGCGGGCAATTCGAATTCGGGCCGGGCGAAGACCGCTGGGCGCACAAAAGCCTGCTATTTTACAGTCTTGGGCCGTTTCCCCAACGACCGGCGCCAAGAATATGCTTAGACACGATTTGGATGGGGTTGAATGCAGGCGCGATACCCTGTGCCGCTCGCCTGCGAGGACGCGACGCCTGTGCGGTCAACCCGCGCGTTTCCTCGCGCGTTGATGGCACCCCTGTCACCGCGATTGAATTCGGAGAACCGGATGTCCGCGTATCGCCAAGTTGTCGTTGCCGTCATATCCGCAGTTGCCACGCTGGCGGCCGCGCCGATGCTGGCGCAACCCGTGAAACTCGGCGAGTTGAACAGCTACAAGGTGTTTCCGGCCTTCCTCGAGCCGTACAAGAAGGGCATGGAACTCGCGCTGGCGGAAGTGAATGCGGCGGGAGGCGTGCTTGGACGGCCGCTGGAAATCGTGTCCCGCGACGACAACGGCACGCCCGGCGATGCCGTGCGCGTAGCCGAAGAACTGACCTCACGCGAAAAGGCGACCATGCTGATCGGCACCTTCCCGTCCAACGTCGGGCTGGCCGTCGCGGATTATGCCAAGCAGCGCAAGATCCCGTTTCTGGCCGCGGAACCGCTGACCGACAAGATCGTCTGGGAAGCCGGCAACAAATACACGTTCCGGCTGCGCGCCTCGACGTTCATGCAAACCGCCATGCTAGTGCCCGAGGCCGCCAAGCTGAATCGCAAGCGCTGGGCCATCGTTTATCCCAACTACGAATACGGGCAATCGGCGACGGCCGCGTTCAAGAAGCAGCTCAACGTCCTGCAGAGCGGAGGCCTGGAATTCATCGAGATCGCGGTGCCGCTGGGCAAGATCGACGCCGGACCGGTCGTGCAGGCGATGCTCGACGCGCAGCCTGATGCCATCTTTTCCTCGCTGTTCGGCGCCGACCTCGCCAAATTCGTGCGCGAAGGGGAATTGCGGGGACTGTTCAAGAACCGTCCGGTGTTCAACCTGCTGGGGGGCGAACCCGAGTATCTCGACCCGCTGAAGGACGAGGCGCCCGTAGGCTGGTACGTGACCGGCTACCCCTGGTATGCCATCGACACGCCGGAGCACAAGCGGTTCCGTGACGCCTACCAGGCGAAGTTCAATGATTATCCCCGCCTGGGATCGGTCGTCGGGTACAGCACGGTGATCGCGGCGGCCGCGGCCATCAAGAAGGCCGGATCGACCGACCCGGAAAAGCTCGTCGCCGCGTTGAAGGGACTGGAATTCGGAACGCCGTTCGGCAAGGTCGCCTTTCGCCCGATCGATCACCAGTCGACGATGGGCGCTTTTGTCGGCCGGACCGCCGTCAAGGATGGCAAAGGTGTCATGGTCGACTGGAAATATGCGGACGGCAAGAACTACCAGCCGGATGACGCGGACGTGCGTCGGATGCGCCCTGCCGACTAGGACGCTGCCAAACCGCTAGAATCCGGAGGCAGCGCAGGCGCATCCCGCCGCCGGCGCTGCCCACGCGTGTCGCTCGCATCGCTCGCTCTCCAGATTCTCAACGGCCTGTCCTCGGCCTCGGCGCTGTTTCTCGTCGCCGCGGGACTGACGCTCATCTTCGGCGTCACTCGCGTGGTCAATTTCGCGCATGGCTCGCTGTACATGCTGGGTGCGTATTGCGCCTACACGTTCGGAAACACGCTTGCCGCGATGCTGGGCCGGGGGCCGCTGTCGTTCTGGCTTGGCCTGGCCGGCGCCGCGCTGACCGTGGCACTGCTGGGCGCGTTGATCGAGAAGGTGCTGCTGAAACGCCTCTACGACGCGCCGGAACTCATGCAGCTTACGGCCACGTTCGCCGTCGTGCTCATCGTGCGTGACGCGGCACTTGCGCTCTGGGGCGCCGAGGACCTGCTGGGACCGCGTGCGCCGGGCCTGGACGGCACCGTGGAATTCTTCGGCCGCGCGGTTCCCCAATACGACCTGTTCCTGATGGCTGCGGGGCCGGCGATTCTCGTCGCGTTGACCTTGCTGGTCACCCGGACGCGCTTCGGCATGCTGATCAGGGCTGCAGCGGAAAACCGGACATTGACCGCTGCGCTGGGCGTGGACCAGGCACGGCTGTATACGACCGTCTTCGCGCTGGGCGCCTTCCTGGCCGGATTGGCCGGCGCGCTGCAGATTCCGCGCGAACCCGCCAACCTGGGCATGGACCTCGCGATCATCGCCGAGGCCTTCGTGGTGACGGTGATCGGCGGGCTGGGGTCGATTCCCGGCGCGTTTCTGGCGGCAGGCATCATCGCCGTCACCAAGACGTTTTGCATCGCCATCGGCAACGTCGAATTCATCGGCGTCGAGTTCGCATTTTCCAAGCTGACGCTCGTGGCCGAGTTCATCGTCATGGCCATTGTCCTGGCGTGGAAGCCACAGGGGCTCCTGGGCCGCCCGCCTCCCGCTCCGACCACGACGCCCCTGCCGGAACAGCGCGCACTGGTCGTCGTGCCGGGGCGGCGCGCGGCCGTCGTCGCGGTTGCGCTGCTGGCGTGCCTCGTCGCGTTGCCGTTCATCCTCGATGAATACGCCGCAGTCCTGGCCACCGACATCGTGATCGCGGCGCTGTTCGCGGCCAGCCTTCAGTTCCTGCTCGCCACCGGCGGCATGACCTCGTTCGGACACGCCGCCTATTTCGGCGTCGGCGCCTACGCCGCGGCACTCGCCGTCAAGGCCGGCTGGACGATGCTGGCGGCCGTCGTCGTCGCCCCCGTGGCGTCGTTCATTGCCGCCGCGATCTTCGGCGGGTTCTGCGTGCGCCTGGCAGGCGTCTACCTCGCGATGCTGACACTGGCGGTCGCCCAGATCGTCTGGTCCGTCGCGTTCCAGTGGGAAAGCGTGACGGGGGGATCCAACGGACTCGTCGGCGTCTGGCCGCCGGGCTGGCTTTCCGGCCGCGCTGCATTCTACCTCTTTGCGCTCGCCGCCGTCGCCGGTGCCGCGATGCTGATTGTTCGCATCACGCACTCGCCTTTCGGACTCGCGTTGCGTGGCGTACGCGACTCCCCGCTTCGCGCCGCCGCGCTGGGAATCGACGTCTCGCGAATGCGCTGGCAGGCGTTTGCGCTCGCCGGAGCCTTTGCCGGCCTCGCCGGTGGACTGTTCGCGTTCTCGAAAGGCAGCATTTCACCCGAGTCGCTGGCCATACCGCGCTCCGTCGACGCCATCGTCATCGTCCTGCTGGGCGGATTGAACGCGCTGTTCGGGCCCCTGTTCGGCGCCGCCGCATTCACCTGGCTCGCCGATTCGCTGCCACGCGCGACCGAATATTGGCGCGCGTTGCTCGGGGCATTGATCCTGGGCATCGTGCTGGCGTTTCCGAGCGGCATCGGCGGCGCATTGGCTCGTTTCACGCACGGGCGGGGCACCCGATGAGCGCACCGGTGCTGGTCGCGGAGAACCTCCGCAAGTCGTTCGACGGACTGCTGGCCGTCGACGACGTCAGCTTCGCCGTCGCGCCTGGGGAACTGGTCGCCCTGATCGGCCCGAACGGCGCCGGGAAGTCCACGTGCTTCAACCTGGTCAATGGCCAGCTCGCGCCAGACGCCGGCCGGGTGACCTTCGACGGCAGGCGGATCGACGGCATGCCTCCGCAGCGGATTGCGCGCCTCGGCGTTGGCCGCACGTTCCAGGTCGCGGCGACGTTCGCCTCGATGACCGTGCGCGAGAACGTTCGCCTGGCGCTGCTCGCGCACGCGGGACGCACGGGCAACATGACCGCCGCCGTCGCCGCCCAAGGCGACGCGGAGGTGGACCTGCTGCTCGCGCGCGTGGGCTGCGCGGACCTGGCCGACGCGCACTGCGCCGCGCTCGCCTACGGCAACGCCAAGCGCGTCGAGCTTGCGCTGGCATTGGCCGGCCGACCGCGGCTGTTGTTGATGGACGAGCCGACCGCCGGCATGGCCAAGCGTTCACGCGGGCGCCTGATGCGGGTGGCAGCGGAGTTGGCCCGCAACGACGGCATTGCTGTGCTCTTCACCGAGCACGACATGGACGTGGTGTTCGGCTTCGCCGACCGGGTGATCGTGCTCGACAGGGGGCGCATCATTGCCGAAGACGACCCCGAGGGCATCCGCGAGAATCCACGGGTGCAGCAGGTCTATCTCGGAACGGGCGCCTGAACGGTCAACGGCACGCGAGCTGCACTCACTTCGCCCGCGCCGCCGCCGCGAAGATGCGGTCGCTGCGCTGCCGATCGCGCGCATCCGCCACACCTGGCTGCGCGCACCAGGCGAGCAGGATGTCCGCTACGGTGTTGTTCCCCGTCGTTGCCGCGGTCTGGAAGCGATCGCGCAGCCTTTTCACCTGCAACGCAAGCCGCTGTGCCGAAAGCTCGGCGGGACTTTCGAGGCTCAGCAGCATCTCCAGCTCGAGCAGCAATTCGCGCCGCGCGTCGGCGCCGCGTTCGACCCTGGTCACATGTGCGGCTGCGGCGGAGTCTTCTGCGGCGGCCCGGAGCGCCGCATCGCGCCGCGCGAGCATCGCCTTTTCCCACGCGGCGGGCAGCGCCGGTAGCGCCGCCCAGCGTTCGGCGGTCACCGTCGCGTCCACGGTGGCTTGCCGCGAGCACAGCGCGGCGTCCAGTTCCTCGCACAGACGCTCCTTGGACGCCAGGGCCTGCCACACCGCTTCCTCACGGGCTCGCGCTCGCGCCGACAACACGGTTTCCACGGCCGATTTCGCCTTCGTGAAGCGGGATTCCAGGACCCTCAGCGCGGGCTCGGGCGCACGGGTCGCCTGCTTCCACCGTTCCTGCAGGTCCCGCAACGTTCGCCGCAGGTCCTGCTCGCCCTTGTCCGTCGCCGACGCCAGCTGCTCGGCCTGCACGCAGATCTCCTCCAGCGCGCGGCGACCTTCGCTCTTCCTCTCGTCCACCTCCTTGCGCCTGGCTTCTCGCGCCCCGAACACCGCGTCGCACGCGGAACGAAACTGTTCCCACAGTGCGCGCTCATCGCGCTGCGCCAGCGAGAGCTCCTTCGCCTGCGCCTGCCACCTGGCCTGAAGCGCCTTGACCTGCGCCGGTGTTTCGCGGTCCATGGCCTTCGCCGCCAGCGCCGCCGCTTCCTCGATCAGCGCCACGCGGCGCCCTTTCGCGCCGTCGCGCGCCGCGGACAATGCGTCGCGCAACTCGGCGAGCGCGCCCTTGAACCGGGCGTCGAAGGCCTTCCACGCCTTCGGCTCGACGCTGCCTAGCGTACCGTCCTGCCACCGTGCATTCGTTTCGCGCAGCCAGCGCTCGATGGCGCGCCAGTCGCGAGGCTCGGCGAGCAGCGTCTGCGCCTGCGCCGCCGCGGCCGCGATGAACTCCTCGCGCTGCTTGCGCGCCTGCTTGCGCAGTGCCGCCTGTTCCGCGAAGTGCCGCGCGGCGGGCGCATAGGCCTTCTCGCACGCGTGGTCGAAGCGCTCCCAAAGCGCCTTGGGGACCCCCGCATGCTGCGCGTCGAGCGCCTTCCACTCGTCGCGCAGCTTCTGCACTTCGGCCGCGAGGCGCGGGGCGTCCAGCGACAGCGTGCCGGCCGCTTCGGCGCGCTCGCACAGTTGAATGCGCGCGTTGTGCTGGCCGAACGACTCCCAGCGCTCGAGTTCCGCCAGTTGCTGCGTGAGACGGCTCAACCTCTGCACCGTCGGCTTCGGCAGGGTTCCGGCACCGTGCTTGCACGCCCGGATCTCGTCGGCTGCCGCGCGGGCCGCCTGCAACTGGCCTTCGGCTAACGCCTGCTCCGCCACGTGTAGCAGGCTGTGCACGTGTTGCCGCACCGCCTGCGTTTCATGTTCCGCGGCCCGGATCTGCGCGAGCCGGCGCTCCTCGATCGTCGCCAACGCGGCATCGAACCGCAGCGCCAGCGCCGGCGTTCGCGTGTGCTGATCCAGGGCCAGCCACCTTTCCGGCAGCTTCGCGTTGTCGATCGACGTTCCCGCGGCAAGCTGCTCGGCTTCCACGACCAGCGCTTCCGCCCCCGCAAGCGCCTGCAGCTCCTGCGTCCATTGCTCGATGCGAAGTTCCGCCTGTTCCAGTCGCACCGCGACCGAAGTCTCCGGATACTTGCGCGCCTCATCGCGCAACGCCGCAAGCTCGTGCAGTGCGTTCGACAGCGCATCCGACGTGGCAGGCGAATCCGCCCGCTGGAGCCACTCGTCCAGCCTGTGACCGAACCGCAGCCGCGCCTGCTGCTCCGCATGCTCGCGGTCGAAACGCGCCTGGAGCGCCTGTCGGGCGGACTCGCAACGCGCCAGCCGGGCCGCATCGTCGCCGAGACTCAGCGCCTGCCAGCGCCGGTCGAGCTCGATGACCACCGTGACGATCGGACCGGGCGTGGTCGCGAGTTCCTCCAGCCGCGCGAGAATCCTGTCCGCCTCGGCCGCCTGCGCCTCGCGATCCACGATGGCGTCGAATCGCTTCCGGGCGAGCCGCGCCACGCCGTTATCCTTGTTCCGGGCCGCGTCGGCAAGCTTGCGCAGCCCTTCCGGCGTGCGCACGCGCTCCGCGGCCGCCAGGCGCGTCTCCGCATGGTCTGCGGCGAGCGCGAGCTCGATAAGGTGCGCCTCGTCGCGGATCGCGGCGATCGCGACGTGCCGACGCGCTGAGTCCCCGGTGCGACGCGCAACCTCGACCCGAATCTCGTCGTTGCACGAGTCTGCCTCGAGCCATGCCGCTGCGCGCGCGCCGTCCTGCGTGCCCGCGAGCACGGTGCCCAGCGCCATCCCAACGGCCGTCCGCACGGCAGAATCGGTTTCGCTTTCCCACGCCGCGGCGAGAGGACCGAGATTCGAGCATCGGCCCGCAGCGGCAATGCGAACCTCGGGCGAGGGATCGTCGGCAAGCAATGAAGCCAGCTCGTCGGATTCGGGCGGAAGCAGGGCGACCCCGTCGACCCGTCGTGCCGGGTCGGCATGTTGATGCGGCGCAGAGCGGAACAGTCTGTTGGTGACCATGGGGGTGAGGTGCGTCGAGGAAGGTGGCCGTGCAGAAGCGATCGCCGGGGGAAGCACGATCTTAACCAAAAACGCGCCGCCGTCCGAATCGAGCAGGAATCGAGTCCGTCCGGCCCCAGGTGAGTCCCGCCGGCGTCGTCATTTGAGCTTCTTGCGTCGTCCCGTGCTGTGGCGACCTATCCCTGGCCCCCGAGTCGCGAGAAACCCTCGGTCAGGTCGGCGATCAGGTCATCGGGCTCCTCGAGTCCGATGTACAGGCGCAGCCCGGGGCCGCCCGCATCCCATTGCGATACCGTGCGAACGCGCTCGGGATAGATCGGGATCACCAGGCTTTCGTAGCCGCCCCAGCTCCAGCCCATGCCGAACAGGCGGAACCCGTCCAGCATGGCATCGATGCGTTCCTTCGCCACCGGATTGAGAACGATGCCGAAGAGCGACGTGGCGCCGGTGAAGTCGCGTTTCCACAATTCGTGGCCGCGCGCCCCGGGCAACGCGGGGTGGATCACTTCCTTGACCTCGGGCCGCCCCCGCAACCACTCCGCGATCCGGATCCCGCTGGCTTGGTGACGCGCAAGCCGAACCGCCAGGGTCCGCAGACCGCGCAGGCCGAGGAAGCAATCGTCGGTGGACGCCGTGACTCCCATGTCCGTCCACAGCCGATGCAACGCCGGAAACGTCGCCGCGTTGCCCACGACGAGCCCCAGCAGCACGTCGGAGTGTCCGCCGATGAACTTGGTGGCCGCGTGGACCGACACGTCGACGCCATGGTCGAACGCACGGAAGAACAGCGGCGTCGCCCAGGAATTGTCCATGATCACCAGCGCGTTTCGATCGTGCGCGACCGCCGCAATGGCCGGTACGTCCTGCACGTCGAACGTCAGCGACCCCGGGGATTCGACGAACACGATGCGCGTGTTGGCTCGAAATTCCCGCGCGATGTTCGCGCCGAGCAGCGGATCGTAGTAACTCACCTCGACGCCCATGCGCTTCATGTGCAGCTCGCAAAAGCGGCGCGTCGGTCCGTATACGGAATCGGTGACGAGGACGTGGTCTCCCGGATGCGCCAGCGCCAGCAGCGGCAGCGTGGTTGCCGTCAAGCCCGACGGCACGGCAAGCGCCGCGTGCCCCCCTTCGAGAGTGGCCATGGTGCTCTGGAGGTCCGTGACCGTGGGCAGCCCGTGCAGGCCGTACCCGATGCCGTCGTAATCGCCGCGCGCCGAGGCCTCGAGGTCGGCCACGGTCGGGAAAAGCATCGTGGTCGCTCGAAACACCGGCGTGTTGACCGCGCCCATGAACTTGCGCGGCGCGCGTCCGAGATGTCCCAACTGGGTTGCCTTGCCCAACGGCCTGTCGCTCATCGTTTCTCCGTCGTTCCCTTGTCGTCGATCAATGCATGGCAGATGCGCTCGACTTGCATCGGCACCGGCTCCCGAATGTCGACAACGACCGCATCTCGAGGCTCTTCCAAAGTCGCGAATTGGGACGGAAGCAGCGATGCCGGCATGTACCGGTGCGCACGCTGCGCCAGCCGCTCGCCAATGGTCGCGGCGTCGCCTTTCAGGTGCACCAGGCGGACATCGCCGGCCACCTGCAGCCGGCTGCGGTAGGCCGCCTTCAACGCCGAGCATGCGAAGACCGCATCCCCGCCGCGCGCCAGGACACCGCGCATTTCAAGCGCGATCCGGTCCAGCCACGGCCAGCGGTCATCGTCCGTCAGGGGTGTGCCGGCCGCCATCTTGGCCACGTTCGCTTCCGGGTGGAAATCGTCTGCATCGAAGAAAGGCCAGCGAAGCGTGGACGCCAGCGCCTGCCCCGTCGTCGTCTTGCCCGAGCCGCTCACTCCCATCAGCAGGATGATCATGACGCGATGCTACAGAAACGGGTCCACCCGCGCCATCCGGATCGTCGCCACCCGGTCGCTCGCGCGATCAGAGTCCATACCGGATCCGCTGTCCCGGGACTGCTAGAATCGAACCCGGCTTGTACGGCGACCCCTTCACGCCCGCGGCACAAGACAACAACAGGAGCGCACCATGCCCACGCCGGTCACCCCCGCCAAAGTCATCGACGCTGTCCGCAAGTCTCCCGGCAACCGCGTCAAGGTGGCCTGCGCGGACATCGACGGGATTTTGCGCGGCAAGTACATGCACAAGGACAAGTTCGTGTCCTCGGTCGAGGGCGGTTTCGGATTCTGCGACGTGGTGTTCGGCTGGGATTCGCAGGACGTCTGCTACGACAACACCAAGCTCACGGGCTGGCACAAGGGCTATCCTGACGTATTGGCGAGGCTCGACCTGGGCACACACCGGCAAGTCCCCTGGGACGACAACGTGCATTTCTTCCTGGGCGAATTCGTCTGGCAGAAGGGCGGAAAGGAGGCGCCGTTCCCGCTGTGTCCGCGGCAAGTGCTGAAGCGCGTGCTGCGGCGCGCCGAGAAGCTGGGCTTCACGCCGATGTGCGGCATGGAATTCGAGTGGTTCAATTTCTCCGAAACGCCGCAATCCTGGGCCGAGAAAAAAGGCGTCGGCCCCGACCCGATCACGCCAGGCATGTTCGGCTACTCGCTGCTGCGCGCCAACGCGGCGCAGCCGTTCTTCGAGGCGTTGTTCACCGAAATGGGCGCTTTCGGCGTGCCGATCGAGGGGCTGCACACGGAAACCGGACCCGGGGTCTACGAGGCGGCCATCCTGTTCTCGGAAGCGCTCGAACAGGCGGATCGCGCGATCCTGTTCAAGACGGGCGCCAAGGAAATCGCGTCGCACTTCGACATCATGCCGAGCTTCATGGCCAAGTGGAGCCAGCACTATCCGGGTTGTTCCGGGCACATTCACCAGTCGCTGTCGGACGGGAAGACCAACCGTTTCTATGATCCCAAGGGCAATCACGGGATGAGCAGGCTGTTCGAAAGCTACCTGGCCGGCCAGGTGTCCGTGCTGATGGAATTCGCGCCGATGTTCTGGCCGACGATCAACAGCTACAAGCGATTGGTCGACGGCTTCTGGGCGCCGGTCAAGCCGACATGGGGCGTGGACAATCGCACGGCCAGCTTCCGCGTGATTCCCGGGTCGCCCAAGTCGACGCGCCTGGAGACCCGCTGCCCGGGCGCCGACATCAACCCCTATCTGGCGATCGCCGCCGTCATCGCGGCCGGCCTGCACGGAGTGGAAAAGAACCTGAAGCTGACCGCCAGGCCGATCACCGGCACCAACGAAGGTGCCGAGAACATTCCGCGCGCGCCGCGCACGCTGATCGAGACCACCCGCATTTTCGAGAAGTCCGACATCGCGCGCGATTGGTTCGGCGACGACTTCGTCGACCATTTTGCCGCGACGCGCGACTGGGAGTGGCGGCAATGGCTGGACGGCGTCACCGACTGGGAATTGAAACGCTACTTCGAGATCATCTAGCTTGGACGACGCGGTCGCAGGATTCACACGCGAGTGGGAAGCTTGGTGGCAATGACGGGAACAGCGAAAATCAGGCAACTGACGACGGCGGATGCCGCGGCCTTTCGCGAATTGCGCCTGCGTGCGCTCAAGGACCACGCCGACGCCTTCACGTCGAGCTACGAGGAAGAAGTGAGCAAGCCGCTCGCCGCGACCGAGGAACGACTGGGAGCTGGCGACAACACCTTCTGGGGCGCCTTCGTCGACGGTGAGCTGCAGGGCATGGTCGGGCTCGCGCGAGAGCCGCGCATCAAGAACCGGCACAAGGGCGATGTCGTCGCGATGTATGTGGCGCCGGAATCAAGCCGCCGAGGCCTGGCAAGGGCGCTGCTGCAGGCGGTGATCGACCACGCGAGAAATGTCCTCGGGCTGGAACAGCTGGTGCTGTCGGTGACACTAAGCAACGACGCCGCGCGCGAACTCTATCGCGTCGCCGGCTTCAAGACGTTCGGCGTGGAGCCGCGCGCCATCAAGGTCGCGGGCACGTATTTCGACAAAGAACGCATGATACTTTTCCTCTGAGATCACCCACCGAGAGCCCAATGAGCATCGAACGCTTCAGCTTCCCGACCACCATCCATTTCGGCCCCGGCGCGCGCAAGCTCGTCGCCGATCACCTGAAAGGCCAGGGCATCCGGCGGCCGCTGCTGGTCACCGATCGCGGCGTGGCGGCGCTCCCGCTGCTGCCCGCACTGCTGGCCGACCTCCCCGGCCTCGACATCGCCGTCTATTCCGAGATCTTCGGCAATCCGGTGCGCAGCCAGGTCATGGCCGGAGCCGCTGCCTACAAGGCGCACGCGGCCGATGCCGTCATTGGCGTGGGCGGTGGCGCCGCGCTCGACGTCGCCAAGGCCGTGGCGCTGATGGCGCGGCACGACGGCGACATCCTCGAGTATGCGTGGGACCACCCCCAGGTGCGCCAGATCACGCAAGCCATCCCCTGGTTCGTCGCCCTGCCGACCACCGCCGGCACGGGTTCGGAAGTCGGCCGGTCTTCCGTGGTGTCGGACGACGTCACCCACGTCAAGAAGATCATCTTCTCGCCGCTCCTGCTTGCCAAGGCCGTGTTCGCGGATCCGGAGTTGACGCTGGACCTGCCCGCGTCGGTCACCGCCGCGACGGGCATGGACGCGCTGACCCACAACGTCGAATCCTACCTCTCTCCCGCCTATCACCCGTTGTGCGACGGCATCGCCCTCGAAGGCGTGCGAATCGCCGCGCGGGCGCTGCCGCGCGCCGTGAAGAACGGCCGCGACCTCGACGCCCGCGCCGACATGCTGATGAGCTCGATGATGGGCGCCGTCGCGTTCCAGAAGGATCTGGGCGCCGTGCATTCCTGCGCCCACGCGCTGTCGACGGTGGCTGACCTCCATCACGGCCTCGCCAACGGCATCATGATCGACCACGTCATGCGCTTCAATTTACCGTCGGCCACGGCCAAGCTGGCCGAGCTCGCGCATGCGGCGAGCGTGCCGGGCGCCGAGGATGGCACGGCGGAGGCGCGCGCCATCGCCTTCATCGCCTGGCTGACGACCCTCAAGGCGTCGCTGGCGATCCCGGCACGGCTTTCCGACTATCGCGGGGCGCGCGCCGTCACCAAATCGGACATCCCGCGACTGGTGGAGGTCGCCATCGCCGACATCTGCCACCAGACCAATCCGCGCAAGTGCACGGCGTCCGATTTCGAGAACCTGTTCATCGCGGCGATCTGACACGCCCATGCTCAAGGTCGGCATCTCGGCTTCGTTCATGCACGGCGACCAGCCGCGCACGCTGTTCCAGGGCAAGACGCTCCAGTACATCGAGCAGAACGTGGCGCATTGGCTTATGCAACGCGACGTCCTCGCTCTGATGGTCCCTTCACCCGATGGTGAGACCCGGCGCCCGGGCAGCGGAGTCACGGTGGACGACTACGCGCGCGAACTTGATGCGCTGGTGCTGATGGGCGGGTCCGACGTGTGTCCTGACACTTATGGGGAGAAGGCGCTCGATCCGGCGTGGAACGGGGATCGCATCCGGGATGTCTACGAAATTGCGCTGCTGCGCGCGTTCGTGGCGCTGGGAAAACCAGTTCTGGGACTGTGCCGCGGCGCGCAGGTCATCAACGTTGCTATGGGCGGGACGCTGTACCAGGACATTCCGACGCAGTGCCCCGATGCGCTGCGCCACCGGATGCAATCGATCTACGACAGGAATTGCCATGCGACCTCCATCGTCGCCGGAAGCGGGCTCGCGGCCCTCTATCCCGGCGCGACGCTCGTGAAAACCAATTCCGTGCACCATCAGGGCGTGAAGGATCTGGGCCGCGAACTCGCCGTCGAGGCGTGGTCCGAGCCCGATCGCATGGTCGAGGCGATACGCTGGACCGGCACCTCCTATCTCGTTGGGGTACAGTGGCATCCCGAGTTCCACCCGCCGGGCGACACCTCGTTCATCGATGACACGCCGCTGCTCGACGATTTCCTGGCCGCGGCCACGAGACACAAATCCGCCGCCTATGCACTGTAGAGCCCCCACATGAAAATCACCAATCCGGCCACGGGCGCCGTGATCGCCGAAGTCGCCGCCGACACGCTGAAGACCGTGCGCGCCAAGTACGAACTGGCGCGCGCCGCGCAGCCGGCCTGGGCCGCCGTGCCGATACGCACGCGACTTGCCACCCTCCGCAAATTCCGTGAGCTGCTGATTGCGCGGCAGGACACGCTGGCCAGAACGCTCACCAGCGAGGTCGGCAAGCCGATCCGGCAATCGCGCAACGAGTTGAACGGACTGACGGGCCGCATCGACTTCTTCCTGGCCGAAACCGAGCGTGCGCTGCGCGAGGAAAAGGTGTTCGCCGACGCGGACACCAAGCTGGAGGAGCGCATCGGGCACGTGCCGCTCGGTGTGATAGCCAACATCTCGGCGTGGAACTATCCGTATTTCGTCGGCGGGAACGTGTTCGTCCCGGCACTGGCGGCCGGCAACGCGGTGCTGTACAAGCCGTCCGAATTCGCGACCCTCACCGGGCAGCACATCGCCGACCTGCTGCACGAAGCCGGCGTTCCCCGCAACGTGTTCATCGCCGTCATCGGCGATGGCAAGACTGGCGCGGCCCTGCTGCGGCAACCCGTGGACGGCGTGTTCTTCACCGGTTCCTACCGGACCGGCGCGGCCATCGCGGCCAGCACCGGCCGGCGGATGATCAAGACGCAGCTCGAGCTGGGGGGCAAGGATCCCATCTACGTCTGCGAGGATGTGGACGTGAAGGCGGCCGCGGCCGGCCTGGCCGATGGCGCGTTCTACAACACCGGACAGTCGTGCTGTTCGGTGGAGCGAATCTACATCCACGAAGCGATCTACGAGGTGTTCGTCACCGCGTTCGTGGCCGAGGTGAAGAGCTTCAAGATCGGCGATCCACAGGACGAAACCACCTACATCGGCGCCATCACCCGAAAACCGCAGCTGGCCGTGCTGAAGGCGCAGGTGGCGGACGCCAGGAAAAAGGGCGCCAAGTTGCTGCTTGGCGGCAACGTCCTCAAGGGCAAGGGCAATTGGTTCGCGCCGACCGTGCTGGCCGACGCCGACCATTCGATGCTGGTGATGCGCGACGAGTCGTTCGGCCCCATCATCGGATTGCAGGCGGTCGCGGACGACGAGGCGGCCATCGACCTCATGAACGACACCGAGTACGGCCTGACCGCCGGCGTCTACACGACCAGCGAAAAACGCGCCAGGAAGATACTTGGCAAGGTCGCCGCAGGAAGCGTGTACTGGAATTGCTGCGATCGCGTCAGCCCGCGCCTGCCGTGGTCGGGCGTCAAGCATTCGGGAATTGGCTTGACGCTGTCCACGTACGGCATCCAGACCTTCACGCGACCCAAGGCCTGGCACCTGCGCGCCGCCTAGGTATCATTCATCGAGACGTTGTTGCCCGATTGAATGCCGCAGATGCATCCAAGCCACCGTCGTCCCCGCGAACGACATCCGAGCCACCGTCGTCCCCGCGAACGACATCCGAGCCACCGTCGTCCCCGCGAACGAC
>DAOMGB010000011.1:0-43443 GCA_035430095.1 Casimicrobiaceae bacterium | reverse complement strand
ATCCGAGCCACCGTCGTCCCCGCGAACAACATCCGAGCCACCGTCGTCCCCGCGAACGCGGGGACCCAGTGGCGTCGTTTTGCGGCCTCGCGGAATCCGACGGAAGCCTCTGGGTCCCCGCGTTCGCGGGGACGACGGATGAGAAAAATTCATGCATTGCGGAAATAACGTCTTGAACCTTTACACCTAGCCTGCCCCGGACTCCCCGGCTTGCCACCGCGCTGCGCGCAGGGTATTGGCGAGCAGCGTGGCGATCGTCATCGGCCCGACGCCGCCAGGGACCGGCGTGATCCACCCGGCCACTGCGCTCGCGGCCGCGAAATCCACGTCGCCGCACAGCTTGCCGTCCGGCAAGCGGTTGATGCCGACGTCGATGACGATGGCGCCGGGCTTGATCCAGTCGCCCGGAACGAAATTGGCCTTGCCCACGCCCGCAACCACGATGTCGCCCTGACGCACGATGCCCGGCAAGTCCCGCGTGGCCGAATGGCAGATCGTCACCGTGCAGCGCGCCATCAGCAGTTCCAGCGCCATCGGCCGGCCGACGATGTTCGACTGCCCGATGACCACCGCGTGCTTGCCCGCAAGTTCTTCGCCGGTTTCCTGCAGCAAGCGCATACAGCCCAACGGCGTGCAGGGCCGCAGCGTCGGCATCTTGAGCACCAGGCGCCCGATGTTGTAGGGGTGGAAACCGTCGACGTCCTTCTTCGGGTCGATGCGCTCGATCACGCGTGCCGGGTCGATCTGCTTCGGCAGCGGCAGCTGCACCAGGATGCCGTTGACGTCCGGGTCGGCGTTGAGGCGTTCCACCAGCGCCAGCAATTCCGCCTCCCCGGTCGTTGCGGGCAGGTCGTGCTTGAACGAACGCATGCCGACCGTCTCCGTCGTCCTGCGCTTGTTGCGGACGTAGACTTGCGACGCTGCGCTGTCGCCGACCAGCACGACCGCCAAGCCCGGCGCGGGTCGCCCCGAGGCAACGTATTCCGCGACCTCCAGCCGGACCGTCTCTGTGACACTCTGGGCGACGGCCTTGCCGTCGATGATCCGCGCACTCATTGGATTGGCACTTCAGGGAGAGAGACCCGCCATTTTCGCACGGCGGTCCACGACGCCGGCCCCGGGGGCCGCGCCCGGCCCCCTCACCCGATCACGATCTGCGGCCACCCCTTGTGCCGCGCATGGGCGGCGAGCACCGGGTCCGCATTCACGGCCACCGGATGCGTCACATGCGAAAGCAGCGGCAGGTCGTTCTGCGAATCGCTGTAGAACCAGCTCTCGCGAAAGTCCGAGAGCCGGAGGTCGCGCTGCGCAAGCCAGACAAGCAGGCGTTCCACCTTGCCTTCGCGCATGTTCGGCGTGCCGACCGTCCGGCCCGTGTACCGTCCCTGCTTCATCTCCGGCTCGGTCGCGATATGGTTTTCGAAGCCCAGTTCGTGCGCAATCGGGCCGCTCAGAAAGCGGCTGGTTGCCGTGGTCATGATCATGAAATGTCCGAGCCTGCGGTGCTTGGCGATGAGCGCACGCGCCGCGGCCGGAATCGACGGCAGGATGCGCTCCTGCATGAATTCCCGGTGCAGCAGCTCCAGCTCCTCTGCCGTGAATGGCGCCAGCGTCGACAGGTAGAATTCCACGTATTCGATCTCGCCGGCCTCGCCGCGCCGATAACGCTGCCCGAGCTCCAGGTTCGCGGCGTCGAAAGCGGCACGGTCCAGCTTGTCGCGCGCGAGCAGGAACTCGACCCACTGTTCGTCGGTGTCGTTGGGCAGCAGCGTGTGATCGAGGTCGAACAGCGCCAGGATGTCTTGGACCATGGAATCGAAGTCTCGGTATGGCAGTCCGCCGGAGTCCCCTGCTTGATCGGCAATCCTACAGCAATTGCCATTCTCGACCGACTTGGGCGGGCACTGGCCCCGCCCGCGCTTGACCTCCGTCAATTTCTCGTCGGATCCGCCGGCGCCGGTTGGATCGACGCGCAGCGCGCGGCGCGGCTCGCCGGTTTCGCGGAAGTCTTCGTGGTGGACGCCGACACCGTGTCGTTTCGGCCCGCGCTGGACGACGAGGCGTCGCGTAGCGCGGCGATGGCCACCGTCGCCGCGAGTCTCGCCGCCGAAGGCGCGCTGACGCCATGGCGAAACGAACTCTATGCCGTGGCGCCGGCGTTCGGCGCGGCGCCATGGTTCCGCCTGGAACGGGCGGCCGCGCGATATTTCGGCATCCACACGTGGGCGGCGCACGTCAATGGCGTCGTCCGCGGCGCGCCGGAAGCGCGGATGTGGTTCGCGCGTCGCAGTGCCGACAAGGCGATCGACCCGGGGATGCTCGACAATCTGGTCGGCGGAGGCATTGCCGCCGGGGTCACGCTACGCGCCACGCTGGTAAAGGAAGCGTGGGAGGAAGCGGGCATATCGGACGACCAGGCGGCGCGCGCGTTGCCGGCGGGCGTGGTCCACATCCGGCGCCAGCAGCCCGACGGCCTGCAATCGGAAACGATCTTCGTCCACGACCTGTGGCTGCCAGAGGACTTCGTGCCGCAGAATCAGGACGGCGAGGCAGTCGAGCATCGCCGGGTGACGCTCGCCGAAGCCGCGCGACTGATCGCGCAACCGGACGGCCCCGACGCCGTCACCGCCGATGCGAGCCTGGTCGTCCTCGACTTCCTGCTGCGGCACGGCGCGATCGACCCGGCGTCGCCGGCCTGCGCGGGCCTGGCGGCGCTGCGCAGCACTCAGGCGGCGGCGCGCCTCGCGTGAGCGGGCGAAGTGTGCTTCAAGCCCATTTCCGCAACCGTGTCGCGCACCGCGTTGACCGCGTGACGCATTTCGTCGGGACCGATGGCGCCGATGCAGCCCACGCGGAAAGTCTCGAGCTTCGTGAGCTTGCCGGGATACAGGATGAAGCCCTTGTCGCGGACGCGGTCGTAGAACTCCTTGAACACGTACCTCGAATCGGCAGGCGCGTGGAAAGTCACGATGATCGGCGCCTGGATGGCCGGATCGAGGAATGGAGAGAAGCCCAGATCCTTCATCCCCTTGACCAGCGTGTCGCAATTGGACGTGTAACGCGCCAGCCGTGCCGGCTGCCCGCCTTCGCCGATGTACTGGTCGAGCGCCGCATTCAGCGCCACGACGATGTGCGTCGGTGGCGTGAACCGCCATTGCGTCGTCTTTTCCATGTAGGCCCACTGGTCGGCAAGGTCCAGTGCGAGCGACGTCGAATTGCCGGCACATCGTTCGAGCAGGCCCTTCCGAACCAGCACGAATCCCATGCCCGGCGGCCCTTCCACGCATTTGCCCGAGGCCGCGATCAATGCATCGAACCGCATCGACCGCGCGTCGATGGGCAGCGCGCCGAACGAGCTCATGGCGTCGACGATCAGGCCCTTGCCATGTCGCGCCACCACCTCCGCGATCGCCTCCAGAGGATTGCGGATGCCAGTCGACGTTTCGCAGTGGATGAGGCCCACGTGGGTGATCGACGGATCGTCGGAAAGCAGCCGCTCGACGTCGTCGGCGGTCGTCGGCACGTCGTCGTCGGTTTCGAAAGTCGTCGCCTTGCGGCCCATCATTTCGGTCAGTTTCGCGAAGCGCTTGCCGTAGGCCCCGTTTATCAGCACGAGCACGTGGCCGTTGCGCGGCACCAACGTGTTTACGGCAGCCTCGATGGCGAAGGTGCCGCTGCCCTGCATCGGTACGCAGGTGTGCGTATCGCGGGCGTGAATGATGTCGGTCAGCTTGGCTCGCACCTGGGCCGTCACAGCGTTGAATTCCGCGTCCCAGGAGCCCCAGTCCCTAAGCATCGCCATCTTGGTCGGCAGCGACGTGGTCAGCGGGCCGGGCGTGAGCAGGATCGGATCGCGGGAGTGGAGGCTCATGGGCGGTGTCCTTCGCGTGATGGGCAGGAACGTGCGGAAGTCACAGTATCAACGGCGTGCGCCACGCCTGCGTCCGCGCGACAATGAATCGCGTCAGCACGGCGTAGATGAGGCAGACGGTGGCCGAGGTGATCACGATCAGCGTCGCCATCGCGGCGGCGGGCCCGACTTCGCCGAATTCGTCGAGGCGCAGGATCGCGATTGATGCGAGACGGGTCTCGGGCGTGTACAGGAAGACCACGGCCGAGATCGTGACCATCGCGTTGACGAACATGTACCGGCCGATGTCCAGGATGGCGGGCAGGCACACGGGAACGGTCACGCGGAAGAACGTCTTGTAGAACGGCACCTTGAGTGACGCCGAGACGGCCTCGAATTCGTTGTCGAGCGCCTTCAATGCCGTCACGGCCGTGAGGTGGCTCGACGTGTAATAGTGGACGACGGTCGACAGCACCAGGATGCCGAGCGTGCCGTACAGTCCGCCGAGCGGGTTGTCCGGGTTGTTGAAGAAGAGGATGTAGCCCAGGCCGAGCACCATGCCCGGCACGCCCATCGGCACCGCGGCCAGCAATCTCACCACGGATTTCAGCAACGGCGCGCCGCGCGTCTTTTCCAGTAGATAGGCGCAGCCGAAGATGAAGACTGTGCCGCCCAACGCCACGATCAGCGCCAGCTTCAGGCTTCCGAAGTAGGCGCTGAGCGCGTCGCCTTCCACCAATCCGAATTGGTAATGGCGCAGGCTCAGCGTCATGTTGTAGGGCCAGAATTTCACGAACGACGTATAGACAGCCATGCCAAGCACCGACAGGATCAGCACCGCGACGACCAGGCAGAACAGGAACATCGCGCGGTCGAACCACGGCGAGGGCTTCGGCGCGTAGGGAACGGCGCGGGACGAGAATTGCGCCTGCTGGCGGCCCTGCATGATCCAGTCGACGATGAACGCGATCAGCACCGGAAACAGCAGCACCAGGCCGACGACGGCGCCCTTGTTGAAGTTCTGCTGCCCGATGACCTGCTTGTAGATGTCTACCGCCAGCACATTGAAATTGCCGCCGATGACCTTGGGGATGCCGAAGTCGCTGACGGTGTAGGAGAACACGACCATGGTGGCGCTGATCAGCCCGAACCGCGCGCCCGGAAGCGTGATCGTGAAGAACTTGCGCGCGGTGGACGTGCGCAGCGATTCCGCGGCTTCGTAGAGTCGGCCGTCGGCCAGCAAGAGCGAGGTCAGCACGATCATCAGCGCGTGCGGGAATGTGGCATAGATCGCGGAGACGATGATGCCGATCGGACCGTAGATCGTCGCGCCCCCCAGGATCCATTTGAGGAGGCCTTGGTTGCCGAACCACTGGATGAACGAGATGGCGGCCAAAAGCGACGGCGCCAGGATCGGCGTCAGCGCGATGACCCGGAACATGATCTTGCCGGGCATGCACGAGCGGGTCAGAGCATAGGCATAGGCGAACGACAGCGGCACGGTGATGACCGTGACGGCCGATGCGACCCACAGCGAATTCCAGATCGAGCTGCGCAGCGCGGGCGTCGAGAAATAATCCTGGAATTGCCTGAAGCCGACGAAATGGCCGGCGTTGTCCTGTACGCTGCGCAGCAGCATCGTCGCCACGGGCGCCAGCAGGAACAGGACCAGCAGCAGGCAGCAGATGAGCAGCAGTCCCTGCGCCAGCCGGTCCTGCCAATGCACGCGCGTGCGCACCGGCCGTCCGGCCACAGACCCCGGAAACGCGACGGCCGGCGTGCCCAAGGTCCGTTCAGCCCAGGACGCGCAGCGCGTCCGGCCGCAGGCGCAGCGTCACCGCCTGTCCGGCGGCCATGCGGGCCGCATCGACCTCGTGCCGCGGGACATTGGCGACCAACGCGGGCGCCCCCGCGGCATCGAGCGTGACGCCCACCATGCAGAACGCCCCGAGGAACTCGACCTTGGCGATGTGCGCGCTGAACTGATTGACTTCACCGTCGCCGGAATTCGCGATGGCGGCGTGCGCATTTCCGTTGGCACGCAGGACCGGTTCGAGCGCAATCTCTTCCGGGCGCAGGTAGAGCTTGACGGTGGTGCCGGCGGCCATATCCTGGCCGGCCACCGCAAGCGACACCCCACCCACGCGGAATTGCCCGCGGCCCTCGGCCACGGCCGGCAGCACGTTGATCTTGCCCACGAAGTCGGCGACGAAGGGCGTGGCCGGCGCCTCGTAGACTTCGCGCGGCGTGCCGACCTGCTCGATGCGACCGGCATTCATGACGACAATGCGGTCGGCCATCGACAGCGCCTCTTCCTGGTCGTGCGTGACCATGATCGTGGTCACGCCGAGCCGCTGCTGCAGCGCGCGAATCTCGCCGCGCAGACGAACGCGTTCGATGGCGTCCAGCGCCGACAGCGGCTCGTCGAGCAACAGGAGCCCCGGCGACGTGGCCAGCGCGCGCGCTAGTGCGATGCGCTGCTGCTGTCCGCCGGAGAGCTGCCCGGGATATTTGGGCCCGGCATCGGATAGCCCCACCAGCTTCAGCAGTTCCGCGACGCGCGTGGCGATGGCGCCGCGCGCCTGCCGCCGGTTGACCAGGCCATAGGCGACGTTGGCGCTGATGGTGAGGTTGGGAAACAGCGCATAGGACTGGAACACGATGCCGTAGTCGCGGCGGATGGCCGGCAGCCGGGAGATGTCCTTGCCGTCCTGCTGGATCGTCCCCGTATCCTGCGTTTCCAGTCCCGCGATGATCCGCAGCAGCGTGGTCTTGCCGCATCCCGACGGCCCCAGGAAGACCATCAGCTCGCCGCGCGTCGCGTCGAGCGTGATGTCCTTCAACGCCTCGAACTTGCCGAAGGACTTGCGGATGCCCGCGATGCGCAGGTAGCTGTTATCGGTCACGCCGCGAAGAATCCCCGGAAAAAATGCGCCCCGCGGGATGCGGGGCGCCTTGATGCAGGCTCGCTACTTCGCGGCGGACTTGACGTCGTAGCGCTTCGTCCATTCGGCCAGGATCTTGTCGCGGTTGTTTGCGGCCCATGCGAAGTCGTTCTTCACCAGCCGCGACTCGTAGTCGGCGGGGATGTTGGGCAGCGGCTGCGCGACGCCGGGCAGTGCGACGATGGCGTAGTTCTTGGCATAGAGTTCCATCGCGGCCTTGCTCGACGCGAAGTCAGCCAGCTTCTTGGCGGCGTCCAGGTTCTTGGTGTTCTTCATGATGCCGAAGGCTTCCATGTCCCAGCCGAGCCCCTCCTTGGGGAAGATCAGGTCGATCGGGCCGCCCTTCGCCTTGATCGTGTTGGCGCGGTATTCGAACGAGATGCCGATCGGAAATTCGCCGTTGCCTGCCATCACGCAGGGCTTGCTGCCGGAGTGCACATATTGCGCGATGTTCTCGTGCAATCCGTCCATGAATTTCCAGCCGCCCTGTTCACCGAAGATCTGGAGCCAGGACGTCACGTCCAGGTAACCCGTGCCCGACGAGGCCGGATTTGGCATGACGATCTTGCCCTTGTAGATCGGCTTGGTCAGGTCCTGCCAGGTTTCCGGCTTGGGCAGGCCCATCTTCGCCGCCTCGACCGTGTTGAAGCACACGGTCGCTCCCCACACGTCCATTCCGGTCCAGTACGGCGGATTCTTCGCGTCGCGATACCCGGACTTGATTCCCGCGAGACCGGCCGGCGCATACGGCTGCAGCATGCCGTCGGTCTCGAAGCGGACGAGGCTGGTCGCCGCAAGGCCCCAGATGAAGTCGGCCTGCGGATTGGCCTTCTCCGCCAGCAGCCGCGACGTGATGACGCCGGTCGAATCCTGGACCCACTTGATCTCGATGTCCGGATAGACCTTGTTGAAGGCCTCCGCATAGGGCTTGATCTGATCGGCCTCGAGCGCCGTATAGACGAGAAGCGAAGATTTCTGCGCGAGCACCGCGCCGCTCATGGTCATGGCGACGAGCGCCGTGGCAAAGGCGGTCGACAGCGAACCCAGGACTCGGAATTTAGTCATTGCAATGCTCCTGTACGGAACGGATGGAAAAGTACGGACGTTACTGAAAGCGAGCCCGCGCCGCGAGCATGCGGCGGGCGCGGCGCGTGTTGCAATCGGCTTCTTCAAAAACCATTCCCCGGCGCTCCCGAAGTCGACGGCCGATGCTACGCGAGGGAAACAGCATGGGCAATGGCCGCGCGGCTGCAACAGACGCCCACCGGGATTGCCGGCTCGCCCTTTGCTGTCGATTCTGCGGCCGCTGGATTACAGATTGTTGACAATCTACATAGTCCGGCGTCTAATTGCAAGATGCAGAAGTCGCCTCCCCAGCGGTCCGCGTCGGCGAAATCCGGCGGCGCCGCGAGACCGATGCCGGCTGCGGCGCCGGCGCAGGCGGGCACGGGCCGCGCCTCGCCCATGGGCAGGACAATTGCGCTGGTCCAGTCGAACTCGCTCCCCATGCTGGTCCAGCGCGAACTCGAGCGAATGATCATCGCCGGCGACCTGGCGGCCGGATCCAAGCTGAATGAAGAGGCGATCGCCGAAATGCTCGGCGTTTCCCGCGGACCGGTGCGCGAGGCCTTTCGCGCCCTCGAGGAGTCCGGCCTGGTTCGCCTGGAGAAGAACCGCGGCGTGTACGTGCGCCAGCTGAGCCTGGAGGAAGCCGACGAGATCTACGAAATCCGCGCCGTGCTGGACGGGCTGATCGGGCGCCTGGCCGCCCGCAACATCACCCCACCACTGCTGGCGCGCCTCAAGGACATCGTCAAGCGCATGCATGTCGCCGGCATCGCGCGCAGGCCCGACGCCTATTTCCCGCTCAATCTCGAGTTCCACGAATTGCTCGCGCAAGCGGCCGGGAATCGGGCGCTGCTTGCCAACTACCGGCGCGTGGTGAACGAACTCAACCTGTACCGGCGGGAGACCCTCGCGCGCAACGCCGACAACATTCCCATTTCAACGCAGGACCACGAAGCCATCGTCAATGCGGTGGCCGACGGCGACGCGGCGCTCGCCGAGCGCCTCCTGTTCAACCACGTCCTTGACAGCCGCGAACGGCTGCATCAGGCGCTGCAGGCGCCGCCGCCCTCGTCCCGCACCGCGCGCAACGCCGGATGAACGCGCACCACAAATCACCGTCGACCGAAACCTGCCCATGACCGTCCCCAGTCGCGCGCAATCGCCCGTCATCGTCAACGGCGTTCCCTATCGCTGGCCGAAGCAGCCGGTGGTGGTGGTCTGCATCGATGGCGGCGATCCCGCCTACCTGCGCCGGTTCCTCGCCGACGACGCCATTCCGAACATTGCGCGTTTCATCCGGCAGGGCTTCAGCGTGGTCGCCGACGGCACCGTGCCGAGCTTCACCTGCCCCAACAACATGTCGATCATCACCGGCACCCCGGCCTCGCAGCACGGAATCTCCGGCAATTACTACCTCGACACCGCAACCGGCGAAGCGGTCGTCATGACCGGCCCGGAACTGTTGCGCGGCGACACGATCCTGGCGCAATTTGCCAAGGCCGGCGCCAAGGTGGTTTCGATCACGGCCAAGGACAAGCTGCGCAGGCAGCTCGGGAAGAATCTCGACGTGTCCAGGGGCAACATCAGCTTTTCCTCCGAGTTCGCGGGCCGTTGCACGATGGCCGAAAACGGCATCGAAAACGTGCTCGAGCTGGTTGGCGCGCCACAGCCGGGAATGTATTCGATGGAACTGTCGCTGTTCGTGATCGACGCGGGCATCAAACTGCTCGAACTGGAACGGCCGGACCTCATGTATCTGTCGCTGACGGATTTTGTGCAGCACAAATATGCGCCCGAAGAAAGCGAGGCCCGCCGCTTCTACCAGGAGCTCGACTTGCGCTTCGGGCGGCTCGAGGAACTCGGCGCCATCGTGGCGCTGACCGCCGACCATGGCATGAACGACAAGTCGGACGCTGCCGGCAATCCCAACGTCATCTGGCTGCAGGACGTCCTCGATGCGAAGTTCGGCAAGGGCGACACCACGGTCATCTGCCCGATCACCGATGCCTTCGTCGCCCACCACGGCGCCTTGGGCGGATTCGTCCGCGTGTGGTGTACGGGCAGGACCACCCCAAAGGAGGTCATCGAAGCCATCCGCGGCATCGACGGCCTCGAATCCGTGTACGACAAGGAGACGGCGTGCCGCCTCCTCGACCTGCCGGCAGACCGCGAAGCGGACGTCGTTGTCATCTCCACCGCCGGGGTATGCGTAGGCGGCTCGCAGGCGAACCACGACCTGTCCGGTCTCGAGGGCCACCGGCTGCGCACGCACGGCGGCACCGCCGAGGCCAAGGTGCCTTTCATACTCAACGTGCCGCTGTCCGGCGAATACAGGATCAAGGCCGGCGCAACCACCCTCAAGAGCTACCAGATCTTCGACTTCGCCATCAACGGGCCGGCGCCGTGACGAACGTTGCCGACTTTCGCCGCGAACCCATGCGCATCGCCGGGGAGCGCGTGTTCGGCGACCGGGAATTTGAAATTCGCTACCCGTACACCGATGAGGTGATCGCCACGGTGCCCAGGGCGACGGTCGAAGATGTGCGCCGCGCCTTTCGCATCGGCAGGCAGTACAAACCGAAACTGACGCGACACGACAGGTACAGGATCCTCATGCGCGCCGGCGAGATCATCGCGTCGCGCAAGGAGGAAATCGCGCGGCAGATCACGCTGGAAGCCGGCCTCTGCCTCAAGGACTCGACCTACGAAGTCGGCCGCGCGTCGGACGTGCTGCTCTTCTCCGCCAACCAGGCGCTGCAGGACGACGGCCAGATCTTTTCGTGCGACCTGACGCACCACGGCAAGTCGCGGCGGGTCTACACGATGCGCGAACCACTGCTGGGCGCAATTTCGGCCATCACGCCGTTCAACCACCCGCTGAACCAGGTCATCCACAAGGTGGCGCCGTCGGTCGCCACCAACAACCGGATGGTTCTGAAACCTTCGGAGAAGACGCCGCTGGCGGCGTTGCTGCTTGCCGACGTGCTGTACGAGGCGGGCCTGCCCCCGGAAATGCTTTCGGTGATCACCGGCGATCCGCGCGAAATCGCCGACGAGTTCCTGACCAATCCTGACGTCGACCTCGTGACCTTCACGGGAGGCGTGGCCGTAGGCAAACACATCGCGGCGACGGCCGTCTACAAGCGACAGGTCCTGGAACTGGGCGGAAACGATCCGATCATCGTGATGGACGACGCCGATGTCGGGAAGGCGGCCGAACTTGCGGCCAGCGGCTCGTACAAGAACTCCGGCCAGCGTTGCACGGCGGTCAAGCGCATCCTCGTGCACGAGAAAGTTGCTGAGGGATTCACCGACGCGCTGCTCGCCCGGACCCGGTCCTGGACCTACGGCGATCCGCTCGATCCCGAGGTCGACATGGGCACCGTCATCGACGCCGCCGCCGCGACGCGCTTCCAGGCGCTGGCGAGCGAAGCCATCGGCCAGGGCGCGCGCCTGCGGTGCGGCAACGTGCGCCAAGGCGCGCTGTATTCCCCGACGCTCCTCGACCACGTCCAGCCGGAGATGACGGTGGTCAAGCACGAGACCTTCGGCCCCGTGTCTCCGGTCATCACGTTTCGCGACGTCGACGACGCGATCCGCATCGTCAATTCGACCGCGTATGGCCTGTCCTCGGGCGTGTGCACGAATCGCCTGGACGACATCATGCGGTTCGTGAGGGAGCTCGAAGTTGGCAGCGTGAATGTGTGGGAAGTGCCCGGCTACCGGCTGGAGGTCACCCCGTTCGGCGGCATCAAGGATTCGGGACTCGGCTACAAGGAAGGCGTGCAGGAAGCGATGAAGAGCTTCACCAATACCAAGACGTATTCGCTTCCGTGGTGAGCGCAATGGGAACGCCGGCGCCGAACTCCCGATCGACGGGCATGGAGGCGCTGTGACATTTTTGTTGTGCCTCAGGACGACAATTCCTCCGGCGCGTCGGCGGGTGGCGCGATTTTTGCCTCGTTCGGAGTAAATTCGAGGCGACGATGCAGACTCTGCTCAACTTGCTCGCAGGCGTGTCCCTCCTGGTCTGGGGGACGCACATCGTCCGGACCGGCATCCTGCGCCTGTACGGAGCTGACCTGCGCCGCATTTTGCGCAAGAGCATCAGCCAGCGCTTCACGGCCTTTGTCGCCGGGCTGGGCGTCACCGGCCTCATCCAGAGCAGTACCGCGACGGCCCTGATCGTCGCCGCGTTCGCCGGCCAGGGTCTCATCGGCACCGCGCCGGCGCTTGCAGTGATGCTGGGGGCCGATGTCGGCACGGCGCTGGTGACGCTTTTCCTGTCGCTCGACCTTTCGTGGCTCGCGCCCCTGCTGATCTTCGTCGGGGTCACGATGTTCCTGGCACGGCAGGCAACCCGGGCCGGTCGCTTCGGTCGCATCCTGATCGGGCTCGGGCTCATCATGTTCGCGCTGCAATGGATCGCCGTGGCCGCCAAGCCCTTCGTGCAGGCGGCGGGCGTCAAGGTGATCTTCGCGTCGATGACCGGCGACGTGCTGCTCGACATGCTGGTCGCCGCCCTGTTCACGATGCTGTGCTATTCGAGCCTGGCCGTGGTCCTGCTGGTGGCGACGCTTGCGTCGCTGCATGTGATCGCGCTTCCCGTCGCGCTCGGCCTCATCCTCGGCGCCAACATCGGCAGCGGTCTGCTCGGGATGGTCTCGACGATGCATTCGCCGCCGGAAGCGCGGCGAGTCACGCTCGGCAACTTCCTGTTCAAGCTGATCGGCTGCGTGATCGCCATTCCGCTCCTGCCCCATCTGGGCAACTGGATTGCCGGCCTCGAACTCGACGCCGCGCGCGAAGCCGTGCTGTTCCACCTGGGCTTCAACATGGCATTGGCGCTGATGTTCATCTTCTGGACCGAACGCATCGCGACGATCGCCGAGCGCCTGCTTCCTGCCAAGCCTGCCGCCGACAATCCCGCGGCGCCGCGCCATCTCGATCCCTCTGCCCTGACCACGCCCACGCTGGCGATCGCCAACGCGGCGCGGGAGGCCATGCGGATCGGCGACGTCATCGAAGACATGCTGAATGGAATGCTGACGGTGCTCAAAACCAATGATCGCGCGCTGGCAGCGACGCTCAAGCAGAAGGACGACATCGTCGACGAGCTCTACACCGCGGTGAAGCTCTACCTCACCCAGATTTCGCGCGAGGCGCTGGACGAGAAGGAAGGACGGCGCTGGGCGGACATCGTTTCGTTTACCATCAATCTGGAGCAGGTCGGCGACATCGTCGAGCGCGTGCTGATCGACCTCGAGGAGAAGAAGATCGACAAGCATCGCAGCTTCTCCGACGCCGGAATGGCTGAGATCTGCGACCTGCACGCTCGACTCGTGGCCAACCTGCGCCTCGGCATGAGCGTGTTCCTGAACGGTGACCTGAAGAGCGCGCAGGAACTGCTCGCGCAAAAGGTCCTGTTCCGCGACCTCGAGCGAGCGTATGCCGATTCACACCTCACGCGGCTGGCCGGCAACACGGTGGAAAGCATCGAGACGTCTTCGCTCCATCTCGACCTCATTTCCGACCTCAAGCGAATCAACTCGCACATCTGCTCCATCGCCTATCCCATCCTGGAAGAGGCCGGCGTGCTGGCGCGCACCCGGCTCAAGGAAGCCGTCCCGGTCGTCAATGCCCCCGACGACGATCCGATCCTGGCCAAACCCGGCAAGGCCGGCTGGCAGAAGCGCAAGCCGCGCGCCGCCTGACTTCCCCACCGCACACCGACTTCCATGTCCATTTCCGACATCTGCGTCCTGTTCTCCCGCAAGGGCGGCCGTGCCTACGACGGCGAACCCGTGAACCAGCTCGAACATGCGCTGCAGACGGCCGCGCGCGCCGAAGAAGACGGCGCGGCGCCCGCGCTGATCGCGGCTGCCCTCCTCCACGATCTCGGGCACCTGCTCAACGACCAGGGGGAGTCTCCGACGCTGCGCGGTGTGGACGACCTGCACCAGTTCGTTGCCCTGCCGTTCCTGCGCGCAATTTTCGCCGACGACGTGCTGAAGCCGATCCAGCTGCATGTCGACGCCAAGCGCTACCTGTGCGCGACGCGTTCGGCGTACTACGACGCGCTTTCCGCGGATTCCAAGCGCAGCCTGGCGTTGCAGGGAGGCATCTTCTCACCGGAGCAGGCGGCCACATTCATCGCGCAGCCGTATGCCGCTGACGCCGTCAGGGTGCGTCTCTGGGACGACCTGGCCAAGGTTCAGGGCATGGCCACCCCGCCGCTGGCGCACTTCATCGCCGCGCTGGAAGCCGCGCAGACGCACGCGCCCGTGCAATCCTGAGTGTCCGGCGCATTCCTGGAAAGTGCGCGCAAGCCCGGGTCGAGCGAAAGAAGAACGTGGAACTGACGCTTGGGGTAACGCTTGCCGTGCTGGGGGCCGGCCTGCTCCACGCCGGCTGGAACGCGCTGCTCAAGTCCGCGGGCGGCGGCGATTCGCTCCTCGACACCGCCACGGTCGTCGCCGGATCATCGGCCTGTTCGCTGGTCGTGCTGCCTTTCGTGGCGCTGCCCGACCGTAGCGCGTGGCCCTTCATCGCAGCTTCCATCGTCATGCACTTCGCGTATTACCTTACGCTGGCGCAGGCCTATCGCACCGGAGACCTGTCCTTTGCGTATCCGCTGATGCGCGGCAGCGCTCCGCTGATCGTCACGGTGCTCGGCGCGATCTTCCTGCGCGAGCTGCCGGAATTCCATGTGATCGCGGGCATTTTGCTGATTTCCGCGGGAATCATCGGCATTGCCTTCGCACGGCGAGAACATCATCCGCCCGCCGCGGCCTACTGGGCATTCGCCAATGCCGCCATCATCGCGGTCTACACGCTGATCGACGGCGCCGGTGCGCGCACGTCCGGCAACGCGCTGGGCTACGTCGTCTGGATCACGTTTCTCGAGGGCGTCGTGTTCCTGGCCTGGGTGCGACATCGGCGCGGTGCACCTACCGTGGGCTATCTTAGAAGCCAGTGGCGGCGGGGGCTGTTGGGCGGCTTCTGCAGCGTGGCGGCCTATGCGATCGTGCTGTGGGCCATGACGCGCGCGCCGGTGGCCGCCATTTCGGCGTTGCGCGAGACGTCGGTGATCTTCGCCGCATTGATCGGCGCCCTCTGGCTCAAGGAAGGCTTCGGCCTCGCCCGCCTGGCCGGCGCCGCAACGGTCGTCGTGGGTGTCGCGACACTCAAGCTTTGAAACCCGATCTCCAGCGGATTTCCCTTACCCATTTGCCGGCTCCCCCATGAACACGATCCCCAAACACGCACGCGTCGTCATCGTCGGCGGCGGCATTGCCGGCGCTTCCACCGCCTATCACCTGGCCAAGATGGGCGTCAACGACGTGGTCCTGCTGGAGCAAGGCAAACTCACCTGCGGCACGACCTGGCATGCGGCCGGGCTGGTCGGGCAGACCCGCGCCACGCGCAACGCAACGCGCATGAGCCAATACGGGATCGAGCTGTACTCCACGCTCGAACGGGAAACGGGACTGGCCACCGGATGGAAGCAATGCGGCAGCCTCAATGTCGCCAGGACGCCGGACCGCATGCAGCTCATGAAGCGGCAGATGGCGCGCGCGAAGAGCTTCGGCATCGCCTTCGACTACGTGACGCCGTCGGAGGCAGGACGCATCGCACCGATCCTGCGCACCGACGATCTGGCGGGCGCGGTCTGGATACCGGGCGACGGCAAGGCCAATCCGACCGACCTCACGCAATCGCTGGCCAAGGGCGCACGCAACCGCGGCGCGACGATCTTCGAGGGCGTCAGGGTCACGGGTGTGCGCGTCGCGCGCGGACGGGTCTCCGGCATTTCCTGGAAGCGCGGCGACGAGGACGGCGAGGTCAGCTGCGAGACGCTCGTCAATTGCGGCGGGCAATGGGCGCGCGAATTTGGAAGATTGGCGGGTGTCAACGTGCCTCTCTGCTCCGCGGAACACTTCTACATCGTGACCAAGGCCATCGCCGGCGTGACGCCGGCCCTCCCCGTCATCCGCGACCCCGACGGGTTTATCTATTACAAGGAGGAGGTCGGCGGGCTGGTCATGGGTGGATTCGAACCTGTCGCCAAGCCGTGGAATCCTTCGCGCATTCCCGACAAGTTCGAATTCCAGCTGTTTCCGGAGGACTGGGACCAGTTCCAGATCCTGATGGAAAACGCGATCCACCGTACGCCGTGCCTGGAGACCGCGGAAATCAAGATGTTGCTGAACGGTCCGGAGAGCTTCACCGGCGACGGCAACTTCATTCTCGGAGAAGCTCCGGAAGTCGCCGACTATTTCGTCTGCGCCGGATTCAATTCCGCGGGCATCGCCAATTCCGGCGGCGCGGGGCGGCTGATCGCCGAGTGGATCATCGGCGGCGAGGCGCCGCTCGACCTGTGGGACGTCGACATCCGTCGCTTCGCGCCCTTCCACGCCAACCGCAAGCATCTGGCCGATCGCACTGTGGAATCGCTCGGGCTGCACTATGCGATGCGCTGGCCGCGCGAGGAATTGCAGACGGTGCGCCCGTTGCGCCGGTCGCCGCTGTACGACCGGCTTCGGGCGAGGGGCGCGGTGTTCGGCACCAAGCTCAATTGGGAGCGCGCCAACTACTTCCTGCCGGCCGGCGCCGAGCCCGCGCCTTATACCTTCGCGATGCCGGGCTGGCTCCCGTACGTGCTGGAGGAGCAGCGCGCATGCCGCGAAGACGTCGTGGTCTTCGACCAGACCTCGTTCTCCAAGTTCGTGCTCAAGGGCCGCGACGCGCTGGCCGCGCTGCAGAGGCTGTGCGCCAACGATATCGACGTGCCGGTCGGCAGGATGGTCTACACCGCCATGCTCAACGAGCGCGGCGGCTTTGAAAGCGATCTCACGATCACGCGCCTTGCCGCCGACACGTTTTTCATCCTGACCGGCTCCGGGCAGGCAACCCGCGATGCGTCGTGGATCGAACGGCACATCCGACCGGACGAATTCGCCGCGCTGGTCGATGTCACCAGCGCGTATTCGGTGATCTCGCTGATGGGGCCGAAATCGGAGGCGTTGCTGACGCAGTTGTCTCCCGACGACCTGTCGAAATCGGGGCTGCCGTTCTCCATGACCGCCGAGATCGACGTCGGGCATGCCCGCGTCAGGGCAGCGCGAATGAGCTACGTGGGCGGCCCCGGCTACGAGATGGTCGTGCCGACGGACCAGTGCGTCACGCTCTACGACGCGCTGTGGAGCGCGGGCAACACGTGCGGACTCAGGGACGCCGGCTACTACACGATCGACGCGCTGCGCATCGAAGCCGGGCGTCGCGCCTGGGGGCCGGAATTGTCGCCGGACGAAACGCCGTGGGAGGCCGGGCTCGCGTATGCGGTGAAAATGGACAAGGCAACGCCTTTCATCGGCCGTGACGCGCTGGCCGCAAAGCTCGACGGCGGCCTGCGCAAGCGACTCGTGCAGTTCAGCTTTGACGACCCCGATGCGTTTCCGTGGGGCGGCGAGCCGATCCTGATGGACGGGCGCAACGTCGGCGAACTCACCTCGACGGGCTACAGCCGCAAATACGGCCGCGCCATCGCCATGGGATACGCGCGGGCGGGCACCGAGGAACCGGCGCTGACGGACGAGCGCATCCTATCGGCGCGTTATGAGATCGACGTGGCCGGCACGACCTTTGCCGCGACCCCGCACCTCAAGCTCGCATGAGCGGCGCGCATTGTTTGCGCGGTCCGTGCGTCAACCGAGCGGGATGCGGTCCTTGTTGGCGGCGAGCCACGTGGCGAAGGTCTGCAAGTCCGGATTGAGGGCACGGGCCACCTTGAGATCGCGCACACCCGTGAAATAGTCCGCGAACTCGACATAGAACTGGAACATGTTGCCCAGGTCGTCGGCACCGGGAAAGCCGAAGGCGCGATAGGCGGCAGGCGTCACCGCGTTGTAGCCGACCTCCTTGCCCAGCGCCCTGGAAAATGCCGCCGCCATCTGCTCGCCAGTCAGGTGTTCGCCGGCAACGGCCACGGTCTTGCCGATGTACGTGTCCCCCGCCTTGAAGACTCCAAACGCGCACCGGCCGATGTCTTCCGCGGCCATGCCCGACAGCGGCTTGTCGGCCATGGGCAACGTGATCGCGAGCTTGCCATCCGGCCCCGGCTTGGGACCCATGCCGAAGTGGATGAAGTTGTCCCAATAGAAACTCGTCAGCAGGAACGTGGTCGGCACGCCGGCCTCGGTGAATCGGACGTTGGACTCGCCCTTGGCGTCGAAGTGGGGCACCTTGTAGCTGCCCTGCAGCGTCGGCATCCTGTCGTCGGTCAACGGCACCCACTTGCGGGTATCCTCCAGCGTCGACCAGATCACGTGGCGCAGGTTCGCCGCGCGCGCGGCAGCGGCCATCTTGCGCACCTGCGCCTTCTCCTTGTCCGGCGAAAAGTGGTCCCAGAAAAAGGTGACGCAGTAGGCGCCGTGCGCGCCGGCGAACGCACGCTCGAGGCTGGCCTGGTCGTCCGCGTCCGCGGCGACCACCTCGGCGCCCAGCGCCGCCAGCGCCCTGGCCTTGGGCGTGTTCACGTCGCGCGTCACGGCGCGGGCCGTGAACCCGGCGGCCGGATTGGCCTGGATCGCGCGGACAAGCCCGCCTCCTTGCGCGCCGGTCGCGCCCAGCACCGCAATGATCTTCCGCTCAGCCATGTCGATTCTCCTTAGGGTTGGGCCAATGGTGTCCCGCCGCGAGGGCGGAAAGATGCATTGAATAGCGCGGGCAGGCCGCGCCTGTCAATGCGACGGCAATTGTGTTGCCGCCAAAGGTTTGTCATTATCCAGACCGGCACGAGCCTGCCAACCGGACATGGCAGCCGCTAACCGCACATTCCGCTTCAACCTGAGGAACCTTCCCATGCGCAAGCCTACCCTGCAGTTGATTTCCGCGACCTTGCTGGTTGCGGGCGGTGTCGTGTTCGCCGGCAGCGCGTATGCCGGAAAGACCCTTGACGCGATCAAGCAGCGCGACCAGGTGGTCTGCGGCGTCAACACGGGGCTCGCCGGATTCTCGGCCGCCGACAGCCAGGGGAACTGGGTCGGCCTCGACGTGGACGTCTGCAAGGCTATTGCCGCCGCCGTGCTGGGCGACGCCAGGAAGGTCAAGTGGGTGCCACTGAACGCGCAGCAGCGCTTCACGGCCCTGCAGTCGGGCGAGGTCGACATCCTGTCGCGCAACACCACGTTCACGCTGACACGCGACGCGTCGCTCGGGCTGTTCATCACCGCGGTGACCTACTACGACGGCCAAGGCTTCATCGTGCCCAAGAAGAGCAAGATCACCAGCGCCAAGCAGCTCAAGAATGCCGAGATCTGCGTACAGTCGGGCACCACCACCGAGAAGAACCTCAACGACTACTTCAAGGCGATGAATGTCAAGATCAAGCCGGTCGTGTTCGAGGGCTTCGAAGCAAGCGTCAAGGCGTTCTTCTCGGGGCGCTGCCAGGCCTATACCACCGACGCCTCGGGGCTCGCGTCGATCCGCAACAAGGAAGCCGCCAAACCGGATGATTACCTGATCCTGCCGGAACTGATTTCAAAGGAGCCGCTGGGACCGATGGTCCGCCGCGGCGACGACGAGTGGTTCACGATCGTCAAGTGGGCGATCTATGCGCTGCTCGAAGCCGAGGAATACGGCATCACGCAAGCCAACGTCGACCAGATGAAGACGAGCACGGAGCCGACGATCCAGCGCATCCTCGGCACGTCCGAAGATACCGGCAAGCTGCTCGGCCTGGACAAGGAGTGGGCGTACCGTGAGATCAAGGCCGTCGGCAACTATGGCGAGATCTTCGAGCGCAACGTCGGGCCCTCGTCGGCGCTGAAGCTGCCCCGCGGCCTCAACAACCTGTGGAACAAGGGCGGTATCCAGTACGCGCCGCCGATTCGCTGACGCGCCCGGCGTTCGCGCGTGCGAGCAAAGAGGCGCGACTGGTCCTGGCGTAGCCGGGCGACGCGCGGCCTGATCTACCAGTTGCTGGCGGTGGCGTTGATCGCCGCCGCCGTCTGGTTCATCGCGCACAACACGCTGGAAAACATGCGCGTGCGAGGCATCCAGAGCGGATTCGGATTCCTGTCGCAGCCCGCGGGCTTCGACATCGGCGAGAGCGTCTTTGCGTTCGACTCGGCCGATCCGTACTGGAAGGCATTCCTGGTCGGCCTCGCCAACACCTTGCGCGCGGCGGTCGTCGGCATCTTCTTCACGACGATCCTCGGTACGCTGATCGGCATCGGACGGTTGTCGCGCAATTTCCTGGTGCGCAGCCTGTGCATCGGATACGTCGAGCTGTTCCGCAACATCCCCGTGCTGCTGCAGCTCTTGATGTGGTACTTTATCCTGAACGAGTGGCTGCCGCCGGTTTCCGACGCGCTGAACCCTTTCCCGGGAATCTTCCTCAGCAAGAGCGGCATGTCGTTTCCGGTGCCGGAGTGGGAGCGGGGGCACCTCTTCACGCTCGGCGGCCTTGCCCTGGGCGTCGTTGCCGCGTGGCGTTACCGCCGATGGGCGCGCGCCGCCTTCGAGCGCACCGGCGTGGCGAGGCCGATGATCTGGCCGGCCGCGGCCATCGCGCTCGGCGGCGCGGTGCTCGGCTGGCTTGCCGGCGGCGCGCCGACGGCGCTGGAACTGCCGGTGCGCAACGACCTCAATGTGTCCGGCGGCGGCGCGGTCACGCCGGAGTTCCTGGCGGTGACCATCGGGCTCACGGTCTACACCGCCTCGTTCGTCGCCGAAATCGTCCGCTCCGGAATCCAGTCGGTGCCCTGGGGCCAGACCGAAGCCGCGGGAGCGCTCGGCCTGTCGCGCGGGCAGTCGCTGAAGCTCGTGCTGCTGCCGCAGGCGCTTCGGGTGATCATTCCCCCGCTCACCAACCAATACCTGAACCTCACCAAGAATTCGTCGCTCGCCGTCGCCGTCGGCTATCCGGACCTGGTGTCGATTTCCAACACGACGCTGAACCAGACCGGCCGCGCGGTCGAATGCATCGCGGTGATCATGGCCGTCTACCTGACGTTGTCGCTGGTCACTGCCGGACTGATGAACTGGTACAACGCGCGGTCTGCGATTCGCGAGCGCTGACACGAGGCCATGGACGCCACGCTACGCCCTCCCGTGATCAGCCGGCCGCCGCCCACCCGCACCGGCGGCGTGCTCGCGTGGATGCGCGGCAACCTGTTCGGCGGCTGGAAGAGCACGCTGGCAACCCTCCTCGTCGGCGCGCTGGTCGTGCGCTGGATTCCCGACCTCTTCGAGTGGGCGGTGGTTCGCGCCGTCACCGCGCCGGACAACGACGCGTGCCGTGCGCTCGACCATGCGGGCGCGTGCTGGGGCGTCATCGCCGAGAAGTATCGCCTGATCCTGTTCGGTCGCTATCCTTACGAGGAGCAGTGGCGCCCCCTGGTCGCGACGCTCTTGATGGTGGCGATGGTCGTGGCAAGCTGCACGCGCGCGTTGTGGAGCAAATGGCTGGTGGCGGCATGGGTGGCGGTGCTGGCCCTCTTCCTCGTCCTGATGCGGGGCGGCGTTGCAGGCCTGACGCCGGTCGAGACCGCCCGCTGGGGCGGCGTGCCGCTCACGATGCTGCTGTCCACGCTGAGCATCGCGGCGGGATTTCCCCTTGCCGTGCTGGTGGCACTCGGGCGCCGGTCGAGGCTGCCCGCGATCCGCACGCTGTGCATCGTCTACGTCGAGCTGATTCGCGGTGTCCCGCTCATCTCGGTGCTGTTCATGGCGTCGTTCATGTTTCCGCTGTTCATGCCGCCGGGCATCACCGTCGACGTGCTGGTTCGGGTGCTCGTCGGCATCACGCTTTTTTCGGCGGCATACCTGGCCGAGGTCGTGCGCGGCGGGCTGCAGGCGATCCCCAAGGGCCAGCACGAGGCCGCGGCCGCGATGGGTCTCTCCTACTGGCAGACCCAGCGCAAGATCGTCCTGCCGCAGGCATTGCGGCTGGTCGTGCCGTCGATCATGAACAGTTTCATCAGCACGTTCAAGGACACTTCGCTGGTGACCATCGTCAGCCTCTACGACCTGACCGGATCGCTGGCGCTCGCGCTGGGCGGCGACGCCAACTGGCGCCAGTTCTACCTGGAGGGGTACCTGTTCATCGCCGCGATCTACTGGACGTTCTGCTTCGCCATGTCGCGCTACAGCCAGTGGGTGGAGCGGCACCTGAATATCGGGCACAGGCGTTGAACAGGGGAGCCGCATGAGCGATCCGATCGTCACGTTCGACAAGGTCAGCAAGTGGTACGGCGACTTCCACGTGCTGCGCGACATCGACTTGTCCGTCGCGAGGGGTGAGCGCATCGTCATCTGCGGGCCCTCCGGCTCCGGCAAGTCGACGCTGATCCGCTGCATCAATGCGCTGGAGGAATACCAGGAAGGCCGGCTCACCGTCGACGGCGTGCAGATCACCGACGACGTCAAGGCGATCGAGGCGGTTCGCAAAAACGTCGGCATGGTCTTCCAGCAATTCAATCTCTTCCCGCACCTGACCGTGCTGGAAAACCTGACGCTGGCGCCGATGTGGGTTGGCAAGGTACCGAAGAAGGAGGCCGAGGAAAGGGCGATGACCCAGCTTGCGCGAGTCCGCATCGCCGAACAGGCCGGCAAGTATCCGCTGCAGCTGTCGGGGGGCCAGCAGCAGCGCGTGGCGATCGCGAGGTCGCTGTGCATGACGCCGAAGATCATGCTGTTCGACGAGCCCACTTCCGCGCTGGACCCGGAGATGATCAAGGAAGTGCTCGACGTGATGATCGAACTCGCGGGAATGGGCATCACCATGCTCTGCGTCACCCACGAGATGGGGTTTGCCCGCTCGGTGGCCGACCGCGTGATCTTCATGGACCAGGGCCAGATCGTCGAGCAGAATTCGCCCGCAGAGTTCTTCGCCCACCCGAAGAGCGAGCGCACGCGCGACTTCCTGTCCAAAATCCTCAGCCACTGATCCGGCGCAATCGCCCATGTCCCATCGCCACCTCGCCCCTCCGCAGAAGCGCGGGCGCACGCCGGCGGAGGGCGCTGCCGTCACGAGCCAGGTGCAGAGCCTGACCCGCGGCCTGTCCATCCTCGAATGCCTCGCGCTGGCGGAAGGGGGCCTGACGCTGACGGACATCGGGCAGCGCGTCGTATTGCCGCCGTCGACCGTGCATCGGCTGCTCGCGACGCTGGAGAAGATGGGATACGTGTACCAGGCCGGCGAGCTGGGCCGATGGTACGTCGGTCTGCAGGCCTTCACCGTCGGCTCCAGTTTCCTGTCCAGCCGCGATTTCGTGGCGCAGAGCAACCCGTACATGCGCCGCCTGATGGATCAGTCCGGGGAGACGGTCAACCTCGCGATCCTCGACGGCACCGAAGCCGTGTTTGTCGACCAGGTGCAATGCCGCGAAATGATGCGCACGATCGTCAAGCTGGGCAGTCGCGCGCCGATGCACGCATCGGGCGTGGGCAAGGCCATGTTCGCGTCACTGCCGGACGACCAGATCGACGCCATCCTCAAGGTGCGCGGTTTGCCGCGCATCACCGGCAACACGATCACCGCGCCGGAGACCATGTGGGCCAGCGTGCGCGTGATCCGGCAGCGCGGCTGGTCGTTCGACGACGAGGAACATGCCGTCGGCACGCGCTGCGTCGGTGCGGCGATCTACGACGAACACGGGGAGACGCTGGGTGCCATTTCGCTGGCCGGTCCGTCGTCCCGCCTGCCCGACGACCGCATCAGGCAGCTGGGCCCGCTCGTAGCGCACACCGCCGAGGAGCTGACCCGCAGGCTGGGCGGCAAGTGGCCCCACGGTCGCTAGGCGATCGGCAGCACCGAAGTGTGAAAGCGCCTCAACGAGCGCGGCGCTTCGGTTTCACGTCGCCAAGGATGCAGGCGCCGTGGCAAACGCTGTCCTGCCCCGCTTGCCGAGTCACTTGCCGTCCAGTCGCGCCGCGCGGCGAGCGAGATCGGCTTGTGGCGGCGGCGACCATCGCGCCAACAATTCGTCGGTGGCCGCGTGGTCGTTGCAGGCAAGCACCATGTCGCAGCCGGCTGCGACGGCGGCTTCGGCGCGCGCCACGATATCCCCAGCTGCGACGGCGCCGGCCATGCCAAGGTCGTCGGAGAAGATGAGCCCATCGAATCGCAGTCGCCCGCGCAGGATGTCCTGCAGCCAGACGCGCGAAAAGCCCGCGGCGACGGTGTCCACCGCCGGATAGACCACGTGCGCGGGCATCACGGCCTCCAGTCCATCCTTGGCCAGCACGGCAAACGGGATCAGGTCGTCGTAGAGCAGCGCCTGCAGCGGTCGCTCGTCCACCGGCAGGTCGACATGCGAATCCGCGGCCACGAAGCCGTGTCCGGGGAAATGCTTGCCCACCGCCGCGCAGCCGCCGGCGTTCAGCCCGCGTCGCAGGCACGACGCCAGGTGCGCCACCGCGTTGGGATTGCCGTGCAGCGCGCGATCGCCGATCACCGCGCTGGCGCCGAAATCGAGGTCGAGCACCGGCGTGAAACTGAAGTCGATCCCGTGCGCCCTCAGCTCGCGCGCCAGCAACGTGCCGAGCCGCCGGGCTTCGGCCGCCGCGGCTGCCACGTCCCGGTCCCACAGCTCGCCCAGCGTCCGCATCGCGGGAATGACCGAGAATCCGTTGCGAAAGCGCTGCACGCGCCCGCCTTCGTGGTCGACGCAGATCAGCAGATGCGGCGCGCGCAGCGCGCGAATCGATGCCGTCAACGCCTTGAGCTGCGCGCACGACTCGAAATTGCGCGCGAACAGGATCACGCCTCCGGCCAGCGGATGCAGCAGGCGGACGCGGTCGGCGTCGGTGAGCGACGCGCCTTCGATTCCGGTCACGACGGGGCCGCGCGCCATGGCGACCCCGCTCACGCGGCCGCCGCTTCGCGCAGCAGCGCCTTCATCTGCCGCACGGCCTCGCGCAGGCCGACGAAGACGGCGCGGGACACGATGGCGTGGCCGATGTGCAGCTCGCGGACACCCGGCAAGCGCGCCACCGGCTGAACGTTGAAATAGTTGAGCGCGTGGCCGGCGTTGAAGCGCATTCCCTGGCCGCGAATCGCCTCACCGGCCGCGCGAATCCTGTCGAGTTCAGCCACCACGGCCGCGCCTTCCGGATCACGGCCCTTGGCATGAAACGCGTGCGCATAGGGGCCGGTGTGGATTTCGCACACCTTGGCGCCGATGCGCGCGGCCGCATCGATCTGCGCCGGAAGCGCATCGATGAACACCGACGTGACGATGCCGGCGTCCGCCAGGCGTGCCACCGCCGACTTGAGCCTTGCTTCCTGGGCCGCGACGTCCAGTCCGCCTTCGGTGGTGATCTCGTGGCGCCCCTCGGGGACCAGCATGGCCATTTCGGGACGCAACCGGCAGGCGATGTCCAGCATCTCGTCGGTCGCCGCCATTTCCAGGTTCAGCTTGATGTGGACCAGCTCGCGCAGCCGACGCACGTCCTCGTCCTGGATGTGTCTGCGATCCTCGCGCAGGTGCACGGTGATGCCGTCCGCGCCACCCAGGTGCGCCTCGACGGCGGCCCACACCGGATCCGGTTCGTAGGTTCGCCTGGCTTGCCGCAATGTCGCGACGTGGTCGATGTTGACGCCCAGTTCGATCAAGGGGATTCGCTTTCTTCGTCGATCGCCTGCAGGTCCTGCACGACCCGCCGGCTGAAAATGCGCCGCTCTTCGAGATAATGGTCCAGCACTTCCCGCATCAGGAGCCTGGCTTCGGCCGCCGTTTCGGCATCCGGATACGCATTTGCGGCGAGCCCGAGCAACGTGGCGCCCCGGATGCGCGGATAACGCTTGCCGGGCTCCCGTGCAATCGTGGCCGCCGCCCGCGGACCGCGCCCGAAGTCGTAATGGTAGCGTGCGGCCGGATCGACCTCCGTGCCGGAATCGGCATCGTGCGTCAGCGGAAGCGCGTAGCCCAGTTCGGCCAGCAGGCGCAGTTCGAAGCGGCGCAGCACGGCGCCCTGAGTGGCCGACGTGGAGGTGGCGCCAAGCGCGGCCAACGCGTCCTGATAGTCACGGTACAGCGCCGGATGCGGATCTTCCCGCGCCAGCAGCTTCAGCAGCAGTTCGTTGAGGTAGAACCCGCACAGCAGCGCCGCGCCGCGGGGCAGCGGCATCCCGCCTCCCCACTCGGCCTTCATCAGCGTCTTGAGTTCACCCGCGCCCGCCCAGGACAACGTGAGCGGCTGGAACGCCTGCAGCAATCCCCGCGTTTCCGACCTGGGGCGCCTGGCACCGCGCGCCACCATCGCCACGCGGCCATGCTCGGCGGTGAACGCCTCGACGATGAGGCTGGTCTCGCGGTACGCATAGGTGTGGAGGACGAACGCCGCCTGGCCGTCATGCCTTTCCACGGGCGCCCGGGAGGCCACGACGCCAGCCTAGTATCCGAAACGAGACAGCGAGGCGTCGGTGTCGGCCCAGCCGCTCTTCACCTTGACCCAGATTTCGAGGAACACCCGTCCTCCAAAGAGCCTTTCCATGTCCGACCGGGCATGCGTCGCAATGGCTTTCATTTGCGCGCCTCCCGCGCCGAGCAGGATGGCGCGCTGGCCGGGCTTGTCCACGTAGACCGTCGCATGGATCCGGCGCATGTCGCCCTCGTGTTCGAAGGTATCGATGGCCACGGTCGTCGCATAGGGCACTTCGTCGCCAAGCAGCCTGAAGATTTTTTCGCGGATGAATTCGGCGGCCAGGAAGCGCTCGTCGCGATCCGTCACGTCGTCTTCAGGATACAGCGGCTCGGACACGGGGAGCGCCCGGGCGATCTCGGACCGGAGCGCGGCTAGCTGCGTGCCCTTCTCCGCCGAGACCGGCACGATCGCGGCAAAGCGATGCAGCTGCGCGATTTCGGCAAGCCGTGGCATGAAGGCGGCCTTGTCGGCCAATGCATCCACCTTGTTCACGGCGGCGATCACCGGCACGCCGGCCGGCAGGAGCCCGATCACCGCCAGGTCAGCTTCCGTGATCCGCGCCGCGTCCAGCACCAGAACCACGACGTCGACGCCCGCCAGGCTTTCCATCACCGCGCGATTCAGCCGGTCATTCAGGCGCGAGCGATGCTTGGTCTGGAAGCCCGGGGTATCGACGAACACGAACTGCGCCGTGGCATCGGTGGCGATCCCGGTGATCCTGTAGCGGGTCGTCTGCGGCTTTTTCGACGTGATGCTGATCTTCTGCCCGACCAGCGCATTGAGCAGTGTGGACTTGCCCGTGCTCGGCCGGCCGACGAGGGCGACGTGACCGCAGCGGAAGGGCAGCGGCGCCGGCCTAGCCACCACGCCTGTCCCCTTCTTCTTCCCCGGCTGCAATGCGTGCAATCGCCGCCTCGGCCGCCGCCTGCTCCGCGATCTTGCGGCTGCTGCCTTCACCCGACGCCACGATCTGCATTCCCGGTATCCGGCACTCGACGGCGAACTGCTGTTCATGGGCATCGCCGGTAGTCGACGTCACCGCATAGTCAGGAACCGGCATGCGCCGCGCCTGCAGCCACTCCTGCAAATGCGTCTTCGGGTCCTTCCGCAACGTCGCCGGACCGGCCTTGCGAAGAACGTCCCCGTAGCAGGCGACGATTGCCGCGCGCGCGGCGTCGAACCCGCCATCCAGAAAGACGGCGCCGAAGAGCGCCTCGAGCGCATCGGCGAGGATCGACGCGCGCAGCGCCCCGCCGCTTTTCATCTCGCCTTCGCCCAGGCGGATCTGCGGACCCAGGCCCAGCTGCCGCGCCACCTTCGCCAGCGTGTCCTGGTTGACCAGTCCCGCGCGCATGCGCGAGAGGTCGCCTTCGGCCAGTCCCGGGAAACGCTCGTAGAGCTCCGCGCCGACGACGCAATTGAGCACGGCGTCGCCGACAAATTCCAGCCGCTCGTTATGGGTCGCGCCGAAACTGCGGTGCGTCAGCGCCTGGCGCAGCAGTTCGGAGCGGCGGAACGCGTAGTCCAGTCCGAGGCGCAGCGATTCGGCCATCCGGTCCCGGAAGCCTCCCGCTAGCGGGAGGCGGAGGCGTCGAATTCCAGCAACAGGCTGGCGTTGCCGACCAGCGGCAGTTTGGTCTGCCAGCTGGCAGCGGCCGTGGTCACGTTGCCGGTGCGGGTGACCTCTACGTCACTGGCGTGCATGGAATCGATGTAATCGGCGCCAAGGCGCCGCTCGATCCGCCGCTTGATGTCGGCCTTGTTCAGGTCGGGCGAATCGGCGAGCGCGCCCTCGAGCGCCTTCTTCACCGAAAAATACTCTATGTACGCGGGCACGACCCTGAAACTCAACAGCGCGATGACCAGCACCACGGCCGATACGAACAGGAACCCCGTCATCGACAGGCCGCGTTGCCTTGCCGGCAATCTCATGTGCAAGTCCATTTCCAAACCCCTCCGTTAGCGTATGCCGCTGCCCACGCGCTTGAACGCGAAACTCGAAATGTCGTCCCAATTCCACCAGATGAAGAACGCCTTGCCGCGAATGTGATCGTCCGGCACGAATCCCCAGTAGCGGCTGTCGTCGCTGTTGTCGCGATTGTCGCCCATCATCAGGTAATGGCCGGCGGGCACCTTGCAGGTGAAACCGCGATCATTGTAGTCGCAATTCTCGCGCCCCGGAAACGGCCTGACGGCTTGCGGATTGACCGACGGCGCGCGAGGATTGACGCCGATTTCGTACGTGCGAGTCCCGTCGCCGGTGTTCGCCGTGACCAGGTTGCGCTCAAGCGTCTCGAAGCGCATGTTCTCAAGATAGCCGTAGGAGCCATCCGGGACCTGCGGCAGCGCGGCCCCATTCACCGTAAGCTTCTTGTCCTGGTATGCGACGACGTCGCCGCCGACGCCGATCACGCGCTTGATGAAGTCCTGCGACGTATTCAGCGGATACCGGAACACCACGACGTCGCCGCGCTTGGGATCGGAGACCGGAATGATCTTGGTTTCCGCGATCGGAAGGCGAAGGCCGTAGATGAACTTGTTGACCAGGATGAAATCTCCGACCTCGAGCGTCGGCCGCATGGACGACGAGGGAATCTTGAACGGCTCGGCCACAAACGAGCGCAGCATGAACACGACCAGGAGGACCGGGAAGAAACTCGCAGCGTATTCGACCCACGCGGGCTGGCGCAGCAACCTTTCCTCGAGCTGCTCCCGCTCGCCGCGCACGGCGGCCGGGTCGAGCCCGGGCGCGGCCTGGTTCTTCCGGTCGAATTCCGCAAGGGCCGCAACCAGCGCGCTCTGCCGCCGCTTCCTGAAAACGACGACATCAACGAGCCAGAGCACGCCGGTGGCGAGCGTCAGCAGGAAAAGGATCAGCGCAAAGTTCATCGTCGTTTCGGCAATTCTCGGTCTGGTGGGTCAAAGGCGACGGGCCGCCGGATTGTGGCACGGGTCGAACCGGGAATGGACGCCGTCCGGCCCCCGTTTCCCGCAGTTCATCTTCAAATTTCACATTCGTGGTCGCATCGGCCGCCGCACGCCGGCACCGTTACGCCTACTTGTCTCCAACCTGCAGGATTGCGAGGAACGCCTCCTGCGGGATCTCGACGTTGCCCACGGCCTTCATGCGCTTCTTGCCGGCCTTCTGCTTCTCGAGCAGCTTCTTCTTGCGGGTGATGTCGCCGCCGTAGCATTTCGCCAGCACGTTCTTGCGCATCGCCTTGATCGTCTCGCGGGCGATGATGTTGGCGCCGATCGATGCCTGGACGGCCACGTCGAACATCTGCCGCGGTATCAGCGAGCGCATCTTCGATGCCACTTCGCGCCCGCGGTAGATGGCGACCGAGCGGTGAACCATCACCGACAGCGCGTCCACCCGCTCGCCGTTGATCAGGATGTCGAGTTTCACCACGTCGGCAGCGCGAAACTCCCGGAATTCGTAGTCGAGCGACGCATAGCCGCGCGAGACCGACTTCAGCTTGTCGAAGAAATCCATCACCACTTCGGCCATCGGGAGCTCGTAGGTGAGCATGACCTGCCGGCCCAGGTACTGCATGTTCTTCTGCGTCCCGCGCTTTTCCGTGCACAGCGTTAGCACCGGGCCCACGTATTCCTGAGGCATCAATATCGTCGCGGTGATGATCGGCTCGCGAATCTCCTCGACCCTGGACAGGTCGGGCAGCTTCGACGGATTCTCGATCTCGAGCACGGTGCCGTCGCGCATCAGCACCTGGTAGATCACGGTGGGCGCCGTCGTGATCAGGTCCATGTCGTACTCGCGCTCGAGGCGCTCCTGCACGATGTCCATGTGAAGCAGACCCAGGAAGCCGCAGCGGAAGCCGAATCCGAGCGCCTGCGAGACTTCCGGCTCGAAGTGCAGCGACGCGTCGTTCAGCTTCAACTTGTTCAGCGCGTCGCGAAGCGCCTCGTACTGGTTGGATTCGACGGGATAGAGGCCGGCGAACACCTGCGGCTTCACTTCCTTGAACCCCGGCAGGGGCGCCGACGCCGGGCGGTTGGCCAGCGTTATCGTGTCCCCCACCTTGGCGGCATTCAGTTCCTTGATTCCGGCAATGATGAAACCGACTTCGCCCGCGGAGAGCTGGTCGCGCGCGACCGATTTCGGGGTGAACACGCCGACCTGCTCGCAGTTGTGGACGGAACGGCCGGCCATCAGCAGCAGCTTGTCCTTCGGCGCCAGCGCGCCCTGCATCACCCTCACCAGCATCACGACGCCGACGTAGTTGTCGAACCAGGAGTCGATGATCAATGCCTGCAGCGGCGCCCCGGGATCCCCCTTGGGAGGCGGTATCTTTGAAATCACTGCCTCGAGAATGTCCTCGATGCCGATGCCGTTCTTGGCGCTCGCACGAACCGCATCGGTTGCGTCGATGCCGATAATGTCCTCGATCTCGTCGATGACGCGTTCGGGATCCGCCGACGGCAGGTCGATCTTGTTCAGCACCGGCACGACCGTGACGCCCTGCTCGACCGCGGTATAGCAGTTGGCCACGGTCTGCGCCTCGACGCCCTGCGATGCGTCCACCACCAGCAGCGCGCCTTCGCATGCCGCAAGGGAACGCGACACCTCGTACGCAAAGTCGACGTGCCCCGGCGTGTCGATCAGGTTGAGCTGGTAGGTCTCCCCGTCGCGCGCCTTGTAGGTCAATGCCGCCGTCTGCGCCTTGATCGTGATGCCGCGCTCGCGCTCCAGGTCCATCGAGTCCAGCACCTGTTCGCTCATCTCGCGATCGCTAAGGCCGCCGCACCGCTGGATGAAGCGGTCGGCGAGCGTCGACTTCCCATGGTCGATGTGGGCGATGATCGAGAAATTGCGGATTAGGCGCACGGAAAGGCGAGGGGCTTCGGGAACGAGCGTCGGGAATGGCGCGGGCACCCTCGAGGTGCCCGCCTTCGGGGCGCTGCCGACAGAGGTCGGAGGCGCCGGGATGTTTTCGGAAAGTGTTGAATTATATCGGAAAACGACCGCTCAGTCCAAGGCCGGCCCGCTGTCCCCGGGTCGCCGGGAGGTTTCTGGACACTGAATGGGAATCCCGCCCCATTCGCCGTGCGCTAGGCCCCGCCCGCCTGCGCCGGCGGATTGCCCGCCAACGCGTCGACAACGCGGTCTCGATCCAGATGAAAATGGCAAAGCACTGCCCCGTCGGCGACGTCGCCGAGCAGCAGCACGGGAACGAAGTCGCCGTAGGCCGCTTCGAGCGCAGGGTCGGCATCGACGTCGAATTCGACCACGGTTGCGCCATGCCGACGGGCGATCGGCATCAGCGCGTCGCGCATCGTGTCGCACAGGTGGCAATAGGCACGCGTCAGCAGCGCGAGCTGCGCGCGCGTGCCGGCCGCGGGGACGCTCACCGCCGCGCCCGTCGTTCCCTCTGCACAGCTATTCGCCGCCGTTCACACGCAAGGCGGAGAAGAACTGCTGCTCGCCGCGCTTGAGTTGCAGCGTGACCGACGCGCCCTTGTCCAGCTTGGAGAGCAGCTCGTTCACTTGCGCCGCGCTCTTTGCCTCGGTGGATTGCCCGCGATTGACGATGGCCAGGATCACGTCGCCGGGCTGGATGTTGCCGCGCACATTGGCAGCCACATCCTCCACCAGCACGCCCGACTTGACCTGCGCTTCCTTCCTCTGGTCGTCGGTGAGGTCGGACAGCATCAGCCCCATCCGGTTGGGCTTGGCCTTTTCCTTCGGGGCCGGCGTGCCGCGTCCAGGCACCGCTGCCGCGTCTTCCTTCATCTCGGCGACGGTCACCACAAAATCCTTCTGCGCGCCCTTCCTCCACACCGTGAGGTTGATCCTGGTGCCCGGGCGCACGACGCTGATGATCCGCGGGAGTTCGTTCGACGACTTCACGTCGCGCCCGTCCACCTTGATGATGATGTCGCCGATCTCGATCCCCGCCTTGGCCGCCGGCGCATCCTTCTCCACGCCGTTGACCAGCGCGCCGCGCGGCGCGCCCAGGCCAAAGGATTCGGCGTCTTCCTTGGTCACCGGCTGGATCTGCACGCCGATGCGCCCACGCGTCACGCGACCCTTTTCCTTCAGCTGGTTCACCGTGTTCATGGCGACGTCGATGGGGATGGCGAACGCCAGGCCCATGTAACCGCCGGTGCGCGAATAGATCAGCGAGTTGATTCCGACCACTTCGCCCTTCATGTTGAAGAGCGGACCGCCCGAATTGCCGGGATTGATGGCGACGTCGGTCTGGATGAAGGGCACGAGGTTCTCCTGCGGCAGGTCGCGGCCCTTGGCGCTGACGATGCCGGCGGTCATCGTGTTCTCGAGGCCGAACGGCTTGCCGATCGCGACGACCCATTCGCCGACCCTGAGCTTGTCGGGATCGCCGATGACCACCTTGGGCAGGTCCTTCGCCTCGATCTTGAGCAGCGCGATGTCGGTGCGCTTGTCGGCGCCGATGACCTTGGCCTTGAAGTCGCGCTTGTCGCTCAGGTTGACGGTGACCTCGTCGGCGCCGTCGACCACGTGCGCATTGGTGATGACGTAGCCATCCACGCCGATGATGAAGCCGGACCCCACCGATTGCGCCTCCGGCTCGCGCTGCTGTCCCCGAGGACCCGGCGGGATCTGGCCGAAGCGGCGGAAGAATTCGTAGAACGGATCGTCCTCCGAGAGTTCCGGCATGCCGCGGCCGCGCCGGGCCTTTTGCGTGACGTCGATCGATACCACCGCGGGGCCGTTCTTCTCGTACAGCTCGGTGAAATCGGGCAGCAACCCCGCCCGGCCCTGGGCGCCCGCGGGAGGGGCGAACGCGGCAAGCAATGCCAGCGCAAAGGGCAAGGCAAGCTTCACCGCGCCGGCACGGTCATGATCGCGCGAAAGGGTGCGTTTCAACATGGAATTCCTTTTCCTGGTGCAAAGGTGCTGGAAAGTCGGTGGCGGACGTGTTGGCGCCCGCCGGGTTCATGCTTTGAATGCTCTATTTTACTTGGAGTTCTGAGCGGATTCGGACGGCGCCCGCCTGGCGACCGACTGTGCCATCTGGCGTACCGTCGCCGGCGGCGCCTCGCCCAGCACGGTGACCAGGAAATCGTCTTTCCTGGCAACGTAGATGCTGAGGCCGCCGTGCTGCGACACGCCGGTCACGACCGGACCGGGCGCCAGCGGTTCAACGAACACGCTGATCGCCACCAGGCCGTCGGAGTACACCAGATGCGCGACCGGCTCGCGCTTGCCGCGCAGCGTGCGGTGCCCTTCCATGACCTTCTGGAATCCCGCCGGCAATCGGCCGACGGTCCAGCCCGTTTCGCGCGGCGCCATTTCGCCGAAGGAGCCCTGCTTGACCTGCCAGTCCGCCGGAGCGTTCGCCCAGGACGGCTTGACCATGTCCCTGTCCACCTTCTCGTTGATGGCGACGTCGGTGAATGCGAACTGTTCGACGACCTCGCCCCGGTCGTCGATCAGGCGCGCCTTGAGCAGCAGCCCCGTCATCGCGTCCGCCCAGAACTTGTGGCCATAGCGCAGGCCGTCCTTCGGCTCGAAGACCATCACCTGTGTCCAATGTCCCGCGATGCGCTCGCTCACCACGGGGCGCGCCTCATAATTCTGGGTCAGGCTGCGCAACTGCTCGGGCGACAGCGACGGGAACACGTTGCGGAATGTCCGGGGCTCGACGCGAACGACCTTGGCGTCGGGGAAATAGGTGCGCACGTCGCTGCTGCTGCGAATCACTTCGCGGGCGGGACCGTCGAGGCTCACCAGCTTTTCCTGCTCGACGCCGTTGTCGACCATGTGGGCGAGCCGGGAAGTCTCGACATGGCCGTTGTGCTGGAACACGACCGTTCCCGCGTAGTTCAGCGTCCTGGCCGCCTGCGCCGACCGTTCGAGCCATCGCGTGGCGTCCTCTGCCGCCGCATCCGCGGCCATTGCCAGCGCGGCAGTCATGGCCATCGCGATGGCGACCCTCGAGGCGAACCTGAGCTTCGCCTGGCGAAACTGGCCCGCGCCGGCCCGCCGCGCGGCGCGCGGAGGGCAGAAAAGTACCGATCTCACCTAGTACTTCCCGGTCATGGACGAGGTTCGCTTCCCGTCACGACGACCGCGCGCAGGTAGGGCCCGGCGGCCTGCCCGACCATCGACGGCGAATACTCCTGATGGGCCATCAGGTAATCCGGCGGCACGTCGCCCGGCTGCTTGACCTGGGCCGCCCGCACCGTGGCGGCTTCTCGCGCCCTGGCCACGGCGGTGGGCGGCGCGTCGACCATCGAAAACGCCGTCCAGCCGACGACGGTCACGGCGGCCAGCGTGGCTGCGACCGCCCACGCCGTCGTCGCCACTTGCGTGCTGCGCGGACGCGAAGCCGAAGGAGCGAGGATCGTCGGCTCGGCCGACAGGGCTGCGCAAAACCGCGCCGAAAACTGTGGCGACAGGTCGCGCGCGCCCCGGCCGGGGTCGCCACGCAAATGGTCGCCTATCACGTGGTAGCACGCCCAGGTATCCAGGCATTCGGGGGATTTCATCGACCCGCAAATCTGCTCGAATTCGACAGGATTGACCTCGCCGTCCATCAGGCGCGAAATGTTCTCGTTCATCACCATCTCCGGGTTTCATCCGTGCCGAGCTGCGGCCGCAGTTCGGCGGCGATCGCCTCGCGCGCGCGGAAGATCCGCGAACGCACGGTACCGATCGGACAATTCATCACGCTGGCTATTTCCTCGTAACTCAGGCCCTCGATCTCGCGCAGCGTGATCGCCGTGCGCAGGTCTTCGGGCAGTGCGTCCATCGCGCGGTTCACGGTCGCCGCTATCTGCTTGCCAATCAACTCGTCTTCCGGCGTCGAGCTGTCCCGCAATTGCTCGGCATCGTCGAAGCCTTCCGCCTCCTCGTTGTCGAAGGAGGTGGACGTCGGCGCCCGCCGACCGAGCGCAACCAGATAGTTCTTTGCCGTATTGATGCCAATCCGATACAACCACGTGTAGAACGCACTGTCGCCCCGGAAGCTCGGGAGCGCGCGGTAGGCCTTGATGAAGGCTTCCTGCGCAACGTCCTCGACCTCGGCCGGGTCGCGTACCAACCGCGACAGGAGACGCACCAGCTTGCGCTGATACTTCGCGACCAGCAGTTCGAACGCGCGCTTGTCGCCGCGCTGCGCCCGCTCTACCAACTGCTGATCGATTTCCCGGTCACCCACGTGCGGGTCGTCCCTGAATCATTGTTTGTTATTCCGCGTCAGCCGGCCTGGACGGCGGGAGGATGCAAGCCTCCCGCACGGCCGAGCCGGACGAATGTGCGGCGCACGCTTGGCCTAACAGACTGCCGGAATGAGGTTTAAGTTCACCGCGCGTCATGGTTATTCCATGGACAAGCTCGCCGGGCACGCCTACCCGTGAACTTTGTCCAAGACAACCAGCGGCCGAATGTCCCCCGTGACCAGTCCCCGGTAATTCCTTACCTGCGGATGTCCCCAAGTCGCGAGCGCCGCCCGCGCGTCGGAATCGAGCAGCCCCAACTGGTCCAGGACCGCAACGGTGGCCGGGTGCAAGCCGCGCGCGCCGCCGTCGGCCACCTTGATGGCGATGCCCCAGCCGCGGCTTCGAATGCCGATGGCCTGGACGCCTTCGGCCCCCACCTTGCTGACCCAGTCCCCACGCCCGGCCTTCATGAGCGCCAGGTCGTTCCGACGTTCGCCGGAGACCATTTCGGGGTGGGCGATCATCGCGTCCGCAAGAATCCTCGGCGCACGGCCGAAGTCGGCGTCGACCTCATCGGCGGCGAGACGCGCAAAAGCCATCGCCAGGCCGGACAGCGGCACCGCGTAGTTCGGCGCCGAACACCCGTCGACGCCGGTCACGAGGCGGTCCGGCGCGGTGGCGGTGTAACTGGCGACCGCGCGACGGATCTGCTGCTGCAGGGGGTGGTCGAACCCAAGGTAGTCGTGCTTGCTGTGTCCGCACTGGACGCAGTAGGCGAGCATCCCGCTGTGCTTGCCCGAACAGTTGTGGGCGAGCGGCGAGTAAGGCGGCGGAGGCGGCACCTCGCCTCGCAACTCGAAATAGGTTGGCGCATGCGTGCCGCATTGCAGGTCTTCCTCGACATTCCCGGCGCGCGCCAGCATGTCCGCAACGGCATCGACGTGTCGCGGTTCGCCCGAGTGGCTGGCGCAAAGAAGCGCCACCTGCGGCCGCGAATAGCCGAAGCGTTCCACGCCTCCCGCAGCGACAAAGGGAAGGGCCTGGAACGGCTTCAGCGCGCTGCGGGTGAACGTCAACGCGCCGGCGTCACCCGCGGAATGGAGCAGCCGGCCGTGCCGGTCGACGACGGCCACGGAACCGGCGTGGAGGCTCTCCACCACGCCGCCGCGTGTAACGGCGGCGAGCGGAACGTGGGGAGGTGAAGCGGGATGGCCGGGCAGTCCGGCGGCGGGCTCGGTCTTGTACACGTAGGCGAGTTCGGGGAAACGCAACCCCGCATTATCGCCTACTGTCGATTCGCCGAGAGCGCCGCCTTGATTTGTTCCAGAGCGTTCGGATCCTCGATGGTCGTCAGATCTCCGGGGTCGCGCCCCTCGGCAAGCGCCTGCAGCGACCGCCGCAGCAGCTTGCCCGAGCGTGTCTTGGGGAGGAGCGTGACGAAATAGACGGCCCCGGGCCGCGCGATCGCCCCCAATTCGCGATCGACGGTGTCCAGCACCTCCTTGCGCACCTTCGCAACGCCTTCGGGTGTGGCGACGGTCGCCGGATCCTTCACGACCGCGAAGGCCACCGGGATCTGTCCCTTCAGCGAATCGGCCATGCCCACCACCGCGACTTCGGCAATGCCGGCGTGGGCCTGGACCGCTTCCTCGATTTCGCGCGTGCCCAGCCGGTGTCCGGCCACGTTGATCACGTCGTCGGTGCGCCCCAGGACGAAGTAGTAGCCGTCGCCGTCTCGCGTCGCCCAGTCGAAGGTCGAATACGCAAGCTTTTCCGGGAACGTGCCGAAATAGGTCTTTACGAACCTGTCGTCGTCGCCCCACACCGTGGTCATGCATCCCGGCGGCAGCGGCGGCATGATCATCAGCACGCCCTTCTCGCCTGCCGCGACTTCCTCGCCCGTGCCCTCGTGCAGGAGCCGGACGTCGTAGCCGTAGACGGGGAACGACGGGCTGCCGACCTTGCGCGGCGTGTCCTCGACGCCGGGTTGCGCTGAAAGGATCGGCCACCCGGATTCCGTCTGCCAGTAGTTGTCGACGATCGCCACCCCACCGAGCGCGTCGGATGCCCAGCGCGACGTGGGTTCGTCCAGCGGCTCGCCAGCAAGGAACAGATAGCGCAACGCCGACACGTCGTGCCTCTTCATGAAGGCCGGGTCCTGTTTCTTGAGCACCCGGATCGCCGTCGGCGAGCTGAACATCGTGGTGACCTTGTGGTCCTCGACGATCTTCCACCAGATGGCGGGATCGGGGCGGATCGGCAGGCCTTCGTAGAGTATCGTCGTCGAGCCATTGAGCAGCGGCCCGTAGATGATGTACGAGTGGCCGACGACCCAGCCGATGTCGCTGGTGGTGAACATCGTTTCGCCCGGCGCGACATTGAACACGCGCCGCATGGACGACGCCAGCGCCACGGCGTATCCCCCGGTGTCGCGCTGCACGCCTTTCGGCTTGCCGGTCGTGCCGGACGTGTACAGGATGTACGACGGCTCGCTCGATTCGAGCCACGCGCAGGGCACCTGCGCGTCCATGACCGCCGTGCGCGACGACGCATAGTCGACGTCGCGTCCTGGAACCCGGGCGAAGCCCGGGTCGAGGCCGCGGTCCACGATCACCACCTTGGCCGGCGGGTTGGCGGACAGCCGCACCGCCTCGTCCACCAGGTGCTTGTAAGGCACGGGTTTGCCGCCGCGCATGCCGGCATCCGACGTGAACAGCACCTTCGGCCTCGCGTCGTCGATGCGAGTCGCGAGGCTAGCCGCGGCGAAGCCGCCGAACACGACCGAGTGGACCGCGCCGATGCGCGCGCAGGCGAGCATCGCGAACATCGCCTCGGGGATCATCGGCATGTAGACCAGGACCCGGTCGCCTTTGTCGACGCCCAGGCCCTGCAACACGGCGGCGCAACGGTTCACTTCGCGGTGCAGTTCGCGAAAGCTGAAGTTCGTCGAGGCGCCAGTTTCCGTCGAGATGTACGATACCGCCGTCTGGTCGCCGCGGGTGGCGAGGTGCCGGTCGACGGCGTTGTGGCAGAGGTTGGTGCGTCCCCCGACAAACCACTTTGCAAACGGCGGACGCGAATAGTCCAGCACGGATGCGAAAGGGGTCTGCCAGTCGATGAGCGCGGCCTCCTCGCGCCAGAAGGCGTCGCGGTCGGCCAGCGAACGACGGTAAAATTCCTTGTAGGTGGGCATGGGCGCTTTTCACTGGAACGTGCGCGGGGTCGCACGCCGGCTATTCTGCGACCCGGCCGCGACCGCGATGTTGCGTTAGATCATCCCCCGTGCGAATCCGGCGCGATCCGGACCACCGTGCGGCCGCGCACCAGCCCCTTGAGATACGGGTCGAAATGCGTCGGCAGCTCGTCGAAGTCGATCGTCCGCACGAGATCGTGGACCCGGTCCGGTCGCCACTCGACGGCGAGCTTGTTCCACGTGGTCTGGCGCAGGGGCATGGGCGTGTTCGCGCTGTCCACGCCCAGCAGATGCACGCCGCGCAGGATGAACGGCATGATGGTCGTGTTGAGTCTGAAGTCCGCGGCCAGCCCGACCGCCGCCGCGGTGCCCCCCACCTTCATCGTGGACAGCAGCGACGCCAGCAGGTCCCCGCCCAGGTTGTCCACGACGCCTGCCCAGGTGGCCTTGCCGAGGGGGCGGATGTTCGTGAGGTCGATGGACTGCCGAAGCAGGACTTCCGCGGCGCCAATCTCCTTGAGGTAGGCCGCCTCCTCCGGCTTGCCGGTGATCGCGACCACGTGGTACCCGAGCTTGGCCAGGATTTCGGTGGCGACCGATCCGACGCCGCCCGTGGCGCCGGTCACCGCGACGGGACCCGCCGACGGAACGAGTCCGTTGTGCTGCATGAGACGGATGGCCAGCGCCGCCGTGTAGCCTGCGGTTCCCAGCGTCATCGCGTCGAATGCGGTCATGCTCTCCGGCCGCCGCACCACCCAGTCCGCCGGCACGCGCACGTGCTCCGAATAGCCGCCGTCGTGCGCGACGCCGAAGTCGTAGCCCGTCACGATTACCTTGTCGCCGGCCTTGAAGCGCGGGTCCGACGAGGCCTCGACCGTCCCCGCAACGTCGATTCCCGCGTTGGTCGGGTACTTGCGCATGATCCGGCCGGTGCCGTTGTGCGAGAGAGCGTCCTTGTAGTTGATGGTCGAGTACTTGGCCTTGATCACGACTTCGCCGGGATCGAGCTCGTCGATCGACATTTCGACGAACCGGCTCGAGACGACCTTGTTTTCCTCGAATGTCCGATAGGCCTTGAATTTGTTCATTGTGGTCTCCTGTTGTTGGCTGGGGTTTCGTCAGATGTGATCGGTCGCCGCCAGGTCACCTTCGGTGTGCGGCAGCGCCATGTATTCGCGCGTGCGCATCTCCGCAAGGCGGCTCACGGTGCGTGGAAATTCCTGGGCATTGGGTCCCGCGACATAGAGTTCACCGGCCGGCGCCGCCGCCGACGCGAGCAGCTTGACGCGGTGGTCGTACAGAATATCGACGAGCCAGGTGAAGCGGCGCGCGCGGTCGGCCTCCTGCGCCGTCATCACCGGTATGTCCGACAGGAACACTACGGAAAAGCGGCGAGCCAGCTCGAGATAATCGCGCTGGGACCGCGGACCGTCGCAAAGCGCGGCAAAGTCGAACCAGACCGCGCCCCCTGCCCGGCGACGCGCGGCCAGCACGCGATGCTCGACGGCGAGCCGGGTGCTCTCGTCCTGCCCCGACGACATTGCGTCGAATGCCCTGTCCAGCGCGGCGTCCGCGAGCGGCCCGGCCGGGACGTGGAAAGCATTGACCTGCTCCAGCGTGCGCAATCGATAGTCGACGCCGGCGTCGACTTCCAGCACGTCGAGCCACTTCTCCAGCAACTCGATCGCGGGCACGAAACGCTCGCGCAAAAGGCCGTTCGGCCACAGCGTCGACGGCCGATAGTTGGAGGTCATGACGAAGACGACGCCGGCCTCGAACAGCGCGGACAGCAGCCGGCCAAGCACCATGGCGTCGGCGATGTCGGACACGTGGAATTCATCGAAGCAGATGAGGCGCCAGCGCTTGGCGATGCGCGCGGCCACCGTGGCCAGCGGATCGACTTCGTTCTTGAGCGTGTGGAGATCGGCATGCACGCCGCGCATGAACGCATGGAAGTGGATTCGCGTCTTGCGGCGAATGGGAACCGTCGCAAAGAAACTGTCCATCAGGAAGCTCTTGCCGCGCCCGACGCCGCCCCAGAGATAGACGCCGCGCGGCACATCCGGCGCGGCAAACAGCCGGATCAACGTCGATTGCCTCGCGTTGCGGAATGCCGCGAGCTCGTCGGAAAGCCGTTGCAGGCGCTCGAGCGCGGCGCGCTGCGCCGAGTCCAGCGTGGCGCGGCGCTTCCGGAGCAGCGGTGCAAGGTAATCGATGAGCGCGCCGTCGCGGCGCATGTCGGGGTGGGAGGCAGGCGCTCCAATCACGCCAGACGTCCACCGGCGGCACCTGCTGCACGCGCGAACGCGCCCAATGTGATCCTGATGCCGTTCAACGCTCCTCCGGTGTTCTGTCCCGTTGGCGGCTCCTGTGTCGCCGCTTCTGCTCGCCCCTGACCGCCTATGCTAGAGATTCAGGGTCCGTCCGTCTACGGCCAGCGCCGCCTCCCTGGTCACCTCGGACAACGATGGGTGGGCGTGGCATATGCGCGCCAGGTCTTCGCTCGATGCGCCGAATTCCATGGCCACGACGCCTTCGGAGATCAGCTCGGACGCCTGGGGACCGATGATGTGGACACCCAGAATCCGGTCGGTCTTGCGGTCGGCCAGGATCTTCACGAAGCCACTGGTATCGCCCAGTGCGCGCGCGCGGCCGTTGGCGAGGAACGGGAAGGTCCCCGCGCGATAGTCGACGCCGGCCGCCTTCAGCTGCTGCTCGGTCTGGCCGACCCAGGCGATTTCCGGCGACGTGTAGATGACCCATGGAACAGTGTTGAAGTCGACGTGCGCGTGCTGGCCCGCAATGCGTTCGGCCACCGCAACGCCTTCCTCCTCGGCCTTGTGCGCGAGCATCGGCCCGCGCACCACGTCGCCGATCGCCCACACATTGGGCAGGCCGGTTCGGCATTCGTCGTCGACAATGACGAACCCGCGTTCGTCCAGCGGCAATCCGACCTTGTCGGCAGCGAGCTTGGCCGTGAACGGCAGGCGCCCGATGGAAACGACGAGAAGGTCGTAGATGGCGCTCTGCTCCTTCCCGGCGGAATCCGTATAGGCGACCGTGACGTCCTTCTTGCCCACCTTGACGTCCGTGATCTTCACACCAGTGTGAATCACAAGGCCCTGCTTCGTAAAAAGCTTGAGCGCTTCCTTGGCGATCGCGTTGTCGACGGCGCCCAGGAACGCGGGAAGCGCTTCCAGAACGGTGACCTCCGCACCCAGTCGGCGCCAGACGCTTCCCATCTCGAGGCCGATGACGCCGGCGCCCACCACGCCCAGGCGCCCGGGCACATTCGCAATGGCCAGGGCGCCTTCGTTGTCGAGCACGCGGACGTTGTCGATGGCCACGCCCGGCAGCGGCCGCGGTCGCGAGCCGGTGGCGACGATCACGTGCGTGGCGACGAGCTGGGCGGCCTTCGCACCGGCAACGTCGACCTTCCAGCGTTCGCCTTCCTTGCCGGCGAACGAGCCGACGCCGTTGAAGTATGCGACCTTGTTCTTCTTGAAGAGGTACAGGATGCCGTCGTTGTTCTGCGCCACCACACGGCTCTTGCGCGCCATCATCTTCGCCACGTCGATCGACAGTCCCTTGACTTCGATGCCATGGTCCGCGAACGCGTGTCCGGCGTGCTCGAAGTTTTCGGAGGACTGCAGCAGGGCCTTGGACGGGATGCAGCCGACGTTGGTGCATGTGCCACCAAGCGCTGGCTTGCCGTCCGCGCGGGTCCAGTCGTCGACGCACGCGACCGTGAACCCGAGTTGCGCCGCGCGAATGGCGGCGATGTAGCCGCCGGGACCGGCACCGATAACCACCACGTCGAACTGTTCAGCCATGGGATTCAAGGTCGGACCGGCCGCGCCGGTCCGCTTCCGCAGATGTTTTTCATATGTCGAGCAGCAGGCGCGCGGGATCCTCCAGCGCTTCCTTGATGGCTACGAGCGACAGCACCGCCTCGCGCCCGTCGATGATCCGATGGTCGTAGGACTGCGCCAGGTAATTGATCGGCCGCACCACCACCTGCCCGTTCTCCACCACCGCGCGGTCCTTGGTCGCGTGCACGCCGAGGATCGCCGATTGCGGCGGGTTGATGATCGGCGTGGACAGCATCGATCCGAACACGCCGCCGTTGCTGATCGTGTAGGTGCCGCCGGTCAATTCCTGGACCGTCAGCTTGCCTTCGCCGGCGCGCTTGCCGTACTCGGCGATCTGCTTCTCGATTTCGGCCAGCGACATCTGGTCCGCATCGCGCAGGATCGGCACCACGAGGCCGCGCGGACTGCCCACGGCGATGCCGATGTCGAAATAGCCGTGATAGACGATGTCGCTGCCGTCGATCGATGCGTTGACCGCCGGATACTTCTTCAGCGCATGCACCGCCGCCTTGACGAAGAAGCCCATGAAGCCCAGCTTGACGCCGTGCTCCTTCTCGAAGCGATCCTTGTACTTGCTACGCAAGTCGAGGATTGGCTGCATGTTGACTTCGTTGAACGTGGTCAGGATGGCCGCGGTGGACTGCGACTGCACCAGGCGCTCGGCGACGCGCTGGCGCAGGCGCGACATCGGCACGCGCTGTTCCGGGCGCGATCCGAGGGATACGGGAATCGGCACGGCGGGCGTCGAGGGCACCACGGCGGGCGCCTTCGCCGCGGGCGTCGCGGCGCCCGCTCGCGCCTCGGTGGCGGCGATCACGTCGCCCTTGGTGATGCGGCCGCCGCGTCCGGTGCCCTCCACCTGGGCCGGATCCACGCGCTGCTCGGACATCATCTTTCGCGCCGCGGGGAGCG
>DAOMGB010000010.1:0-77827 GCA_035430095.1 Casimicrobiaceae bacterium | reverse complement strand
GGCGCGGTCGGTCGCCAGGTCACGATCGTCGCGGACGTCGTCGGTGTCGACGCGGCCAAGCAGGTCGTCACGCTCAAAGGCCCGCAGCGCACCGTCGAGCTGAAGGTTCGGGATCCGGAGCAGTTCAAGCTCATTGCGAAGGGCGACCAGGTCGAGGCGACGTATACGCAGGCGCTCGCCATTGCCGTAGCGCCCGTAGCGAAGAAGTAATCCGGGGCGAATAGGGCACTGGCACGCCTCCAGTTTTGGCTGGGGCGTGCCGGCGTACGCCCGCTTGCGGCGGGGTGCCGCGTGCACACGAGGTAAACCATGACCGACCCTCGCGAACATTCCTGGATCGAGACGCTGAAAAACGGCGTTGCCGTCACCCTCCGGGACTTGCGCCCCGATGACCGGGAGCGGATCGCGAAGGCCGTCCGGCAACTCGACCGGGAGTCGGTCTACACGCGACTCTTCAGCTACCGGAGCGAACTGACCGAGGCCGGCCTCGACCGCATCATGCATTTCGATCCCGAGCGAGAGGTTGTCCTCGTCGCGACCATCGGGCACGGTGCCGACGAGACGGTGATCGGCTCCGGTCGCTACGTCGTTTCGGGAACGGTACCAGGCGAGCGCTCTGCGGAGGTGGCCTTCATGGTCGAGGAGGACTACCACGGCCTCGGCATCGCCGGTCGAGTATTGAAACATCTGGCTGAAATCGCCCGCGAACACGGCATAAGGGCGTTCGAGGCCGATGTCCTCGCCGAGAATGGGTCGATGCTCGCCGTGTTCGCGCGGTCCGGGTTGCCAATGACAAAGCGGCGTGAGGGCGGCACGGTCCACGTCACGCTGTCGCTGCGTTCGTAGCGGTGCGTTTCGATACCATTTCGCGTCGGTTTGACGGCTGTCAACGGCTGACATGATGTCACGGGCTATGCTTATAAGGTGCCGCGCTTGCGACGCACTTAGGAAATGGGCGGATTGCGTCCGCCTTTCACGATGGACATTGTCATGAATACCACCAGTCAACTCGCACGCAGTTACGACATTTCCACCAAAGTCTCGCGGCTCTTCCAGAAGCGAATCACGCTTGCACAGGAGCAATTCGGCGAACGCATGAAGGCGGCCTTCGACACGAGCGTGGCCGGATTGGCGGAAAAGCCCCAAATGCCGTGGGACGTGTGGACCAACTGGTATCAATATTCGACCGATCTGGCGCAGCGTTCGATCCTGTTCCTGGACACGCTGCGCGAACGCGGCAACAATTTCGTCGAGCGCAACCAGCAGGGTTTGCCGCCGGTGCTGCACTTCGCGTACGAAACGGTGGTCGACGGCCGCACGCTCGCGCGGCCGGTGAACTATGCTCTGGTTCGCATTGTTCCGCCGGAGGGCGTGACCGTCGATTCGACGCGGCGCCCGTACATGATCATCGACCCGCGCGCCGGTCACGGACCGGGCATCGGCGGCTTCAAGGATGACTCGCAGGTGGGTGTGGCGCTGCGCGAAGGTCATCCGGTCTACTTTGTCATCTTCTTCCCCGACCCCGAGCCCGGCCAGACCCTGCTCGACGTGTGCGCGGCCGAGCAGCAGTTCGTGCGCAAGGTGCGAGAACTCCATCCAGCGAGTTCCAAGCCGGCGATCATCGGCAACTGCCAGGGTGGCTGGGCCGCGATGATGCTCGCGGCGGCAGACCCCGACGATACCGGTCCGATCGTGATCAATGGGGCGCCGATGTCGTACTGGGGTGGCGCGTTCGCCGAGGGCGCGGGCGACAACCCGATGCGCTACGCCGGCGGGATGCTGGGCGGGACGTGGCTCTCCACGTTCGCCGCCGACATGGGCAATGGAATCTTCGACGGCGCGTACCTGGTCGAGAATTTCGAGAACCTGAATCCGGCCAACACTTTCTGGGACAAGTACTACAACCTGTTCGCAAACGTCGACACCGAGGCGCCGCGCTTCCTCGAGTTCGAACGCTGGTGGGGCGGCTTCTACCTCATGAACCGCGAGGAGATCGAGTGGATCACCCGCAACCTGTTCGTCGGCAACAAGCTGTGGACGGGCGGAGCGCAAATGAAGGGCGGAAAGTCGTTCGACCTGCGCGACATCAAGGCGCCGATCGTCCTGTTCGCGTCGATGGGCGACAACATCACGCCGCCGCAGCAGGCGTTCAACTGGGTGGCGGACGTGTACGGTTCGACCGACGAGATCAAGGCACGCGGTCAGGTGATCGTCGGCTTGCTGCACCAGAACGTGGGACATCTCGGCATCTTCGTTTCCGGAAAGGTCGCAAAGAAGGAGCACGCGCAAATCGTCTCCGTGCTGAAGTCGATCGAATCGTTGCCGCCCGGGTTGTATGGAATGGCGATCAAAGAGCGCAAAGGGCGGGACGGCAAGGTCGAGTACGACGTCGAGTTTGCCGAGCGCCGGCTCGAGGACATCGCGGCGCGGCTCAACCGCTTCGAACGCAACGACGAGAAACCGTTCGAGGCCGTCGCCGTGCTGTCGGAGTTCAACCAGCGCGCCTATGAGCTCTTTGCGCAGCCGCTGATCCAGTCCATGGGCAACGAGATGACGGCGAAGCTGGCGCGCCAGTTCCATCCGCTGCGGTTCCAGCGCTGGGCGTTCTCGGATTTGAATCCCTGGCTTGCCTGGCTCAAGCCCGCGGCAAAGGCTGTCAGGTCCCAGCGCCAGCCCATCGCCGTCGATGCTCCCGCCCGAAAGGTCGAGACGATGGTTTCCGAGGCGATCAGCGCATCGCTCGACCTCTACCGCGGCGTCCGCGACGCGACCAGCGAAGCGCAGTTCTTCCAGACCTACGGCAACGTGTTCTCGCTGTACCTGGCGGACAAGCGCGAGGCCGAGGCGCGCGCTTCGGAGGCAATTGCCGAGCCGCGCGAATTGCCGTTCGTGCAGGAAGCGCTGGCATCGATCGAGGAGGGCGGATATGTCGAGGCACTCGCCCGGGTCGGCGCGCTGCTGGCCCGGCGGGGCGCGCCGCTGCCGTTGTCCCGGCTCGCGCTGAAACAGGAACTCGCCCTCGAATACCGCGATCTGGTCCCGGACATCAGGTCCGACCAGTGGCGGCGCATTCGCGGCGAGCAGGACATCATCGTCCGCTATGAGCCCGAGCGCGCCATCTCGACCCTCCCCATCCTCCTTCGCGATCCGGCCGACCGGCAAAACCTGGTTACGCTGGTGCGCCGACTGCTGGCCGACGAGCGCATGCAGCGGGCAAAGCCGACGTCGGAACAACTCGCGATGATCGAGAATCTGGGCGAGACGCTGCACGTCGAAAGGAAGCGCGCGCGCCGTCCCGCAAAAGGCGCAAAGGCGCGGAGAGCACCGGCGAACAAGCGGTCCGCGAAGGCAGTGCGCCCAGGGGCCTAGGCGAGCGTCGGCCATGGAACGCAAACACGAGAAATACCAGCGGCTGCTCGACTTCTGCAAGTCGATTCCTCCGACGCCGACGGCCGTCGCGCATCCCTGCGACGAGAGTTCGCTGCGGGGCGCCGTCGACGCGGCACGAATCGGGCTGATTGCGCCGTTCCTGGTCGGGCCGCGGGCACGGATCGAAGCGGTCGCGAAGCAATACGGCATCGACATCGCCGGACTGGCGATCATCGACACGCAGCACAGCCACGATTCCGCCGACAAGGCAGTCGCGTTGGTGCGCGAAGGCAAGGCCGAGGCGCTGATGAAGGGCAGCCTGCACACGGACGAACTGATGGGCGCCGTGGTCAGGCGCGAAACGGGACTGCGCACCGCGCGCCGCTTGAGTCACTGTTTCGTGATGGACGTGCCGACCTACGCCGAGACGCTGATTGTCACCGACGCCGCCGTCAACATCGCGCCGACGATGGAGGACAAGGTCGACATCATCCAGAATGCGATCGACCTCGCGCACGCGCTGCAGTTTCCGGAAGTCCGCGTGGCGATTCTGTCGGCAATGGAAACGGTCAATCCCAAGGTTCCATCCACAGTCGAAGCGGGAGCGCTTTGCAAGATGGCGGACCGCGGGCAGATCACCGGTGCGATCCTCGACGGACCGCTTGCACTCGACAATGCGATCAGCCTCGAATCGGTCGCGATCAAGAAGATCAACTCGCCGGTCGCCGGTCGGGCAAATGTGCTCGTCGTCCCCGATCTCGAAGCCGGCAACATGCTGGCGAAGAGCTTGTCGTTCCTGGCCGGCGCCGACGCCGCCGGAATCGTGCTTGGCGCGCGGGTGCCGATCATACTCACCAGCCGCGCCGATTCGGTGACGACACGGCTGGCATCCTGCGCCGTGGCGACGCTCGTGGCCAAGGCGCGGCGGGATGCGGCCGGGAGGGCTCTGGGATGAACAGCCCCCACGCTCACTGCGTTCGCTGCCCCCGTGGGGGGGCGCCAGTCCCCTTCGGGCGTCCGCGCGGGAGCTGACATGAACGATGCCATCGTCGTACTGAACGCAGGTTCGTCGAGCATCAAGTTCGCGCTGTTTGCGGTTGCGGGTGGCGACCTCGCGATGGTGGCGCGGGGCCAGACGGAGGGATTGTTCACCTCTCCCCGCTTTGTCGCCAAGTGTGCGATGGGCCGAATCGTCAGCCAGAAATCATGGGGCGATGGCGTCCGTCTGGGGCACGACGGCGCGCTCGATCACCTCGTGAACTTCCTGCGCACCGAATTCACCGAGCATCGCCTGTGCGGGGTCGGTCACCGTGTGGTCCATGGCGGAACCGAATACACGCAGCCTGTTCGTGTCGACGCAGCCGTCCTCGGGGCGCTCGAAAAGTATGTGCCGCTCGCACCACTGCATCAACCGCACAACCTGGCACCGATCCGGGCGCTGCTCGAACGGTCACCGAAGCTGCCGCAGGTCGCGTGCTTCGACACGGCATTCCACGGTGGTGCGCCGGCGGTGGCACAGGCGTTTGCGCTCCCAAAGGCGATCACCGGACGTGGCGTGCGCCGATATGGCTTCCACGGGCTTTCGTACGAATATGTCGCGAGCGTCCTGCCGCAGCACGACGCACGGGCGGCAGCCGGCAGGACCGTGGTGCTGCATCTCGGCAACGGATCAAGCATGTGTGCCATCGCCGGCGGCCGCAGCGTCGCGAGCACCATGGGTTTCACCGCCGTGGATGGCCTGCCGATGGGAACGCGTTGCGGGAACCTGGATCCCGGCGTGATCCTCTATCTGATGGACGAGCTCGGGATGGACGCTCGCGCGGTCGAGAAATTGATCTACCAGCAGTCCGGTTTGCTCGGTGTTTCGGGCGTGTCGAGCGACATGCGCACTCTGGAGGAAAGCGGAGATCCCGGAGCCAAAGAGGCCATCGACCTTTTCGTCTATCGAATCGGCCGCGAATTGGGGTCTCTCGCGGCGGCGCTCGGCGGCCTCGACGCCGTCGTGTTCACGGCTGGCATCGGCGAAAACAGCCGCAGCCTGCGCGCGAGCGTCTGCGCGGCCGCTGCGTGGCTCGGCGTCGAGCTCGATCCTGCGGCCAACCAGAACAATGGGCCCAGGATCTCCACGGTGTCGAGCCGGGTCGCGGCGTGGGTCATTCCAACCAACGAAGAACTGATGATCGCCCGCCACGCGTGGCGCGCCATTGTCGCCGGCTGAAGGGAAATTTCCCGTGAAACCCGAAATACCTCGCCCTGTGCTGAATGGCCGGAAGGCACTTGTCGTGGGCGTGGCCAACGACAGCTCGATTGCCTGGGGTTGCGCGAAGGCATTTCGAGAGCTCGGCGCCGACGTAGCGATTACGTATCTCAACGACAAGGCGCGACCGCATGTCGAGCCCCTGGCCAAGGAGATCGGCGCGCCGCTGTTCCTGCCGCTCGACGTGAGCGTGCCGAGGCAGCTCGAACAGGCTTTCGCAAAGGTCGGCAGCGAGTGGGGCGAGCTCGACATCCTCGTCCATTCGATCGCTTTCGCTCCGAAGGAAGATCTGCAGGGCGGGCTGCTCAGTTGCTCGGCGGAGGGCTTCGCCAAGGCAATGGACGTCTCATGCCATTCGTTTGTCCGCATGGCGCGGCTCGCGGCGCCATTGATGAAGAATGGCGGCACGATGTTCGCGATGAGCTATCACGGCGCGAGCAAGGTTGTTCCGACCTACAGCGTGATGGGTCCGGTCAAGGCCGCGCTGGAGGCGTGCTGCCGCTATCTGGCATTCGAACTCGGGGGCAAGGGAATTCGCGTGCACGCGATCTCCCCCGGCCCGCTCAAGACCCGCGCCGCCTCCGGACTCAAGGATTTCGACCTGCTGCTCACCGAAGCCGAGCAAAGGGCGCCGATCGGGGAGCTGGTCGACATCATGGACGTCGGCTTCACCTGCGCGTTCCTGGCGACACCCTATGCGCGTCGGCTGTCCGGCGAGACGCTTTATGTGGACGGTGGCGTCAACATCATGGCCTGAACGGGCACACTCGCGCGGTCATTTGAACCGTCGATCGCGCACACGTATTCGATCGGAGCACGAGCATGAGAATCTGGATAGGAAACATGGCACCCGGCACCACGGACGATGAGATCAAGGAATTTCTCAAGAAGTACTCGCACGAACTCGAATGCAGCCAAATCACGCGCGAGGACGGCGACGGCTCGCGACCGGCGGCAGTCATCAGTTTTGCCGGCGGCACGTCGGATGCGACCGGAAAACTCGCCCTCCGGCTGAACGGCATGTATTGGAAGGGACGTCAGCTCGTCTGCAATACGCTGATGCGCTGAGCGCCGCCAGGCGTCTGGCAATCCGCCGGCGACGCGCGCGCGCGCACCGCGGCCGCCGTCGCGGAATCGCCGATGGAAGTACCGCGGTCAACCTCCTCCGGCAGCGTGCGCGTCGACTCGCCTGCGCCAGACCGCGTAGGGGATCACGGTGAGGGCGCCGATGACGAAGTAGGCCAGCACCGTCGCAATGATTTCCGACGACGCGGCATTCACGGTCGCGACCAGCAGGGCGAGTCCGGGGTTTCGCACCGCGCTGGCAATGGCCGTTGCCGTGCGCGTTGCGGGATCCGGGCCGCCAAGAGCGTGACCGACGGACAGGGCGAGAAGCGTCGCGACGACAATTGCCGCTGCTACCCGAGGTCCCGCGTCGATCACGACGTGCCAGATGTCGATCAGGGCCAGCGCCAGCAGGACGACCAGCAGCGCGGTTCCGATGCGACGCAGCCTGGGCTCGAGCCACGATGCCTGAACAGCCAGGAAAGTTCGCCCGAGGATGCCCAGCCCGAGCGGCAGCAGTTGGGCAACGAACACCTGGCGCGCAAGAATCTGCGGGGCGATCGTCGCGTGTCCGCCGTAGTACTCGTCCAGCGCAGCGATCGACAGGGGCATCGACACCACGGCGAGCGTGGCGACGGCAATTTGCAGCGCGGGCGCGAACGAGCGGTGACCACCGGCGCCGAGCGACCTGCGCAACGCGACCGGCGCGCCCGGCGAAATAGCCATCAGCATGAGCCCGACCTCCGCCGGCCGGGGAATATCGAGACCCCTGCACACCGTCCAGGCCAGCGCCGGCACGGCGACCAGCACCGCGAACAGCCCTTTCAGTATCAGTCCCGGCCGCTGCCGGACCCAGCGGAACTCGCCCGGCGCGATGGTGAGGCCCAGGTCGAACATCACGGTGAACAACGTCGCCGCGGCGACGATGGAAAACAGCCAACCCGGGACGATGCCTTCTATCGGCATGGACCTGAAGCGGCGGCGATTGCCAACGCCGGAACGGCATTCCCCGAGAACGGGCTCACCTGCGGAATCATTCGAGATGGTCGCCGGCGCATGCCGGCGAGTGTTCGCCTGCCGGCAGTTTGACGACGAAACGGGGCGGCGACAAGCGGCGCGAAGAGAATGGAGATGGCACTGGGCGGATGACCGGCTCCGACGTCAACGTCCGAGCCTGGACATTGGTAGCATAATCCCGATTGACCAGAACGGAGAAACGTGCGCCGCGATGAAGTCAAAGCTTACGTTGTGGATCCTTGTCGCCGCGGTGGGCGGCGTGCTGTCGGGATGGCTCGCCCACGAGGCGGCCCCGGACGCCGCAACGACGGCGGCGATCGCCGGTTACTTTTCGGTGATGGCCGATGTCTTTCTGCGCCTGATCAAGATGATCATCGCGCCGCTGGTGTTCGCGACCATCGTGGCGGGAATCACCGCGACCGGCGACGCCAAGGCGGTCGGCCGCATCGGTCTCAAGGCGCTGGGATGGTTCATCACTGCGTCCCTCGTCTCGCTGCTGGTCGGGATGGTTCTCGCCAACGTGTTCCAGCCCGGCGCCAATCTCAAGCTGCCGCTTCCCGACGCGGGGTTGTCCACCAACCTCAAGACCGGCGGATTGAGCATCAAGGAGTTCATCGTCCACGTCTTCCCGAAGAGCTTCTTCGAGGCGATGGCCACCAACGAAATCCTGCAGATTCTGGTCTTCAGCCTCTTCTTCGGGTTCGCGCTGGCCGCGCTGAAAGACCGGCCCGCCACAACGATCGTAAAGTTCGTCGACGAACTGGCACACGCGATGCTGAAGCTCACCGGTTACGTGATGATCTTCGCGCCGATCGGCGTGTTCGGCGCGGTTGCCGCCGCAATCACGACGCAAGGCATAGGTGTTCTCCTGACCTACGGGAAATTCATCGGAACGTTCTACGTCAGCCTCGTCATCCTGTGGGGCATACTGGTCGCCGCAGGGTTCTTCTTCCTCGGCGGCCGCGTCTTCACGTTGCTCGGCATGGTGCGCGAACCGATGATGATCGCGTTCACGACGGCGAGCAGCGAGGCCGCGTATCCCAAGGTAATGGAACAGCTCGACCGGTTCGGCGTCCAGGAGCGCGTGACTGCACTGGTGCTGCCGCTCGGGTATTCGTTCAACCTGGACGGCTCGATGGTCTACCAGGCGTTCGCCGCGCTGTTCATTGCCCAGGCCTACGGCATCGAGATGTCGATCGGCCAGCAGATCACGCTTCTCCTCGTGATGATGTTGTCGAGCAAGGGCATCGCGGGCGTGCCCCGCGCGTCGCTTGTCGTCGTCGCCGCGGTGCTGCCGATGTTCGGGCTGCCGGAGGCCGGATTGCTGCTGATCATGGGGATCGACCAGTTTCTCGACATGGGCCGCACGGCCACGAACGTGATCGGCAACAGCATCGCCACGGCGGTCGTGGCGAAGTGGGAAGGCGCGCTTGGGCCGCCGTCCGCCGACGTACCGGACGTGGAGGAGAATTCGGCGCCCGCTTCCTCCGCGGCATGAAGCTGCACGCTCGAATATTCGTCGCGCTGGCCCTCGCCACCGGCATTGGGATGGCCCAGGGGGCAACGGGCGAATGGACCGACGCCATTTCTGGCCGATTGCAGCAGATCAAGGCGACGCACGCCGTCCGCATCGGGTACCGCGACAGCGCGATTCCATTCTCGTACGTCGGGCCTGACGGCGTGCCGGTTGGCTATTCGATCGACATCTGCGAGCGGATCGTCGCGACGATCGCCGAGGAACTCGGCGTCGCGGATCTGCGCGCGGAGTACGTGCGTGTCACGGCAGTTGACCGCATCGAGCGGGTCGTCTCGGGCGCGGTCGACATCGAATGCGGATCGACGACCATCACGGCAGCGCGGAGGCGCGAGGTTGCGTTCTCGCCGGTGATTTTTATCACGGGCACGCGCCTGGCGGTACCGCATTCGAGCGGCGTTCGCGACGCGAACGACCTGCGCGGGAAGCAGGTCGCCGTGGTGCGCGGCACGACCAACGAGATCGCGATGCGCGAGTACGACCGCCTGCGCGGCCTCGGCGTCGTGTTCGTGACCGCCGACGGATATCGCGAAGCGATCGAGATGCTGTCCTCGGGCAGGGCAGTGGCGCTCGCCGCGGACGATGTTCTGCTGCGCGGGCTGATCGCCGAAGCCGAGCGCGCCCGCAACTTCCGGATCGTCGGCGAACTGCTCTCGTTCGAGACATACGGCATCATGTATCCGCGCGACGATGCCGCATTTGCAGGCGTCGTGGAGCGATCCCTGCGCACTCTTGCCGAAACGCGCGAGATCGTCTGGATGTACGACCGCTGGTTCGTGCGTCCGTTGCCATCGGGCCGGCGCCTCGACCTGCCCATGGGCGTCGAGCTCCGGCGCTCGCTCGAGTTGATCGGGCTTCCGCCGGATTGATCGTGGTCGGGCGTCCGGGCGAGCGGCCGGCGTGCGCTAGCGATCGATACGCGCGTCGAGGTCGTGATCGGAGGCCGCCGTTACCTTCACCCTGGCAAATGCTCCGACGCTGAGCTTTCCGGGATTCTGGATTCGCACCGTGCCGTCGATTTCCGGCGCGTCGGCGGCGCTGCGCGCGATGGCCGCGTTGCCTTCGTGGCCGTCGACGAGCACGGTCATCGAACTGCCGACCTTCCGAGCGAGCCGCGCCGCGCTGATCTTCGCCTGCACTTCCATGAACCGCGCCTGCCGCGATGCCCTGACCTCGTCGGGGAGCGGGTCGGGCAGCGCATTCGCCGCCGCGCCATCGACCGGGGAATAGGCGAAGCAGCCGACGCGGTCCAGCTGCGCCGCATCGAGGAACGCGAGCATTTCTTCGAATTCCCGCTCCGTCTCTCCGGGAAAGCCGGCGATGAACGTGCTTCGAATGACGAGATCCGGCCGCGCGGCACGCCAGGCCTCGATCCGGCGCAGCGTCCCCTCGGCGTTTGCCGGGCGCTTCATCAGCTTCAAGATTCGCGGGCTGGCATGCTGGAACGGCACGTCGAGGTAAGGCAGCAGACCACCCGCCGCGACGTCACCGGTCATCAGCGCGATGGCGTCGTCGACGTGCGGGTACGGGTACACATAGTGGAGGCGCACCCATGCGCCGTGTGCGCGGCCGAGCGCATCGAGCTGCCGCGCCAGTTCGACCATCTTCGTCTTCACCGGCCGGCCCTGCCAGAAGCCGGTGCGGTACTTCACGTCGACGCCATAGGCGCTGGTGTCCTGCGAGATCACCAGCAGTTCCTTGACACCAGCCCGGACCAGGTTCTCCGCCTCCGCCAACACGTCGCCGATCGGTCGCGAAACGAGGTCGCCGCGCATCGAGGGAATGATGCAGAACGTGCAGCGGTGATTGCAGCCTTCGCTGATCTTGAGATAGGCGTAGTGCGTCGGCGTGAGCTTGATCCCTTGCCTGGGGACCAGATCGACGAAGGGATCGTGCGGCTTCGGCAGATGCCGGTGAACCGCCGACATGACTTCCTGCGTGGCGTGCGGGCCGGTCACGGCGAGCACCTTGGGATGGGCGTCGCGCACGAATGCGCCGCCTCCCTTGGCACCAAGGCATCCGGTGACGATGACCTTGCCGTTTTCAGCCAGCGCTTCGCCGATCGCGTCGAGCGACTCGGCGACCGCGGCATCGATGAAGCCGCAGGTGTTAACGACGACCAGGTCCGCGCCGTCATACGACGGAGCGATGGCATACCCTTCCGCGCGCAGCTGGGTGAGGATCTGCTCGGAGTCGACCAGCGCTTTCGGACACCCGAGCGAGACGAAGCCAACGCGGGGCGAGGGCGCTGCCGGCTTGAGTTTGGCGATGCGGGCTTTGGCGGTCATGCCTTGGGCGACCCAACGAGGTTGGACCTAACGCAATGCAGCAACGCGCCGCAACAAATGTTCGATGCTGCGGCGCTTCGAGCGGCTATCGCTTGGACTCTTCGTCCGAGCCGTTTTGCGGCGGCGCACCGAAGTTGGGAAACGGGAATGCGGTGAACATTCCGCGCGTCTGGTCCTGCATGCGCTGCTGCATGTCCATGAACAGCTTGGCGCTTTGCTCAAGATAGTTGCCGAGCATGCCCTGCATCGCAGGCGCCTGCATCTGCATGAATTGCTTCCACAGGTCCGGCGTCAGCAGCATCTTGTCGCCGTACACCTGCTTGGCCTGGTCCTGCAGCTTCTTCTGGATGGCCAGGAACGCCTTGACATTCTGCTCCATGTACTGGCCCATGATCGTCTGCTGGGCGCTGCCATAGAAGCGGATCATCTGCGAAAGCATTTCCGGACTGAACATCGGCACGCCGCCGCCTTCCTCGTCCAGGATGATCTGCAGCAGGATGCTGCGCGTCAGGTCGTCGCCGGATTTGGCGTCGATGACCTGGAAATCGATGTTTTCCAGAACCATCTGCTTGACGTCCGCCAGCGTGATGTAGCCGCTGTTGGCCGTGTCGTACAACCGCCGGTTGGGGTATTTCTTGATCGTGCGTACCGCGTCGCTCATTTCGTGCGCTCCTGCTGGTGAGTCGGTCATTATAACTCACTGATTTATCGAGCGTTTGACTTTCGGGGCCCCGCCGTCGGACGATTCTTGACGCGGTGCACAAAAAAATCCTTGACTAGGGGTTGGACAGTCCCTACAATTGCTCTTGTGCGGTGCAGCAATCGCAACCCGGGCGCTGTGAAAATGGCGTGAAATTGGGAGTGAGAGCTGCCGCCGCGAGCGGTTCCCAGGAATTTTCCGGGCCGCTCAAGCGCCCCGTCTGCAGGCGATGAGCCAGGGGTGGCGGGCCAGCCGGCAACGGCGAAGCCCCGGATGACGAACCGCTAACCAGTTTTTATTGACAAGGGAACCGACCATGTACAACGCCTCTGAACAATTCGCTGAATTCAACAAGACCAACGTCGCCCAGGCGACCAAGTTTGCCGCTCTCTCGCTGGAAAGCGCCGAGAAGCTGGTGAAGTTCAACCTCGCAGCCACCAAGGCGGCGATCGCCCAGTCCGTCGAAGGCGCGCAAGCCGCGTCGTCGGTCAAGGACGTGCAGGACCTGCTCGCGCTGCGCACCAAGCTCGCCGAAGCGCAAGTCCAGCACGCGATGGGCTACTCGCGTCACCTGTACGAAATCGCCACCGAAGCGCAAGCCGGCTACTCGGCTCTCGCCGAAGAAATGCTCGCCGCGTACACGAAGGGCATGGCGTCGTGGGTGGACAATGCCAGCAAGTCGGCCCCGGCCGGCTCGGAGTCCGCGATCAACGCGTTCAAGTCGACGATCGCCGCCACCACCGCTGCGTTCGACCAGTTCCAGAAGGCCGGCAAGCAAGTCGTCAGCCTGGCCGACGCGAACGTCCGCCGTGCTGCCGCGACCGCCTCGAAGTCGGTCAAGGGCCGCAAGGCAGCGTAAGTAACGCTGGAGATGTGACGCGCCGGTGGCAAGTCGCACCGGCGCGGCCTTTCCGGGAGGCGGATAACAGGGGTTGAAATATCCCGCGCCGACCCTAGATTGAAGGTGCTGTCTCCTTCTGTATCAACTCCTCCTCCTGATTGATACAGCCTCGAGCCCCGCGATGCAAATCGCGGGGTTCATTTTTTTTGGGTAACCGGAACCCAGCGTAGATTCGGTTTCCGGGGCTAGTCGAAGTGGCACTCTTCAATGAGGCGGCACAGTAGGGGATGTGGGCGCGGGGCGGCCCATTCGCCCCGGACTCAGGCTGTCGCCAGGCACGCATGGCGCCGACGGCGACAGATTCGCCCGCGTCGAATGGGCCGCCCCGCCGCGTCGAGCGCGTTCCATGCTCCGGGTACCGTGGATTGAGCCGGTGTTGGGATGCCGTCGGCTTCGGGCAGGCATTCAATCCGAAGGTGTTGGCGGCATGTTATTGTCAAGTCGTCCAATGCAACGGGTGCTTGATGAACCGGCGCGAAATCCTGGCATACCTCGGGGCGGCGCTATTGCATGCCGTCTCGCGCGGCGCGCATGCCCAGGTCGACAAGGGTGTGCACCGCATAGGGGTGTTGCAGTCCGATTCACCGGTGGACGACCCGGCGCTGCGTCCACTATTTGAAGACCTGCGCGAGCTTGGCTGGATCGACGGCCACAACCTGATCGTCGAGCGCCGGAGCGCGCGTGGCGATACCAAATTGCTCCAGCAGTACGCCGAGGAATTTGTACGAATGAATGTGGAAGTCATCGTGACGACCGGCACGCCGCCAACCGTCGCCGCGAGGAAAGCCACGGCGCGGATTCCCATCGTCATGCAGGGTGCCGACCCGGTCAGCACGGGTCTCGTCTCGAGTCTAGGCAGGCCCGGCGGGAACATCACGGGCTTCTCCAATGATCCGGCTGAGCTGGAAGGCAAACTCCTGGCACTCCTGCGGGAACTGATGCCGGGTCTGGAGCGCGTGGGTGTTGTTTTCAATCCGGCCAATGTCTATTGGGACGTCACGCGCGACAAGCGGCGGCGGGAATACCAATCGCTTGGTATTCAGCCGATCTTCCTGGAAGTAACTGCGGCGGGGCAGATTGAAGACGTGGTAATCGAAGCACAGCGACGGCGAGCACAAGCCCTGGCGATCGGCAACGAAGGCTTCTGGGAGAACAAGCGTGACTTGCTGATGCGCGTCGTGCAACGGCAGGCGATACCGCTGGTCACGAACGACAGCAACTGGGCGGAAGCGGGGGCGTTGCTAACCCTCGAAGCCGATGCGGACGGCAGCGAGGGGAATCGTGCGCTGGCGTATCTGGTGGATAGGATCCTGCGAGGGGCAAAACCCGCCGACCTTCCCATTCAGCAGCCGCAAAAATTCTTGTTTTGTATCAACCTCAAGACCGCAAAGGCACTTGGCCTGACAGTCCCGAAGTCCCTGCTGTCGCGGGCTGACCGCGTGATTCAATGATCCAATATTCTCTGCTGGCCCACCGGCTTCGCTCCGCACTGCGCGTACGTCGGGCGAACGAAGCAATGGCGTGAAATCGCGTGCATGTTACCGACGGCGACGGATTCGCCCGCGTCAAATGAACCGCCCCGAACCTCCCCGCTGCGCATGGCGATGGGGACGTGCGGCGATGGGGGTTGCGCCAGCGCGCGCTGGCCTAGGGTCGCGCGGGTGAGCACTCCACGTTCATCTCCTTGCAAACGCGCAGCACGCTGTCCATGACCAGCGCGGCGGCATTGGGCTGCGTGCCGCTGTGCGCGGACGTGACGAGCAAATGCGACAGCGTGTCGGATAGCGGACTCACCTTGATGCCCGCGATCTGCTCGCCGTTGGTGAACTGCACGATTCGCTCGGACGCGTCGTCGCGCGTGATTCGGATTCCCTTCGTGTTGGCGGCGGAAACGCCGCGCACGACCGCCGCGTAGACGTTGTCCGCCGGCGCATCGAGCATCACGGCCGCCGAGTCGTAGCTGGGACCGGCGGCGTCCTTCGATTGCTGGGACATCTGCTCGACGCGACCGATCGCGCGCTTCGCCACCAATGCCCATTGCGCCTGGGCAACGTCCGTGCACAGGAGCAGGAAAAGCGCCAGCGCGCTCAGGGCAGGGCGATATCCGCGAATCGACATTGCCGGCTCCTCGTTGGATGCCTGCGGGCCGTGGGGCCACGTCGGCGATGAAAAAATGGCGCGCAGGAACGCGCGCCACCTTGCAGAAAATCGCGCCTGCGTCAGAACATGTGCTGGCCGCCGTTGATCGCAATGTTGGCGCCGGTGAGAAACGCCGCTTCCTCGCTCGCCAGGTAGGCGACCAATCCGGCCACTTCCTCGGGCTTGCCCAGACGGCCCATCGGGATCTGCGGAATGATCTTCGAGTCGAGCACTTCCTTGGGAATGGCCATCACCATCTTCGTCCCGATATAGCCCGGCGAAATGGTGTTCGACGTCACGCCCTTGCGCGCGTACTCGAGCGCGAGGGCCTTGGTGAAGCCGTGCATGCCCGCCTTGGCCGCGGAATAGTTGGTCTGGCCGAAGGCGCCCTTCTGGCCGTTCACGGATGAGATGTTGATGATCCGTCCCCAGCCCCGGTCAGCCATGCCGTCGCAGACCTGCTTGGTCATGTTGAAGCACGAGTCCAGGTTGGTCTTCATCACCGCATCCCAATTGGCCTTGTCCATTTTCTTGAACGTCATGTCGCGCGTGATGCCGGCATTGTTGACCAGGACGTCCACCGGGCCGACTTCCTCGTTCACCTTCTTCACGCAAGCCGTGGCGGACTCGTAGTCGGCAACGTCGCAGGGATACGCCTTGAACGACAGGCCCTGCGCCTTCATCGCGGACAGCCATTCGGCCGCCTTGGTGTTGCCCGGCGAGTGCGTGGTGACGACGGTGTAGCCCAAGGCGGCCAGCTTGATGCAGATCGCCTCTCCCAGTCCGCCCATGCCGCCCGTGACCAGTGCAACGCGGTGCTTGTCGACAGCCATGATGTTTCTCCTCCTCGTTATCGTGTTGTGAGTGATCGTGCTTCGATGATTCGTCCTAGCGCTCCACCGCCAGGGCCACGCCCATGCCGCCGCCGATGCACAGCGACGCGAGGCCCCTCTTCGCGTTGCGCCGGCGCATTTCGTGCAGCAGCGTGACCAGCACGCGGCAGCCGGATGCGCCGATCGGGTGCCCAAGCGCGATGGCTCCGCCGTTGACGTTGATCCTGCCCGTGTCCCAGCCCATTTCCTTGTTCACGGCGCAAGCCTGCGCGGCGAACGCCTCGTTGATTTCCATGAGGTCGAGATCGGCCGGCTTCCAGCCCGCCTTCTCGAGGCAGCGCTTCGACGCCGGCACCGGGCCCATGCCCATGATCGCCGGGTCCACGCCGGACGACGCGTAGGCGTGGATGCGCGCGAGCGGAACGATGCCGAGCTGCCTGGCGCGTTCCGCCGTCATGACCAGCACCGCGGCCGCGCCGTCGTTCAACCCCGACGCATTCGCGGCGGTGACCGAGCCGTCCTTGGCGAACGCGGGTTTCAGGCCGGCGATGCTTTCCAGGGTTGTGCCGCTCTTGACGAACTCGTCGCTGGCGAACGCGACCGGATCGCCTTTGCGCTGCGGAATCATCACCGGCACGATCTCGTCCTTGAACTTGCCGGCCTTTTGCGCGGCCTCGGCCTTGTTCTGGCTCGCCACCGCGAACTCGTCCTGCTGTCCGCGAGAGATGTCGTATTTCTTCGCGACGTTCTCGGCCGTCGTGCCCATGTGGTACTGGTTGTAGACGTCCCACAGGCCGTCGACGATCATCGTGTCGGTCAGCTTGGCGTCTCCCATCCGGAAACCGTCGCGCGATCCCTGCAGCACGTGCGGCGAGGCGCTCATGTTCTCCTGCCCGCCGGCGATCACGATGTCGGCATCGCCGCAGCGCACGGCCTGCGCCGCCAGCATCACGGCCTTCAGTCCGGAGCCGCACACCTTGTTGATGGTCATGGCCGGTATCGAATGCGGCAGACCCGCCTTGATCAGCGACTGCCGCGCGACATTCTGGCCGCTGCCCGCCGTGAGGACCTGGCCCAGGATCACTTCCGAAACCTGCTCCGGCTTGACGCCATGTTGCGCCAGCAAAGCCCGGATGACGGTTGCGCCGAGGTCCGGCGCGGAAACCTTGGCGATCGATCCGCCGAACTTGCCGATACCCGTTCGCAGCGCGCCGGCGATGACGATGTCGGTCATGTCTGGGATTCTCCCTGGAAGTTGGGTCGCCCGCGGCGATTGGCGCGGACGAACGCGGCTATCTTAGCTCAGCGGACGATTTAGCGGCATGCCGGCGATCAAGTTCGGGCGAACGCCGCCGCGTTCCATTGCCGCGCCTCCCCGGGGAAGTCACGCCGGCGCCCGGACATAGTCTCCCGGTGCCGGCATGAGCGGTGGGTAGGCCGCATTGCCCGGATGCCGCGGTGCCGCGCGTCGCGCGCCGCCTTGTCCCTCGAGCCAGTCGTCCCAGTGCGGCCACCAGCTGCCGGGAACGCTCGTCGCGCGCTGCAGCCAGTCGTCGGCGTCGTCGGTGATGAGCTCGTTCGTCCAGTAATTGCGGCGCGGCGGATGCGGCGGATTGACGACGCCCGCGATGTGCCCCGACGCGCCGAGCACGAAAGTGCAGTCGCCGCCCAGCAGTTCCGTGGTCCGGTAGGCCGAATGCCACGGGACGATATGGTCGTCGCGCGAGGCGTAGACGTAGGTGGGCACGGTGATTCGGGACAGGTCGACCGACGCGCCCGCCATGGTCAGCGCGCCGGGAACCCGCAGCCTGTTGTCGAGATACATGTTGCGCAGGTAGTAGACATACATCGGCCCGGGCAGGTTGGACGAGTCGCCATTCCAGTACAGCAGGTCGAACGCCGGCGGCGTCTCCCCCTTCAGGTAGTTGCCGACGACGTAGTTCCAGACGAGCTCGTTCGCGCGCAGGCTGGCAAACGCTGCCGCCAGTTCGCTGCCGTGCACGCGCTGTCCGGACAGCAGCGCCAGTTCCTGCGACGCCAGGAACTCCGGCGAAATGTAGACGCCGATCTCGCCCGGATCATCGAAGTCCAGCATCGTGGTCAGGAACGTGGCGCTGGCCACGGTCGTATCGTGCCGTTCGGCGAGCACCGCCAGCGTGCAGGCGAGCAGCGTGCCCCCGACGCAGAATCCCAGCGCGTTCAGGTGACGGCTGCTGGAGATCTCGCGTGCGACCCGGATTGCCGCCAAGGTGCCCTGCTCGAGGTAGTCGTCCCACGTGAGGTGGCCGAGCTCCAGCGGAATGTTGCGCCAGGAGATCATGAACACCGTGTGGCCCTGCGCCACCGCATGACGAACGAAGGAATTCTCCGGCTTCATGTCGAGGATGTAGTACTTGTTGATGCACGGAGGCACGATGACCAGCGGCCGCTTGTGCACCGTGGGCGTCGTCGCGTCGTACTGGATCAATTCGATCAGGTCGTTGCGAAAGACCACGCTGCCGGGCGTTTGCGCCAGGTTGGTGCCGACGGCGAAAGCCCGCTCGTCGGTCATCGTGATGCGCCCCTTCTGCGCATCGTCGGCCAGGTTGCGCAATCCCTGCACCAGGCTGGCGCCCTCGGTCTCGAATGCCTTCGCCAGCACGTCAGGATTGGTCGCCGGGAAGTTCGACGGCGAAATGGCGTCGAGATATTGCCGCGTCGTGAACGCGAGCCTTCTCTTCTCGTGTTCCGGCAGCGGCGCCAGCCGGGCCAGTTCGGTCATGTAGCCGGCATAGAGAAGATAGGCCTGCTTCAGGAACGCAAAGTACGGCTGTTCGCGCCACGCGGAACTCCTGAACCGGCGATCGGCGGCAGCGGACTCGACCAGTTCCGGCAACGTGCCGCCCGTGCGCGGCAGGTCGAGCATCGCCTGCGCCAGCGCCTGGAAGCGGGGCCGGAAACGCTCGTTCAATGCGGCCAGAGACTCGGGATTCGCGGCAGCCGCGGAAGGAAGCAACGTCGACATGCCGACGCCGGACGGGCCGGCGACGGCGGGCGTCCTCTGCCACCAGCCGAGCCATGCCTGGCCCGCCTCCTGCAATTGCCTCATGAGGTCAGCCCAGTGTTGCGGATCGTGCGGATCGAGGGGAGCCATGGTCGTCGGAGACGCCGGGTTCGGGCCAGCGACAGTCGGTTTCGGTTCCAGTGCGCGGGATGGCAATGGCATCTCGCAGACGGTATCGGTATCGCGATGGTATCGAACTCGCGGCCGCCGCTCAATGCGGCAGGACGAGATGCACGCCCGCGATGACCACTATCCCTAATCCGATCGCCAGCATCTGCTTGGCGGTCTCGATGGGCTCGGGGCGCCGATGCAGGCTGGGTATGAGGTCCGCGACGGCGACGTAGAGCAGGCTCGCCGACGCGATGGCCAACGCCGTCGGCAACAACTGCTGCATGTCGGCAAGCGCGTAGTAACCGGCGAGCGCCCCGATCACGGTGGCCAATCCCGCCGTCACGTTGAAGGCGAAGGCGCGGACGCGGGTGAATCCCGAATGGATGAGCACCGCAAAATCGCCGACCTGTTGCGGAACCGCGTGGGCCACGATGGCGAGCGTCGTCGCAATGCCGAGCGCCGAACTCGCAAGGAATGCCGCGGCGATCACGACCCCGTCGCAGAAGTTGTGCACGGCGTTGCCGATCAGGATCATCTGACCCGGCCGGCCATGCTCCGCGTGCGCATGCATCGCATGGTCGTGCTCGCTTTCGTCCTCGTCCGGACGGTGCTCTTCGTGGCCGTGTGCGTGTCGCCACAGCACGAGTTTTTCCAGGAGGAAGAACGCCAGCAGGCCGATCAGTACCGTGATCATCACGGACTCCGCCTTGCCTTCCTCGAGCGCGTGCGGAAGCAGTTCGAGGAACACGGCACCCAGCAACGCGCCGACTGCAAACGATACCAGCCGGGAGATCCATCCTGCGTGCAGCGCCAGCGTGCCCGCGGCGGCGAGCGTCGACAATACGCCGCCGGCAATCGCGGCAACGAAGATGGAATTCAGCGTGTTCATTGCGGTGAGGAGGGCGATCCCGGATTGGAGCGGGCGGCATGGCGCCGGGGCATCGGGCGCAGCCGCATTATAGGGCGCCGCTCACGCGATCCAGGCGAGGGTGGCCATGCGCCCGGTGTCCTTGTTCCCGCGATAGGAGAAAAAGCGCTCCGTGTCGGTCATCGTGCAATATCCGCCGCCGAAGAAAGCGGCCAGCCCCGCGCGCTGCAGCCGAAGTTGCGCGAGCCCGTAGAGATCTGCCAGCCACTTGCCGTTGCGCCGCGGCGCGAAAAGGCGCACCGCGGCCGGATCGTCGGCGCAGAAAGCGTCGAATACGTCGGGGCCGACCTCGAATCTCTGCGGGCCGATGGCGGGTCCCAACCATGCGACGATGTCGCGCGCCGGCGTCTGCATGGCGCGCATTGTCGCTTCCAGCACCCCTGCGGCGAGTCCGCGCCAGCCGGCGTGCGCGGCGCCGATCACGGTGCCGGAGCGATCGGCGAACAGCACCGGCAGGCAGTCGGCGGTGCGCACGCCGAGCACGATTCCCGGCGTGCGCGTTACCGCCGCGTCCGCCGTCGGCGGCGCCACCGACAGCGCCGACGCATTGTCCGCCCCGATCGTCGCAACCTCGGTGCCATGCACCTGCGACAGCCAGATTGGCGCGGCGGGCAGAAATTGCGCCAGCCGGCGCCTGTTTTCCCGCACGTCGTCGTCATTCGAATCCCGCGGAGGAAGTGCGCCGCCGATGTCGAGAGAAGCGCGTGCACCGGTCGAGATGCCGCCGTTGCGGGTGGTGGACAACGCGTTGACAACCGAGGGCGCAGCCCAATCGGGGACGATCCAGTCCAGCCCGGCTTGGGCCAGCCGATGCGACAGGGATTCGGTCATCGCGCTGGAGCGCGCTTCGAGTTCGCGCCGGCGGATTCGGCCAGTGCCGCCACCAGCGCGGAAAAATCCCGCGGCGGGTCCGACTCCCACTGCATCGCCACGCGCGTTGCCGGATGCACCAGCCCCAGCCTTTGCGCGTGCAGCGCCTGACGCGCAAAGGCGCGCGCCTCCGGCGGCAGCGTCGCCTCTGCGGCGCGACGGCCCCGATACGTCGGATCGCCCAGCAGCGGGTGTCCGAGTGCCGTGAGGTGCACGCGAATCTGGTGCGTGCGCCCGGTTTCCAGCCGGCAGCGAACCAATGTCGCCGATCCGAAGCGGGTGACGACTTCGACGTGCGTGCGCGACGGTCTGCCGGTGGCTACGACGGCCATCGACGTGCGCATCGTCGGATGCCTCCCGATCGGCGCATCGATGGTGGTGGCCCGCGCCAGGTCGCCGTGCACGACCGCCAGGTATTCGCGCCTGACGGTGCGCGCCGCCAGTTGCCGGACGAGATCGGTCTGCGCCTCGGGAGTCTTGGCCACGACCATGAGTCCGCTCGTGTCCTTGTCGAGCCGGTGTACGATTCCCGCGCGCGGCAAGGCCGCCAGCGCCGGGGCATGGTGGAGCACCGCATTGAGCAGCGTGCCGTCCCAGTTTCCGCTGCCCGGATGCACGACCAGTCCCGCCGGCTTGTCGAGCACGAGGATCGCCGCGTCCTCGAAGACGACGGCCAGGTCGATCGCCTGCGGCGCAAAGGCTGTTGCCCGCGGGTCCGCCGTTTCCGTGACTTCGACCGTTTCGCCACCGCGCAGCTTTGCGGACGGATCGGTGATCGCGACGGTGTCGACGGTCACGAGACCGGCTTCGATCCAGCCCTTGAGTCGGCTGCGTGAATGTTGCGGAATCAATTGCGCGATCGTCTGGTCGAGCCTGCGCCCTGTGGCGTCGACCGGCACGTTCACGATGTGACGCAATGGCGCATCGGCACCAGTCGGGACCTGTCCCATGGGTCGGTTATAATCGTCGATCCGGATCGGGAATGCCGCGGATGGAAAACCTTAAGTCCATGGAATTGAGGCGAATGAGGAGGCAAATGAGGTGGCAAGTTTGGGTTGCGGGGCCGCTGTTGGCCCTTTTGCTGGCGCTGGCCGGCTGCAGCTTGCTGCCTGAAGTCGGCAAGGACGAGACCGCGAACTGGTCCGCCGACCAGCTCTACCGCGAGGCGCACGGCGCGTTGATCTCGGGCAATTATACGCGGGCGGTCAAGCTCTTCGAGACGCTGGAAGCGCGATTTCCGTATGGCCGTTATGCGCAGCAGGCCATCCTCGAAGGCGCGTTCGCCAGTTGGCGCGCGAACGAACAGGCTGCCGCCCTGGCAAACCTCAACCGGTTCATCCGGACCTATCCCAATCATCCCAACGTCGACTACGCGTTCTACCTGAAGGGTCTCGTGCATTTCCGCGAGGACCAGGGCGTGTTCGGCTACGTCTACGAACTCGACCTGGCCGAGCGCGACCCGAAGGAAATGCGATCGTCCTTTGCCGCGTTCAAGGAGCTGACGGTTCGCTTTCCGGAAAGCCAGTACTACGACGACTCCATCGCGCGCATGAAGTACCTCAACAACGCGCTCGGCATGTATGAGGTCAACGTCGCCCGCTATTACTTCAATCGCGGTGCCTACCTTGCGGCCGTGAACCGGGCGCAGCTGGCCATCGTCAACAATCCGCAGACGCCCTCCAACGAGGAAGCCCTCGGCGTGATGATGCTGAGCTACGAAAAGTTGAATCTTCCCCAGCTTGCCGACGACTCGCGCCGGATCCTGGCCAAGACATTTCCGGATAGCAAGTACGTGACCGGCGCCACCGGCAAGCCGTGGTGGCAGTTCTGGTCACCGCTGGACACGACATTCGGCGTTTCGCCCACCGGCGAGCTTGCGGTCAAGCCCTGGTGGCAGTTCTGGGATTGACGACCGGCTGATTGAAGAACCGGACCGCGGCGGATTCGTCGCGCGTGCGCGCCATGGGCGGCAATGCCTGCCAGATCCGGCGGCCATAGGGCTTGTCGGTGAGGCGCGGGTCGCAGATCATCAGGACGCCGCGATCCGTTTCGCTGCGGATCAGCCGCCCGGCGCCCTGCTTGAGCGCAATGGCCGCCTGCGGCAGCTGCCAGTCCATGAACGGGTTGCCTCCCTCCGCCTTCAGTCGATCGAGGCGTGCGGCCAGGAGCGGGTCGTCCGGCGGCGCGAACGGCAGCTTGTCGATGACCACCAGCGACAGCGCGTCGCCGGGAACGTCGACGCCTTCCCAGAAACTTGCGCTGCCGAGCAGCACCGCGTTGCCGAGCTGCCGGAATCGCACCAGCAGTTCCGACTTCGAGCCTTCGCCCTGTACCAACAGCGGATACGGAAGTCCTTCGCGCTCGAGCACGTCGGACAGGCGTTCGCGCGCATGCTGGAGGGCGCGGATCGTCGTGAATAGCAGAAATGCGCGTCCGCCGCTCGCCCGCAGCAGCGGCAGCGCGGCATCGACGACTGCGTCGGTGTGTTCAAGCGAATTGGGGGCAGGCAGGCCGCGAGGCACGTAGAGCAGACCTTGGGCGGAATAGTCGAACGGACTGTCCCACGCACCGGTCATCGCCTGCTCGAGCCCGAGCTGGCCCGTGTAGAGCGAGAAGTCGCGGCCCACCGCCAGCGTGGCCGACGTAAATATCCAGGCACGCGCCGTGGACTCGACCTGGCGCCTGAACAAGGGCGCGACGGAAAGCGGGGACGCCTGGAGCTGAAAGCCATGGGGCGTGACGTCGATCCAGCGGATCCAGTCGCCGTCGTCGTCCGGGCCGGCCGGAACGACGGGACCCGCGTCCCGCCAGCGCGCGACCTGCCGCGCGGCATCCTCCGCGCGGCGCGCGACCAGCGCGAGTTCCTCGCCGCGCTCCGCGAAGTGGCCGAGCTCGACCGCCAGCCGGTCGAGAGCCGCGGCGAGGCCGTCGAGCGCTTCGGCGAATCCGGTACGCGCCAGGGCGACGTCGCGGGTGAACTTGCCCGGAGTGTTACCTGCGGCGAGGCGCAGCTTCTGCAGCGCGGGAAGCAGGTCGCTCGCGGCGTGCGGGAGTTCGGGAACGTCGCGCGCGGCCGTGCGAGCGACGACTTCCGCGTCGCGGGCCAATTCCCCCAGTTGCCCGGCGCCCAGCTGCTCCCCGAAGAAGAGCGTCGCCGTGTCCGGCAACTGGTGCGCCTCGTCCAGGATCACCGTGTTGCAGTTGGGCAGGAGCTCGGACACGCCTTCGTCGCGCAGCATCACATCGGCGAAGAACAGGTGGTGATTGACCACGACCACGTCGGCATCGAGCGCATCGCGCCGCGCCTTCAGCACGAAGCAGTCGCCGTGGTACGCGCAGTTCTGGCCGAGGCAATTCTCGCGCGTCGAGGTGACCAGCGGCCAGATCGTCGCGTTTTCCGGGACGTCCGCGAGCTCGGCGCGATCGCCGCGCTGCGACGCGCGCGAAAAGGCGATGATCTTCTTCAGGTGGCGCGCGTCGTCGCGCGACGGCAGTCGATTCTCCTGCGACGCGCGCTCCAGGTGGTAGTGACACACGTAATTGGCGCGGCCCTTGAGCAATGCGATGGTCGCCGGCACGCGCAACGCATCGCGGACCAGCGGCAGGTCGCGTTCGAACAGCTGGTCCTGCAGCGTCTTGGTGCCGGTCGACACGATGACCTTGCCGCCAAAGAGCAGGGCCGGCACGAGATAGGCGAAGGTCTTGCCTGTCCCGGTGCCGGCCTCCGCGATCAGTTGTCCGCGCCCGGCAATGGTATCGGCCACCGCCTGCGCCATCGCAAGCTGCTGCGGCCGGAAATGGAAGCCCGGCAACTCGCGGGCGAGCGTGCCGCCCTCGCCGAAAATGGCGGATAGCGCGGCGTCGCCGGCGCCTGCTGGTCTTTTCTCCGAGTCGGTGTCGGCGCCCGGGCCGTCGTGCACCGGGTCGTGCAGGGAGGCGTTCAGCGCGGAGCCGCCTTGCCCTTGGGCGGCGTGACGCTTGGCGCCTTCGGCGCGTTGGCTACCGCCGTGCGGATCGCTTCGGTCCACTCGCCGAATGCGACATAGGGTCTCGCGACGCGGGTCTTGTAATCCTCGTCCGACTCCCCGGCCTTCCATTTCAGCCCGGCCAAGGCGTCGAGCCAAAGCTGCTGCAGCGTGTGCAGGCCGCTGACGGCATCCTTGGAAGGCGTGGCCTGGGAGAGCGCCGCCTGATAGGGGCGCACGATGTTGAGCTTCTGCTTGTCGACGCAATATTCGCTCTTGGCGCCGTTGACGCCCTCCTGCGCCTTTTCATACCCGAACTCGATGACCTCGATGCTCTTGATGTGGCGGCACATCGTGTACAGGTGACGCACGGCGTCGAGATAGCAGTCGAGCCCGGTGTCCGAGTTGTTGGGACAGATGTAGTTGCTTCCAGGCTGGAACTTCGGCCCGTCGGCGGCGGGCGCGGCCGCGGAAGCGGCCAGCGCGAGCGCAACGACGAAGACGCGGACGAAAAAACGGATGCGGTTTGGCATGGCGGGCACTCGGATAGCGAAAGGGCGACCCGCGAATGCTACCGCGCCTGCCGTGCGGCGGGGAAGTCCGCCGGAAGTCTTACCGGAGTCGGGGCGACGTCCGAACCGCAACCGCCCGCCGGACGCGAATCGCCTTGGGGCAACGCGCGCCGATGGCGACCGGTCAGATGGTCACGCCGCCGGAAACCTCGATGACGGCGCCGTTGATGTACGACGCTTCGTCGGAGGCAAGCCAGGCGTAGGTGTTGGCGATTTCCTCGGGCTGGCCGAGCCGGCCCATGGGCACCTTGTCCTCGATCATCTTCAGGACCTTGGACGGCATCGACGCGAGGATCGGCGTGTGGATGTAACCGGGACAGATCGCGTTCGAACGGATGCCCTTGCTGCCGAGCTCTCGCGCCCAGGTCTTCACCATCCCGATGACGGCGAACTTGGTCGCCGCGTAGTTCGTCTGGCCGAAGTTGCCGTAGATGCCCACGATCGACGAGGCGTTCAGGATGCAGCCCGAATTCTGCGCGAGCATGATGTCGACCACCGCCTTGGTGCAGTTGTAGACGCCCTTGAGATTGACGTCGATGACGCGGTCGAACTGCTCTTCGCTCATCTTCTTGAACTGCGCGTCCTGCACGATTCCGGCGTTGTTCACCAGCGTATCGACGCGGCCCCAGCGGGCCATGACGGCTTCGACCATGGCCGAAATGGTGTCCTTGTCGGTCACGTCGACGCGATAGCCGGCAGCTTCGCCGCCCGCATCGCGGATTGCGTTGACCGTTTCGTCGACCGCGGCCAGGTTGACGTCGCATACCGCGACCTTGGCGCCTTCCTGGGCGAACTTGACCGCGGTGGCGCGGCCGATGCCTTGCGCGGCGCCGGTGATGATCGAGACCTTGCCCGTCAATCGCATAGTGTTCCTCGGTGAGTGCTTCAGCGCCTCATGCGGGCATTCCCGCAGGCGATAAAACCGAATCAATATAGCCCAAAATGGTGCATTGCACAAGACGGTTCGTCGGTTTCTTGACAACCGTCAATAAGTGGTCGCTAACAGCATAATGTGCAATGTATACAACACGTTGATCGCGCCCCTCCGACGCCGGGCCGCAGGGCGCCGTCGACGCCGCGGGGGCTTTGTCCGGCAAGCATCCCGCGGTGCGAGCCGTCGGACGGCGTCAGGCGGGCAGCCAGTGCTCGACGGTCAGTTGCAGGGATGCATTGCCCTGCCATTCGTTGACTTCCGGTCGAAAGGCGGCACGGATGCGCGCCGGCAGCGGGTCGATGAAATTGAACAGCATCGCGGCGAATCGTTCCCCGCCTCGGGCAAGCGTTAGCCGGGAGTGCTTCCCGCCCACCACGCGGACGTCCAGTACGTCGAAGATGTCGTCGAAGGTGGGCGGCGGCATGCCCTGTCCCCAGACTTGCCCCCGAAGTGTTGCGGCAAGTTCCATCGTCAATTGGCCGGGCGGCAGCGAGCCGTCCGATTCCCGGGACTGGCGCAGCAGCGCCGGCGTCAGCCACTCGCGGGCAACCTGCTCGAATGCCGCGATGAACGCCGGCAATGCCGATTCGGCGATGGTCAGCCCCGCCGCGAACGCATGGCCGCCGAATCGCGCGATGAGCCGGGTGTCGCGCTTGGCGACGAGATCGAGCGCGTCGCGCAGATGGAAGCCGTCGATGGATCGTCCCGAGCCCTTCAGCTCGCCTTCGCTTCCGCGCGCGAACACAATGGCCGGCCGGTGAAAACGGTCCTTCAGCCGCGAGGCGACGATCCCGACCACGCCCTGGTGCCAATCCTCGCGATAGACGCACAGCGAATACCGGTCCGCGGCGGCGGCGTCCACGCTCTCCAGGTCGGACAGCGCCGCTTCCCGCATGGACGCCTCGACCTCGCGGCGTTCGCGATTGAGCCGGTCGAGTTCGCGCGCGAGCGCCACGGCTTCGTCCGCGCCCGTGGCCAGCAGGCAGCGTATCCCGAGCGACATGTCCGCCAACCGGCCGGCGGCGTTCAGGCGCGGGCCGGCGACGAAGCCCAGGTCGAATGCCGTCGCGCGTTCCGCATCGCGACCGGCGACTTCGAACAGCGCAAGCACGCCCGGCTGCGCGCGGCCGCTCCGGATTCGCCGCAATCCCTGCTCGACGAAAATCCGGTTCACCTGGTCGAGTCGCACCACGTCGGCCACGGTGCCGAGCGCGACCAGGTCGGACAAGGCCCCGAGGTTGGGCTCCTCGCGGCCGGAGAAGGCGCCGTCCGCCCGCAGGCGCGCGCGGGTTGCGAACAGCACATAGAACATGACGCCGACGCCGGCAATGTGCTTGCCCGGAAACGCGCACCCCGGCTGGTTCGGATTCACGATGATCGCGGGCGAGGGCAGCGACGCGCCGGGCAGGTGGTGGTCGGTGATCAGCACGTCGATCCCTCGTGACGCGGCTTCCGTCACGCCGTCCACGCTGGCGATGCCGTTGTCCACCGTGACGATCAGCCCGGGACTCATCCGCGCCGCGAGGGCGACGATTTCCGGCGTGAGGCCGTAGCCGAATTCGAACCGATTGGGCACGATGAAGTCGATGTCCGCGCCCATCGCGCGCAAACCGAGCAGGCCCACGGCGCAGGCAGTGGCGCCATCGGCGTCGTAGTCGGCCACGATGACGATCTTCTCCCGCAGCGCGACGGCGCGCGCAAGCCGTTCCGCCGCGGCGGCGATGCCTTTCAGGCTTTCATGCGAAGGCAGTGCGGAGAAGCCGTGTTCGAGTTCGGACATCGAAATGATGCCGCGCGCGGCATAGATGCGCGCCAGGACGGCGGGCATTCCGGACGCGATGAGGTCGCCGGCAGCGCCGGCCGGCACATCGCGCCGGATGATCTCGACGGTCACGCGTCGTCCTCGTCCGGGACGGGCGACGCGAACGGGTGCTTTGCAATCGCCGCGATCGCGCGCCGGGACCACGCGGGTCGCGCCGCGCGCCACGCCGACGCGACGCCGTCGCCGTCGGCAAGCAATGCCAGCTCGTCGAGCGCGCCGCGTTCGAGTGCGACGACGGCCGGTGCAAGCCAGAGACGATCGAGTTCGCCAAACGCGCCGCGGTCGACGCGAGGCAGCACTACCACGGCGTCCGTGCGTCCCTGCAGCGCCGGAAAGTGCGGCGGCGGCTCCGGCGCGGCCGATCTTTGCCGTCTCGCGAGACCGCGCGCCACGTCGCCGATCGAGCCGATGCCGGCGAACATTCGCGCACCCGGCATGTCCGGCGTGTCGGTCAGCCGGCCTCCGCCGGAAATCCAGACGCCGTTGACAGGTACGCGCCCGCGCGCCGCGCGCGCTGCATTGGCGGGGTGACCGTGCAGCAGCATTTGCATTTCACTGAGCCACCTGCGCCATTTGGGCGCGTCGGGTCCGGTCGGCAAATGGGAATGGATGGCGCCGCGCACGGCGGACGACGGGGTCGTTGCCAAGTCAGGCGCGACGTCCATCTGCACGAACCACGCGTCGGGTCTGGGTGACCGGAAGACGAGTCCATCGCCGCCGAAGTGCGCATTGAGCGTCGCCATCATGGCCTCGGACTCGCCGACGTCGAGATCGCCGATGCGCGCGCCAAGCGCGACGTCGTTGCGACCCGCAACCAGCGAAACCGGATCCGCACGAAGCACATAGCTTGCGGCGGGGTCATGCCCGGCGCCGAGCGCGGCAAGCGCGGCGGTAGCCGAGCCATGGGGAGCGACGAGGAAATCGTCGAGCGAGCCGCGCCGCACCGTGGGCGCGCCGGAATACCTTGCCAGCGCGGAGAGCGAGCGCGTTGCTGCCAGCGCGTCGCGGTCCAGGGCCAGCAGTTCGGGTACGGCGAGGGTGAGACGCATGGAGGGCACACGATCCGCGGCGGGAAACACAGCGCGGAACCTTTGCGGTCCCGGCAAAGTCTAGCATGCGATAATCGCCGCCCGTTGCCGCCTCGTCGGGCGCAAGCGCGCGCCATGTGCCACGTCGGCGCATGCCGGCCTGAAACCAGGATATCCACCCCGTGTCCCCCTACGAACTCGCCGTCGGACTTCGCTACACGCGCGCCCGCAAGGGGTCGGGCCGCAACACGTTCATTTCGTTCATCTCGCTCATGTCGATGGCCGGCATCGCCCTCGGCGTCGCGGCGCTGATTGTCGTCCTGTCGGTGATGAATGGATTCCAGCAGGAGTTGCGCAGCCGGATCCTGTCGGTGGCGTCGCACATCGAGGTGCAGGGCATGCCGCAGTTGCGGGACTGGCCGGCCGTCGCGGCCATTGCCCGGCAGAATCCCCACGTCGTCGGCGCGGCACCCTACGTTCTTGGCCAGGCGATGCTGGTCGCCGGTGAAGCCAATCGCGGCGCCATCGTGCGCGGCATCGATCCCGCGCTGGAGGACTCGGTCGCCGACATCGGCCTCCACATGCGGCGCGGCGCGCTGGCGGATCTGGTGCCCGGCTCGTTCGGCATCGTGCTCGGCGCCGAATTGGCGCGCGCGCTGGGTGTGATGCCCGGAGATTCGGTGGTCGTCATCACGCCGCAGGGAACGATCACGCCCGCGGGCACGCTGCCGCGCGTGAAGAGCTTCAAGGTGGTCGGCATGTTCGAAGTCGGCATGTACGAGTTCGACAGCGGCCTGGCGCTGGTCAACATCGAGGACGCGCGGAAGCTTTACCGCGTCGACGGCGTGACCGGCGTGAGACTCAAGCTCGACGATCTCTATGCCGCGCCGCTGGTCGCGCGCGACCTGTGGCAGAAGATGCCGGTGACCGCCGACGTGCGCGACTGGACGCGCAGCCACGCCAACTTCTTCCGCGCGGTCCAGATCGAGAAACGGGTCATGTTCATCATTCTCACGCTGATCGTCGCGGTGGCGGCGTTCAACATCGTTTCCGCACAGGTGATGGTCGTGACCGACAAGCAGGCCGACATCGCGATCCTGCGCACGCTGGGCGCGGCGCCGCTGTCGATCATGGCGATCTTCATCGTGCAGGGCGCGCTGATCGGGATCATCGGCACGGCGATCGGCGTGCTCGGCGGCGTCATGCTGGCGCTCAACATCGGCACCGTCGTTCCGTTCCTCGAGCGCCTGTTCAACACCCAGTTCCTGGACAAGTCCGTCTACTACATCAGCGACCTGCCGTCGGACCTGCAGCGCGGCGATGTGACGACGATCGCCGCCATCGCGCTCGGCCTGGCGCTGATCGCGACGGTCTACCCGGCGTGGAAGGCGGCGCGGGTCAATCCCGCGGACGCATTGCGTTATGAATAGCCCGTCGACGACAGTGGCCGCCGCTCGCAGCGACGTGCCGGTGCTCGCCTGCCGCGGATTGGCCAAGACCTACACCAGCGGTCCCGCCGATGTCGTCGTGCTGACCGGCGTCGACCTGGCGGTCATGCCAGGCGAGCGCGTGGCGATCGTCGGCGCGTCCGGATCGGGCAAGAGCACGCTGCTTCACCTCCTGGGCGGTCTCGACGCCCCAACGGCCGGCGAAGTGATGGTCGATGGCGTCGCATTCGCCACGTTGTCCGAAGCCGCGCGCGGGCAGGTGCGCAATCGCGCGCTGGGATTCATGTACCAGTTCCATCACCTGCTGCCGGAATTCAACGCGGTCGAGAACACGGCGATGCCGCTGCTGATCCGCCGCCAGCCGCCGGCCGCTGCCCATGCGACAGCCGCGGCAATGCTCGAACGCGTCGGGCTCGGCCACCGCCTCAAGCATCGCCCCGGCGAACTGTCCGGCGGCGAAAGGCAGCGGGTCGCGCTCGCCCGCGCGCTTGTAACCAGCCCCCGATGCGTGCTGGCGGACGAGCCGACGGGCAATCTCGACCGCCGGACGGCCGGCGAGGTGTTCGACCTGATGCTCGAACTCAATGCCGTGATCGGCACCGCAATCGTGATCGTCACGCACGATCCGGAGCTGGCGGCGCGCACGGACCGCACATTGCATCTGGTGGACGGCGCGCTTCGCTAGCAGGCGGACCCTGGCATCCGCACGCCGGCACGGCGTCTTCGGATAGCCAATGCTTCCCGACGTGCGCCCGTGGCGCCGTCGAAGCGGCGATTGACCCGTTCAGACAAACCTACAATACTTTGCGATGCCTTCGACAATCATTCCCCGGCCCGTGACAGCGGTCCTCGACGAGATCGATGCGGCCATGCGGCGCGCGGACGTTGCGCGCGCCACGACGCTTGCCTGCGATGCGCTGGCCGCTGGCGCCGAGCACCCCGACCTTCTCAATCTGCGGGCTTTTTGGTTCGAGGGGCAGGGGCGCGATGCCGAAGCCCTGGCCGACCTGCGGCGCGCCAGCGCGCTTGCACCCGACAGCGTGGGCATTCGCTACGCGCTCGGATTGGCCCATGCCAAGGCAGGGCGACAGCACGAGGCCATTGCGTGCTTCGATTCGGTGATCGCGCGCGACGCCGGCTTCGAGCCCGCCCATTTGAACAAAGGCTGGGCCAGCGAGGCACTGGGCGACCTGCACACGGCGCGTGATTGCTATGCGCGGTCACATGAGTTGAAGCCGACCGACGCGGAGCCGCTGGCGCGCATGGCGGCACTCGCCGTCAGGGCCGGGGACTGGCCGCAGGCGAGGACCCATGCCGGCCGCGCGCTCGCGATCGATCCAACCCATCCGATCGCGATCACCGCGCTTGCGGCCGCGGAGCGTGCCGAGGGGGAGTACGCGGGAGCGGAGTCGCGGCTCAAGGCACTGTTGGCGCGCCCGGACCTGGAGGCGGACCCGCGATCCTATGCCGAAGGGTTGCTCGGCGATTTGCTCGATGCCCAAGGGCGTACCGGCGAGGCGTTCGCGGTTTACAGGGCCGCCAATGATGCGCTGAGACGGTTCCACGCGCCGCGATTCGAAGGACCCGGAGTCGAGACCATGCCGATGGTTCTTCATTGGCTCAACGAACTGTTCGAAAAAGCCGATTCCACCGACTGGGCCGCTGCGACATCCGAGCCTTTCACAGCGGCCGGACTCCCCGCGAAGCACGTGTTCATGCTGGGATTTCCGCGCTCCGGGACCACGCTGCTGGAACAGGTGCTCGACAGCCATTCCGCCGTGGTCACGTCGGGAGAAAGGCAGACGCTGGACGAGGGCGCACGGGAGTTCCTCGGGACGCCCGCCGACGTCAGGCGCCTGGCCCGCATGGGTGGAGCAGGGCTGCGGCGCAGTCGCAGGGTCTACTGGGAGAACGTGCGCCAGCATGGCATCGACTTTGCCGGTCGCGTGTTCATCGACAAGCAACCCTGGCACACGCTCAAGCTTCCCCTCATCGCCAAGCTCTTTCCCACCGCGAAGATCGTATTCAGCGTCCGGGATCCGCGCGACGTGGTGCTGAGCTGCTTTCGTCGCCGGTTCCTGATGAGCGCCCCGAACTTCCAGTTGCTGACGCTCGACGGAGCGGCCCGGCTCTACGATTCGACGATGCGCCTGGCCGAACTCTATCGCGCAAAGCTGCCGCTCGACCTCTATCAGTTGCGGCACGAAGACCTCGTCGCGGACTTCGAAGGCCAGGTCCGGGCCGCGTGCGACGCGATTGGGCTGACCTGGCAGGATTCCATGCGCGACTTCGCCGTCCGCGCCAGGACGCGGGGGATCACAACGCCAAGTTCGGTCCAGGTGATGCGCGGCCTCAACCGGGAAGGCGTCGGCCACTGGCGGCGCTATCGCGACCAGATGGAGCCCATTCTTCCCCTATTGCGGCCCTGGGTCGAACGATTCGGATATCCGCCGGACTGAAGACGCTGCATTGCGGCGAATTCGCGCTTTTGTGCCAATGGCGGCGCGAATTCAACCCAGGACACTGCCGCGTCGGCTAAGTCGTCGCGGCAATCGCCCGTAGCGCCGTAAACATCGCGTCGACGGCGGGCGGAATCGCGGTCCCTGTGGTGTGACGCGAATGCATCTCGTCGATCAGCCGGTCGATGCTTGCCTCGTGGGGCAGGTTCACGCCGAAGTGCAGGACGGTGTCGCCTCGGGCGATCGCCAGCGTGGGGAAATTATCGACGTCCACGTCTCCGACGATGGCCTCGTCGTCCTCGATGTCGAGCCAGACGAACGCAATTTCCGGACGTGCGGCAGCCAGCCGTCGCGCGGCATGCAGGAATTCGCGACAGGTGTCGCACCACGCCGCGCACAGAAACACCACGTGCATCAGGCTGCGGTCCGGATTCGAATCGGCACCCGCGATCGCGGACCTCACGGACGCTTCGCTGCGCATGACTTCCAACGTTCAATTCCACCTTGCCTTGGTCGTGGCATCGATTCTATCCGCACTCGAGCGGCCCGGACGCGCGCCGGTGTGCCGCGCGCTAATACTCGACGGGTACCGGGTCGAGCGAGCGCCACAGGTACCAGGTGGCGACACTTCGCCACGGCGACCACATCGCGGCGAATTCGCGCAGTTCGCGCACCGGGAGCCGCTTCCCACCGTGATAGTGCATCGCCACCGCGTTCTGCAGGCCGATGTCCGCCACCGGCAAGACGTCCGGCCGCAGTTCGTGGAACATCAGGAACATTTCCGCGGTCCAGCGGCCGATGCCATGGACGCCGGTCAGTCGCTCGATCAGCGCCTCGTCGTCGAGCGACGGCCATTCGCGTGGGTCGAGGGCGCCGGTGACGAAGTGCCGTGCGAGATCGCGGATGTAGATTGCCTTGTTTTCCGACAGTCCGACCTTTCGCAGCGTCGATTTGCGCGTGCGGCCGACGCGGCCGGGGTCGAGGTAAACGGGATTGCCGGTCCCCTTGGTAGCCACGACCAGCCTGTCCCATATCGTTTGCGCGGCCTTGACCGAAATCTGCTGGCCGACGATGGCGCGGGCAAGCGTGGTGAACGGGTCACCGCGCCGCACAACGTGGATTCCCGGGAATTCGGCGATGAGCCGCGCCATGACCGCATCCTGCCCAGCCAGTGCACGGGCAGCCTCGTCCCAGTAATGGGGCTTGTCGTTCGAGTGAAGCTGGCGTGGCGGCATGGCGTGGACCCTGCGTAGGATGGTACATTGGCGAGCCGTTTTTTGCGGGGGCGGGATGGCAAGGGCTTTGTTCGGATTGAAGCGGAAAGATGGCGGACGCGATGGCGTGGCGGTCCTTCTGCGCGCGATGTCGGCTCTCGCGTGCATTGCGGCGGCCGCGACGTCCCTGGCTGCGGCAGACCCCAACAAGGTCCTGCGGATCGCCTTTCCGACGGCGGAGACCGGCTTCGATCCGGCGAAGGTCTTCGACCTGTACTCGGCCACCGTCAACGAAGCGATTTTCGACCGGCTCCTGACCTACGAGTACCTGGCCCGGCCGGCCAGGCTCGCTCCGATGGTGGCCGAAGCCATGCCGGAGGTGACCGATGACGGCCGCACCTACGTATTCCGCCTGAAGAAGGGCATCTACTTCACGCCCGATCCCGCGTTCCGCGGCGTCAAGCGCGAACTGGTGGCGCAGGATTTCGTGTACTCGATCATGCGCTTCGTCGATCCGGCGAACCGCTCCCAGTATGCATTCCTCATCGAAGGCAAGATCAAGGGCCTCGACGCGCTGGCTGCGGAGGCGAAGAAAAGCGGCAAGTTCGACTACGACGCCAAGCTTCCCGACCTCACCGCCGTCGACCGCTACACGCTCCGTGTGCACCTGGCCGAGCGGGACTACAACTTTCCGTTCGTCGTGGCCCACACCGCATTCGGCGCGGTCGCCCGGGAAGTGATCGAGGCCTACGCCAACGACACGATGGCCCATCCGGTGGGCACCGGGCCCTACCAGCTCAAGGAGTGGAAACGCGGCACCAAGATCGTCCTCGACGCCAACCCGGGATTCGCCAGCTTTAAGTGGGACTCCAAGCCGACGCCGGGAAGCGCGTGGGACGAGGAGGTGGTCGCGAAGATGAAGGGCAGGACAATGCCTGCGATCGGCCGGGTGGAAATCAGCATCATCGACGAGGACCAGTCGCGGTGGCTTGCCTTCAACCAGAAGGAAATCGACATCCTCGAGCTGCCGTTTCCGTTCGTGAACAAGGTGCTCAACCAGGACAACGAGCTGCTGCCCGAGTGGGTGGACCAGAAAGTCAGGATCTACCGCGCCATCAATGTCGACATCAACTACACCTACTTCAATTTCCAGGATCCGGTGGTGGGCGGCTTCACCAAGGAAAAGATCGCGCTGCGGCGCGCGGTCATCATGGCCTTCAACATCGACGAACTAATCCGCGTCGTGCGCAAGAATCAGGCGATACACGCGGAAATGCCGATTCCGCCGGGGGCGATCGGGCACGACCCGAAATATCGCTCGAGCAATTACTACGATCCCGTGCTTGCCAACAAGCTGCTCGACCACTTTGGCTACAAGAAGGGCGCCGACGGCTATCGCACGCTTCCCGACGGCAAGCCGCTGGTGCTGAAGCTTGCCACTGGAACCTCGGCCATCGAGCGCGAGCAGAGCGAGTTGTGGAAGAAGTCGATGGATGTCATCGGCCTCCACATCGACTTCCAGATCTCCAAGTTCGCTGATCACCTGAAAGCTGCGCGGGCGTGCCAGCTGATGATGTGGGGTTCGGGCTGGACCGCCGATTATCCGGACGGCGACAACTTCATGCAGCTGCTCTACGGGCCCAACTCTCACCTGAGCAACAACGGCTGCTACCGCTCGCAGGCGTTCGATGCGTTCTACGTGAAGTCGACGCAGATTCCGGATTCGCCCGAGCGCAACCGCCTTTTCCTAGAGATGTCGCGGCAGATGGAAGTCGACGGCGCGTGGAGCCTGCAGGACACTCGGCTGCGCAATTCGATGTTCCGGCCCTGGATTCGCGGCTACAAGAAGCATCCGATCCTCCAGGCGCCGTGGGAACTTTGGGATATCGAACCTTGACCGGCAAGAGTGCATGCCCGGGTTTTTCGGATCGGGGCGAAGGCAGGGACCTGCTTTCCCGCTGCGCCGCGAACGATCTCGAATCACGGGTACAGTCCGTCGATTCCTGGCGCAACGGCGCGGAAGAACCGCTGATGTGGAGAATATTCGAATGTTGAAGCACTTCCGTTGGCCGCTGTCGGCGATCCTTATCCTTTCGTGTTTCGCATGGGCGCAGGCAGCGGACATTAACAAGGTGATCCGCGACGTGTTCCCGGCGGCCGAGACGGGCTTTGATCCTGCCGCGTCGAACGATCTTTATTCCGGCACCATCAATTCGGCGATTTTCGACACGCTCTACACCTACGACTACCTGGCCCGGCCGTCGAAACTCGCACCACAGGCCGCGGAATCACTGCCGCAGATCACCGACAACGGCAAGACGTACACGATCAAGCTGCGCAAGGGTATCCAGTTCGCGACTGATCCCGCGTTCGGCGGCAAGAAGCGCGAGCTGGTGGCGGAGGACGTCGTCTATTCGCTCAAACGGCTGGCCGATCCGAAATTGCGCTCGCCGTGGGTGTTCCTGGTCGAAGGCAAGTTCGTGGGCCTCGACGAGGAAATCGCGGCAGCCAAGCAATCCGGCAAGTTCGACTACGACAAGAAGCTGCCGGGCCTGGAGGCGGTCGACAAGTACACGGTCAAGCTGCGGCTCAAGGACACCGACTACAACCTGCCGTACGTGCTCGCCCATTCGCCGACGGGGATCGTCGCGCGCGAGGTGATCGACAAGTACGGCGAGACCGACGGCCGCGCGATGGCGAATCCGGTGGGGTCCGGCCCGTACCGGCTGGCGCAGTGGGTGCGCGGCTCGAAGATCGTGCTCGAGGCCAATCCCGAGTACCGCGGATTCACGTGGGACTTCACGTCGAAGGATCCAGCCGACCAGGCGCTGATCGCGCAGATGAAGGGCAAGAAGATGCCCCAGGTCGGGCGCGTCGAGATCAGCATCATCGAGGAAGACCAGGCGAGGTGGCTCGCGTTCCAGAACCGCGAACTCGACATCATGAACATGGAGGGTCCGCTGGCGCCGCAGGCGCTCGTCGACGGCAAGCTCAAGCCGGAACTGGCCGCGAAGGGCATCCGCCTCGACCGCATCGTCGACCCGGAAATCTCCTATGTTTACTGGAACCTGCAGGATCCGGTCGTCGGCGGCCTGAGCAAGGATAAGGTCGCATTGAGGCGCGCAATGGCCATGTCCTACAACGTCGCGCAGGACATCAAGGTGATCCGCAACGGCCAGGCGGTCGAAGCCACCTATCCGATTCCGCCGGGCGTGGTAGGCAACGTGCCGGACTGGAAGAGCAGCATCAAGTACGATCCCGCCGGCGCCAACACCCTGCTCGACAAGTTCGGCTACAAGAAGGGGCCGGACGGCTATCGCACGCTTCCGGATGGCAAGCCGCTGGTCGTGACGCTGTTCTCGCGTCCCGATTCGCTCGGACGCCAGCAGGACGAGCTGTGGAAGGCGTCGCTGGACGCGATCGGCGTGAAGATGGACGTGCACAAGGACAAGTTCGCCGAACTGCTGAAGATGGAGAAGAAGTGCCAGGTGATGAGCCGGCCGGCAGCGTGGATCGCCGACTACCCGGACGGCGACAATTTCATGCAGCTACTCTACGGCCCCAACACCGGGGCCAGCAATGGCGGCTGCGCCAAGATTCCGGAATATGATGCGCTTTATGCCAGGACCATCAGGATGCCGCCGGGGCCGGAGCGCGACAAGCTGTACCAGGACATGACGCGCATCGCCGAGGCCTACGCGCCATGGCGGTTGACGATCAGCCGCTACCGCAACCAGCTGATCCAGCCCCGGGTCGAAGGCTACCGGAAGCACCCGATCCTGCGGGCGCAGTGGCAATATCTGGACGTGACCCCGAACGCGAAGTAGGCTGACCACCGGAACCGGACGCGCAAATCCAGCGAAATGGCAGCCTATATCATCAGGAGACTGTGGCAGATGGCCCCGACGATGCTCGGGGTGGTCCTGCTCGTGTTCCTGCTGTTCAACTGGGTCGGCGGCGACCCGGCGTACGTGCTTGCCGGCAAGATCTCCAACCAGGAGCAGATCGACAACATCCGCCGCCAGCTCGGCGTCGACCAGCCGTACTACGTGCAGCTGTGGATCTTCATCAAGCAGATCCTGACCGCCGACTTCGGCGCGTCGTGGAGCACCAACGAGAGCGTGACGCACATCCTGGCCACGCGCCTGGGACCGTCGCTGACCGTGCTGATTCCGCTGCTGATCCTGCAGACGATCATCGCGATCGGCCTCGCGCTCGCGGTGGCCTATGTCCGCGGATCGTTGACCGACCGGATGGTGATGATCGTCTGCACGGTCGGCCTGTCCATTTCGATCCTCGTCTACATCATCGTCTTCCAGTATGTCTTCGCCTACAAGCTGGGATGGTTCCCGGTGCAGGGCTGGGGCAACGACTTCTGGGAAAACCTCGTCAAGTACGCGTCGCTGCCCATCCTGATCGGACTCACGGTCAGCATCGCGCCCAACCTGCGGCTCTACCGCACGTTCGTGCTGGACGAGATCAACCAGGATTACGTGCGCACGGCCCGGGCCAAGGGCGTTGGCGAAAACCGCATCATGTGGATCCACGTGCTGCGCAACGCGTCGATCCCGATCATCACCAACCTGATGGCGGAGCTGCCCGGGCTGTTGCTGGGGTCGTTCCTGATCGAGCGCTTCTTCTCGATCCCGGGCATCGGCCGCGAGGTCATCCTGGCCGTCGAGCGATCGGACTTCCCGGTCATCAAGGCGATCACCGTCTACGTGGCCTTTGCGACGATCGCCACCAACCTGCTCGCCGACCTGATGTACAAGGCAGTCGACCCCCGGGTCCAGCTGAAGTAGGGACAGCGATGCCGATCGACACCGCCCTGAACCCCGCGGCAGCGCCCCCGCGCGACGTGGCGCATGCCGTCTCTCCGGGGTTGTGGACGCTCGCCTGGCGGCGCCTCAAGACCGACAGCGTGGCGATGGTGTCGCTCGCGATCGTCGCGGCATTCATCCTGCTGATGATCACGTCCGGCCTGGGGCTGGTGGCCAAGGACTGGGCGAAGGAGGTGGGGGTCAACTACGCGCCGCCGTCGTGGATCACCCTGGGTGCCGCGGATGCGCCCACACAGGCGCCGCTGCCGGCGGGCGCCGGCGAGCCCGCGACCCTTGGGCCTACGCCTGGCAGCGCGTTCAACTCCACGGTGGTCGATCCGCTCGCCGACGTCATCAGTGAACTCAAGGGCGGCAGGAAGGCCGACGCGGGTGCATCCGACGCCGTCGACGAGAACAAGGTCGTCGATCCGCTGGCGGACGTCATGAAGGACATCCGGTCCGGCCAGGCCAATGCCAAGGACGCGCCGGCCGCGGAGGAACGGCGCGCCACGCTGCCGTTCGGCGGCGACAAGTGGGGCCGCGACATCATCGCCAAGACCGTCAAGGGATCCGAAACGTCGATTTTCGTCGGACTGGCAGCGGCGCTCGTCGCGGTGTTCATCGGCACGGTGCTCGGTGCGTTCGCCGGCTACTACGGGCGCTGGGTGGACGACGTGCTCAACTGGTTCTACAGCATCTTCAGTTCCATCCCGTACCTGCTGCTGATCCTTGCCGTGGCGGCGGTGCTGCAGCAGAAGGGAACCTTCACCATCGTCTTGATCCTCGGACTGACGGGATGGGCGGGCGTGTTCCGCCTGATACGGGCCGAGTACCTGAAGCACAAGGGCCGCGAGTACGTCATGGCCGCCGATGCGCTCGGCGCGTCGAACAGCCGCAAGATGTTCCTGCACATCTTTCCCAACGTCTCGCATGTCGTGCTGGTGCAGCTGTCCATCCTCACGGTGGGATTCATCAAGGCGGAAGTGATCCTCTCGTTCCTCGGCTTCGGCGTGCCGGTCGACGTCGTGTCGTGGGGCTCGATGCTGAACGAAGCGCAGAACGAACTGATCCTGGGCAAGTGGTGGCAGCTGGTGGCGGCGACTGCCGCGATGGCCACGCTGGTGACCGCCTTCAGCCTGTTCACGGATGCGCTGCGCGACGCGCTCGATCCCAAGCTCAAGGGCAGGACGGGCCACTGACATGCCAACCGAAGCAGGCAACTGACATGGACGCAGCCGACGTCGCCCTCGACCCGCTGGTCCGCATCCGCGACCTGCGCATCACCTTTCGCATCGACAAGCACACGTCGTTCGAGGCCGTGAAGGGCATCTCGTTCGACATCCCGAAGAATTCGACGATCGCGCTGGTCGGCGAGTCCGGATCCGGCAAGTCGGTCACGTCACTCGCGATCCTGGGACTGCTGCCGCCGGAGAACACGATCATCGACGGCCGGAGCCAGATCCTGTACGGGGGCCGCAACATCGTCGGCATGCCGCCGTCGGAACTGCGCGCATTGCGCGGCGCCGACATCTCGATGATCTTCCAGGAGCCGATGACGTCGCTCAATCCCGTGTTCACGGTGGGCTACCAGCTGGAGGAGGTTCTTCGCCTGCACATCGGCCTGCGCGGCGCAGCCGCGCGCAAACGCTCGATCGACCTCCTGTCCGAGGTCGGCATCCCTGAACCCGAACGCCGCATCGACATGTTTCCGTCCCAGCTGTCCGGAGGCCAGCAGCAGCGGGTGATGATCGCCATGGCCATCGCCTGCGAGCCCAAGCTGCTCATTGCCGACGAGCCCACGACGGCGCTCGACGTCACGATACAGAAGCAGATCCTCGACCTGATCGCCGCGCTGCAGAAGAAGCACCAGATGTCGGTGCTGTTCATCACCCACGACCTTGCCGTGGTGGGCGAGATCGCCGACCGCGTGGTGGTGATGCGCAACGGCGAGATCCGGGAACAGGGAGAGGCGAAGCAGGTGTTCGAGAATCCGCAGGACACCTACACCAAGGCGCTCCTCAAGTGCCGGCCGCAGATCGACCGCCGGCCGGCGCGCCTGCCCGTGATCGACGATTTCATGAGCGGCGACGGGCGCGGACCGCGGGAAGTCCAGGAGCGCAAGCGCGGCCTCAATCCGGGCGACAAGATCGTGCTCGAGGTCAAGAACCTGGGAAAGAGCTTCTTCTCGCGCGAAGGACTGTTCGGCAAGCGCGAATTCAAGGCGGTGAAGAACGTGTCGTTCTCGCTGGCCAAGGGCAAGACGCTGGGACTAGTCGGCGAGTCCGGCTCCGGCAAGACCACCGTCGGCCTGACGCTGATGCGCCTGCACGAGGCGACGACGGGCGAGGCGCTGTTCGACGGCCGCGACATCCTGGCGATGTCGACCAGGGAATTCATGGACTACAAGCGGCGCATCCAGATCATCTTCCAGAATCCGTATGCGTCGCTGAACCCGCGCTTCATCGTCGGCCAGATCCTGACCGAGCCGATGCAAATCCACGGCATCGGCCGCAACGCGCAGGAGCGCACCGAACTCGCGTTCGAGTTGTTGCAGAAAGTGGGCCTGCCCGAGTCGTCGTTCTACAAGTATCCGCACGAATTCTCGGGCGGGCAGCGCCAGCGCATCGCGATCGCCCGCTGCCTCACGCTCAAGCCCGACATCCTGATCTGCGACGAATCGGTGTCGGCGCTGGACGTCTCGGTGCAGGCGCAGGTGCTGAACCTGCTGCAGGACCTGCAGGAGGAGTACTCGCTTTCCTACATATTCATCTCGCACGACCTCGCCGTCGTCAAGTACATCTCGGACCAGGTGATGGTGATGAACGAGGGCGAGATCGTCGAGATCGCGAATTCCGACGACATCTACCGCAACCCGCGCGAACCGTACACCAAGCGGCTGCTGGCATCCATTCCGAAAGGATGGAGCCCGGCGCCCGCAGCTTAAGCCAGGCAACACCGAAAATGCGAAATTGGCGCCGCCTGGCGTCGTTTGGGGAATCATGCTCGCAGGTGTTCGTTTGCCTGGGCTCCCGAAAGGTTGCGGATGGGTCGCACCTCCCGGCCTCTTGGCTGCAATACGGATGGACGGAAGCAACATATCGGGGCTTCACGCCCGGGCCGCGGGTCGCCCGTTTCGAGGATTCACGCAGGTGTCAGCACAGCCCAACGCAGTAGCCGACGGATTATTGGCGGACCTGGCCGCGTCGCCGGACAGCTATCCGCAGAAGCTCGACCTGATCCGCGACGCCGTGCTGCTCGTCCGGCTGGATGCAGCCGCCTACCGCGCCGCAAGCTTTCTCGATGACCGGATACTTGGCCCGGCCACGCAGGGCGCGTGGCTGCCTGCCAACGTGGTCGCCGATGAGGCGCGGCGTATCGGCAGCGGGCGCCCCGTGCATTTCATCTTTCACACCGGACACGTCGGCTCGACGCTGGTGAGTCGGCTGCTGGACGAGACGGGCCATGTCCTGTCGGTACGGGAGCCGTTGCCGCTGCGCACGCTGGCCGAGGCCAGCGCCGTCCTGGGTGAGCCCGAATCGCTGCTGAGCGACACGCAGTTCGGTGCCCATCTGGAAACATTCATGACGTTGTGGAGCCGCGGCTACGCCGCGACGCGTGCGGTCGTTGTGAAGGCGACGAGCAGCGCCGGGCGCCTGGCCGTGCCGATCCTTTCGCACCGCGTTGCTTCGCGCGCCGTCTACATGAACCTGGGCGCGGAACCGTATCTCGCAACGCTGCTCGCGGGCCAGAATTCACCGCTGGACCTGCGCGGGCACGGGCCCGGCCGGATTCGCAGCCTGCAAGCGCGAACCCGCGTGCCCCTGGCGCCGCTGCATGCCTTGTCGTTGGGCGAATTGACCGCGATGAGCTGGCTCGCGGAATCATGGGCGCAGCACGACGCGCTTCAGGCGGATCCCGCCCGCGTGGTCGCGCTGGACTTCGACGGGTTTCTGGCCAATGTCGAAGAAGGCATGCGGAAGGTCCTGTCCCACTTCGCCCTGCCCGCAGACCCGGGATATCTCGGCAGCGTCGCGCGCAGCCCGGTTCTCGCAAGCTATTCGAAGGCGCCCGAATTCGCGTACTCGCCGGCTGTGCGCGCGGAAATCCAGAACGGATCGCGCCGGGTCAATCGCGAGGAAATACGCAAAGGCATGGCATGGCTCCAGCGCATCGCGCGCGCCGACGCCGGCGCCGCGGCCGTCGTGACCGGCGGGGGTGTCTAGCTGTAAAGCTTCAAGTCGTTGTTTCCGCAATGCATGAATTGTTATCAACCGTCGTCCCCGCGAACGCGGGAACCCAGTGTCGTCGTGTTCCGGTCTCGCGACATCCGACGGAAGTCGCTGGGTCCCCGCGTTCGCGGGGACGACAGTGGCTTGGATGCATCCAAGACATTCCACCCGGCAACAACGTCCTGATGATTGACATCCAGCGCGATTCGCACCCCAGGGTCCGAACTCCCGGCGCCGATTATTCCTTCCGGCCTTCCTACGTCGACCACATCCGCAGCAGGTTCTGCCGCACGACATCCAGGCGCACGCGGCTCTCCCAGCGCATCGTGTTGCCTTCGAGCGCCGCGATTTCGTTCAACTCGTAGACCTGCATGCGCCGATGCGAATCGGCGATCAGGCTTTCGATGAACGTGATCGACACCAGGCGCTGTCCGGAGCGAACCGGAATCACCTCGTGCAGCGTCGTCGACGGATAGACCAGCGCATCGCCGGCGGCTTCCTTGAACGGCAGCGACCGGTTGCCCGCGACAATCAGCAACTCGCCGCCTTCGTAGGTCGCGGGATCGCCGATGAATACCGTGCAGGACAGGTCCGAGCGCAACCGGTCGTTGCCGACGTGCAGGATGGCGGCGTCGGCGTGGGCGCCGTATTGCATGCCGGGTTCGTAGCGGCATAGCAGCGGCGGCGCCACGCGCTTGGGCATCGCGAAGTCCAGGAACTCGCGCGAGCGCATGAATGCGGCGCTGACGATCTGCACCGACTCGGCGTACCTCGGGTCGCCGGCGTCCGCCTGCAGGTTGTTCTTGGTCACGTTGGCCGGATTCGATGCCCGGCCGTCGACGAACCGCAATTCGCGACTCAACGCATGAAGACGCGCGATCTCCGATGCGTTGAGCAGACTCTTGATTTTCAGGAACAAGGGGCGGCTCGCCTAGAGTGTGAACGCCATTTCGGAGACCAGCGCGCCCGGCAGGTCGAGGCTCATCAGCTTGCGAGACCCGTAGGTGCCGGAATCGAGCAGCAGTTCGGTCTCCGTCGTCAATGCCTCCAGGTTCGAGCCGAGCAGCCGGTAACCCGTGTCGTCGAAGCGCAGAACGTCGATCGGCGCGACGATCCTGCCGTTCTCCACCCAGAACGTCGCGAAGCGGGTCATGCCGGTCATCCGGCACGCGGGGCGGTCGGAATAGTTGAGGTAGTGCAGGTTGCCGATCGCCAGTCCGGTGCCGAGCGCTTCGAGCGCGTTCGCCTCGGCCAGTTCCCCGCCGGCCATGCGCAGCGATTCCGGCACCTCGTCTCCATTGGCACCGTTTTCAGGCAGGCCGAATTCGCGCGCGGTGCGCGGGCTGACCAGCGAACCCACAAGCGCGCCGCCGTCGACCAGACTCACCCTCGACGGCCGGGCAAAGCCTTCGGACTGGAATTCCGGGGCGACGCCGCTGGCGGTGTCTTCCGCCAGCGATACGCGCGAATCGAGCCTCTCGCCGTCCCGCATCCGCGCCAGCGCACTCTGCTGCGTGGCGAGCGCGCGACCCGAGAAGCCTCCCCAGCACAACAGGCCGGCAATCTCCTCCATCGCGGCCGGCGCAAGGTACGCGCGGTACTTTCCGGGTTCGAGCACCTTGGCCGGGCGGCTGATGAGGCCCAGGCGTTCGCGCGTCTCGTTCATCTTGCGCGCCAGCGCGGCACCGTCCCACGCAAAACCGGCATGGGCGGATTTCACGGCCTTGTCGGCGCGGTGATACAGGCTCCACTGCAGGTTGAACGTCGTGGTCTCGTGCCAGTTGCGCTGGCCTTCCGAGTTGGCGAAGCCGCGCCACACGGGGCCGCCAGCATAGATGCCGACGAGATCGGTGCCGCGCGCGGCGTCGAGAACCTCGGCGACCACCTGTTCCGCGGGTGGGAGGGACGAACCGCGGATCGCCCGGGTGGACCGGACGTCGCCGGGGAGCATCAGCAGCGGATCGTCCGCCAATTCCGGCAGCGCGGCACGCAGGTCCGAAACCACCGTCCGGAGCGCGTCGCCGTCGGCCTTCATGTCCCCCGTCAGCGACAGCACGTGCCTGGCGTGACGCGCGCCGCGAATCAGCCGCACGGAGATGTAGCGCTGCGCGACGAAGCCGGGCTGGCGGACCTTGCCGCGATTCATGCGCACGAAGTCGGTGTGCTCGGCATCGAACGAAGCCGCGTAGCGCTCGCCCGGCTGCAATGACGCATCGAGCACGCCGGCCAGCACAAGGAAATAGTTCTCCATCACGACTCCCCTCCGAACACGTCCACATTGCCGAAGACGCAGGCCGGCGTGGCGTGGCCGACGCGGATGACCTGCGACGGCTCGCCCTTGCCGCAGTGTGGCGTGCCCAGCACTTTCAACGTGCCGGCATTGCCGACGCGCTTCAGGCTGCGCCAGAAGTTGGCGGAAATGCCGCGGTAGTTCGGGTTCTTGACCACGGCGCCGAGCTTTCCGTTCTCGATCCGTCGCCCGCGCTCGCATCCGAACTGGAACTTGTTGCGCGAATCATCGATCGACCAGGAACTGTTGGTTTCCATCATGACGCCGTTTTCGATGCCGGCAATCATCTCGTCCAGCGTCGCGTCGCCGGGCTCGAGGTTGAGGTTGGCCATACGGTCGATCGGCGGACGGTTCCAGTTGTCGGCGCGCGAATTCGCCACGCCCGCCATGCCCGCGCGCGCCTGAGAGATGGCGCCGCCCAACGGTCGCTCGAGGATTCCGGCGCGGATCAGGTGCACGCGCTCGGCTCGCGTGCCGTCGTCGTCGTAGGCGTAGCTCGCGAGTTCCTCCGCCCGCGTGGGATCGAAGGTGATGTTCAGCAGCGGCGACCCGTACCGGTAGGTTCCGAACATCTCCGGCGTCACGAAGCTCGTGCCCGCGAAGTTGCGCTCGTCGCCCAAGATGCGGTCGAGCTCCAGCGGATGCCCGATCGACTCGTGGATCTGAAGGATCATCTGGTCCGGCATCAGCAGGACATCCATCGTGCCGCTCGGGCAGTTCGGCGCCGCGAGGAGTTCCAGCGCTTCCTCGGCGATCCGGCGACCGGCGCCGACGAAACCGAAGCGGTCGAGGATCTCCGTGCCGCCTTGCTGGCAGATCCCGCGATAGCCGTTGAGCGTGCGGTTCTGCGTCACGCCGTCCGCATGCGCCGTGACGCCCATGCCCGGCATCAGGAACCGGTAGTGCTGGACCACGTCGCCGCCGGTGCTGGTGACCAGGCGGGTCGTCGCGGTGATCACGTCGACGGACGCCTCCCAGTCGACGATGCGAGGATCGCAACCCGCCTGCTTCGACTCCTCGCCCAGCAGTTCGTACCATTCGCGGCGGGACGGCGTCCGGTCGGCAAACGACGGCGACGCGTAGTCGCCGCGCGGCGCGGGCCGCGGCAGCGTGCAGGAGTCCATCAGCGACAGACTCGCCGTGGCACGCGCCCAGCCCGCGGCGCGCTCGAGCGCGTCGCGCAGCCCGGCCCGAGAGGTATCGCTGGTCGCCGCATATCCGTAGCCGCCGCCCGCATAAACGGTGGCCATGACGCCGCGGTCGGTGGACGCGACAAACGGCATCGCGACGTTCTTGCGGACGGCAAAGGTCTCGCAATGCTCATCGACGAAACGGAGCGACCAGAAGTCGACTCCGTCCAGGGTTGGAACGTCGGAAAGGGGCAGGCGATCGGCGTCGGGCATGGGGTGTTGTGCTCGCGTGGGCGGGCAAGCCGGGATCGCCGACGTTGCACCGGGTGGCAGGGAAATTCGAAGAGGGCGGATTATCGCCCGGAACGGGCACCCGCCGCTACCCGTCGAACGGCCTAGGAAGCGTCTTCGTCAGCCAATGCGTCGAGCGCGGGACCCACCACCCGAACGATGCGCCAGTCGGGCAGCACCGCAGCACCGATCGAGCGGTAGACCTCGATCGCCGAGGCGTTCCAGTCCAGGACCGCCCACTCGAAACGGCCGCAGCCCCGTTCTCGCGCCAGCCGGGCCAGCGCCGCCATGAGCGCCTTCCCGCACCCGCGCCGGCGAAATTCCGGACGGACGAAAAGGTCCTCGAGCCAGAGGCCCGGCCGGCCGAGGAACGTCGAGAAATTGTGGAAGAACAGCGCGAAAGCCACGGCTTCGCCGTCGCTCCATGCCAGCAGCACTTCGGCCCGCGGCGCGGGGCCGAAGAGCGCCGACTCGATGTCGGACTCGCTGGCCACGAACAGGTGGGCGAGCTTCTCGTAGTCGGCCAGCGCGCCGATCATGGCGTGGATGGTCGCCACGTCCTCCACCGTCGCCGGGCGAATGTCGAAGGCCATCAGTTGCCGTCGTAGGTCTGGATGCCGTAGTACTCACCAACGCCTGTCGTCGTCGCGCGCACCAGGTCGCGCTCGGCCTGGCTAAGCAACGGGTTCCAGATGTCGAAGATCATCACGGCGCGAGGCACGTCGCTGTCGTTCCAGGCTTCGTGCTCGATCGTGTCATCGAATATGAACGCCGTCCCGGGGATCCATTCTCGCGTTTCCGCGCCGCAGCGCAGCCTGCAGCCGGGAGGGATGATAAGCGGCAGGTGGACCAGCAGGCGCGTGTTGCTGACTCCCGAGTGCGGAGGAATGCGCGTCTTGGCGTCGAGTATCGAGAACACCGCCGAAGGCGACGAACCGGGCACGTCGCACTTCGGCCACGCCTCCAGCGCCTTGGCCGTTCGCGGGCAACGCTCGAGGTGCGCCTTGTCCGGAACGCCCTGGTTCCACAGGTAGTAAATCCCCCAACGGCGGGAATTGTTGAGTTCCTTGAATATTCCCGCGGCGCCCTCCGGGTGGGAGACATAGGGCACGATCGACTCGGGACCGTCGGCGAGCACGCCGAGGAGTTCCTCCCGAATGTCGTCGGTCGCGGCCTCGATGGTGTCGAGCCAGGGAAAGTCGGCACGGTCGTAGAACTCGATCGACGGCAGGTAAGGAAAGTACATGAACGTCGGCTGATGCGTGAAGATCTTCCGCTTGCGAAGCAGCGTGTCGAGGCAGCGGTCGAACCGCCCGAGCGACTCCCCGGAATATTTTTCGCGCAGAACCTTGATCCGGTCTTCCAGGAAGACCTCGAGGGCGACGTCGTTGGCCGCGACGGCGTCCCTGGCGTGTTGCAGGATGGCGCGCAACTGCGGCGGCGGCTCGAATCCTTCCGGTACCAGCCGCACCGCGGTCCGATAGCTCATCGCGGCCAAGCGCGGCTCGCCCCTGTTTTCGTGCAGCGCCGCCTTTTGCAGGTGGGCGCGCACGTGCATAGGATCGATCCCCAGTACCTTGTCCAGGGCCGCCAGTTCGTCGTCGGTGCGCTTGAGTTCCCGCAGGGCCATCGCGAGGTTCAGCCACAGCATCGGGTTGGACGGCTCCGACTTGACCGCAAGCTCGAGCACACGCGCCGCGCCCGCCGCATCGCCCGACATGAGCATGCGACCGGCGATACGGTTCTGCACCAACGGATGTGCCGGGGCTTCCGCCTCCGCCTGCTGCAGCATTCGCTCGGCGGCCTCCCCTCGACCGTTCGCAAAAGCCTGGCTCGCCGATTCGAAAATCTGCCGGATGCGGCGGTCTTCTGCTTCATTCATGGTCGGTGGACGCTTCCGATGGAGTCCGGTTCAGGGGCCGCGTGGCAACTGCGGATGGACAGGATCGCCTGCCGTTTCAGGCAGCTGGAACCTCGAGCGAAGATGGCCGGTCGCAAGCGGACATTTTAGCCGGATCGGCTTGGCATTGCCGCGCGGCCGGCGAGCGCGACGGACCGCCGCAAAAAATTCCTCGATTGACCCGCGCGATCAATCCTTGAATACTCGGCGAAATGCAATCGCTAGTCTTCATTCAGGTCGCGATGCTTGGCGTGGGACCCATCCGATCATGATCGCGGATCCGGTATCCGACGAACCGCCCGTTCTCGCCCAAGTCGGCGCGGCATTGCAAGCTTCGGACATTCCGCGCGCGACGACGTTGGCGCGCGATGCGCTGGCCGCCGGGATCGAACACCCGGTGCTGCTCAACCTTCGCGCCTTCTGGTTCGAGGGCCAGGGACGCGACGCCGAAGCCTTTGCCGATCTCGAGCGCGCGCGGGTCCTGGCGCCCGGCAATCCCGCCATCAACAACGCCCTGGGCCTGGCCTACGCAAGGAGCCAGCGGCATCGCGAAGCCATTGAATGCTTCGACGCGGTGATTGCCGCAGCACCGGATTTCGGACCCGCGCACTTCAACAAGGCCTGGGCCAGCGAGGCGCTTGGCGACGTCACGGTCGCCCGCGATTGCTATCTGCAGGCGAACCAGCTTATGCCGGCAAACCCCGATCCGTTGGCGGGCCTTGCGGCGATCGCCGGCAGGCGGGGAGACTGGCCTCAAGTGAAGTCTTTTGCCGATCGCGCGCTCGCAATCGACCCGGCGCATCCACTGGCCAACACGGTGCTCGCCGCTGCCGAGGCAGCGACGGGCGCCGAGGCGGATGCCGAGAGCCGACTGAGGGCGCTGCTGAGCCGTGCCGACCTGCTGCCCGTGCATCGGGCGTCGGCGGAAGGTCAGTTGGGCGACCTGCTCGATGCGCAAGGACGGGTGGGCGAGGCCTTCGCGGCGTACGAGGCGGGAAACAGGATGCTCAGGCACGTCTACGCGCCACGGTACGAGGGGCCCGGCATCGAGACGACGCCGATGTCGTTGCGCTGGCTCACCGAAGTGTTCGAAAGTGCCGATCCCGCCGATTGGGCGGCCGGATCATCCGATGCGGATTTCGAGGCCGCGGGCCCGGCGGTGCACGTGTTCATGGTGGGATTCCCGCGCTCGGGAACCACGTTGCTGGAGCAGGTGCTCGGCAGCCATCCGGCCGTGGTGACGTCTGGCGAAAGGGATACGCTGAACGAGTGCACGCGGGAATTGATGGGCACGCCCGGCGATGTCCGGCGCCTGGCCGGGTTGCACGGCACGGCGCTTGCGGGGCATCGCCGGACCTATTGGCGACGCGTCCGCGAACACGGCATTGACGTCGCCGGCCGCGTGTTCATCGACAAGCAGCCGTACTACACGCTGAAGCTTCCGCTGATCGCCAGGCTCTTCCCGGCCGCGAAGATCGTGTTCAGCCTGCGCGACCCGCGCGACGTGGTCCTGAGCTGCTTCCGTCGCCGGTTCCTGATGAGCGCGCCGAATTTCGAGTTCCTGACGTTGGAGGGAACGGCGCGGCTCTACGACGCGACCATGCGCCTGGCCGAGTTGTATCGGGCCAAGCTGCCTCTCGACCTGTTGCAGCTTCGGCACGAGGACCTTGTCTCCGACTTCGAGCCACGGGTTCGGGACACCTGCGATTTCATCGGCCTGACCTGGCAGGACTCGATGCGAGACTTTGCCGCGCGCGCCAGGACGCAAGCCATCGTGACCCCGAGTTCCGTGCAGGTGACCAAGGGAATCAACCGCGAAGGCATCGGGCATTGGCGCCGCTACGCGCCACAGCTCGCGCCCGTCCTTCCCATTCTGCAGCCTTGGGTGGAAAGGTTCGGCTATCCGGCGGACTGAAGGAGCGAGCAATGTGCCGCCGCCGCGCCGAAGACCCCGTCGCCGGTGCGGACGCGACGGCCGACGAGGCTATTGGACCTCGAGCGACTTGATCCGATTGAGCTTCGCCGCGTAGAGATCGTGGGCGTTCCTTGATGTGCTGGTATCCATCGCCAGAGTCAGCTGGACTTCCGCGCGCGACGTATCTCCGAGTCCCAGATAGGCCGCGGCGAGCCAGAAGTGGAACTCGTGGTAATAGGGGGCGCGAGCGACCTCGCGCGCGAACAGTTCCTTCGCGGTCTTGTAGTCCCCCTTGCGCATCGCCACCATGCCTTCCATGAAGAAGCTGAACGGAGGGTTCGGCTCGATCTCGTCCAGCTTGCGAGCGAGCGCCTGCGATTCGGACACGAGACCGAGGTCGTTCAGGACCAGCACCATGTTGGACATGACGCGCGTGTTCTTCGGGGAGCTTTCCATGGCGTAGGCCAGCACCCGCTGTGCCTCCTGCACGTTGCCGTGGCGCCTGTAGATCACGCCGAGCGTGTTGTAGGCGCTGGTGAACTTCGGGTCCTGCGCAATGGCCGCGCGCGCCCACCAGTAGGCATCGTCGAGTTTCCCTTGAACGAATGCTTCGGCCGCGCGGTTGTTGAGGTACATGGCGACGATGGTCTGCTCGTCGACCACCCGCGTATTCAGTCCGCGGATCTCCCGCGGCAACAGGAAGTCGATCGTCAGGTCGTTGTCCTGCGGGCGAACCACCAGGTTGGTCTTCTTGTTCAGGACGGACTGGTTGGGCCCCAGCGTCACGTTGACGTGGCCGATGAAGAAGTGGATGTCTCCGCTGCGGCCCCAGGTTTCGTCCAACTGCGCACTCTGGTAGGTCACCGGCAAGTTCATTTCCTTGGCAAAGGCCGCGGTCATGATGACCAGCGACAGGCAGTTGCCGGAGCGCGCGTTGAATGCCTGCGCCGCATTGTAGGTCTGGGTCGAATCGTATTCGAGCTTGAGCTGGCCCTTGCTGTACAGCGCGTCGAAGAGCGCCATAGGCGCGCCCTTGCCGCGAACCTCCGGCAGGATGCGGGCGTTCAGGTATTCCTTCATCTCGGGACTGAGCGCGAACAGGTCGTCGGCGCCGATGCGCTCGGAGGGGGCAGCAAACAACCGATCGTGGAACAGCCCCTCCGCGCGCTGCGGAAGCGGGGCTGTCGCGCAACCTGCCAGAGCGGCAGAAACCAGCAAGACCATCCAAGGTTTCATTTGGCGCTCCTTTCCTACGATCGGCCATTAACCATGACCATTCCCGAGTTTCATTCTATTCCAATAGGCACGGGCGCACGACCGAAACCCGATGCCCGCGGCGGCAACCGCTGGTCGGCGCGAACCTGCCGTCGAATGGCGCCGCGAACACGGCCGGGATCCCGAAAGGGTGGTCGCGGCCAAGGACCCCGGTCCCGAATTCGGGTCGCGCAGAAGGTTCACGGCGAGAGTTTATGCCAATCGCATATTGCAGCTTGCCGGCGTCGTTTTGCTGCGACGCCGCAAAATCTGCAGCGCCGGCTGCAGTGATCAATATGCTCCGCCTTGGGAGCAAGGGCGTCGAGACACGATCGGACCCGAGGCGCGTGTCCAGTTGCACCGCACTGAAGCCTCCGTTTCGACCCCGGTCCGACGCGCCATGCCAACGTCATTTCCGGTTCGGCCGCATCGTGCTTCACCATTTGTCCAGTGCAATCAATGGTTTCCAAAGCGGTATCGAATTTGCAACAGATTTCCCGGATAAATCGCCGTCGCATTGCGATTTCGTTGCCGTGAAAATCTGCCCTGAGTTAAGGTGACGCGTGATCGCCGAAAAGGCGAACAACTTGGCCTGTTTTTGTAACACCTTTCCCTGGGGGCAAAGATGAAGATCAATCGCAACAAGGTATCGATTGCCGTCCGGCACGCGATCAACGCCGGACTCGTATTTGGTTTGGCTGCGCCGATAGTTCATGCGCAGCAGACCGCCGCTACGCCTCCCGTCCAGACGCTCGAGAAGGTGGAAGTCACCGGCTCGCGCATCACGTCGGCGACGTTCGAGAGCGCCAGCCCGATCAACACGATTACGGCCAATGACATCGCGATCACTGGCCTTCAGAATACGGCCAACATCATCAATCAATTGCCGCAGGCCTTCGCCGATCAGGGGGGAAACATCTCCAACGGCGCGGACGGCACGTCCACCGTCAACCTGCGGGGCCTGGGCGCGAGCCGCACCCTCGTCCTCATCGATGGCAAGCGGGTGCCGGCCGGCAGCCCGACGCAGTACGCGACCAACCTCAACAACATCCCGGCGCCGCTGATCAAGCGCGTCGAGGTGCTGACGGGCGGTGCGTCGGCCGTGTACGGTTCCGACGCGGTTGCGGGCGTCGTCAACTTCATCATGAACGACTCGTTCGAGGGCGTTCAGGTCCAGTACAACGGCAGCACCTATCAGCATACGCAGAACGGCTCCTACAGCACCGACCTGGCCGCACGCTCGGTGAGCAATCCGGCGCAGTTCCAGGTGCCGGGCGACTTCTGGGGCGAGGGCACGATCCAGAATTACAACATCCTGATGGGTTCCAATTTTGCCAATGGCAAAGGCAACGCGACCCTCTTCTTCCAGTACCAGAACACCGGCGCGGTGCTGCAAAGCAAGTACAACTACAGCGCGTGCTCGCTCGGCACCAACGGGGCCGGCGACGCTTTCGTCTGCGGCGGCTCCTCGACGGCCTCCCCGGGCCGGTTCACCAATGGCGACACCGGCAAGAGCGCCACGATCATCAACGCCGCCGGCGATGTCCGGAAGTTCTCCACGGCGCTGGACCAGTTCAACTTCGGTCCGTACAACTACTACCAGCGTCCGCAGGAAGACTACCAGGCCAACGTATTCGCGCATTACGACCTGTTCCCGGGCAACAACGCGTGGATGCCAAGCGTCCGCGTCTATGCCGAGTTCGACTTCACCGCCACGACCTCCGTCGCGCAAATTGCGCCGGGCGGCATCTTCTACGGTTTGCAGAGCCCAACCCCGTTCCGGGACAACAACCCGCTGCTGTCGCAATCGTTCAAGGACTATTTCGGCATCACGCCGGACAACCCTGTCGCGAATCCGCTGATTGGCCGTCGCAACACCGAAGGCGGTCCCCGGATCCAGGACTTCGATTTCAACAACTATCGCTACGTGCTCGGCGCGAAGGGCGATTTCGCCAATCACAGCTGGGACTACGACTTCTGGTGGCAGTCCGGAAGGAACTCCACGTCGCAGCTCACCGGCGGGTACTTCCTGAAGGACCGCCTGGCCCGGGCGCTGAATGTCGTCAAGGACCCGACCACCGGAGCGCCGGTCTGCGCGTCGGTGCTCGACAAGACCGACACCGCCTGCGTGCCGTACGACATCTATCACAACGGCGGCGTGACGCAGGCCGCGATCAACTACCTGCAAGTGCCGGCGCTGCAGCAGGGCTACACGCAGCAAAACGTGGTCGGCCTGCACCTGACGTCCGATCTCGGGGCCTCTTACGGCTGGACGTTGCCGTGGGCCAAGAACGGTGTCGGTGTTGCATTCGGCGTCGAACATCGTACCGACCGGCTGGCGAACACTCCTGACGGAAACCTGTCGCAGGGCACAACGGGCAACCTGAGCGGCGTGGGCGGCGCGACCAAGTCGATCTACGGCCAGGTGACGGTGGACGAAGTCTTCGCGGAAGCCAAGGTGCCGATCGCGGAACGTCAGGAGCTGGCCTACCTGCTGCAGTTCGACGGCAGCTATCGCTATTCGGATTACAGCAACGGCCCGCACACCAACTCGTATGGCCTCGGCATGGAGTGGGCGCCGGTCAAGGGTTACACGCTTCGGGGCAGCTATCAGCAGGCCATTCGCGCCGCGAACATCATCGAGCTGTTCACGCAGCAGGGGAACAACCTGTTCGGCGGCTCGGATCCCTGTGCCGGGCCCAGCCCCACGGCGACGCTGGCGCAGTGTCTCAGGACTGGCCTGGCCGCCGATCGCTACGGCAGCACGGTTCTGGACAGCCCGGCCGGGCAGTACAACTACCTTCAGGGCGGCAACCCGAACCTGACGCCGGAAAAGGCAGAGAGCTACACGATCGGCCTGGTGTTCGACCAGCCGTTCAAGGGCTTCAGCGCGACGATCGACTACTGGAACATCAAGGTCAAGAACAAGGTCGGCAACGTCGGTCCGCAGGACCAGCTGAACCAGTGCATCTCGTCCGGCGTGTTCTGCGAAAACATCCATCGCGACAGCCTGGGCACGCTCTGGCTCGACGGCGGCGGCTACATCACAGCGACCAACCTGAACCTCGGCACGACGTCGACCTCCGGTATCGACCTGACGGCAAACTATGCGTGGCCGATCCAGGACTATGGCACCGTGCTGTTCTCGTTCATCGGGACCTATATCGACACGTTCGTGAACCAGCCGCTCCCGAACGGCCCCTCGTACGACTGCGTCGGCCTGTATGGCCTGATCTGCACCACGCCTACGCCGAGATGGCGTTCGAACGTCGGCGTCACGTGGAACACGCCGTGGTACGGAATCGACGCCGGCTTGAGGTGGCGTTACATCGACAGCGTCAAGGTCGACGCAACCAGCAGCAATCCGTCGCTGGCCGACAATGTGACTGTCGAGTCGGCTACCTCGAAGCTCGGCTCGCGCAACTACCTCGACTTGTGGGCGAACTGGCAGATCGACAAGAACTGGTCGATTCGCGCCGGCGTCAACAACGTGCTGGACAAGGACCCGCCGATCACGAGCACCACGCTGTCGGATCCGTCGATCTTCGGCAACGGCAACACGTTCCCGCAGGTCTACGACTCGCTGGGCAGGCTCTTCTTCCTGAACGTCACCGCGAAGTTCTGATCCAGAACGTCTTTTCACTCACAACGGCGAACCGCAGGGTTCGCCGTTTTTTTTCTTCAGGACGATTCCGCGGTTTCCAGCGCGCCGCTGAATGCGTTCATCGCGGCCGAAAGTCCCGAAATCATGGCCCGCTCGGGCGGCGTCAGGTGCGGGTGCCAGATGTCGAAGATCAGAACGACCCGCAGCTTGTCGCTGTCGTTCCATGCCTCGTGCTCGATCGTGTCGTCGAAGACCCACGCCTTGCCGGGCACCCATTCCCGCGTGTCGTTGCCGACGCGGAATCCGCATTTCTCGGGAACGATCAGCGGCAGGTGCGTGACCAGGCGAACGTTGGTCACGCCCGTGTGCGCGGGAATCCGGGTCATCGGTTTCAGCAGCGAAAACATCGCCGCAGGCGTGCGCCCCTGCTGTTCGGGCAGCGGGGCGCCTTGCAGCAGGTTCATCGTGATGGGACACCTGGCCGCGTTTTCCTCGACCTTCCGGCCCATCTTGTAGAGGTGGAAGGCGCTCCAGCGCGGCGAGTTGTTGAGCTCGGCGAACTGGTTCTTCGGCACGTCGTCCGGGTACGAGATGTAGGGGGTGAATCCCGCTTCGGCGGCGAGGACCTGCAGGAATTCGTCGCGGATTGCGTCGGTAGCGGCCTCGAACGGGTCGAGCCAGGGAAAGTCGGCGCGCTCGAAGAATTCGATCGGCGCCAGGTAGGGGAAATGGTATGTGACCGACTGGGAATCGTAGCGCTTCTTGCGGCCGAGCATGATGTCCACGGAATCGCGAAACCGCTTCAGGTTCTCGCCGGCATGCTCCCTGTACTGTTGCTCCAGGAACTGGTCGAGGAACACGGCGAACTCCCGGTTGTATTTCTCGCTGAACGCCAGCGCGCGCTGGACCGCCGGCCTCAAGTCGGGATGCAGCCGATCCATGGGCGGCGCGACGGTAGCCACGGCCCGGTGCACGCCAGCCGCCTCGTGCTTCTTTCCCTGCCGCTCGAGAAGGTCTGCGCGCAGGATGAGTGCCAGCAGGTTGCTTGGGTCGAGGCTCAGCGCGCGCTTGAGCGCGTCCGTCTCGCCCTGCTCGTCGTCCAGGCTTCGGCAGCTAAGGGCGAGGTTGATCCACTCCTGCGGGTCGTCACCCCTGACTGCGACCAGGCGTTGGAACGCACTTCGGGCGGTTTCCATGTCGCCCTGGCGAAAGGATCGCTGGCCAAGCGCCGCGAGAGCCGGTACGTGGGCGGGCGCAATGGCGAGGATGCGTCCGAGCAGCGTCAGGACCTCCTGGTCCCGTCCGGCCTGCACGGCGCGCTCGAGTTGAGCTTCGAGAGGGGCGATTTCCCGCGCGAGGGAATCTGGAATCTGCATCGGGGTTCCTATCCGGATCGTTGTCGAAATCGTCAGAATGTCGCCGGTCCCGAACAGCCCGGCGGGGCCGATTCAGTGACGTCGCCTGGCGAGACTCACTGGCGCGACGGAATGAAAAGTGTAGCATCGGTGTTTGCATTGCGACTTCCGCTGACGATATGGGAGCGACCATGAACCGAAACAGGCCGTTGGCGCGTTGGTTGTTTGTTCTTTCCGGCGCGACGTTCGCGTCCCTTTCATGCCTGGCGGGTGCGGCGGTACCGGAAACCTATCGCGCGGCCGCGCCGGAGGGCCTGGTCTTCGTTCCTTCGCGGATGCTCGACGAGGTCTACCTGCGACCGAGCGCCGACTTCGTCAGTTACCGCAAGGTGATGATCGACCCGGTCCAGGTGTCGTTCCGCAAGAATTGGCGGAAGGACCAAAACTCGACGCGCGACGTGTCGCGCTGGATCTCGCAGACCGACGCCGATGAAATCCTGCAAGTCGCGTCCGCGAGCTTCGCGCGGATGGTCGCAGACGAATTCACGGCCAAGGGCTTCGAGATCGTGGCGGGCCCCGGCGCGGGCGTGCTGCGCGTGACTCCGACCGCGACCGACCTCGACGTCTACGAACCCGACGTGACATTTTCCCGGCCGCAGGCGCTGTTCACCAATGACGCGGGGACCGCCACACTGAGGCTCGAGGCGCGCGACGGCAGCAGCGGCGCGTTGCTGAGTGTCATCGTCGATCGGGGCACGGCCACCCAGCTCAGGATGATCAACCGGACCACCCAGACGTCGAACCTGTTCTGGTTCGACGCGATGTTCCGGTTGTGGACGGCGAACTGCATTGCGGCAATCCAGTCAGCGCCCGTTCGCTGACAAGGTATCGCCGGGGCAGCCCGCCGTCATTTCAGGCGGGTGACCTTGATGAGCCCTTTCTGCCAGTCCACCGTCAGGTTGTAGCTTCCCAGGAAGCCGTTCTCGATGGTGACCTTCATCGGCTGGCCCGGTGGCGGGTCGCGAACCGTCGACGTGTCGCTGGTCAGTTGCCGCCAGACCTGGCCGTTGTCGAGGATGAAGATCGCCTCGCCGCGCGGAGTCCGCGCGAACTCGAGCACGCCGGAGGTGATCCCCTTGACCTCCTCGGGTGTCGGCTCCGGCTGCGGCTTCCCGTATTGGTCGACCGTTTGCGGCGCCGACGGCTTCGAGAATCCGAACCAGTCCAGGAAACCCTTCTTTTCGGCCGCGGCCTTGGTGGCCGGGGCGAGCGCGCTCCTGGCCAAAGGTGCGGCCCGGTCGAAGCACTTCAGGCGCTCGGCAGGGTCGGCGACATCGGCGCACTTGGCCACTTCGGTGAGGGCGTCCACGGCAGGGTCCGCGTGCGCGAGTGCGGGGAACAGCAGGAATGCAAGGATCAAGGCGGGGAATCGCATCGGCAGACTCGCAGGTGATGGTTGACGGGCGGAGAAAGTGGGGCGACGGGCGCCAATTGGCAGCGAGGATTGGTGTGCAATGCCGGAGCCCGGCGTCGGGTCGGTTCGAGCGCTAGATTTCCCAGTCGGGCTTCTTGCCGGTATGCATGTCGATCGCTTCGAACATGGCGCGAATGAGTTCGCGTTCCGCGCTGGTAATTTCCGGACGCCACATTTCGAACAGCAGAATCACACGGGGTCGGTCGCTCAGGTTCCACGCCTCGTGCTCGATCGTGTCGTCGAACAGCCAGGCCTTGCCTTCCACCGGCACCCGCGTGTCGTTGCCGACGCGCAGGCCGCAGCCGGGCGGCACCAGCAGTGGCAGGTGGCAGATGAGGCGGGTGTTGACGATGCCGGTGTGCGGGGGAATCCGGGCGCCCGGCCGCAGCAGGGAAAACAGCACGGACGGCGATCGGTTCGGCACGTGCACCAAAGGAAAATCGGCGAGCGCCTCGATCGTCCTGGGGCAGCGCGCCGCATTCTCGGCCATGATCTCGCCGTCCCGCAACAGGTAGAACGCGCTCCAGTCTGGGTTTTCCTGCATCCCCGAACTGTCTCCCCGTGCGCGATTCGGATTCTTCTCGACGTACGGCTTGAACGCGTTTGTGTCCTTGAGGACCTCGAGCATCTCGGCGCGGATATCCGCCGTCGCGGCTTCGATCCTGTCGAAGAACGGGAAATTCTTCCTGTCGTAGAACTGGATTTGAGGCAAGCCCGGGAAAAAGTAGATGCGAGGCTGCTGGAAATAGATCGCCTTCTTGCCCAGCATGATGTCGAACGATTGGCGGAAGCGCTCGGAGGATCCCGGCCCAAACATCCCCTTGGGAGTCAATTTTTCCCGTAGAAACGATTCAAACTGCGCCGCATACTGTTGGCACATCGCCTGCGCGCGTTCCAGTTCGCCTCTTGATTCGGTGCTCAACTGCTCGGGCGGGGGAGCAACCCGGACTGCGGTCTGGTAGAAGGTAGACGCCGTGCGGGCATCGCCGAGGGCCGCGAGATAGTCGGCCTTCATGATCAGCGCATGCATGTTCCGGGGGTCCAGCGCCAGCACGTTATCCAACGCGCTACGGGCAGCGACGTGATCCTTGAGCCGCGCGCATGCCTGGGCCAGGCCCAGGAAAATCCCGGCATTGGCCTGGCCCTGGTTGACGATCTGCTCGAACGATTCGCGGGCCACGCGAGCATTGCCGCTGCGCAACGCGTTGGCGCCGGCAGCGAGCAAAGTCTGCACATCGATAGGGGAATCCTGCATCTTATGTCACCTGCGCAATTTGCGTTGCCGACCCGAAGGGAAATGTGGTTGAGGAAGAGGATAGCATCGGTACCCGCGGCCGGTTTCCCGGCGCCGCGACCCAGAGCGCGCATTTCCGAATCAGGGTAACATCCGTGAAACTTGCCGCCCGCGGGCTCGTTGAAGGGCCACGGCAGGCGCGCTGCGGCGACGGCACTTCGGAACCGCGGCGTGGATCCGGCATCGCCGGTCCGGCCGAAAAATATACCGAGAGACTCTTTGGGGACAACGATGAACAAACGTGTTGCCGCCGCAATTTTCGCCGCGCTGGCTGCCGCGGCGGCGCCTGCTTTCGCGGCCGACAAGGCTGCCGCCGCACCGGCGCCCGCGCCTGCCGCCGCACCCGCGGCAGCGGCAGCGGCCAATCCGGCTTCCAATCTGCAGGCCATGTACAAGGCGGTGCAGACCGACAAGAAGGCGTATGTCGCGTCCGTGCTCAACCTGACCCCGGCCGAAGCCAAGAAATTCTGGCCGATCTACGACCAGTACCAGCGCGAGCTGGACATGTTCAACCGCAGGCGCAACGTCGCGCTCGAGGGCCTGATCGGGACCGAAAAGTCCGTGTCCGACCTCTACGCGAAGCAGTTGGCGCGCGAGCTGATCGCCGCCGACGAAGGCGAAGTCAAGGCGCGGCGGGCATTGACCAACAAGCTGATCCAGATAAAGCTGACAAGCCCCATTCCTGCGAAGAAGGCTGCCCAATACCTGCAGATCGAGTCGCAGATCCGGGCCGTTCAGAACTACAACGTCGCCGAACAATTTCCGCTGATCAAGTAGCTTCCCATGCGCACGACTGCGCGGCGGGCCCCGGTCGGGTCGTCGCATTTTTTCCCGTCGAACGAGCCGGGACCGGCCGCCCGGGGCGTGTGGACTTTTTGCCCGGTTCGTGTAAAGTGCTGCCCTTTTCCGGCAGGACTTGGTCTCGGCCACCGGCCGGACCAGTGTGTTCAGGCGCAAACTCCCTCGCGGATCATCCCGGTCGTACCGGGGTCGGTCGAGAAAATGGGGACGCGCCACCCGCTTTGGGGGCATCCTTTCGCATCCGGGAGGTCGGGCGCATCGAATCCTCGAGTGTCAATGAAAGGTCCGTGCATGGTTCGCGCGTGGACCGGCATCGCCCGATTGCGCAGAACCGAAACCCCGAATTCTGACTGTAACGTTTATCGTCTGGAGACAACATGTTGAAGCTGACCCGATTGGCTGCTCTGGCTGCGGTCCTGTCCATTTCCATTGCAGCGGCCCTGACGGTCGTACCGCAATCCGCGCTGGCCCAGGCCCAGCCTGCCGCCGCCCCGGCCGCTCCCGCGGCACCCGCCGCCGCGCCGGCCGCGGCCGCGAAGGCGACCGAAGTCATCGACAATCCCTACGGCCTCGAAGCGCTGTGGAAAGGCGGCGATGCGGTCGCCCGGATCACGCTGGGCATCCTGGTCATCATGTCCGTCGGAAGCTGGTACATCATCATCACCAAGGTCTATGAACAGTCCAAGATGATCAAGGCCGCGAAGGCCGCGGAGAAGACGTTCTGGGCAGCGCCTTCGGTGAAGGCAGGGGCCGAAGGCCTCAAGAAGGGCAGCCCGTTCCGCTTTCTCGCCGAAACCGGCGTCGAGGCGACAGCCAAGCACGTCGGCCTGCTCGGCAACGTCGACATGAACGAATGGGTCACGATGTCGCTCCAGCGTGCCACCGAGAACGTGCAGAGCCGCACGCAGGACGGACTGGCGTTCCTGGCTACCGTGGGCTCGACCGCCCCGTTCGTCGGTCTGTTCGGCACGGTGTGGGGCATCTATCACGCGCTGACCGCCATCGGCATCGCGGGCCAGGCGTCCATCGACAAGGTCGCCGGACCGGTGGGCGAGGCTCTCATCATGACGGCCTTCGGTCTCGCAGTGGCCGTTCCCGCGGTGCTGGGATACAACTGGCTCGTTCGCCGGAACAAGACCGCGATGGACAATGTGCGCGGATTCGGCGCAGATCTGCACGCTGTGCTGCTCTCGCAGCCGAAGCAACCCTCCCGGGGCTGATCCATGGCGATGAACGTCGGGCAGTCTTCCGGCGGCGAGGACGAAACCATCTCCGCCATCAACACCACGCCGCTGGTCGACGTGATGCTGGTGCTGCTGATCATCTTCCTGATCACGATCCCGGTGGTGACCACGTCGATCCCGGTCCAGCTGCCCAAGGAGCGAAACGAGGTCCGCGAGACCAAGCCGGAGAACATCGTCCTGTCCGTGGACGCGAGCGGCAAGATCTACTGGAACGACCTGCAGATCAAGACCAACGCGGCGCTGATCGAACGGCTGAAGAAGGTCGCCGTGCTGATCCCGCAGCCCGAAGTCCAGATTCGCGGCGACGGCGGCGCGCGGTACGAAGGCGTCGGCCGTATCATCTACGCCGTGCAGCGCGCCGGCATCGCCAAGGTGGGCTTCATCACCGAGCCGCCGGCCCGCGGCGGCTGACCCGCCCGGACCTTGCTAGACAAACCGCAGCGCCAGGAAATACTCGAGGAAGCAAAATGGGCATGAACGTAGGCTCCGGCAGTTCGTCCGAACCGGAAGTCATGATGGACATCAACACGACGCCGCTGATCGACGTCATGTTGGTGCTGCTCGTCATGCTGATCATCACGATTCCGATCCAGCTGCATGCGGTCAACCTGAACATGCCGACCGGGAATCCGCCGCCGCCGCTGTCGCCGCCGGAGGTGCTGAAGGTCGACATCGACGACACCGGCCGGATCTGGTGGAACGGCGAGGTCGTGCCCGACCGCGCCACGCTCGAGGACAAGATTCGCAGCGCGGCGGCGCAGCAGGTCCAGCCCGAGGTGCATCTTCGTCCGGACAAGAACGCAAAGTACGACGTGGTGGCCGCGGTCATGGTGTCGTCGCAACGGCTCGGCCTGACCAAGATCGGCATCGTCGGCAGCGAGCAGTTCATCAACGATTAGTGGTCGCGCCGCGTCGCGCGGCTACCGGAGTCAACACCGAATGGTCATGGATTACGCACGGCAGCAAAGAGACCCGACGAAGCACGCGATCGGGATCGTGTTCGTCGTCCTGTTTCACGTGCTGCTGATCTACGCGCTGGTGAACGGGCTGGGCCGGGCCATCGTGGAAGTGGTGAAGAAGCCGCTCAGCGCGACGATCATCGAGGAATTGAAATTGCCTCCGCCGCCCCCGCCGCCGCCGCCGAAGAAGATCGTGGAGCAGGCCAAGCCGCAGCCGCAGGAGACCTACGTTCCTCCGCCCGACGTTCCGGTGGCCACGTCGACGGCGCCGGCGATCACCGCGACGACCACGACGGCGCCGACGGAGCCGCACGTCATCCAGACTCCCGTGGTGGCGCCGCCGCCTCCTGCTCCGAAGCCGGCCATCCGGCGCGGCGTCACCAAGATCTCGGGCGAGAATCCTGAATTCCCGAGGGCAGCGCAGAAGGACAACATCGCGCGCGGCCGCGTCGTCGCGCGCATGAACATCGACGAGCAGGGCAACGTAACCGAAGTGACGATCTTCAGCGCCGAGCCCCAGCGTTACTTCGATCGCGCGGTCATCACCGCGCTGAAGACCTGGAAGTTCGCGCCGGAAGGCGAGAAGTACATCGCCGAGGTGGAAATCAACTTCAAGCTTCCCGACTAGGACACCGGGCCCGGAATACGAAGGGCCTTGACCGGAAAATCAGAAGGCCGCCCGACCGGGCGGCCTTTTGCATGGGGGCCGCGAATTCAGCGGCGAAACTATCGCTTTTCAGTCCGAACTGCGCAACGTGTACGCGGCGACGCTCCAGCTGAGCGCGCCGGCGAAGACGAGCGCACCGGCCATGCCCGACAGCGACACCGGATGCGCGCCGAGCAGCCGGTAGGCTTCTCGCGCGATATCCAGCACGGCACCCGGCAGCGCCAGCGAAACACCCGCCAACGCGACACCCCACAGTCCGATGACCACCGGCTTCCGCCAGGCCGGCAACGCCAACGGCGCCGGCAGCGCATGCATGACGCGCGCAGTGAAGCCTTCGTCGGCAATGTACGCCGAGCGTTCGTCGCGGGCGTCCGCAGCGAGCAGCCCGTCGAGCCAGTCGTCGCCGGAACGCATGGACACCGCGGCGGAACCTGGTACGGCGTCGGAAGGGTCGGGAGTCATGGTCATTGGGGCTCCGGCGCATAGGCGGCCAGGGCAACCTTCAGTTTCTGCTTGCCCCGCAGCACGTTCGTCTTTACCGTGCCGACCGGACAATTCAGCACGTAGGCCGCTTCCTCGTGCGTCAGGTCGTTATGGTAGCACTGCACGATCGCCGCGCGTTCGCCCTCGCTCAGCACGGCCAGCGCCCTTTCCATGTCGAGCTTGATCGAGGCGCCACGCGCATGGTCGCCGTGGGATGCCTCGTCCGGCCCGCCGTCGTCGTCGTCGGCAATCGCCTCATCCCGGTCGCCCAGCAATTCCTCCTTGCGCTTGCGCGCGTCGGCCAGCCAGCAGTTGGTTGCAATCCGGTACAGCCAGGTCGAAAAGCGCGCCTCCTGCCGGAAGGACTTGAGGTTGCGCCAGGCGAGCACGAAGGTCTCCTGGGACAGGTCGTCGGCGAGCGCATGGTTCCCGGCTGTCAATTTGCGCAGGCAGGCGCGCACCGTCGACTGGTGGCGGCGCACAAGTTCGGCGAACGCATGGCGGTCGTCTCCGACCAGCGCACGTGCGATGAGAGTCGCATCGGATACTTCGGGAGGCGACATTCCGTAGCTAGCATCCCGCGGGTGGTTTTCGCTTGCCGCATGGGTCGTTCCTCACACGCCTCCCACCGGCGGAGGAGGCGGCGCGGAAACGTTGGCCGGCGCGGCAAGCTGGCGGTCTTCGAAATACCAGAGGAAGCCGTAGCCGATGCCCAGGAACAGCAGCACCAGGCCCACCCAATTGGGAGACCGGTCGTCGATCACCGAGTAGGCGACGAAGGAAAGGCCGACCGCCGCCAGGATCACGCCCTTGCGCAGATCCGACCACGCCGCCTGGCTGCGTAGCGTCTTGACCTGGTCCATCACGGTGGCGCGGGCCGCCACGGCATTGACCGCGGCCGACGTCCTTCCGGATTGGAGCGCCTGCAGCATCTCGGAGGTTGGGGCGACGCCCTTTTCCGCGAGCTGGACCATCGTGTCGTTGAGCATCCGGTTCTTGCGCAGCTTGTACCAGATGAGGAGGCCGGTGATCAGGACCGGTGTCAGGAAAACGATGAATACGACGCCGACGACCATGAAAGCGAGCCCCGGATCCTGGTGGAAGAACTCCTGCACGGAATCGTACTCGCGGTCGGGACCGCCGAGTCCGACCGTGACGCGCTTGCGCTTGCCGCTGCCCGAATCCGCGTTCTCGACCCGGATTCCATGGCGATCGATCGTGATATTGGCCGAAGAGTCGGTGTCGTCGGCCGCGTCCTTGGCCGCCTGCGCGGCTTCCCTGGCTGCTGCCTTGGCCTCGTCCGCCGCGTCCTTGGCCGCGCTGGACGCGTCCTTGGCCGCCTTGGCGGCGTCCGACTGGGCGACCGTGATCGTCACGGCCGGCCGTGGGCCCGGACTGGCCTCCCCGGCCTGGACCGGGGGTGCGTAGGGGCCGAAGGCGACGACGAGCGCGCCGAGAATGGCGCCGCCCAGGACGATGCGGCGGATGGCCGGCGTCAGGGCGGACGGCGTGGCGGACGGCGAGACGGGGCGGTTCATGCTTTCTCCATTCAAGGTCTGGTTTCCTCGATTGGATGCAGGCAGCGGGCGTTCTGGATTCGCGTCGAATGCGTTTTTGCGTTCCGGATTGGCGACTTCCATCGGCACTGCGGTCGGCCGCCCGGCGGTGCAGCGGGGCCGGCGGGCGAGCCTTGAGCCGAAGGGGCCCATGCTATCATCGCCGGCGATCATTCATGCGCGGTGACGCCCCGGAAATTGGGCTGCCGATGGCTGCTCCAACCGCCGGTCCGGCCCCAGGCCCTAATCTGAAAATCGTACTCCTTCGCCGTTGCCTTCACGGTGCCGCCAGGCTGGTGGCGGGGACCCTGCTCGCAGTGGCCGTCGTCTCGTCCGCGGCCGAGGACACGGTCACGCTGAACTTCGTGAATGCCGACATCGACGCCGTGGTCAAGGCGGCGGCGGAAATCACTGGTCGCAATTTCGTCCTCGACCCGAAGATCAAGGGAACCGTCAATATCGTGTCCGCCAGGCCGGTGGCACGGGAGCTCGTCTACCCGACGCTGCTGTCGGCGCTGCGGCTGCAGGGGATCGTCGCCGTCGAAGGGAACGGAGTCACCAAGCTGGTGCTCGAAGCCGAGGGCAAGCAGCACGGCTCGGAGGTGATGCGCGGGCCGGTCGGCGGCGGCGGGGACCGCCTGGTCACGCAGGTCGTGGCGCTTCGCTACGAATCGGCGCTGCAGATGGTCAACGTGCTGCGACCGCTGATTTCGCCCAACAACACCATCGCGGCGTACGCCGGCTCCAATTCGCTCATCATCACCGACTACGCCGACAACCTGCGGCGCATCGACAAGATCATCGCCTCTCTCGACGTGCCCCCAAGCGGCGAGCCGCTCGTAGTCACGCTCAGGAATGCGTCGGCGATCGACCTGGTGCCGCTGCTCAACAAGCTGGTCGGCGCCGAAACGGCCAGCCAGGGAGGTACGCCTGGCGACTCGCAGCAGCGGGTGATGATCGTGGCCGATCCGCGTTCGAACAGCGTGCTGCTGCGCTCGGACAATCCGGGACGCGCCGCGAGAATCAAGGCGATGATCGAGCAGCTGGACACGCCGCAGCGCGCCGGCGGCAACATGTTCATCGTGTACCTGCGCAATGCCGAAGCGGCGCGGGTCGCGCAGACGCTGCGCGCGCTGCTGTCCGGCGGCGCCGATGTTGCGCCGGCCGCAGCCACGTCATCGCCGGCGGCGTTCGGCAACCAGATGGGGAGCATGACGAATACCGCAGCGGCGCCCGCGGCACCCGCGGCGCAGGCGTCGGCCTCCAATCCGTTCACCGCCGGTGCGGGCAGCGGAGGCGCGGGCACGGGCAACGTGACGATCCAGGCCGACGTCGCCAACAACGCGCTGGTCATCATGGCGCCGGAACCTGTCTACAACAACCTGCGCTCGATCATCGACCGGCTCGACGTGCGCAGGGCACAGGTGTTCGTCGAAGCATTGATCGTCGAAGTGACGTCGGACAAGGCGGCGCAGTTCGGCATCCAGTGGCAGGTGCTGCAGGGTCTCAATCGCGACGGCGTCCAGGGCTTCGGCGGCACCAACTTCGGCGCGCGCGACAGCGGAAACAACATCATCAGCGGCTCGGTGAACCTGACCAACCTGGGGCAGGGACTGAACCTGGGGCTCATCAACGGCACGATCGCCATACCGGGGCTGGGTGTCATCACCAACCTGGCGCTCCTCATCCGTTCGCTCGAGCAGGACGCCAACGCCAACATCCTGTCGACGCCGACGCTGCTGACGCTCGACAACGAGGAGGCGCGGATCATCGTCGGCCAGAACATACCGTTCGTGACCGGCCAGTACGCGACCACCGGAAACACGTCGACCGTGACGCCGTTCCAGACCTTCGAGCGCCACGACGTCGGCGTGCTGCTGCGCGTGAGGCCGCAGATCACCGAAGGCGGCACCGTGCGGATGAACATCTACCAGGAAGTCTCCCGCGTCGAGTCGATCACGACGACGACGGGTATCGTGCTGTCCAAGCGCGCGCTGGAATCGACGGTCAGTGTCGACGACACGCAGATCGTCGTGCTGGGCGGATTGATACAGGACAGCCAGAACAACGGCACGGACAAGCTGCCGTGGGCGGGCGACATTCCCGTCGTCGGGCAATTGTTCCGCTACGACAAACGGCAGCGCACCAAGACCAACCTGCTGGTGTTCATCAAGCCGACCGTCGTGCGCAACGATTCGCAGGGCCGCGCGCTCACGTCGGAGCGCTACGACTACATCATGAACCAGCAGCAGAACAACCTCGGAAAGCCCGTGTGGTTCTGGAGGGACCCGACGATTCCGGCGCTTCCGCCCGAAGGCGTCATGCCCGGGACCCCAGCGAGCGTTCCGCCCGCCCCGGCGCCGTTGCCGGAGTTGCTGCCCAATCCGCCGTTCGCGCCTGCGCCCCAATAGGCGCCGCGCACCGGCCCGAATCCCCGGCATGACGGCCCGATCGATGCTGCCCGCAGACGCCGCACGGTTCGCGGCGCAGATTCCCTACGCATTCGCGAAAGCGCACGGCGTCCTGGTCGCCGCGCTCGAAGGCGATGCCGTCGTCGTGCTCACCCGTCCCGACGCATCGCCCGACGGCGTGGTCGAGATCAGGCGCGTGCTGCAGCGTCCGCTGGTCACGCGCGCGGTCGGCGCCGAAGAGTTCGCCGCCGAGCTGGCGCGCGCCTACAACCAGGGCGCGCCCGCCGCCGCGGCGACGTGGGCGGGCGACCTCGCGCGCGAGACGGACCTCGCGCGGCTGATGCAGGACCTGCCGGTCAGCGAGGACCTGCTCGACACGTCGACGCAGGCGCCGGTGATCCGCATGATCAACGCGCTGCTGCTCCAGGCATTGCGGGAGCGCGCGTCCGACCTGCATTTCGAACCCTACGAGACGCGCGCGGTCGTGCGCTTTCGCGTCGACGGCGTGCTTCGCGACGTCGTTGAGCCGCCGCGCGCGCTGCATGCCGCACTCGTCTCGCGCCTCAAGATCATGGCGAGCCTCGACATCGCGGAGAAGCGGCTGCCGCAGGACGGACGCATCGCGCTCAAGCTCGGCGACAAGCAGGTGGATGTGCGGATGTCCACACTTCCTACCGGCGTTGGCGAGCGCGTGGTGCTGAGGCTGCTCGACAAGGACGCGGCACGCCTCGATCTCGCCGCGCTCGGCATGGACGAAGCCACGCGCGACGTGATCGACCGCATGATCCGCGAGCCGCACGGCATCGTGCTCGTCACCGGTCCCACGGGATCGGGCAAGACCACCACGCTTTACGCCGCGCTGTCGCGGCTGCCGCGCGGGTCGGTGAACATGATGACCGTCGAGGATCCGATCGAATACGCGCTCGACGGCGTGGCCCAGACCCAGGTCAATGCCCACATCGAGCTGGACTTCGCGCGCGCGCTGCGCGCGATCCTGCGGCAGGATCCCGACATCATCATGATCGGAGAAATCCGCGACCTCGAGACCGCGCAGATCGCCGTGCAGGCCTCGCTGACCGGGCATCTCGTGCTCGCGACGCTGCATACCAACGACGCGACCAGCGCGGTGACTCGCCTGGCCGACATGGGAGTCGAACCGTACCTGCTGGCCTCGAGCCTGCTGGGCGTGCTGGCACAGCGACTTGTGCGCACGTTGTGTCCGGCCTGCAAGGTCGCGCACCCGCCGTCCGCAGGCGAGGCCAGGCTCAACGAGTCCCTCGGCCTTCCGCCGGAGCAGCAGGTGTGGACGGCCCCCGGCTGCGACGCGTGCAACCAGACCGGGCATCGCGGCCGGACCGGCGTGTATGAACTGCTGCCGGTGGATGACGCCCTGCGTCGCGCCATTCACGATGGCGCGGGCGAACTGGAGCTGCGCGCGGCGGCGACGTGCGGCGGCATGCGCTCGCTGCGTGCGGACGGCGCGCGCTGGATCGCGGACGGTTCGGTGTCGCTGGCCGAGCTCCTGCGCGTGACGCGCGACGCCTGAAAGCGCCGTAGTGGCCGCGTCGTTTCGCTGGGAAGCCGTCGACCCGCAGGGCCGCGTCCGCCAGGGACTGCTGGAGGCAGACAATCCGCGCGCTGCCCGCGACCACCTGCGGGCGGAAGGGCTGACGCCGACGGCGGTTGCCGAGGCACCCGCGCTTTCGGACGGGCTGCATTCGATGCGGCTGCCGGCGGCACTGGTCACGCTGACGACGCGACAGCTGGCCACCCTGGTGCAGTCGGGCATGCCGCTCGACCAGGCGCTGGTCGCCGTCGCCGAGCAGGCCGACGACTCGCGCGCGGCGAAAATCGTTGCGGACCTGCGCACCCACGTCGCATCCGGCGAAGCGCTGCCCGCGGCATTGGCCCGGTATCCGCGGACCTTTTCGCCGCTGTACCGCGGGCTGGTCGGTGCGGGCGCGGAAACCGGAAGACTCGCGGAGGTGCTTTCGCGCCTGGCCGATTACCTCGAGGCGCGCGAGGCGCTGCGGCAAAAGGTGGTGCTCGCGTTGATCTATCCGGCGGTCGTCACCGTCATTGCCGTTGCGGTCATAGCGATATTGCTGGCCTACGTCGTGCCGCAGGTGGTTTCCGTGTATCAGCAAAGCCGCCAGACATTGCCCTGGCTCACGCAGGCGCTGATCGCGACGAGCGCCTTCTTTCGCGCCACGGGCTGGCTGTGGTTCGGATTCATCGTCGCCGCCGCCGCGGGCTTCGCCTGGGCCTATCGGCGGGCTTCGTTCCGCGCGCGCTGGCATGCGTGGCTGCTGCGCCTGCCGGTGATCGGCAAACTGGCGCGCAGCCTCGACTCGGCACGCTTCGCCAGCACGCTCGCCATCCTGGTCGGCAGCGGCGCGCCGCTGCTGCGCTCTCTCGACGCCGCGTCGGACGTCGTGCGGATGATTCCGTTGCGACGCGCGGCGCACGCATCCGCGGCGCTGGTGCGCGAAGGCGTGACGCTTTCACGTGCGTTGAAGGAGCAGCAGCAATTCCCGCCCGTGCTCATCCATCTCATCGCCAACGGCGAGAGCAGCGGGCGCTTAGGACCCATGCTGCAGCGCGCCGCCGATGAACTCGAACGCGATGCCGAGCAGCGCCTCGCGTGGCTCGCCGCATTGCTGCAGCCGGCGCTGATCGTCGTGATGGGCGCGATCGTGCTGGTGCTGGTACTGGCGGTGATGCTGCCGATCGTCTCGATGAACCAGTTGATCCGCTAGGTCCCTCGCGGCGGCGTCAGGCCGCCGTAGCCCGCGTCAGCAGGTAGTCCTGGTGCATCACGTTGTCGAAGTGGTACGGCGCGGCCAGCGCGTCGAATTCCGCGCGAAAGGCGGCGAGCTTCGGCGGGTCGGCGGCCAGGCTCTCGACCATCTTCTGCATCGGGCCGACGGAGCGCTCCATGAACAGCCTGAAGTGGGGAATGGACAGCGCCGAGAACCGCATGACGCCGCGCTCGAAGAACGGCGCACCGAAGCGCCCGCCCAGCCGCTCGGCGACGACGGCCGGGTTGCCCCACTGCGGCGGCGGCGCGGCACCCGGCGGAGGCGGCGGGGCGTGGCGGCCGACGAAGGCGAACATCCGGCCGACGAAGTGCTCGGGCGGCCAGGTGGCGAACGCGACGCGGCCGCCGGGCTTGAGCACGCGCCGCATCTCGGCCACCGCCACGTCGGGGCGCGGGGCGAACATGTGGCCGAACTGGCTGACGACGACGTCGAACGACGCGTCGGGGTAGGGCAGGTCCTCGGCATCGCCCTGCGTCCAGACGACGTCGGGAAAGCCGGCGATCGCGGCGTTCTCCTGCGCTTGTTCGATCAGCTCGGGCGTCAGGTCGAGGCCGGTGACCGATGCGCCGCGGCGCGCGGCGGTCAGCGCCAGCACGCCCGTGCCCGTGCCGATGTCGAGCACGGACTCGCCGGCGGCGATGCCGGCGAAGCGGACGACGTGGCCCGCGACGGGCGTCGTGAACAGTGCGGTCGGCCCGAACGAGGCCCACATCTCGCGCTGGCGCTGCTTCAACTGGGCAAACGGATCCTGGCTCATGGCGCACTCCTCGTTGTCGTGAATCCGCGGGGCGGCGCGGCGCGCGAGCGCGGCGACCACTTCCGGGCTGCGCGGCGCGTTGCCCAGGCCCACCGCGAGGTTGCGCGACCAGCGCTCATACCCGATCCGGCGGATCGCGCTGCCCTCCATGCGCCGGTCGAACTCTTCCCCGGTCCACGCGAACAGCTCGACCAGGCTTGCGCGGTCGAGGCCGTGCCGGACGGCCGCAAAGTCGCGCTCGGTCGCCGGCTGCGCAAAGCGGTTCCACGGGCAGGCCAGCTGGCAGTCGTCGCAACCGTAGACGCGATTGCCGATGAGCGGGCGCAGCTCTTCCGGAATGACGCCCGGCAATTCGATCGTCAGGTACGAGATGCAGCGTCGCGCATCGAGTTCGTAGGGCGCGACGATCGCGCCCGTCGGGCAGGCGCCGATGCAGGCCGTGCATGTTCCGCAATGTCCGGATTGCGGATCCGAGACCGGCAGCGGCAGGTCCGTGTAGATTTCGCCGAGGAAGAAATACGAACCCATGTCGCGGGTCAGGAGCAGGGTGTGCTTGCCTCGCCAGCCGAGTCCCGCCTTGGCGGCCAGCGCCACCTCCAGCACCGGCGCGCTATCGGTGAAGACACGATAGCCGAATTCGCCCACGTCGGCGGCGATCCGGTCCGCGAGTCGCTGCAGGCGCGCGCGCAGCACCTTGTGGTAATCACGTCCCAACGCGTAGCGCGCGACATAGGCGGCCTGGCCGTCGGCCAGCACCGCAGCGGCGTCGGCGCCCGCTTCGGGCCAGTAATTCATGCGGGCGCTGATGACGCGAATCGTCCCCGGAACGAGGTCTGCCGGCCGCGCGCGCGCGGTGCCGTGGTGCGCCATGTAATCCATGCTCCCGTGCCGGCCGGCGGCCAGCCATCGGAGGAGGTGCGACTCCTCGACGGAGAGTTCGGTGTCGCTGATGCCCACGGACTGGAATCCCAGTCCTCGGCCCCATGTCAGGATCTCGTCCGCCAGTGCGGCCCAATTGCGCTTTGGTGTCGTCCCGGGAGTCTGCGCGCCGCCGCCGGTATCATTGTCCATCGGCCCTAGCCTAAACCATCCAGGCCGTCGGCCGATCCCTCACGTTTCTGCCATGCCCAGATCGATACTCCTTGCCGACGCCGCTGCCACCGAGAGGGTCGGTTCGGCAATGGCGCCGGCACTTCGCGGCGGGATGGTGGTCTCATTGCACGGCGACTTGGGGACGGGCAAGACCACGGTGGTGCGCGGCGTGCTGCGCGCATTGGGTTGGACCGGGCCGGTGAAAAGCCCCACCTACACACTGGTTGAACATTATCCGTTTTCGAGTTTATACTTCTATCACTTTGATTTTTATCGGTTCGCCGATCCAAGCGAATGGGAAACGGCGGGTGTCGCCGATTGCTTCCGAGACGATGCGGTCTGTCTGGTCGAATGGCCGGAGCGGGTCGCGGGACTGCTTCCGCCGGCGGACCTCGAGCTGTCGCTTGTCCATGCCGCGCAGCGGGCGACGGGCCGCATGCTGGCGCTCGTCGCCCACACCGCGGACGGTGAACGATGCCTGGACGCGATAATCCGCGCAATCGCGCCGTCGGACGCGCCAGCCTGATCCGCGTCTCGCTCGAGCGCCGCCGGCTGTGCCAATGGCTGCTGCTGCCCGCGACGCAGTTGGTGGTGCCGAGTGCATGGGCGGAGGCCGGCCGGATCGCTTCCGCGCGCATGTGGCCGGCACAGGAATATACGCGCGTCATCCTGGAGTCGCCGTCGCCCATCGCGCACCAGCTATTGGTGCTCAAGAATCCCGACAGGCTGGTGCTGGACCTGGACGGCGTGGAGCTCACGTCGGAAATCGCGCTGCTGCCGTCGCGCGTTCAGCCCGACGACCCCTACATTTCCCGCATTCGCGTCGGCAAGAAGTCGCCGACGATCGTCCGGGTCGTGCTTGAATTGAAAACGGAGGTCAAGGCCGACGCATTCGCGCTGAAGCCGTTCGCCGAGTATGGCCATCGCCTCGTGCTCGATGCCTATCCGCTGGTGCCCGTCGATCCGCTGATGGCATTGCTCGAGGGCGAGCACGCGCGCGACGTTGCCGCACCCGCTCGCGTGGCGGAACCTGCTCCCGCGCAGCGCGAGCCGAGTCCGGCGCGGCCACCGGCACAGGCGCAAACGCAGGCGCAAACACAGGCACAGGCGCGGACGGAATCGAAGCCCGGCCAGCGGCGCATCACGATCGCCATCGACCCGGGCCACGGCGGCGAGGACCCCGGTGCAGTCGGCCGCCGCGGCACCTACGAAAAAAACGTGGCCCTGGCGATCGGCCGCAGGCTCAAGGCCGCGGTCGAGGCGGAACCCAACATGCGCGCGATGCTGACCCGCGACGGCGATTACTTCGTCCCGCTCGCGGACCGCGTGCAAAAGGCGCGGCGCGTGCAGGCCGACCTGTTCATATCCATCCATGCGGACGCGTTTCGCGAACCCAACGCGCGGGGCTCGTCCGTTTTCGCGCTGTCGGAGAGCGGCGCCACCAGCGCCGCCGCGAAATGGCTGGCGCAGAAGGAAAACAGCGCGGACCTGATCGGCGGCGTGGACCTCGACCGGCGCGACCCGATGCTGGCGCGCATGCTCCTCGACCTCTCGCAAACGGCGCAGATCAACGACAGCCTGAAGGTCGGAAGACAGGTGCTGGACGGCATCGGCACGCACAATGCGTTGCACAAGTCCACGGTCGAGCAGGCGGGCTTCGCTGTCCTCAAGGCGCCGGACATTCCCTCCATCCTGGTCGAGACGGCGTTCATCTCCAACCCGGACGAGGAACTCAAGCTGCGCAGCGAGCGCCACCAGCAGAAATTCGCGGAGTCGATCCGCGACGGGGTGGCCCGCTATTTCGCGCAGAATCCGCCGCTTGCGCGCGCATGACCCCTCGCCGGGCACCTTTCGCAAACCTGTAGAATTCACGCCATGCTGCGCTTCTTCGTGCTGTTCGTCGTGATGCTCGCCGTGCTGTTCGGCCTGGAACTCACGCCCTGGGTCCAGCAGTGGTTCGTCCTGCCGTGGACGAGCGCGCTGGCGTCGATCTCGACGTGGATCGTGACGCTGTTCGACGGCAGCGTGGAGGCCACCGGAAGGGTCATGCGCAGCACCACGAACGGGTTCGCGGTGTCGATCGAAGCCGGCTGCAACGGCGTCGAGGCGACGCTGGTGCTGCTCGCGGCGATCCTCGCCTTTCCCGCGCCGTGGAAGCACAAGGTCGTGGGCCTGGTGATCGGCATCCTGGCCGTGCAGCTCCTCAACATCCTTCGCGTCATCAGCCTGTTCTATCTCGGGCAGTGGAATTTCGAGATGTTCGAGTGGGCGCACCTGTACGTGTGGCAGGCGCTGATCATGCTCGACGTGCTCGTGGTGTGGCTGATCTGGGTCCGGCGCGTGCCGCGGGTCGATGGCGCGGACGTCCCGCCCGGTCCGCCGCCGGCGTTGGTCGCGGGATGAGCGAAAACGACGGCGCGACGCCTGGGCGGAAGCCGGACGGCGCCGGCAGTGCTTCCCGGCTTCCGGGGACTCCCAGGTTCAAGAGCCCGCTGACGCGATTCGTGCTGACCACGCTGGCATGGCTGCCGGTGACGTTCCTGACGTGGTTCCTCACGGCACCCCTGTTGCTGTGGCCGGTGCGGATGCTGGCGGGCCTCGTCACGCGCGTCGGGTTCAGCGATCTCGTCCGCGGCATCGAGTCCGACGGCACGTCCCTGTCGTTCCTGACCACGCTGAAACCGGGCGAGGGCATGGGCGCGGGCGTGGTCAGCATCGACGTCAACATGCTCGTCTACGCGTTCGGCATGCCGTTGTTCGCTGCACTGACGCTGGCGGCAAGGGAAGGAAAGTGGTGGCGCACGCTGGCCGTCGGATACGGCGTGATCGTTCCCTTCGTCACGTGGGGCGTATTGGCGGATTTCCTGAAGGGCATCGCCATCGTCGCGCCCGCCGCCATCGCGTCGCAGACGGGATTTTCAGGAATGCAACGCGAGATGATTGCGTTTGCGTACCAGTTCGGCTCGCTGATCCTTCCTGCGGTCGTGCCCGCCGTGGTGTGGGTGCCGCTGCACCGCGCCTTTCTCGAGCGATTGCGCCTGCGGTCCTGACGGACGGCGCCGCGCCCGTCCGCTTGCCGCTGGAAAACCGCGGCTTCCCTTGATTCCATCTTGAATTGTTGCGGCGCGCAAATGGGTTTCCTCTCGCGCCGCATGTTACGGACTCCGTTACCCCGACCTTGGCCATTGCATCCGGCACGTTGATCTCGGTCAACACAACCGCCGTTAGCGCTACTCGCCGATTGCGGTGTCGCTAGACTCGCGCGAGGGGCGCCGGCCCCGGCCCGGGGAGAATCGCATGAGCACGAACAACATTGTCCTGCGCGCGATCGCGCGTGTCGTCGTCGCGGCTGGCGTTGCCGTAATTGCGCTGTCGGGTGGGTCCGCATTCGCGCAGGCCAAGCCGGCGGCGGCCAAGCCTGCGCCCAAGGCGGCCGCGTTCGACTCGTCGCCCTGCCTGGGCTGCCACACGCCGATCAAGGCGTTCTACGACGGCGGCAAGCACAAGACCGTGGGCTGCAACAACTGCCACGACGGCACGACCGAGCATCTCGCGGATTCATCGAAGCGGCCCGCGACCAAGACCGACCTGGCCACGTGCGGCGGCTGCCACCAGAATCAGTACAAGTCCTACGCGCAGATGGACTTCAACCGGACCGCGCGTTTCGAAAAGAAGCAGATGACCGGTCCTGCGCCCGATCCCGCTTACGACCTTCTCATGACGCCGCACGGCTTCACCAAGGAACACAACCTTCCGCGCGGGCACACGTTCGCGCTGCTCGACCAGTACGTCGTCGACCGTGCCTTCGGCGGGCGCTTCGCGCCGAAGGAAGGCTGGCGCTACCTCGCAGGTTCGGGCGACTTCAAGGTGTGGGACCGGGTGACCGACCTCTATCCGGACAATTCCGACCAGAAGCCATTCAAGCCCGGCACGGCCGCCGCCGCGAACGCGGTCTGTCTATCGTGCAAGACGCAGGACCACATCCTCGATTGGGCCTACATGGGCGATCCGGCGCCCGGCGCGAAATGGAGCCGCTCGTCCAAGGTCGTCGAGGCCGCAAGGGCGGTCAACCACTCGCTCAACTGCATCTTCTGCCACGACCCGCACGCCGCAAAGCCGCGAATCGTCCGCGACGCGCTGATCGAGGCGGTGACCCGCACCGACTTCCCGACGCTTTATTCGCAAGACCCGCGCAAGACCAGGGTGGACGTGAAGGACATGGGCGTGCGCGGATTCACGCGCAAGATCGGCATGCTCGAGCGCTACGACGGGAAACTGCAATGCGCGCAGTGTCACGTCGAGTACAACTGCAATCCGGGATTCAACCCGAATACCGGCGAGCCGATCACGATGGCCGACAAGCGGACCAACTACTTTCCGTTCGTCGGTCCGGCGGACATCCTCAAGGCGTACGACAACATCCAATTCCGCGACTTCCGCAACCAGTTCACCGGCGCCGCGCTGTGGAAGGCGCAGCATCCGGACGTCGAGACCTACTACAACTCGACGCACGAAAAGCTCGGCATCGATTGCGCCGCCTGCCACATGCCGCGCGTGAAGGACGACAAGACGGGCAAGTTCTACACGTCGCACTGGCAGACCAATCCCAAGAACTATCTGAAGGAGACATGCCTCGGATGTCACAACCAGTGGGACGAAAAGCAGGCGCGCTACGTGATCGAGTCGATGGCTTCGCACTACCAGGGCAAGGTGCGCCATGCCGAATTCTGGCTGGCGCAGCTGATCAGCAAGTTCGCGCCTGCGCAGCTGGTGGGCGTATCGGAGGACACGCTGAAGGCGGCGCGCGCCAAGCACGGCGAAGCGCACGCCAACTGGGAGTGGTGGACCGCGGCCAATGGCGCGGCGTTCCACAATCTCGCGCTGGCCAAGGAATCGCTCGCGAAATCCGTCGCGGCTTCGCAGGAAGGCATCAAGATTCTCGACGATGCGATCAAGGCGAAGCAGCTCGCCCTGGCGCCCGC
>DAOMGB010000009.1:0-80219 GCA_035430095.1 Casimicrobiaceae bacterium | reverse complement strand
CTTAGGAGCTGGCGGGGCAGCCCGTGGGGGTTCGAGTCCCCCCTTTCGCACCACCGGAACAAAATAGCAAGGATTCAGGGCGCATGCAAACCACTGTTGAAACCTTGAGCCAGCTCGAGCGCCGGCTCAACGTCGCCGTTCCGCGGGCGCAGATCGAAGGCGAAGTCGAGAAACGACTCGCGCGGCTGGCCAAGACCGTCAAGCTGCCCGGCTTTCGTCCGGGCAAGGTGCCGCTCAAGATGGTCGTGCAGCAGTACGGGCAGTCCGTCCGCTCCGACGTCATCTCCGACGCGGTGCAATCAAGCTTCAACGAGGCCGTGCGCGAACAGAACCTCCGGGTGGCCGGTTATCCGCGCATCGAGCCGCGCCAAGGCGCGGAGGGGCCCGGCGACGCATTCGAATTTTCCGCCGTGTTCGAAATCTATCCGGAGATCACGCTGGGCGACCTGGGATCCATCCCCATCGAGCGCCCGCAGGTCGAGGTCACCGCCGCCGACGTTGACCGGACGCTGGAAGTGCTGCGGCAACAGCGCGCCGTGTTCGAGCCGGTGACGCGCGGCGCGCAAGCCGGCGACAGGGCGCTGGTCGACTTCACGGGCACGATCGACGGGGAGGAGTTTCCGGGCGGCCAGGCCAGGGACTTTTCGATCACACTCGGCGAGGGCCGCATGCTTCCCGAGTTCGAGGCCGCGCTTTCGGGCTTGGCCGCCGGCGAGAGCCGCGCCTTTTCGCTGACTTTTCCCGCCGACTACCACGGCAAGGAAGTCGCCGGAAAGATCGCGCAATTCTCGATGACGGTGAAGCAAGTGACCGCGCCGAACGTGCCGCCGCTCGACACCCAGTTCGCGACGGCCTTCGGCATCAAGAGCGGCAGCGTCGACGAGTTGCGCGCGGAAGTCGAATCCAACCTCAAGCTCGAGTTGAAGCGCAAGCTCGACGCGGTGTTGAAGGAACAGGCGCTGAAGAGCCTGCGCAATGCAGCGCAGCTGACGCTGCCCAAGTCGCTGGTGGAGCAGGAGGCGCTGCAGCTGGCCCGGCGCATGGCCGCCAACCTGCAACAGCAGGGCATGAAGCCCGAGGATATCAAGCTCACGCCGGAGATGTTTCGCCCGCAGGCGGAGGAACGCGTGGCGCTGGGGCTGATCCTGGGCGAGGTCGTCCGCAGGGAAAATCTGCAGGCGCGACCGGAACAGGTTCGTGCGCTGGTTCAGGACGTTGCCCAGACCTACGAGCAACCCGACGCCGTCGTGCGCTGGCATTTCGAGAAACCGGAACGGCTGACCGAATTCGAAGCGCTGGCCGTCGAACACAACGTTGTCGAGTGGCTGTTGGGACAGGCCAAGGTCACCGAGGTCCCAAAGACGTTCGAAGCGCTGATGGGTCCCGCCAAGGCCTGATCCGGCGTGTTCGGGCGGCCCGAGAATTCAGGAGCGCTTGACGCAGGCGCCCGCCGGTCCCATCTTCGCAGCAGGGCCGCAAACACGGCGCCCCGAGGTGCCAGATTTGTATTCCACAACATTCGCTTCAACCGTCAAGGAATGCCCACGTAATGTATGAAACGGCGGAAAAAAGAATCATGACCGAGCCCAGCAACCTGGGGCTCGTGCCGATGGTGATCGAGCAAAGCGGCCGCGGCGAGCGCGCGTACGACATCTATTCTCGGCTGCTCAAGGAGCGGATCGTTTTCCTGGTCGGCCCGGTAAACGACAACACCGCCAACCTGATCGTTGCGCAAATGCTGTTCCTCGAGTCCGAAAATCCGGACAAGGACATCAGCTTCTACATCAACTCCCCGGGCGGATCGGTCTCGGCCGGAATGGCGATCTACGATACGATGCAATTCATCAAACCCGACGTGTCGACCATGTGCGTGGGAATGGCGGCCAGCATGGGCGCGTTCCTGCTGGCGGCCGGCGCCAAGGGCAAGCGCTATGCGTTGCCTAATTCGACGATCATGATCCACCAGCCGTCGGGCGGATTCCAGGGCCAGGTGTCGGACATCGAGCGGCACGCCCAGTACGTCATCGACCTGAAGCGCCGGTTCATCACCATGATGGCCGGGTTCACCGGCCGTACCGCGGAGCAGGTCGAGCGCGACCACGATCGGGACAATTTCCTGTGGGCGGATGCCGCCAAGGAATATGGCATTGTGGACAAGGTCTTGCAGAACCGGGGCGAGAGCGCGTAGAGTAAACCGAGATTTCCCAACAGGTTCCTGACACAGGTCCTTGAATGGCCGACAAATCCTCCGGCGACAAGCTTCTGTACTGCTCTTTCTGCGGCAAGAGCCAGCACGAGGTGCGCAAGCTCATCGCGGGCCCGTCGGTGTTCATCTGCGACGAGTGCATCGAGCTTTGCAACGACATCATCCGCGAGGAGGGCGCCGGTAGTGAAACCGCGCGCGCCGACCGCAACAAGCTGCCCACGCCGCACGAGATCCGGCAAAGCCTGGATCAATACGTGATCGGACAGGAGCCGGCGAAAAAAATACTGTCGGTCGCCGTCTACAATCACTACAAGCGCCTGGAGTCGGTGTCGAAGGAAGACGACGTCGAACTCACCAAGTCGAACATCCTGCTGATCGGGCCGACCGGCTCGGGCAAGACGCTGCTGGCCCAGACGCTCGCGCGCCTGCTTGACGTGCCGTTCGTGATCGCGGATGCCACGACGCTGACCGAGGCCGGCTATGTCGGCGAGGACGTCGAGAACATCATCCAGAAGCTGCTGCAGAAGTGCGACTACGACATCGAGAAGGCGCAGCGCGGCATCGTCTACATCGACGAAATCGACAAGATCTCGCGCAAGAGCGACAACCCGTCGATCACCCGCGACGTGTCCGGCGAGGGCGTGCAGCAGGCGCTGCTGAAACTGATCGAAGGCACGATCGCCTCGGTGCCGCCGCAGGGCGGCCGCAAACATCCGAACCAGGAATTCGTCCAGGTCGACACAACCAACATCCTGTTCATCTGTGGTGGCGCGTTCGACGGGCTGGAAAAGATCATCCGCCAGCGCTCGACCAAGACCGGCATAGGCTTCGGCGCGGAAGTGGCGAGCCCGGACGACCGCAAGAACATCACCGCACTGCTTCGCGGCACGGAGCCGGAAGACCTGATCAAGTTCGGCCTGATCCCGGAATTCGTGGGCCGCCTGCCGGTCGCCGCCACGCTCGACGAACTGGACGACGCGGCGCTCATCCAGATTCTGGTCGAGCCCAAGAACGCGCTGATCAAGCAGTACCAGAAGATGTTCCGAATGGAAGGCGTCGAACTCGAGGTGCGGGAGCCTGCGCTTCGCGCCATCGCGAAAAAAGCGCTTGCCCGGAAGACTGGCGCGCGTGGGCTGCGCTCCATCCTGGAGCAGGTCCTGCTGGAGGTGATGTATGACCTGCCGTCCCTGTCCAACCTGGCCCGCGTGGTCGTGGACGAGGCCACCATCGCGAACGACGGCAAGCCGCTGCTGATGTTCGCCGACCCGCCGAAAATGGCCGCCTCGCATTCGTGATCGTTCTGCAAGTTCCGGAATCCAAAGGAAATTGTGTGGCGTGAACGAAACGGCGGCTTGACAGGCTGCCGCGGTGCCCCCATTTTGTTTCCATAGCCGCATGGGCTCGACCATCGGCCTCTCTCTTCGCGGTTTCCACTTAAGGCAAGCATGGCCAACGACACGACCCTTTCCGCTGACCTGACCTCCCTCCCGCTGCTGCCCCTGCGCGACGTGGTGGTGTTTCCGCACATGGTCATTCCGCTGTTCGTGGGGCGGCCCAAGTCCATCAAGGCGCTCGACGTGGCCATGGAGGCGGGCAAGCACATCCTGCTCGTCGCCCAGAAGCAGGCCGCCAAGGACGATCCGGGTGCGGAAGACCTGAACGAGATCGGCACGATCGCGACCGTGCTGCAGATGCTGAAACTGCCCGACGGCACCGTCAAAGTGCTGGTCGAAGGCACGCAGCGCGCGCGCATCAGCCAGGTCGATGACCGTGGGGAATACCTGGTCGCGAGGGCGCAGCCGCTGCCCGCGGACCCGGGCAGCGCCAACGAGGTCGAAGCCATGCGGCGCGCGCTGCTCGCGCAGTTCGACCAGTACGTCAAGCTCAACAAGAAGATCCCGCCGGAAATCCTCACGTCGATGTCCGGCATCGACGAAGGCGGCCGCCTGGCCGACGCCATCGCCGCTCACCTTCCGCTCAAGCTCGAGCAAAAGCAGCACATCCTCGAAATGAGCGAAGTCGGCAAGCGGCTGGAGCACCTGCTCGGCGTGCTGGAAGGCGAAGTCGACATCCTGCAGGTCGAGAAGCGCATCCGGGGTCGCGTGAAGCGCCAGATGGAGAAGAGCCAGCGCGAGTACTACCTGAACGAGCAGGTCAAGGCCATCCAGAAGGAACTGGGCGAGGGCGACGAGAACGCCGATCTCGAGGAGATGGAAAAGAAGATCAAGGCCGCCAAGATGTCGAAGGAGGCGGAAGCCAAGGTCATGGCCGAGCTCAAGAAGCTCAAGATGATGTCGCCGATGTCGGCCGAAGCCACGGTCGTGCGCAACTACATCGATACGCTGCTTGCGCTGCCGTGGCGAAAGAAAAGCAAGATCAGCAAGGACCTGGCCAATGCCGTCAGGATTCTCGATGCCGATCACTACGGCCTCGAGAAGGTCAAGGAGCGCATCGTCGAGTACCTGGCGGTCCAGCAGCGCGTCGACAAGCTGAAGGCGCCGATCCTGTGCCTGGTCGGTCCGCCCGGCGTGGGCAAGACGTCGCTCGGCCAATCGGTGGCCAAGGCCACGGGCCGCAAGTTCGTCCGGATGTCGCTGGGCGGCGTGCGCGACGAAGCGGAGATCCGCGGCCACCGGCGCACCTACATCGGCTCGATGCCAGGCAAGATCCTGCAGAACATGTCCAAGGTCGGCGTGCGCAATCCGCTGTTCCTGCTGGACGAAGTGGACAAGATGGGCCAGGACTTCCGCGGAGATCCCAGTTCGGCATTGCTGGAGGTGCTCGACCCCGAGCAGAACGACACGTTCGTCGACCACTACATCGAGGTCGAGTACGACCTGTCCGACGTGATGTTCGTCGCGACCGCCAACTCGATGAACATTCCGGCGCCTTTGCTCGACCGGATGGAAGTGATCCGCCTGTCCGGCTACACGGAAGACGAGAAGATCGCGATCGCCAAGCAGTACCTGATGCCCAAGCAGATGAAGAACAACGGCATCAAGACCGAGGAACTGCACGTTGCCGAGAGCGCGCTTCGCGACATCGTCCGCTACTACACGCGCGAAGCCGGCGTGCGCAGCCTGGAGCGCGACATCAGCAAGATCTGCCGAAAGGTGGTCAAGACGCTGCTCCTCAAGCAGAGCGAGGGCAAGGCGCGCGTCGCCAAGAGCCCGGTCGAGGTGAATTCGAAGAACCTGGACAAGTACCTCGGGGTGCGCCGATTCACCTACGGCATCGCGGAAAAGAGGAACCAGGTCGGCCAGGTCACCGGACTCGCGTGGACCGAGGTGGGAGGCGACCTGCTGACGATCGAAGCGGTCGCGTTGCCGGGCAAGGGCAAGACCACGACCACGGGCAAGTTGGGCGACGTGATGAACGAATCCATCGCGGCCGCGCTGTCGGTGGTCCGCCACCGCTCGAAGGCGCTCGGCATCGCCGCGGACTTCTACACCAAGACCGACCTGCACATCCACCTGCCGGAAGGCGCGACGCCCAAGGACGGTCCGTCCGCCGGCGGCGCCATCGTCACCGCCATCGTGTCGATCCTGACCGGAATTCCGGTGCGCTGCGACGTCGCGATGACGGGAGAGATCACGCTGCGCGGCGAAGTTCTTCCGATCGGCGGCCTGAAGGAAAAGCTGCTTGCCGCCGGGCGCGGAGGCATCAAGACCGTGCTCATCCCGGAGGAGAACGTGAAGGACCTGGCGGAGATCCCGGACGAGATCAAGAACCGACTGGACATCCATCCGGTGCGCTGGATCGAGCAGGTGCTGGAGCAGGCGCTGGAACGCCATCCGACGCCGCTCGCGGAAGAGAAGGACACGAGCGAGGTTCCCTCGGTGCCGCCGGTTCCCGCAGCCGACGACAAGTCACCGGCGCTGAAGCACTGAAGAGACTGTTCCGCAAGGCGCGCGTGGGCACGGATTCTGCTCACGCGCGTTTTTTTTCCACACCGCGAAATCCTGGCAATCGGAATCATCCACGTCGCTTCAATCGACTGCGAGGAATTCTTCGAGCGCAACGCGAATGCCGCGGCGCAGTGAGCGACACATCCGCAAGCAACGCGCTTGACACTGCGAAATCACGAGCGTTATATAGAGTTTCCGGTGCATGCGTCGCGTGCGCCCATCCAATCAAATCCATTTCGATTGCCAGTTGCCAAGGGGACGTTTTGTGAACAAATCCGATCTGATCGATGCGATCGCCAGGCACGCCGATATTTCCAAGGCGGCCGCCGGCCGTGCGTTGGACGCGACCGTGGTCGCCATACGCGGGTCGCTGAAGAAGGGCGACATCGTCACGCTGGTGGGCTTCGGATCGTTCTACGTCGGCAAGCGCACCGCGCGACAGGGGCGCAACCCGCGCACCAACGAGCCGATCAGGATCCGCGCGGCCAAGGTGCCGAAGTTCCGCGCTGGAAAAGCGCTCAAGGATGCTCTAAACTGAACGACTTCGTTGGCGCGGCGCGGAACAAGAGAGTTCCGGGCCGGCAACTCCCGGGTGCTTAGCTCAGTTGGTAGAGCGTCGCCTTTACACGGCGAATGTCGGGAGTTCGAGCCTCTCAGCACCCACCACAGACTCGACGACATGGAACGTCTTCATGGCGTTCGCCGAATTGCGCTGCATTAGCCCGGCACCGTCGTCAGGACATCCTCCCGCCGATGACGAAATTCGCCGCAGTGGTGGCGTCGATGTCGGTCCGCGGTGATGTGATCACGGAGACACCACCACTCTTCCCGAGCCGGCGTGGGTGAACGTGTAGCCGTCACGAACAAGGGACTGGCCCGCGCTCAACAATGCGTAGTCCGTCGAATCGGTGCCGCCACCAGGTCCGGCGCGAGACTCTCTCTTGTGTACCGCCACGAATCCCCAGTCCGGCCAGTACTCCATGAAATAATCTCCGCACCGAATGGCGTCCGGGTACAGGTAGAAACTGCGCAATGTGGTGCTCTTGCACGGCCTGGGGGTCATCCAGCCGAGCTTGTTCTTGTGGTCACTCGACAGGTGCCACAGCAGGAAGTGATTCCCCCCGGCACCCATTTGGTCCAGGAAGGAACCGTACTCGTTGAAGACACCATTGATCATCGAAGCATTGTGCAGCAGTCCCAGTGCGTGGCCCGTTTCGTGGACAACCATCGCCACCCCGTCGGGAACGGTTCCCCAGAGCACGACATTCCCGCCGCCGCCGACGCCGTTGGACGACCAGCACTGGTAGGGGGTGACGATCAACGTAACGTCTCGCGGTGTTCCGGCGGGGATGATCCTGGAGGCATCGCTGACGATGCCGCTCCAGTCGCATGGCCTCTTCCCGGGCAACACGGCATCGGGCAGCACGTTCACTACAGCGCGCGCGGTGCCGTAGCTTTCCGCCGCCCACCACCCCGGGATCGCTGCATATGCCTTTGCAAGGTTCTCCTGCGTCACCTTCGGAAGCGAGGTGTTGTACGCCGAGACCTCCAGTGGATCAGCGGACGGTGGCGACTGGTAACGTAACGGCAACACCAGGATCGTTGTCGTCTTGACCTCCGAAGCGGGCGGAGTTTGGTAGGGTTGGTTTCCGGCCTTATCCTTGGCGCCGTAGTCTCGCCAGGCATTGAACGCCGCGGCAACACCCCACGACGGCTCAACGGAGCCATCGAACACTTGGGCGTTGGCTGCGGAGGCAACGGCCCACAAGAGATGCGCCAGAAATTTTTTCATCGCACTCGCGGAAGTACCGCGTCGATCACATTTGCGCTGGAGCCGCGACTCGACATGCCCAGGTGGTCGCGCGAGCACTTTGGCGTCGGTCTCTGCCTGGCAAGATGCAACGGCTCCACATCCCGGTAAAAGGAAATGCGGGGCTCTTTTTGCTATCAACGACTTACTATATAATGGTCGACTTGACACGACACGGGTCGGGAGTTCCAGTCGCTCGGCACGCGTCGGCGGGCACCCACCAGTAGCGCGCCGTTGGCGCGGTCCGGCACGCGCAGTTTGGTTTGCCGGGCTCGGTTCAAGAGGCTCGGTTTGCTACAGGTTGCCTCAGGTTGCCTCAGGTTGCCTCAGTTTGCCTCAGTTTGCTTCAGCAAGGAGTGGTAGTTCAGTTGGTTAGAATACCGGCCTGTCACGCCGGGGGTCGCGGGTTCGAGTCCCGTCCACTCCGCCAGAATCCGTAATTGACGAGGGCGAACGCGAGTTCGCCCTTTCTGCTAGCGGCCGATGAGGGCCGCACATTCGCACCAAGCGGGATCCATGTACGACCTAGTCTACAAGCACAAGCGAGTTGCGCAGATCATCCTGTTCCTGATGATGATTCCTTTCGCCTTCTTCGGCGTCGACTACTACTTCCGCGGCGCCAACACGAGCGACTCCGTGGCGACGATCGGCAAGGACAAGATCACGCTGGGCGAATACGACCAGTCGCTGCGCGACCAGCAGCAGCGGGCGCGGCAGATGCTCGGACGCAGTTACGATCCGGCGATGTTCGACAATCCCGAGGTGCGATTCGCGGTGCTGGAAGGCGTCATCAACGAACACCTGCTCGCCAACAAGGCGCGGGAACAGCGCTTCCGGATTTCAGATGAGCAGTTGCGGGAGACGATCTCGAGCATCCCGGCGTTCCAGGATGGCGGCAAGTTCTCCAACGAGCGCTACGAGCAGTTCCTGCTGTCGCAGGGCACCAATCGCATCACGTTCGAGGAGAAGGTTCGGCAGGACATGCTGAACGCGACGGTCCAGGAGCCGGTCGCGGCGGCCAACATCGTGGCGCGTCCCTCAAGCGAAAAATTCCTCGGCCTTTCGGAGCAGCAGCGCGAAGTTGCGGTCGCCCTGGTCAGCGCGGAACCCTTCCTCAAGGACGTGAAGATCGACGACGCCGCGGTCAGGGCGTTCTACGACAAGAACCAGGCGATTTTCCAGACGCCGGAATTGGCGAAGATCGAGTACCTTGTGCTCTCCCAGGAGGCGCTGACGGCGGGCGTCGCGGTCGACCCCGCCGAAGTGAAGAAACAGTACGAATCCAACCTAAAGCAATACGCGGCAGCGGAGCAGCGCAGCGTGGCGCATATCCTCATCCCGGTGAAGCCCGATGCGAACGACGCGGAACGTGCCGCGGCGAAGAAGCAGGCCGAGGAAGTCATTGCCAAGGCTCGGGCCAATCCGGCCAAGTTCGGCGAACTTGCCAGGCAATTCTCCAAGGATCCCGGGTCGGCGGAGCAGGGAGGCGATCTCGGCACGTTCGCCCGCGGCACGATGGTTCCGACATTCGAAGACGCAGCGTTTGCCGCCAAGACCGGCGACATCGTCGGCCCGGTGCAGACCGAATTCGGCTGGCACATCATCAAGGTGAACGGCATCAAGGCGGCCAGCGTGCCGCCGTTCGACGAGGTGAAGGGGAAGATCGAGGCGGAACTCAAGCGCCAGCATGCGTCGCAGAAATTCGCCGCGTCGGCCGACCAGTTCCAGAACCTGGTGTACGAGCAGGCGGACAGCCTCGCGGGTGCCGCGAAAGCACTCAACCTCACGGTCGAGGTGACCCCCTTCATTTCTCGCTCCCAGGCGCAGGCGCTGGCCAAGGGCAACGCCAAGCTGGTCGAGGCGCTGTTTTCGCCGGAGTCGGTCCAAGGCAAGCGAAACACCGAGGCCGTCGAGATCGGGCCCAATGCCATCATGGCGGCGCGGATCGTCGAGCATAAGCCGGCGGCGCCGCGACCGTTCGACGAGGTCAAGGAAGAGATCCGGAAGCAGCTTGCGCGAAAGGCGGCCGCCGATCTCGCGCAGGAGGCGGGCCGGGCCAAGATCACGCAGCTGAACGAAGGAAAGTCGGACAAGCAGGTGGGCGTCACCTTTGGCCCGCCGGTGCAATTGATGCGCAACAAGCAGGAGCCCGGATTCCCACCGGACGCCGTGGCCCAGGTATTCATGGTCAACCCGTCCAAGTTGCCCGCCTTTGTCGGCACGACGAACGAGCGCGGCGATTTTTCGATCGTGAAGGTGCAGTCGGTCAGCACCCCGGGCAATGCGGACAAGGCCAAGCTGGATGCCGCGGCTGCCCGACTGGGCGAGCAGGTCGGCCGCGAGATGTTGACCGCCTATCTCGCGTCGCTCAAGGCCAAGTCGGACGTCAAGATCAATCAGGCCAACCTCGAGAAGAAGTAGGCAGGGTCAGCAGACGGGCGAATCCGAAGCAAAGACGGCGACCTGCGGGTCGCCGTTGTCTTTGCCTCACGTCGGGGCCGGCCGGGCGTGCCGCCGTCAGCCTTGCGCGCAACTGGCCTTGAGGAAATTCTCCAGCGTGCCGCGACGCTTTCGCCGTTCGACGTCGTTCATCAACACCTGCTCGCCCTTTTCATTGATGCTGTAGAGCAGGATCTGGTCCGTCGCCAGCGTGTTCAATTCCGCACGTGCGTCCCGGCACAGTCCGGCCAGACGCTCCGTCTCGGCCCGCTGCTGGGCCGCCTTCTTGTTCGTTTCCACCGCCGTCGCCTGCTGCTTCTTCAGGTCCATTTCCTTGTTGACCAGCTCCTTGGCCGCATTCGGATTGGCTGGCGGAGGCGGCCCGGCGATCGTTTCGACCTTGACGTTGCCCGGCGGCGGCTGGTCGGAATAGACGACGACACCATTGGCGTCCGTCCACTTGTAGAGCGCGGCACAGGCCGGCGTTGCCACGAAGCTCGCGATGACGAAGGCGCCGAAAACGGCGGCCGTCGCCGCCGGCACGGCCCGACCGCGCGAGCGACGACGGGAACCCTCCGCCGCTGCGGCAGAGGGGTAGTCCGCAACGCGGAATGGCGGGTTGGTGCGGGAGGGGGGGCTCATGGCCTGCCTCGTTCGAGTGCGTGACTCTGCCAAGGTAGCGCAGCGTGCCCGCGCGCGTCAATCGTCGTCGTCCCGAAATCAGACCGGCGGGTCGGGGATGTTGCCACCGAAGGGCATGGCGCGGTCGGCGAAAGTCAAGGCGGTGCTTGGGCAGGCGATCCGACGCGGGTATAATCGATTTTTGCGCATAGGAGAAATCAATGCGTGTCGTCCGGAAAGCGCTGACGTTCGACGACGTCCTCTTGGTCCCCGCGCATTCCCTCGTCGTTCCCCGCGACGTCTCGCTCAAGACGCGACTCACCCGTTCCATTTCGCTCAACATCCCGCTGATTTCGGCGGCGATGGACACGGTGACCGAAGCACGATTGGCCATCGCCATCGCGCAGGAAGGCGGCCTGGGCGTCATCCACAAGAACATGTCGCCGGGGAAGCAGGCCGCCGAAGTCGCCAAGGTCAAGCGCTTCGAGAGCGGCGTGGTCAAGGATCCCATCACGGTTCCGCCGACGATGTCGGTGCGCGAGGTGCTGGCCCTTACGCAGCGCCATCGCATTTCCGGCCTGCCGGTGGTCGAGGGCAAGCGGGTGGTCGGCATCGTCACCAATCGGGACCTGCGGTTCGAGACCAATCTCGACCAGCCGGTGGCGGCGATCATGACCAAGCCCGACCGGTTGGTGACGGTTCCGGAAGGGACCGATCTCGAAACCGCGAAATCGCTGATGCACCAGCATCGCCTCGAGCGCGTGCTCGTCGTCAATGGCGACATGGAACTGCGCGGCCTCATCACCGTCAAGGACATCCTCAAGTCGACCGAGCATCCGCTCGCGTGCAAGGACGACCTCGGTCGATTGCGCGCCGGCGCGGCCGTCGGTACCGGCGGGGATACCGAGGAACGGGTCGACGCGCTCGTCGGCGCGGGCGTCGATGTGCTCGTCGTCGACACGTCGCATGGCCACTCCAGGGGCGTGCTGGAGCGCATTGCCTGGATCAGGAAAAAATATCCGTCGGTGCAGATCATCGGCGGCAACGTCGCCACCGCAGACGGCGCGCGCGCGCTCGCCGATCACGGCGCCGACGCGGTGAAGGTCGGCATCGGGCCCGGTTCGATCTGCACGACGCGCATCGTGGCCGGCGTGGGCGTACCGCAGATTTCCGCCATCCAATTTGCGATCGAAGGCGCCGCGAAGGCCGGCATTCCTGCGATCGCCGACGGCGGCATCCGCTATTCGGGCGACGTCGCCAAGGCCCTTGCCGCCGGGGCGTCGTGCGTGATGCTGGGCAGTCTCTTTGCCGGCACGGAAGAGGCGCCCGGCGAGATAGAGCTCTATCAGGGGCGCTCCTACAAGAGCTACCGGGGCATGGGTTCGCTCGGCGCGATGCAGGAAGGCAGCGCGGATCGTTACTTTCAGGATTCCGAAGGCGAAGGTGCGGCCGAAAAGCTCGTTCCCGAAGGCATCGAGGGACGTGTGCCGTACAAGGGCGTGCTGTCGTCGGTCATCCACCAGTTGATGGGCGGCCTGCGCGCCGCCATGGGCTACTGCGGCTGCGCGACGATTGAAGAGTTGTCCACACGAGCGGAGTTCGTGGAAATCACCGCCGCGGGAATCCGCGAGTCCCACGTCCACGACGTGCAGATCGTGAAGGAAGCCCCCAATTACCGGGTGCAGTGACGGTTGGCACGCACGGGCCGGCCCCAGCGAACATCGGAGCCGGCCCTTTCATTTTCACTCGACAAATCCGAACCGGAACCTAGCCTACCGATGGCAGCTTCGTCCCACTCGAAAATACTGATCCTCGACTTCGGAGCGCAGTACACGCAGCTCATTGCGCGCCGGCTGCGCGAGCTCAACGTCTATTGCGAAATCCATCCGTTCGACGTGGACGATGCGTTCATCGGTGCGTTCGCGCCGCGGGGGATCATCCTCTCCGGCGGCCCTAACAGCGTGACCGAAGGCGACACCCCGCGTGCGCCCGCCGCCGTATGGAGCCATGGGGTACCGGTGCTGGGAATCTGCTACGGCATGCAGGCGATGGCGGCGCAACTGGGCGGCGAGGTCGAGACGGGACATGTCCGTGAATTCGGCTACGCGCAGGTGCGCGCGCGCGGCCACTCGACGTTGTTGCGCGACATCCAGGATCGTGTGAACGCGGAGGGCCACGGCCTGCTTGACGTGTGGATGAGCCACGGCGACAAGGTCACGAACCTGCCGCCGGGATTCAAGCTGACCGGCTCCTCGGATACCTGCGCCATCGCGGCCATGGCCGACGAGTCGAGGCGATTCTATGGCGTGCAATTCCACCCGGAGGTGACGCATACCAGGCAAGGCACCGCCATTCTTGCCCGCTTTGCCCATGACATCTGCGGGTGCGGCCATGACTGGAACATGCGCGACTACCTGGGCGAAGCGGTCGCCGCCGTGCGCGCGCAGACCGGCGGCGAAGATGTCCTGCTTGGTCTCTCCGGCGGCGTCGATTCCTCGGTGGCCGCGGCGCTCATCCATCGGGCGATCGGCGATCGCCTGACCTGCGTCTTCGTCGATCACGGCCTGCTGCGCCAGAACGAAGCCGAGCAGGTGATGCACACTTTCGCGCAGAACCTCGGCGTGAAGGTCATTCACGTCGACGCGAGCGGCGAATTCCTGGCGGCGCTGGCGGGGGTCGCCGACCCGGAGGGAAAGCGCAAGATCATCGGAAGGCTCTTCGTTGACGTGTTCCAGCGCGAGGCGGCCAAGCTCTCCAACGTGAAGTGGCTGGCCCAGGGGACAATCTATCCGGATGTCATCGAGTCTGCTGGCGCCAAGACCAAGAAGGCGCACACGATCAAGTCGCACCACAACGTGGGCGGACTGCCGGAGTCGCTGCACCTGAAGCTCCTGGAGCCGCTGCGCGAACTGTTCAAGGACGAGGTCCGGGCGCTGGGCATTGAACTGGGCCTGCCCCGAGACATGGTGTTCCGCCATCCGTTTCCGGGCCCGGGACTGGGCGTGCGCATCCTGGGCGAGGTCACGCGCGAGCGCGCCGAGTTGCTGCGGCGAGCCGATGCCATCTTCATCGAGGAGATGCGCGCGGCCCGCGACCCGGACGGCGTGTCGTGGTACGACAGGACGGCACAGGCCTTTGCCGTGTTTCTGCCGGTGCGTTCCGTCGGCGTCATGGGCGACGGCCGTACGTACGAACATGCCGTGGCGCTGCGGGCCGTGCAAACCACCGATTTCATGACCGCGCACTGGGCGCCGCTGCCGCACGATCTGCTGGCGAAGATCAGCAATCGCATCACCAACGAAGTGCGCGGATTCAATCGCGTCGTGTACGACATCTCGGGCAAGCCGCCGGCGACCATCGAGTGGGAGTAGGGTTGTCGCCGGCGGCCGGAACGTCGCGTCGGCTTTGCGCCGCCTGAGGGGCCCTTCGGCGACGCGGCTGAATGCGAAGAATTCCGTGCCCGCGTTCCTCGTTGCGTCGCTTTCTTCGGATGCCGTTGACGGCCGCCCGATGCGCTGTCCGGCGCGGTCAACGATGGTACGATGGTGCCGTGGAGCAGGCCACCGGCAATACGTCCGCAGGAGTTCGCAAAGTTTCGCCCGGTGGTGCAGACTGGCAGCCCCGCTTGCCGACGAGGCGCGGAATCCTCGGGTGAAGGTCCTCGGCCTTCATCGTCCCACAGGAGACTGCAGATGAAGCAACGCACCCAGGTCGCGATCATCGGCGCCGGTCCTTCCGGGCTGCTGCTTGGCCAGCTGCTGTACAAGGCCGGCATCGACGCGATGGTCCTCGAACGCCAAACCGGCGATTACGTGCTCGGCCGCATCCGCGCCGGGATCCTCGAACAGGTGTGCATCGACCTGATGGACGAGGCCGGGGTCGGCGCGCGCATGCACCAGGAGGGGCTGGTGCACCACGGCATCGAGATCCTCTACGGTGGCAAGCGCCGGCGCATCGACCTGAACAAGCTGACCGGCGGCAAGAACGTGATGGTCTATGGCCAGACCGAGCTGACGCGCGACCTGATGCTCGCCCGCGCCGCTGCCGTCCTGCCCACCGTCTACGAAGCCCTCGACGTGACTGTGCACGATTTCGACTCCGGCAAGCCGTCGGTGCGCTACCGGAAGGACGGCGAGAGCCACGAAATCGAATGCGACTTCATCGCCGGTTGCGACGGCTTCCACGGCGTGTGCCGCGCGAGCGCGCCGCGCAATGCGATCACGGAGTATGAAAAGGTCTACCCGTTCGGCTGGCTGGGGATGCTGTCCGACACGCCGCCGGTAAGCGACGAACTCATCTACGTCAACCACCCGCGCGGTTTCAGTCTGTGCTCGCAGCGCAGCAGGACGCGCAGCCGCTACTACCTGCAGGTCCCGCTGACCGACAGGGTCGAGGAGTGGACCGATCACGCGTTCTGGCAGGAGCTCAGGCTGCGGCTCGACGACGAGGGGCGCGAGCGGCTGGTGATCGGGCCGTCAATCGAGAAGAGCATCGCGCCGCTGCGCAGCTTCGTCACCGAGCCGATGCGATTCGGCCGGATGTTCCTCGCCGGGGACGCCGGCCACATCGTGCCGCCAACCGGCGCCAAGGGTCTCAACCTCGCCGCCACCGACGTGAAGTACCTGTCGAATGCGCTGATCGAATACTACCGGGACAAGAGCGAATCCGGCATCGACGGCTACTCCGAGCGTTGCCTGCGCCGCATCTGGCGTGCCGAGCGATTCTCCTGGTGGTTCACGATGCTGATGCATCGCTTCCCCGACGATGGCCCGATCGTCGCCAAATTCCAGCAGGCCGAACTGGACTACCTGATGAACTCGGAGTCGGGAATGCGAACGATCGCCGAGAACTACGTAGGCCTGCCGCTGGACTTCGGCGAATGAACGTTCGAGAGAGGAAGCAACGATGATCATCGACTGCCACGGCCACTACACGACGGCGCCGAAGGCGCTCGAGGAGTGGCGCAACCGCCAGATTGCGGGCATCAAGGACCCGGCGGCCAGACCCAAGCCATCGGAACTTCGGCTCACCGACGACGAAATCCGCGAGACGATCGAGAACAACCAACTCAAGCTGATGCGGCAGCGCGGCTGCGACCTCACGGTCTTCAGCCCGCGCGCGAGCTTCATGGCGCACCACATCGGCGACTTCGCGGTGTCGTCGACCTGGGCCGCGATCTGCAACGAGCTGTGCTTTCGGGTCTCGCAGCTCTTTCCGCAGCACTTCATCCCGGCGGCGATGTTGCCGCAAAGCCCGGGAGTCGACCCGAAGACCTGCATTCCCGAGCTGGTCAAGTGCGTCGAGCATTTCGGCAACGTCGCGATCAATCTGAACCCCGATCCGTCCGGCGGCCACTGGAAGGAGCCGCCGCTGACCGACCGTCACTGGTATCCGATCTACGAGAAGATGGTGGAGTACGACATTCCGGCGATGATCCACGTCAGCACGTCGTGCAATGCGTGCTTCCACACCACCGGCGCGCACTACATCAACGCCGACACGACGGCGTTCATGCAGCTGATCCAGGGCGACCTGTTCAAGGACTTCCCGACACTGAGGCTTGTCATCCCGCACGGCGGCGGCGCGGCGCCCTACCACTGGGGCCGTTACCGCGGGCTGGCGCAGGAGCTGAAGAAGCCGCTGCTGAAGGATCACCTGCTCGGCAACGTCTACTTCGACACCTGCGTCTACCACCAGCCGGGGATCGACCTGCTGACGAAAGTGGTGCCGATCGAGAACGTGCTGTTCGCCAGCGAGATGATCGGCGCGGTTCGCGGCATCGACCCCGAGACCGGGTTCAGCTACGACGACACCCGACGCTACATCGACGCGTCGATCCAGCTGACGCCGGCGCAGAAAGCGCAGGTCTACGAAGGAAACGCGCGCCGCGTCTACCCACGCCTCGACGCGGCGTTGAAGAAGCAGGGCCGCTAGGCCAGACCACCATTGGAGCCCGCAATGTACGAACTCGGAGTCGTCTACCGCAACATCCAGCGCACCGACACCGTGCTTGCCGATGCGTTCGCGCGCTTCGGCAGCGCGACCGTGCACGAGGCGATGGGCCGCGTCGGCCTGATGAAACCCCACATGCGGCCGATCTACTCCGGCGCCCAGGTCAGCGGCACCGCCGTCACCGTCCTGCTGCACCCGGGAGACAACTGGATGATGCACGTCGTGGCCGAGCAGATTCGACCGGGCGACATCGTCGTCGCGGCAATCACCGCGGAATGCACCGACGGCTATTTCGGCGACCTTCTCGCCACGTCGTTTCTGGCGCGCGGCGCGCGGGCACTCGTGATCGACGCCGGCGTGCGCGATGTGAAGACGCTCACCGAGATGGGCTTCCCGGTATGGAGCAAGGCGATCAGCGGCAAGGGAACGATCAAGGCGACCGTGGGCTCGGTCAATGTCCCGGTGGTGTGCGCCGGCGCACTGGTGCATCCGGGTGACGTGATCGTCGCCGACGACGACGGCGTGGTCTGCGTGCCGCGCGCAATGGCCCCGGCCGCGCTCGACGCCGCGACCAATCGCGAGGCCAACGAGGGCGGCAAGCGCGCGAAGCTCGCCGCGGGCGTACTGGGGTTGGACTTGTACTCGATGCGCGAGCCGCTCGCGAAAGCGGGGCTGCGCTACATCGACTGATGGCCCCCCGACGCGGAGCAAGGAACGCATGATGGGCAAAACGACGACCGGGCCGTTCGAAAAGACCGTCGGATGGCTGGACTGGTACGACGGGCCGACCAAGCCGTTCTACAGGCTGCCGCCTGGCAGCGTCGACGCGCACTGCCACGTGTTCGGACCCGGCGCGGAGTTCCCGTACGCGCCCGAGCGCAAATATACGCCGTGCGATGCGTCCAAGAAGCAGCTCTACGCGCTGCGCGACCACCTCGGCTTCGCGCGCAACGTCGTCGTGCAGGCCACCTGCCACGGCGCCGACAACCGCGCGATGATCGACGCCTTGCGCTCGAGCGGCGGCAGGGCGCGCGGCGTCGCGACGGTGCGGCGCAGCGTGAGCAACGCAGAGCTGCGCGACATGCACGAGGCCGGCGTTCGCGGAGTCCGCTTCAACTTCGTGAAGCGCCTAGTGGACTTCACGCCGAAGGACGAGCTGAACGAGATCGCGACGCGAATCGCCGCCCTTGGCTGGCACGTCGTCATCTACTTCGAGGCGCAGGACCTGCCCGAGCTGCTCGACTTCTTCTCGGGCCTTCCGACAACGGTGGTCATCGATCACATGGGCCGTCCCGATGTGAGCAAGCCGGTCGACGGTCCCGAGTTCGAGCTGCTCGTCAAATTCATGCGTGACAACCCGAATGTGTGGAGCAAGGTGAGCTGCCCCGAGCGGCTGAGCGCCTCGGGTCCGCCTGCGCTTAACGGCGAGCGGCGGGCTTACCGCGATGTCGTGCCCTTTGCACGTCGCATCGTCGAGACATTCCCCGACCGCGTGCTGTGGGGCACCGACTGGCCGCACCCGAACCTGAAGGACCACATGCCGGACGACGGTCTGCTGGTCGATTTCATCCCGCACATCGCGGTCACCGCCGAGCTGCAGCACAAGCTGCTCGTGGAAAACCCGATGCGGCTGTACTGGCCCGAGGAGGCGTGACATGGCGCTGGACAAGCCTTACAAGGACATCCCAGGCACGACGATCTTCGACGCCGAACAGTCGCGCAAGGGCTACTGGCTGAACCAATTCTGCATGAGCCTGATGAATGCGGAAAACCGGAAGCGCTTCAAGGCCGGGGAACGCGCCTATCTCGACGAATGGTCGATGACCGAAGAGCAGAAACATGCCGTGCTCGCGCGCGACCTGAATCGCTGCATCGCCCTCGGCGGCAACATCTACTTCCTCGCGAAGATCGGCGCCACGGACGGCAAGAGTTTCCAGCAGATGGCCGGCAGCATGACCGGAATGACGGAAGACGAGTACCGCGAAATGATGATCAAGGGCGGCCGCTCGCCAGAAGGCAACCGTTACCTCGGCGAAGACGGCGATGCTCAGCCGCATCGCCAGCCACAAGGCAAGGCCGGCAGGAAAGGGAGCAACTGACATGGCCCGCATCACCGCCTCCGTCTATACCAGCCACGTGCCGGCCATCGGCGCCGCGATCGACCTCAAGAAAACCGCGGAGCCGTACTGGAGGCCTTTGTTCGCGGGCTACGAGTTCTCCAAGCGGTGGATGAACGAGAACAGGCCCGACGTGATCTTCCTCGTCTTCAACGACCACGCAACGGCCTTCAGTCTCGAGCTGATACCGACGTTCGCGATTGGCACCGCGGCCGAGTTCCGGCCGGCCGACGAAGGCTACGGCGCGCGGCCGGTGCCGAAAGTGATCGGCCACCCGGAGCTCGCGTCGCACATCGCGCAAAGCGTGATCCAGGAAGACTTCGACCTGACGATCGTCAACAGGATGGATGTCGACCACGGCCTGACGGTTCCGCTGTCGCTGATGTGCGGCGAGCCGCAGGCCTGGCCGTGCCCGGTGATCCCCTTCGCCGTGAACGTCGTGCAATACCCGGTGCCGTCGGGGCGCCGCTGCTTCGCGCTCGGTCAGGCGATCCGCCGGGCGGTCGAGAGCTACGACGAGCCATTGCGCGTTCAGATCTGGGGCACCGGAGGCATGAGCCACCAGCTTCAAGGTGCACGCGCCGGGCTGATCAACGCCGAGTGGGACAACCGCTTCCTCGACCGGCTGATCGCCGACCCCGCGGGCGTCGCGCAAATACCTCACATCGAGTACGTGCGGGAAGCGGGCTCCGAGGGAATCGAACTGGTGATGTGGCTGATCGCCCGCGGCGCAATGTCCGACGTGGCCGGAGGCGCCAAGCCGAAGGTCGTGTACCGCTTCTTCCATGTTCCCGCATCGAACACCGCGGTCGGGCACCTGATCCTGGAGAACGCAGCATGACGGACAAGTCGATCAAAGTTGCGCTGATTGGCGCGGGCGCCTTCGGCATCAAGCACCTCGATGGCATCAGGAACATCGCGGGCGTCGATGTGGTGTCGGTCATTGGCCGGGACCTGGAGAAGACGCGAGAGGTCGCCAGGCAGTACGGCATCGCGCACGCCGGAACCGACCTCGCCGAAAGCCTGGCGATCAAGGAGGTCGACGCGGTTATCCTGTGCACGCCGACGCAGATGCACGCCGACCAGAGCATCGCGTGCCTGAAGGCCGGCAAGCACGTGCAGGTCGAGATTCCGCTCGCCGACACGCTGCAGGGGGCCGAAGCCGTCGCCGCGCTGCAAAGGAGCACCGGGCTGGTCGCGATGGTCGGCCACACGCGCCGCTTCAACCCGAGCCACCAATGGCTGCACGACAAGATCGGCGCCGGCGCGTTCTCGCTGCAGCAGTTGGACGTGCAGACGTACTTCTTCCGTCGTACGAACATGAACGCGCTCGGCCAGGCGAGATCGTGGACTGACCACCTGCTGTGGCACCACGCCGCGCATACGGTCGACCTGTTCCGGTACCAGGCCGGCGGCGAGATCGTCAAGGCCAACGCGATCCAGGGGCCGATCCATCCGACACTGGGAATCGCGATGGACATGTCGATCCAGCTCAAGAGCAGCACCGGCGCGATCTGCACGCTGAGTCTGTCGTTCAACAACGACGGGCCGCTCGGCACCTTCTTCCGCTACATCGGCGACACCGGCACCTACATCGCGCGTTACGACGATCTGGTGACCGGCAAGGACGAGAAGATCGACGTCAACAAGGTCGCCGTGTCTATGAACGGCATCGAGTTGCAGGACCGGGAATTCTTTGCCGCGATTCGCGAAGGCCGCGAGCCTAATTCGAGTGTCGCACAGGTGCTGCCGTGCTACCGCACGCTGCATCAGTTGGAGCAGCAACTGGGCTGAAGGCCACGATGAACGGCACCTTGACCGGCATTTCGTCGATGGCCACTCGGCTTGTCCTCGACGAGCTCGCCCGGGCCTACGAGCGGGAAAGCGGATGGCAGGTGCGGATCGAGTCGGTCGGCGGCGTCGATGCGGCCAGGCGAGTCGAAGGTGGCGAGGCATTCGACGTCGTCGTGCTCGCGTCCGACGCGATCGACAGGCTCGTCCGGTCGGGGCGCGTCGCGGAGGCGAGCAAGACGGCGCTGTTCCGCTCGGGAGTCGCGGTAGCGGTGCGTGCCGGTGCTCCTCGTCCGGATCTGGGTTCCGAAGCCGCGTTGAAGCGCGCAGTGCTCGCGGCGCGCACTATCGGCTATTCGACCGGACCCAGCGGCGTCCACCTGGCCAAGCTGTTCGAGCGCTGGGGCATCGCCGAGCAGGTCGCGTCGCGCATCGTGCAACCGCCGCCCGGCGTTCCGGTCGGCACGCTGATCGCCCGCGGCGACATTGAGCTCGGATTTCAGCAGCTCAGCGAACTGATGAATGTGCCTGGAATCGATGTCGCCGGCTTGCTGCCGCCTCAAGTTCAGATCACGACCGTGTTTTCCGGAGCGGTCTGCACGGCCTCCGCCCAGGCAGACTCCGCGCGCCGACTGCTCGCGTTCCTGGCGTCACCGGCCCGCGGCGACGCCAAGCGGCGCCATGGCATGGAAGGCGCAGACTCGCCCACAATGTCGCGATGATGGCGCAACGCATCGGCCACGACGGACGAGCACACGCAAGCGTTGCGCGGAACGATCGCCAGGTGTTCCGCTCCGGTCTCGCTGCACCCGGCGACGGTGATCGACCCGCTAGATGGACTCCACAACACGGAGCCCAGCTAAACAATAGTCGCCCGTCCGCTTGACGATCGAGTCGCCTTGGAAACCGGGGGGGCGGCGGGCCATGACGTCCGTTTGAATGTTCGCCGGGCGTCGCTTCGGACAATGGCGATCCGCCTCCGCATCTCAGTCGACCACGAGCCTATAGCCGACGCCCGTCTCGGTCACGATGTTCTTCGGCTGGGCCGGGTCGTCTTCCAGTTTCTGGCGCAACGTACCCATGTACACGCGCAGGTAGTGAGTGCTTTCGGCGTGCGAGGGACCCCAGACTTCGCGCAGCAAATGGCGATGCGTGAGCACGCGGCCGGCATTGGCGATCAGCACGCCGAGCAGGCGATATTCGATCGGTGTCAGATGCACTTCGCTGCCGCCTTTGCTGACCACGCGTGCGGCGAGATCGACCTCGACATCGCCGAAGCGAACCACCACGTCCGAGGCGCCGGGCCCGACCCGCATGCGTCGCAAGCTCGCTCGCGTCCGGGCGTGGAGTTCGTTGATCCCAAAAGGCTTGGTGATGAAGTCGTCGGCGCCCGCATCCAGCGCAGCGACCTTCTCATTCTCGTGGGTTCGCGCGGAAAGCACGATGATCGGGACCGCTGACCAGGCGCGCACCTCCCTGATGAAGTCCAAACCGTCCCGATCGGGCAGGCCCAGGTCCGCGATCACGAGATCGGGTCGCCGCGTCCCGGCTTCGATCAGGCCTTGCTTCACGGTGCCCGCCTCGAACACTTGCCAGCCTTCCGCCTCCAGCGAAGTGCGCACGAATTGGCGGATCTCGCGTTCGTCCTCGATCACCAGCGCGATGGGCGAACGCAGGCTCATCCCCGCGCCAGCGCGTTGTCGGCACCTTCACCCGTGGCACGAAGGTCATCGGGCAAGTCGACCGGAGGCGGGCTTCCCAGAGGGAGAGTGAATGTGAACGTAGCGCCGTGCGGGTGGGTGGGCTCGACCCGAATGCGCCCCCCGTGCGCCTCGACGATCGCCCTGCAGATCGCGAGTCCGAGACCCACGCCCGGGGTGGCCGACTCGGTGTTTCCGCGCGTGAACTTCTCGAAGATCTGCTCTTCCTGGCCCTGCGGCACGCCGGGCCCGTGGTCACGGACACTCACGTGCACTTCCTGATCGGCCGGGCGGACGAGGATTTCCACAGCTGATCCGTCCGGCGTGTACTTGCCGACGTTTTCCAGCAGATTGGAAAGCACCCGCTCGACCAGGACGGCATCGCACTGCACGAGGGGAACCCTCGCATCGATGCGCACTTCCACCTTCCGTTCACCGAGGGAACCCTGCGACGCCTTCAGGGCGCCTCCGATGATTTCCTCCATCGACTGCCATTCGGATCTCAATCGCACTTCGCCGCTCTGAATGCGCGCCATGTCGAGAAGGTTGGTCACCATGGCCGCCATGCGCAGGGTCTTTTCGCGCATCCCCTCGGTAAGGCTCTTCTGGTTCTCGCTCAACGCGGGTTGGCTGCACGCCAGGGTATCCGCCATCGCGACAAGGGCTGTGAGCGGCGTCCGCAGGTCATGGGACAGTGCGGACAATAGAGAATTGCGAAGTCGCTCCGACTCGATCTGCACGGTGGCCGCGCGCGCGACGTCCACATAGTGAACCCGCTCGATCGCCATGGCGGTCAATGCGGCAAAAGTCTCAAGCTGCCGCCGCTGCTCGGGGACCAGCAGGAAGCGCGGTTGATCGGGCCGTATCGCCAACACTCCGCGCGAACGCACGGTGGTCCGCAATGGCATGTACAGCCACGCGCTGCCTGCCAGCGTGTCCGTTCCCAGTCCGGCAGGCTCGTCGTGATCCACCGTCCATTGCGCAGTACCCAGATCCAGCCCATTTGCCGTTTCCGGATCGGCACGCGGAGGCTGCAGGCGTTCCTCCGGATCCAGCGTGTAGACCAGTACGCGGGCATGAAACTCCCGTGCGATCGCCGCCTGCGCGACGTCCACCGCCTGATCGATGGTCACTGTGTACGAAAGATCCCGCGCAGCCTCGAAAAGTGCACGCGAACGTTCTTCACGATGCGTCGCCACGCGCGCCTGGAAGCGCAGCCCCGCAGTGAGCTGTCCGATGACGAGGCCGACGACCAGCATGACGGCGAAGGTCAGCAGGTACTGCACGTCGGATACCGCGAAGGACAGTCGTGGCGGCACGAAGAAGAAGTCGAATGCGGCCACGCTGACGATGGCCGCCAGCACGGCCGGTCCACGCCCCAGCCAAAGCGCCACACCGACCACCGCGAGCAGGAAGACCATCACGATGTTGGCCAGGTCGAAATACGGCACGAGCAGGTGGGTCAGCAGTGTCGTCATCCCGCAGGCCGCGGCCGCGTACAGATACGGCCGAATCTGCTTCGCGCCGGCTTCGTCCCTTCCCACGGCGACATCGCGATGCCGGTCCGCGGCGCGTGACTTCTGTGCCTGGCCGACCTCGAGGCGATCAACGTCGGGCGCCACTTCCGCGATGGTCTGGCTCAGCGTCCGGCGCGGCCACCAGGTCGAGTAGCGGCGGCTGCCGAGCACGAGCTTGGACAGGTTGTGTGCGCGCGCATGGTCGATGAGCGCCTGCTCTATGCTCTGCGCCGAGAGGACCGCCGTGCGGGCTCCCAGCTGCTCGGCCAGCTTGATCGTTTGCAGTATCCGTTCGCGGCGCGCCTTCCCCAGTCGTTGAAGCGTTGGCGTCTCGACATACACTGCGTGCCAGGTGACCGCCAGCTGTTGCGCCAGCAATGCCGCGCTGCGCACGACATGTTCCGCGAACTCGTCCGGGCCGACGCAGCACAGCAGCGCGCCCTCGGTCTTCCAGACTTGCGCAACCTTGCGGTCGGTACGATAAGCCTGCACATCGTCTTCGACGCGGTCCGCGGCGCGTCGCAGCGCCAGTTCGCGCAAGGCCATCAGGTTGCCTTTGCGGAAGAAGTGCTTCGCCGCGCGCTCGGCCTGGGCGGGCAGGTACACCTTGCCCTCGGCAAGCCGTTCGATCAGCTCGTCCGCCGTCGTGTCGACCAGCACGACCTCGTCGGCACGATCGAAGAAGGTATCAGGCAACGTCTCGCGAACGACGATGCCGGTGATACCGCCCACCACGTCGTTCAGGCTCTCCAGGTGCTGGACGTTGAGGGTGCTGTAGACGTCGATGCCGGAGGCAAGCAGTTCCTCCACGTCCTGCCAGCGCTTCGGGTGGCGTGATCCCGCGACATTCGAATGTGCCAGCTCGTCGACGAGGATCAGGCCCGGCCTGCGAACCAGCGCGCCGTCGAGGTCGAACTCGGTCAGTTGCTTGCCGCGGTACTCGAAATGGGCCAGGGGCAGCGCCGGCAGCCCCTCGAGCAGCGCCGCGGTCTCGCCTCGACCATGGGTCTCGACGACCCCGACCACCACGTCCAGGCCGTCGCCGCGCAACTTTCGGGCCGCCAGCAGCATCGCAAACGTCTTGCCGACGCCGGCTGAAGATCCGAAATAGATGCGCAATCGGCCGCGCTTCGCCCGCTGCTCGTCCTGCCGGATCTGGGCCAGCAGTGCGTCAGGGTCGGGGCGTTGATTTTCGGGCGGCGCCGGCATGGTTCATCATGGCCCGCGCAAAGCATCGAGCGCAAGGTTGAGCTGCAGGACGTTCACCCGGGGTTCGCCCAGGAATCCGAACATGCGACTTTCGGTGTGCGAGCCGATGAGTTGCTGCACCTCGCCGGGCTGCAGGCTGCGGACCCGGGCGATCCGGGCGGCCTGGAACTGTGCGCCGGCGACGCTGATGTGCGGATCCAGACCGCTGCCCGAGGCCGTGACCAGGTCTACCGGCACCCGTTCCATGTTGCCCGGATCGACAGCGCGCAGCGCATCGATGCGAACCTTGACGGCATCGGCCAGCGCCGGGTTCAGCGGTCCCTGGTTCGATCCGCCGGAGTTGCTCGCGTTGTAGGGCATCGGACCCGTGGCGGAAGGTCGCCCCCAGAAGTACTTCGGGTCGCTGAAATTCTGCCCGATGAGCGCCGATCCCACCGCCTTGCCGTCGCGCACGATCAGGCTGCCTGCCGCCTGGTCGGGAAACGCTGCCTGCCCGATGCCGGTGACGACGAGCGGATAGACGACACCGGTCAGCGCGGTGAGCACCGCGAACAAGACCAAAGCCGGACGAACGACGGAGGTCATCAAGACTCCTTCAGGCTAGGTGCAGGGCTGCCAGCAACATGTCTATGGCCTTGATGCCGATGAAGGGCACGATCAACCCGCCCAGGCCGTAGATGAACACGTTGCGACGTAGCAGCGCAGCGGCGCCGATCGCGCGGTACTTGACCCCCTTGAGCGCCAGCGGAATCAGAAAGACGATGACGACGGCGTTGAAGATGACGGCCGACAGTATGGCCGACGACGGGGTGGCCAGTCCCATTACGTTCAGGGCGCCGAGCTGCGGATAGGTGATCACGAACATCGCAGGAATGATCGCGAAGTACTTGGACACGTCGTTGGCGATGCTGAAAGTGGTCAGCGAACCGCGCGTCATCAGCAGCTGCTTGCCAGTCTCGACGATCTCCAGCAGCTTGGTCGGATTGCTGTCCAGGTCGACCATGTTGCCGGCTTCCTTTGCCGCCTGGGTGCCCGTGTTCATCGCCACCGCCACGTCGGCCTGGGCCAGTGCCGGGGCGTCGTTGGTGCCGTCGCCCGTCATCGCAACCAGGCGCCCCTCGGCCTGGTAGTCGCGGATCATCTTCAGCTTGGCTTCGGGAGTGGCCTCGGCGAGAAAGTCGTCGACGCCGGCCTCGGCCGCGATGGCCGCAGCGGTGAGGCGGTTGTCGCCGGTGATCATCACCGTCTTGATGCCCATCCGGCGGAGTTCGGCGAAACGTTCCTTGATGCCGCCCTTGACGATGTCCTTCAGCTCGACGATGCCGAGGACCATGGCCCCGTCGGAAACGACGAGCGGCGTGCTGCCCTTGCGGGCGACGTCGTCGGCCGCAGTCTGGACGTCGCCCGGGAAGCTGCTGCCCAGCGCCTCGACGTGTTCGCGGATGGCATCGCCGGCACCCTTGCGCAGTTTGCGCACGTTGCCGTCGTCGCTCTCGATGTCGACGCCGCTCATGCGCGTCTGCGCCGTGAAGGGCACGAAGGTGGTCTTGTGCGACGACAGGTCGCGTTCGCGCAGGTTGAACTTCTGCTTGGCCAGCACGGCGATGCTGCGTCCTTCAGGCGTCTCGTCGGCCATCGATGCGAACTGCGCCGCATTGGCCAGCGTCTGCTCGCTCACACCCTTCGCCGGCACGAAGGCCGAGGCCTTGCGGTTGCCGAGCGTGATGGTGCCCGTCTTGTCCAGCAGCAGCACGTCCACGTCGCCCGCCGCCTCGACCGCGCGGCCCGAGGTCGCGATGACGTTCGCACCCATCATCCGGCTCATGCCGGCCACGCCGATGGCCGACAACAGCGCGCCAATGGTGGTGGGAATCAGGCACACGAGGAGCGCGATCAGCGCAGTCATCGTCACCGGCGTGCCAGCCTTGCCGGCCGCAGTTGCGACGTCCGCGCTGAAGATCGAATAGGGCAGCAATGTCACCGTCACGAACAGGAACACGATCGTCAACGCCACCAGCAGGATGGTCAGAGCAATTTCGTTGGGCGTCTTCTGGCGCTTGGCGCCTTCGACCATCGCGATCATGCGATCAAGGAAAGACTCGCCCGGGTTGACGCCGACACGAACCACCAGCCAGTCCGAGAGCACGCGCGTGCCGCCGGTGACCGACGCGAAGTCACCGCCGGACTCGCGGATCACAGGCGCCGATTCGCCGGTGATGGCGCTCTCGTCGACCGAGGCCACACCTTCGATGACCTCGCCGTCCAGCGGGATCACGTCGCCGGCCTCGACCAGAACGACGGCGCCCTTGCGCAGCTCATCGGCTTCCTGGGGATGCCATGACGAGCCGTGCACCGGCTTCTCCATCCTCTTGGCGATGACCTTGCGCTTCGCGCTGCGCAAGGACGTGGCCTGCGCCTTGCTGCGGCCCTCCGCCAGCGCCTCGGCGAAGTTGGCGAAGAGCACCGTGAACCAAAGCCAAAGCGCGACAGCCAGGGTGAACGCCTGCGGCGCCTCGCCTTCGCCAACGAGTGCCTGCACCCAGAGGATCGTGGTGAGGATGCTGCCGACGTAGACGACGAACATCACGGGGTTGCGCCATTGCACACGCGGATCCAGCTTGCCGAAGGCCGACGCGATGGCCGGTCTGACGAGCGCGGGGTCGAACAGCGAGAAGGTCCTTGCGTTTGTCATGATCGCGTCCTGCGGGGGCTCACTTCGGGTACCACAGCATCAGGTGCTCGACCACCGGACCCAGCGCCAGCGCGGGCACGTAATTCAGCAGGCCGACGAGCACCACGGTGCCGATGAGCAGCGTCACGAACAGCGGACCATGAGTGGGGAGCGTGCCTTCGGTGATGGCCATGCGTTTCTTGGCCGCCAGCGAACCCGCGATGGCCAGCACCGGCACGATTACGCCGAAGCGGCCGAACCACATGGCAATGGCCAGCGTCGTGTTGTAGAACGGCGTGTTGACCGACAGCCCGGCGAAGGCGCTGCCGTTGTTGTTGCCCGCAGAGGTGAAGGCGTAGAGGATTTCGGAGAATCCATGCGGCCCGGGGTTGGCGATGCCGGCCCTGCCGGCATCGGCCAGAACGGCCACGGCGGCGCCCGACAGCACGAGGATCGGCGTCACGAGAATTGCGATCGACGTCATCTTCATCTCGTAGGTCTCGATCTTCTTGCCCAGGTACTCGGGCGTGCGGCCGATCATCAGCCCCGCGATGAAGACCGCCAGGATGGCGAAGATCAGCATGCCGTAGAGGCCCGAGCCAACACCGCCGAAGACGACTTCGCCGAGTTGCATCAGCACCAGCGGCACGGCACCGCCCAGAGGCGTGAACGAGTCGTGCATTCCGTTGACGGCGCCGCACGACGCGGCCGTGGTGATCGCGGCGAACAGGCCGCTGGCCGCAATGCCGAAGCGCGCCTCCTTGCCCTCCATGTTGCCGCCAGGCTGGGCGGCGCTGACCGACTGGTCGACACCGAGTGCCGCGAGCTGCGGGTTGCCCTGCTGCTCCTGCGCCGTCACGACGACGACCGAGACGACGAAGATCGCCGTCATCGCGGCCAGCAGAGCCAGGCCCTGGCGCGGGTCGCCGACCATGCGCCCGAACATGAACACCAGCGCCATCGGAATCAGGAAGATCGACAGCATCTGGAGAAAATTGGTCAGTGCGCTCGGGTTCTCGTAGGGATGGGCGGAGTTGGCATTGAAGAATCCGCCGCCATTGGTACCGATCATCTTGATCGCCTCCTGCGATGCCACCGGTCCCATCGCCAGGCTCTGGATTTCGGCCTTGAGGTCCTCCATGACGGGCGCACCCTTGGCATCCTTCAGCGGCTGACCGTCAGGACCACTCCTGGGTTGCTGATAGGCATTGATCTCGAGCGTCGCGACTTCCTTGTATGGCGAGAAATTCTGGATCACGCCCTGGCTGACCAGGAACACGGCGAACACCAGCGACAGCGGCAACAGGACGTACGCCGTCACGCGGGTGATGTCGACCCAGAAGTTGCCGATCGAGTCCGAGGACCTGGCGACGAAGCTCCGTACCAGGGCGATAACGACCACAACGCCCGTCGCCGCGGAAAAGAAGTTCTGAACGGCCAGCGCCATCATCTGCGTCAGGTAGCTCATCGTTCCTTCGCCGACGTAGCCCTGCCAATTCGTGTTCGTGACGAAGCTGACCGCGGTATTGAAGGACGAGTCGGCCGTGACTGCGGCCATGCCCTGCGGATTCAGCGGCAGAACCGGCTGCAGGCGCTGCAAAGCGTAGACGGCCAGCACTCCAAGAAAGTTGAAGACGACCAGTGCGATTGCGTATTGGCGCCAACCCATGCCGGCTTGATGCGCCACGCCGGCCAAGCGGTACAGGCCGCGCTCGACGGCCACGAGCGGCGCCATCCAGCGCGGAAAGCGTCCGTCGGCGACGGCAACCAGCCATTTGCCCACCGGCCACGACAGCGCCAGCAGAGCGCCAAGGTATGCGACCAATTGGATCCATGCCTGGGTGTTCATCAGAATTTCTCTGCACGCAACAAGGCGTAGAAGAGATAGATCGCGAGGCCGATGGAAGCCGATCCGGCGAGCCAATAGAGCCAGGTCATTGGCGCTCCCGCAGCTTGTCGCAGGCGATGATCATGCCCAGGATCGCGAGGAAGACAAGCACGCTCGCACCGACATACAGGACGTCCATTCATGCCTCCCGAAGGCAGCAATCGATGACGAAAGTGTAGTTGGGGTCGCATCAAGGCCGCGTATAAATTGCGCGATGCGGCATCAAGATGGCAAAAAGAAGAGGTTGCGCGGCGGTTCAGGGCGGCACCACGCCGCCCGGTTTCGCCAAGCGCGTTTATGTCGGGCCAGAATGCCGAGTGATCTGCGTGCCTGCCCGGCAGGCGGGGCGAGTGGCCGTGCGCGTCATGCGCGACGCCGAAGACCGGGGACCCGGTCAGGCAGGCGCGGCCAGTCTCTTCTGCAGCCAGCGCATCAGTGCGCCCAGAACGGGCAGTTTGGCGTAAAGCTCCTGGGCGGCATCCCAGTAGTCGCGGTGCAGGCTGACCCGGCCGTCGGCCGCGAAGCGCAGATGCGTGGTGCCGTGGATGCGCATCGGGGCGTCGCCGGGCTCGCGGCGAAAGCTGAAGTCCCAGGTCAGGAAAGCCTGGTCGCCCTCGGTGACGGCCTCAAGCACAATGAAGCGCGGGTCGATCAGCGTGGCGAACATGTGCTCGAAGACCGCCCGGATCGCGGGTATCCCCTGCACGTCGTTGAACGGGTCCTTGAAGCGGGCGTCGTCTGCGTAAACGCGGTCCAGGCCGGCCAGCGAGGCATGGCTCAGCGTCTCGAAGAACTTCGCGACGGCGGCCGTGCGAGCGTCGCGGTCGACGCGAGCGGTCACAGTCCGGTGGCGCGGCTGACCGCGGCGAAGTAAAGCGTGTCGGGCAACACTTTCAGGAAGCGCATCCACAGAGTGAAGCGCTTCGGGAAGTTCATTTCGAAGGCGCCGCGTGCCCAACCCCGCAGGATGTGCGCGGCGGCTTCGTCGGGCGAGATCAACGCGGGCATGCGAAATCGATTCTGTGCGGTCAGCGGCGTTTCGACAAAGCCGGGATTGATGATCGACACACCGACGCCGCATTCGCGTAGATCGAGGTAGAGCGCCTCGGCGAGGTTGTTCAGTGCCGCCTTCGTCGGGCCGTAGGCCAGCGAATTCGGCAGCCCGCGGTAGCCGGCAACGCTGCCCACAAGGCTCACGTGTCCCCGGCCGGCATGCACGAAGCCGGGCAGCACGGCTGCCAGCATGTTCAGCGCGCCGACATAGTTGATCTGCTGGTGGCGCAGCATCTCGGACAGGTCGAACGTGGTGGCACGCTGCGCGAGGTAGTGGCCGGCGCAGTAGCAGGCCAGGTCGAGGCGTCCGTGCTGCGCCACGATCCGTCGCGCGGCGTCGGCCACCGACGTGGCCTCGCCCGCGTCCAAGGCCACGGCCATGCTGCCAGGATGCTCGTCGACAAAGTGCTGCAGCGGCGCGGCATTGCGTGCCGACACGACCACGACGGCGCCGCGCTTGTGCAACGCGTGGGCCGTGGCGCGGCCGATGCCGGACGATGCGCCGATCATCCAGACGACGCGGCCGCGCCAGTCGGTGAGCTTGGGGTTGAGGGCCATGGTGTGGGTCGGCGCGGTGGCGTCAGCGTTCGTCGCCCTTGGTGAACGACAGCGTCACCTCGCCAAGGCGAAAACCGAACTTGCTCATCACGGCCTTGTTGAGCATCGTGCGCTCGTCGATCAGGAACATCCAGTCGTCGAACTGCACATGGACGATGCTGCCGTCGACCGGCAGTGCCAGCGTGTAACGCCAGTTGAACGCATTGCCGGCCGATTCGCCCAGCGCTTCGCCGACCACATCGTCCGCCGTGCCCGTGTAGCGACCGTCGGCGCCACGCCTCAACGTCCAGATCCGTCGCTGTTTCGTGCCATCGCTGTAGGTGAAGGCTTCATCGAGCGTGCCGACCTCGCCTTGCCAGCTGCAGTTCATCTCTACGACGAAGCGCTTGACCACCTTGCCCGAGCGGTCGCTGAACATCCCGTGAGCGGTGACCGGACCGTTGAAGTAGCCGCGCAAGTCCAGCTGAGGCCGCTCCGTCGCGTAGTCGGACACGCTGGGGCCGGCGCAACCGGTGAGCGTGACGCCGGCCACGGCGAGGGTCAGTGCGGCCAGGAAGAGTCGTGCGGCGCTTGTGGTCATGCGGGGGCTCCGAGGGCAGGATGAAGACGGTGGGCGCGCCAAAGCCATGCAGCCGCGGTCAGTTTCAGCACGCAGGGCAGCGCGCCATAGGCGAGCGTGAGCGCGGACAGCGCGGCCGCGTCGCGAGCCCCGCTGTGGTAGCCGGCGGCGGCCAGAAGCGGCAGGACCAGTCCGGCGGCCAGCGCGAGGTTGAGCTTTGTGGCGCAGGCCCACCAGCCGAAGAACTGGCCTTCGCCGCGTTCGGCGGCGCCGGCATGACGCACGACGCCGGTGAGCAGGGCGCCGGGTACGGCCAGGTCGGCACCCAACGCCAGGCCGCTGAATGCGCAGACGGCGGCAAAGCCCGCGACGTCGCCCGCAGAAAGTCCCAGCACTGCCGAAAAGGTGGCCACGCTGAGCGCCATGCCCGCGAGCCAGGTTCGTGCCAAACCCAGCCTGGGCACGGCGCGCACCCAGAGCGGCAGGCCGATGGCGGCGCAGACGAAATACAGCGTCAGGAACAAAGGTTCGAACACGCCGGCCTGCAGGCGGTCGGCCACGAAAAAGGGCAACAGGGTTGCCGGCACCGCGCTGGCCGTGCCGTTGAACATGAACACGCCCAGCAGAGCGCGAAACGCCGGCGAGCGCCAGGGGGACGCGTGGGGTTGGAACGAGGCCGATGCCGCCGCCGGCGCGGCAGCGAAGGCGGTTGCCGGGTCAGCGCCAAACGATCCGGACCGCCCCAGGAGCGCCACACCCAGCGCCAGCATCAAGGCCAGTGCCGCGCTGGTCAGGCTCAGGCCGAGGAAAGAGGGCAGCAAGCTGGCCGCCACGACGCCGACGAGCGCTGCGCCTTCACGCCAGGCGACAATGCGGGCGCGCTGCTGCTCCGAGCCGCCCCAGCGGGCGCCCCAAGCCTGGTGCACGACTGTCACCACGCTGAAGGACAGATAGGTCACCACCAGCGCGCCCGCCAGCCACCCGAGCACAAACGTCGGACCCTTGGCAGGGGGCAGCCACAGCGAAGTGAAACCCACGGCCATGGTGAATGCGCCACATGCGGCCGCCGCCCACGCCCGCGTGTAGCCCAGCGCGAAGAGGCGATCGACCCAGCGGCCGATGATCGGGTCGAGCACGGCATCGAGCATGCGGGTAGCCAGCAGCACGACGCCCAGGGCGGCCAACGGCACGCCGTACTGTTCGGCATAGTGATGCGGCAGCGTCACGTACAGCGGAAGTGATACGAAAGCCAGGGGCAGGCCCAGCAGGCCATAGCGCCAGCCGATGAAGCGAGCGCCATCACTGGGCCGGTCGGGCACGACCGACGGTGCGCTTTCCCGCGCGGCGGCCGATGCCTGGACGCGCATGGTATGAGCGGGCTGGCGCGGCTCAACGGCCGCCGCGGCCGGTGTTGCGGACATCGGCGGAAAGCGTTTGGTCGACAGGCGCAGCCACATCAGGAGCCGCCGGCCCCGATCAGCGCCTGGCGCAGGGCCGGGGCCGATGTCCGCGGATCAAGCCAGATGCCGAAGAACAACTGCGCGTATTCGCGGTCGGCGGTGGTGGCGGTGGGCCGGGTGTTGTGGAAGAAGCGCACGCCGCCCCTGCCATCGTGCACGCCGGTGAGTCGGTCTTTGGCGACCACGTCCGGAAAGGCCTTCATCATCAACGCAAGCCAGGTGCGTGCCTTGTCGTCTCCGAAGTCGCCGACGCGGCGCATTTCGGCCACCGAGCGCTCGGCGATCGACGGTCCGTCGAGCTTCCGTGCATATTCGAGCTCGAGCGCAAAGGGCTGGCTGTCATAGCGTGCGGCGCTGAAGCCGGGCGCGGCCCACAGCCGCGCTTCGTAGACCGGCAGGCCGAAGAATCGCAGGCTGCCCGTCCCCACCAATCGAGCCTGCGGGAGTGCGGCTTGCACCTCGGCCGGGGCGGCGGGGGCAGGGTTGGCAGTGGCGGAGGCGGAGACGGTGGTGGACATGATGGATCTCGAAAAGAGTGCCGGTTGCACGGCGTGGGCTTCGTGCCACGCCAACAGTGTCAGCAGGCCAAAAGCGGCGATCGGCGCTGCTGCGCGGCTGGCCGGGAGAAAGGTCGGCGCTTTCATGCTGCCCGCCGCAGGGTGAATTGCATGACGTCGGTGTTGCCGGTGTCGAAAGCCGCCTCACAGTAGGCGAGATAGAATTCCCAGATGCGCATGAAGCGCGTGTCGAAACCTTGCTCGAGCATCGTCTGCTCGTGGCCCAGGAAGTCGGCACGCCAGCGGCGCAGCGTCTCGGCATAGTCGCGGCCGAAGGCCAGGCGGTTTTCGATGAGGAATCCGGCGCGCCGTGCCTCGGCTTCAAAGGCCGATGGGCTGGGAAGCAGGCCGCCGGGGAAGATGTACTGCTGGATGAAGTCGGTTGACTTCACATAGCGCTCGAACAGGTCGTCCCGGATCGTGATGCTCTGGATGCAGGCGCGGCCGCCGGGCTTGAGGCAGCGCCGCAAGGTGTCGAAATAGCCGCTCCAGTATTCGCGGCCCACCGCCTCGAACATCTCAATTGAAACAATGGCGTCGAAGGGATCGGCCGCGTGTTCACGGGGCAGGTCGCGGTAATCCTGCAGGCGCAGGTCGACACGATCGGCCAGACCATTGTGTTGCATGCGTTGCCGGGCCCAGGCCAGCTGCTCGTGCGACAGCGTCACGCCCTTGACCTGCGCGCCGAACTCTCGCGCCGCGATTTCGGCCAGTCCACCCCAGCCGCAGCCGATTTCCAGCACGCGGCTGCCGGGCCGGGCGCCGACCTCGTGCAGCGTGCGGCGCAGCTTGGCGTGCTGGGCGTCGCGCAGCGTCACGCCGGCGGGGTCGCGGCCTTCGAACCAGGCGGCGCTGTAGCTCATCGACGGATCCAGCCACAGGCGGTAGAAGTCGTTGCCCAGGTCGTAGTGCGCCTGGATGTTCCTGGCGCTGCCGCTGCGCGAGTTGCGGTTGAGCAGATGTTTGATGCGGTAGGCGAAGCGGCCCCACCAGGTGCCGTAGATCATTGTCTCGACGTGTTCGCGATTGGCGATGAACAACGCCAACAGGTCGGCCAGGTCTGGGGTACTCCAGTCGCCGTCGACGTAGCTTTCGGCAAAACCGATATCGCCGGACTTGAGGGCGCGGCTGAACACATTCCAGTTGTGAAGGCGGATGGCCGCGCGTTGCTCGAGCGAGGTGGCGAACCGGCCGGAGCCATGGAATTGCGGTCGTGCCAAGGGGAATCGCGCCGTCGCGCCGTCGGGCAGCTGCATGTGGAGCTCGCCGTGGGCGAGCCCGGCCAGCAGCCTGAACACTCTGCGCGCGGCGGCCGGGGCGGAGGCGGGCAGGGTGGGGCGCTGGGCGAAGGTGGGAGCGGTGGTGGTGTTCATCGGGTAACGAAGCGTTCGGGCTCCTGGGGTTTGCCGAAGAAAGGCACGCGCTTGAGCGTCAGCCGCAACGCCTGCCAGTGGATTCGCAGAACCACGCCCATCGTCATCAGCGGGGTCCCGAAGAACGCGCGTCGCATGGCGCGGGCGGTGCAGGGCTGCAGCTCGCCGCCAACCGCGGTCTGCAACAGCGGGCCGTTGGCGTCGTGCAGGTCGACGCGCGCGATGGTGTGTTCGCGGCCCGACGGGCCTTCTGTTGTCGTGCGCACGAAGCAGAAGCGGTAGTGGCCCGCCACGCGGCAGAAGGGCGACACATGAAAGACCTTGTCGGCGCGCAGCTCGGCGCCCCAACGCAGCGCAGGGCCGGTCAGCAGGTAGCAGTGGCGTTCGCCAAACGTGTTGTTGACCTCTGCCACGACGGCGGCGAGCGAGCCGTCGGCACGGTGCGCATACCAGAAGCTGACGGGTTTGAATGCGTAGCCCAGCACGCGGGGAAAGGTGTGCAGCCAAAGCTCACCGTCGGCGTCGGTGATGCCTTCACCGCGCAGCAGGTCATCGAACCATTGCAATGCGTCGGATCCGCCCTGCCCATGGTCGCGGTCGAAGAAGCTCAGCAGCCCGAAGCGGTTGCGCCTCAGAACGCCGCGCGGCTGCCGGGACATGCTGCGCAGTGGCAGCAGCAGGAAATAGCTGCGATAGCGGAAGGCATGCATGGTCGGCCGCAGCCGCCGGTGCCAGACGTCGCCGAAGCCGATCAGGGGTTGCGACGCGCCGGGCACGAGGGCGGAGCCGGACGGGGGCGTGATGACAGTGCTCATGTGCTGGTTCAGGCCACCGCGCGCTGTTCGGAGCGCGACATCAGAGGCAGCGCCGCGGCGACCGCATCGGCTGCCGCCAGGCCCGACTTGAGTCCATCTTCATGGAAGCCGTAGCCGCACCAGGCGCCGCAGAACCAGGTGCGCTGCTTGCCTTGCAGCTGGGGAACGCGGCGCTGCGCGGCGATGGCCCCCAAGTCGAACACCGGGTGCGCGTATTCGATGCGTTGACGGACCTTTTGCTCGTCGATCGGACGCACCGGATTGAGCGAAACGATGACGGGCTGCCGCCACGGCAGCGGCTGCAGGCGATTGATCAGGTAGTGGAGGCAAACTCGCGCCTGTTCGCGCGGCGTGTCGGCGGCGCGCTCATAGTTCCATGCGGCCCAGGCAGCCGTTCGCCTCGGCAATACGCTGGCATCGGTGTGCAGCACGGCGGTATTGGGCTGGTAGCGGATGGCGCCCAGAACACCACGCTCGGCGGTGCTGGCGTTGGCCGCCAGGATGGCAAGTGCCTGGGGGGCGTGGCAGGCGAAGATCACCGCGTCGAAACATTCCGTGCCGGCGTCGGTTTGCACCAGCACAGACGAGGGCAGGCGCTTCACGCTTCTCACCGGTGTGTCGAGGCGGGCGTCGGCGAGGCGAGGAAGCATCTTGCGCACGTACTGGCGCGACCCGCCGCGTACAGTGAACCACTGCGGACGACGGGTGATCTGGATCAGCCCGTGGTTATGGCAAAAGCGGATCAGCGTGGCGATCGGGAACTGAAGCATCTGATCGGTCGGGCAAGACCAGATGCAGCCGATCATGGGCAACAGGTAGTCGTCGCGGAAGGCCACGCCGAATCCATGCCCATGCAGGAACTCGGCGATCGGCTGCACCAACTGCGCCTCGTCGCCCGAGTCGGCCAGTGCGCTCGTCAGGCGATTGAAGCGCACGATGTCGGCCAGCATGCCCCAGAAACGCGGTCGCAGCAGGTTGCTTCGCTGGGCGAAAACCGTGTCGAGCGAGCTGCCACTCCACTCGAGCCCCGGGCGGCCGTCGGCGGAAGGCGCCTGGACCGAGAAAGACATCTCCGACGCGGCGCGATCGACGCCGAGCTCGTCAAAAAGGCGGATCAGGCGCGGATAGGTGCGCTCGTTGTACACGAGAAATCCGGTGTCGACACCGTGTGTCACGCCATCGAGCGTGAGGTCGATCGTATTGGCGTGCCCGCCAAAGTGCGAGCCAGCCTCGAACAGCGTGACTGCCACCTGTGAGTGCTGCGCCGAAAGCTGCCAGGCGGCGGCCAGGCCCGAGATGCCGGATCCGATGACGGCGACGCGATTCATGCCAAAGCAACTCCTCGGGGTTCGGCGAGCAGGATGGTGGACACCCTTGAACCAAACAGACCGGTAAGTGAACTGATTGGTACAAATTATATACTAAACGTACCACAAGTAAACTAGCAAGTATCAAAATTGATCCGCATAGTCTACAATGCCGCGATGGTCCCCCGTCCGACAATCCGCGAACAGGTGCTCCGTGTGCGCAAAGACGCCATCGTGGCCGCTGTGAACCGCCTGCTGGCCACCAAGGGCTACGACCAGATGACGGTCGACCAGGTGGCGGCGGAGGCAGGTCTGGCCAAGGCGAGCCTTTACAAGCACTTCACTTCCAAAGAAGAACTTGCCGGCGCGGCAATGGTGTGGGTACTTGACCGCGCGCTGGCGTTTGTCGAAGGGCTGCGACAGACGCCGCAGCCTGCGCTGAACCAGCTGAAGGAAGTGGCGCGCTGGGCCATGCAGAGCCAGCTCGGAGGCGAAATGCCCTCGCTGCCGGCGCAAAACTCGTCGCTCAGCGCCTCGTTACAGGCCAATGATGCCTATATGGATCGCCTGATCGACCTCAGCAACAAGCTCAGCATCTGGATCACGGAAGCCCAGACCCGCGGCGAGATCAACCCGGGTCTGCCCGCCGAGCTGGTGCTCTACAGCCTGTTCGCGCGCGCCTGCGACCCCGTGGTCGGCATGCTGAAGGCGTCGGGGCAGTACACCGACGAGCAAATCGTCGGCTGGGTAACGACCACTACATTCGACGGCATGGGCCCGCCGCCCGCCTCGGCACACTGACGTACCCCAGGCCGGCGCGGCGTACGTCCCGCCGCAAGCCGCACGGATCGCGAGAGACCGTAGCAGGTCGCAGGCACCCGTCCGTGGCCGGGAACCAATGGGGCGGAACAATAGGTGGGTCGCGACAAGAACGCGCGAAGGCCGTTGACGATCGATTGATGCTGTCGGCGAGCTCCTGTACAGGACCCGCGAACCGGGCTGCGCTACACTCTTCCCGACACCATGACAGATGCAAGTTCACCCGCCGAACGTTTCGCGGTGCTGGCGCTGCGGCGAGGCATCAGCCTTGGCGTGCTCTACTCGACCAGACGCGACGATTTCGAGTTGGTGTTGGCCGCGGCGGCCGCGGCATTCCGGCCCGACCGCGCCTACACCGAGCGGGAGGTCAACGACACACTTCGCGATTGGCTCGCGAATGCGGGCACGATGCTCGATGTCGACCACGTCGAGTTGCGGCGATGGCTGGTCGACAACCGTTTGCTCGACCGGGATGGCTACGGCCGCGCCTATAAGGCAGGACATCCGGCGCCGGAATTGGCGGCGCTCGTTGCGGCGCTGGCGGGCGTCGACCTTGCGGGCATCGCGGAAGCTGCGCGAACCCGCGATGCGGCGGCGCGCGAGGATCGCAAGCTCAAATGGCTGGAAGCAAGTGGGTCGGACAGGAAAGGAGCGCCGCCATGACACGCCAGAATTTTTCCTCGGGCGCGCCGTGGGAGCCGATCGTCGGCTATTCGCGGGCCGTGCGCCTCGACAACCACGTGTTTCTCTCGGGAACCACTGCAACGGATGGCAACGGCAACGTCGTCGGCATCGGCGACCCGTACGCGCAAACGCGGCAGGTCCTCGCGAACATCGCATCCGCGCTGGCGCGGGCCGGCGCCACGCTGGAGGACGTCGTCCGCACGCGAATATTCGTGACCGACATCACGCAGTGGGAGGCCGTGGGCCGTGCCCATGGCGAAGTGTTCGGGATGATTCGGCCGGCGTGCACGATGGTGGAAGTGGCCAAGCTCATCGCGCCCGAACTGCTGGTCGAAATCGAAGCCGACGCTGTCCTTCCGGCGGAGCGGCGGTGACCGCCGCCTCGAGCACTCCACCGCCGCTGTCTCCCCGCCCGCGGTTTTACGCGCGTGTCAGGCGCGCGCTGATGCTGTCCGCGTCGCTGATCGGCGGCACGCTGCTGGCGGGCACGATCGGATACCACGTGGTCGACGACTTCAGCTGGCTCGATGCATTTCACCAGTCATCGCTGCTCCTTTCAGGCATGGGGCCGGTCAGGGAAACTCTGTCGGTGGCGGGCAAGATCTTCGACAGCGTGTATGCGCTGTTTTGCGGCGTGATCCTGCTTGGTGCCACGGGCATCCTGTTCACACCGTTCATCCACCGCATCCTGCACCGTTTCCATATCGAAGATGCCGGTGCCGGCAAGTGATGAAAAGTGGATGGGCGAGGCTTTGGCGCTGGCGCGCGCCGCGGCCGAGCGGGGCGAGGTGCCGGTGGGCGCCGTGGTCGTGAGGGCCGGGCAGATAGTCGGTCGTGGCGGCAATGCGCCGATCGCCGCCATCGACCCCACGGCGCACGCCGAGATCGCCGCCCTGCGCGAAGCCGCGAGTGCCCTGGGCAATTATCGGCTGCCGGATTGCGAGATCTTTGTCACGCTGGAGCCCTGCGCCATGTGCGCCGGCGCCATCATGCACGCGCGCGTCGGACGGCTGGTGTTCGGCGCGAGCGATCCCAAGACCGGCGCGTGCGGGTCGGTGGTCGATCTCTTCGGCGAGACGCGACTCAATCATCATGCGGCCGTGACCCGCGGCATCCGTGCCGACGAATGCGGTCGGCTGCTGTCGGAATTTTTCGCCGCACGGCGCTGATACTTGGACATGGCCCTCGGCATCGGCATCTATGCGCCCGCGGGCTTCGCGCAGGAACCTGCGGCATTGATCCGCGCGGTTGCGCTGCTCGAAGCGAGGGGGCACAGGGTCGTCGTCGACCCCACCTGCCGCCTGCGCTGGCAGCGCTTCTCGGCGCCGGACGACGAGCGCCTGGCCAGCGTGTCGCGCATGGTCGCCGATCCAAGGGTCGAACTGGCGCTGACGCTGCGCGGCGGCTACGGCTGGACACGACTGCTGCCGCGGCTCGACTTCGACATGATCGCGAAGGCGGGAAAGCGCTGGCTGGGCTACAGCGACTTCACTGCCTTCCAACTGGCGGCGCTCGCGCGGACCGGAATGAAGACATTTGCCGGACCGTCGGCGACCGGTGACTTCGGCGCGGATTCGCCGTCGGAATTCATGCTCGAACACTGTTTCGGGCTGATTGGCGGGCAGACGCACACAGTCGATTGCGACCTGGAGGGGCCGGCGAATTTCTCCACGGCGGGAACGCTCTGGGGCGGCAACCTGGCGCTGGTGGCGCATCTGCTGGGCACGCCGTACTTTCCGGACATCGAGGGCGGAATCCTGTTCCTGGAGGATGTGGGCGAGCATCCGTATCGCGTCGAGCGGATGCTCTACCAGTTGCATCATGCCGGCGTGTTGGAACGGCAGCGCGCCATCCTGCTCGGCCGGTTCACGGATTACGAACTCAATGCCAACGATGCTGGCTACGACCTTGCGGCGACCGTGGCGCAATTGCGCTCGCTGCTTTCGGTGCCCGTGTTCACCGGACTCCCATTCGGCCATGTTGCCGACAAGCTCACGCTGCCCGTAGGCGGACACTGCGCGCTCGACGTGACGGGTTCCCGCGCCCGGCTTGGCTTCTCCAACTATGGCAACTGAATCCACCAATCCTCGATTCACGATCCGGCGCGTCGACTGGGCGCAGTCCGCCGATGACTTGCGTGCCGTGCGGCGCGCGGTCTTCATCGTCGAGCAAGGGATTGCCGAAGAACTCGAGTGGGACGCATTCGACCCGGCCTGCACGCACGCGCTGGCCTTCGATGTTTCCGGGGAGGCGATCGGCTGCGGCCGGCTGTTGCCCGACGGACATATCGGGCGCCTCGCGGTGCTGCCGAAATGGCGGGGCCACGGCGTCGGATCGGCGCTCCTGTGCGAACTCATGGACCTTGCCCGTGAGCGTGGCCAGGCGCGCGTGCTGCTCAATTCTCAAACCCGGGCCATGCCCTTCTACGCCCGCCATGGCTTCGCTGCCGAAGGCGACGAATTCATGGAGGCGGACATTCCACACCAGGCGATGGCGCGGAGTCTCGACTAGTTCGGCGGAGGCGCAACGTCGAATGCCACGTCCACCTGACCCGTCTGAACGCCGTACCGGTCGAAAGTGCGCTCGATGAATCGCGCATTTCCACCGCGCTCGACAACCAGCACGGTCGAGCAGCGCGTTCCGTAGTCTTCGCTGACGATGAACGGTGCGGACAGCAGGCGCTCCCATTCGATCGGCACGCCGGTCGACGGCAATGCCTCGTCGGGCGGCCTGCTTCGGTCGGACAGCGCGGCGAAGACCGGCGTCAGATCGCCATCGTCGTGCGCGGCCCACTCGGCCAACTTTGTCCGCGTTCGTGCGAGCTTTGGCCATGGGGTGTCGAGCAACGCGTTCGACAGGCCGTGCACGCCCGCCGTGATGGCCAGGGTTTCTTTGCTTCGGTTGGATGCCCACGCGGCGCTTCCGGCATTGCCCGCCAGCAGGTTGAAGCCGTTGTAGGCGTCCGCGTTTCGCATCACCGCGTACAAGGCGGCTGCCGGCGTGCCCCGGTCGTTGAGGATAGCCGGGACGAGCAGGCCGCGCGACGGGGCCGCCGGATCGTTCCTTCCGCGCCCCTCGCGCACATTGGTCAGCAGCGCCCAGCGACCGTCGCGGCGAATGCCCAGCCAGGTGCCGCCGGCGACGAGGTCTCGACCGGCGAGCACGCCGGCAAACGGAGGACGCTCGCCCCAATGCGCCGGAAGTGCTTCCCGCGAGTGGAATTCGTCGCGATTGGCTGCAATGACCAGCGCGTATCGCGGATGCGCGTCGAGCGCGACGACGACCAGGCACATGGCTTTTTAATTGAGGGCGACGAAGGCTTCGATGTGCCGGTCGCCCTCGGGCACGAACCGCGCGATGTCGTGTCGCCGAAGCGCGGCCGCAAGCTCGCGCTCGAATGCGACCGGATCCGCGACGTCGTCATAGACTTCCATCCACGTGTCTGCCTCGTCGCGTCGCGCAAGTGTTCCATCCAACGCCGTCCGCACCAGCAATCTCCCCGCCACGCCGGTGCGGCCGCGAACGTCGGCAAGAACCGCTTCGATTGCGATGCGGAATGAGTTCGTGTTCCCGCCGGGGTCGCCGACTGGTGTCTCTCTCAATCGATACCACACGAAGTAGTGAGCCATTTCCGGCTGGTCGTGCCGCTAGAGCCTGGGACGACTTGGCGCGACAGGCGCAGGGACGGAATACGGCAAAGGCAGCATGGCGAGCATCGGTCCGCCCGGCGTCCCCAAGCGGAGCGTCCCGTCGAGTGCGCTCAATTGCACCACCGCCAGCAGGTCGGCACCCCCTTCCGGCGCGGAAGCTGCGTCGACCACCGTGCCGCATGCCTGGTCCTCGAAGATGGGCGCATAGACACGTGTGCCCGCGGCGGGCGGCGGACCGTCGACATGAAACAGGTGCATGCGCTCCTTGAGCCTGCCCAGGTATTGTGTGCGGGCCACGATTTCCTGGCCCGGGTAGCACCCTTTGTGAAAACTGACGCCGCCCAGCAGGTCCCAGTTCGCGGTCTGCAGGACGAACTGGTCCTGCGTTTCCGGGTGGATCGTCGGCACGCCGGCGCGAATGCCCAGCCACCTCCAGGTTTCCGACCCCGTGGCCGCAGCGTGGACGGCCAACTTTGCCGTCATGGAGTCGACAGCCGCCGCGATTGCGACCACAACGATGCGGCCGTCGGGAAGACCGACCAGCGACTCAGCTTCGGACACGAGGACCTGCCCAAGTGCCGGTGCCCGCCCGCAGGCCGCCGCAACCGCTTCGCTGGCGCGGGCGCCGCCGATTCCAAACATGACGTGCGTGGACGAGAGGTCGACGACAGCCAGCTTCGAGCGCAACACGTACATCGAGAGCCGCTTTCGCAGCGGTTCGGCAAGTGCCGCGGGCACGAGCGCGCGGATCGAGTCGTGTCCGTGCCGCCAGAGCAGGAGCGTGGCCAGCATCCGTCCCTTCGGCGAGTTGTAGCTCGACCTTTGAACCGCGCCCTGCGCCAGGGCCTTGACGTCGCTGGACAATTGACCCTGGAGGAACGACTCGGCGTCCGGCCCGGTGAAGGACAGCAACCCGAATTCCGGCTCGGCGCAGAAGATCGCGGTTTCGACGCCGCAGCCTGCCGAGGTGGCGGTCGGCTCGTTTCGCGAGGAGGGCATGACCGAAGATTGGGGGCGATGGGCAAGTGGCGCAAGTACCGCGGCCCGCTCGTCAGGGTAGCGGCCATGGGTGAAACCGTGCTAGAATAACAAGTTAGCTCGATGCGCCACCCGGAATGCGTCCGGTGGGCGGTCACCGAGCCGAAACCACACACCTGCGGTCTTTGGGGTGTCCTGCGAATTCCGCGCCCTGCCAAAGGGTGCGCTGATCGCCGGATCACTTCCGCGGGTGGCGGGTGGCCGCCGATCCTGACGATCGCGGTTACGCCAACCCTGAAGGAGCAAGTCAATGTCGGTCACGATGCGTCAAATGCTGGAAGCCGGGGTTCACTTCGGTCACCAGACCCGCTACTGGAACCCGAAGATGGCGGACTACATCTTCGGCCAGCGCAACAAGATTCACATCGTCAATCTCGAAAAGACGATGCAGAACTACCAGGACGCGATGAAGTACGTGCGTCAGCTGGCAGCCAACCGCGGCACCGTCCTTTTCGTCGGCACCAAGCGCCAGGCGCGCGAGATCGTCGCCGACGAAGCAAGGCGCTGCGGCATGCCCTTCGTGGACCACCGCTGGCTGGGAGGCATGCTCACCAACTTCAAGACCGTCAAGGTGTCGATCAAGCGCCTGAAGGACCTCGAGGCGATGGCCGAGGACGGCACGTTCGAGCGGATGTCGAAGCGCGAGGCGCTTTCGCTGAAGCGCGAACAGGACAAGCTCACCAAGAGCCTGGGTGGCATCAAGGACATGAACGCGCTGCCGGATGCGATATTCGTCATCGACGTCGGCTATCACAAGATCGCGGTCACCGAGGCGAAGAAGCTCGGCATACCGTTGGTGGCGGTGGTCGATACCAACCACTCGCCGCTGGGCATCGCTCACGTCATTCCGGGCAACGACGACTCGAGCCGTGCCATTCGACTGTATGCGCGCGGAGTTGCCGACGCCATTCTCGAAGGCAAGAGCACGGTGATCCAGGAAATCGTGCAAGGCGGTGACGAATTCGTCGAAGTGGCGGAAGAAGCGCCGGTCTGACGATCGGCTGATCCGGAGCAACGGGGCCATGGGCCCCTTTTGTCCTGCCCGGCGCGGGGCGCGCACCGGAGGCGCCGAGCCCGGAACGGCATCGCAATCACGTTCGGCGTGGCGGCGGTGGCGAGACGAGCAAACTGTGAACATGGAGTAATAGGCAATGGCAAACAACGTGGCGGAGATCTCCGCAAGCATGGTGATGGACCTGCGCCAGCGCACCGGCCTGGGCATGATGGAGTGCAAGAAGGCGCTGGCCGAAAGTGCGGGCGACCTGGTAAAGGCGGAGGAACTGCTGCGCATCAAGAGCGGCGCCAAGGCGTCCAAGGCGGCTGGCCGAGTCGCCGCCGAAGGGGTGGTCGGCGCGTATCTGGCGGGCGACGGCAAGCTGGCCGCGATGGTCGAGCTCAATTGTGAAACCGATTTCGTTTCCCGCAACGACGACTTCGTCGCGTTGGCCAAGTCGCTCGCGCAGCTGGTCGCGGAGAAGAACCCCGCGGACGTCGCGGCGCTGTCCGCGCTGCCGCTCGGCGCCGGCACTGTCGAGGCGGCGCGAGTGGCGCTGGTTCAGAAGATCGGTGAAAACCTCTCGGTGCGCCGCTTCGTGCGGTTCACGACCGCGGCGCGGCTCGTCCAGTATCTGCATGGCGGCGGACGCGTCGGCGTTACGGTCGAAATCGACGGCGGGAGCGAAGCCGTGGGCAAGGACGTCGCGATGCACATCGCCGCGTCCATCGCGAACATCCGTCCCGTCTGCGTGTCCAGGGACCAGGTGCCGGCGGACCTGATCGCCAAGGAACGCGCGATCTACACGGCGCAGGCTGCCGACAGCGGCAAGCCCGCGGACATCGTGGCCAAGATGGTCGAGGGCCGCGTCAACAAGTTCCTGGCGGAAGTGACCCTGCTCGGGCAGCCGTTCGTCAAGAACCCCGATGACACGGTGGAAAAGCACCTGAAGGCGAGCGGCGCGACCGTCAAGTCGTTTGCGCTGTTCGTCGTCGGCGAGGGCATCGAGAAGAAGAAGGACGACTTCGCGGCGGAAGTGGCGGCGATGGCCAAGGCCTGACGCTTCGTCGCGGGAGTGCAACAAGCCCGTGCGCAGGCGCCAGGCGCAGCGCGCGGGTCCGCAGCAGGGCAGCAAAGCGCAGAAATCCGACGGGCACGAACAGAGGGAGATTGCATGAACTCGCCGACCGCCGCCGTACCGCTCGCTCCGGTTCCTTCTCCCGTTCCCGCACACGTTTCTCCCATCGCCGCGTCGACTTCCGCCGGACCGGCCTACAAGCGGATCCTGTTGAAGCTCTCGGGCGAGGCGCTGATGGGCGACGACGCCTATGGCATCAAGCGCGAGACCATCGATCGCATCGTGGCGGAGATCGCCGACGTGCAGCGGCTCGGCGTGGAGATCGCCATCGTCATCGGCGGAGGCAACATCTTTCGCGGCGTTGCTCCGGGCGCGGCCGGCATGGACCGCGCCACCGCGGACTACATGGGCATGCTGGCCACCCTGATGAATGCGCTGGCGCTGCAGGACGCCTTGCGCCGCGCCGGCGTGGAGTCGCGCGTGCAGTCGGCGCTGCGCATCGACCAGGTGGCGGAGCCCTATATCCGCGGCCGCGCGCTCAGGCACCTGGAGGAACGCAAGGTCGTCATTTTCGCGGCCGGAACCGGCAACCCGTTCTTCACGACCGACACTGCGGCGGCATTGCGCGGCCGCGAAATGGGCGTCGACATCGTGCTCAAGGCGACCAAGGTGGACGGCGTGTACACCGCCGACCCGATGAAGGACGAGTCCGCCACGCGCTACCCGAAGCTCACATTCGATGAAGCCATCATCCGCAATCTCAAGGTGATGGATGCGACGGCGCTGGCACTGTGCCGCGACCAGAACATGCTGCTGAAGGTGTTTTCGATTTTCGTCCCCGGGGCGCTGAAGCGGGTGGTCATGGGCGCGGACGAAGGCACGCTGGTGCATTGCTAGGCCGGGCAATTGGAGGACGCATGATCAACGACGTCAAGAAATCCGCGGAACAGAAGATGGGCAAGTCGGTGGAGTCCCTCAAGGCGGACCTGGGCAAGGTTCGTACGGGTCGCGCGCATACCGGCCTGCTCGACCACATCCAGGTCGACTACTACGGCTCGATGATGCCGCTGTCGCAGGTCGCCAACGTGACGCTTGCGGACGCGCGCACGATCGGCGTTCAGCCATGGGAGAAGAAGATGATTCCCGTGGTCGAAAAGGCCATCCGCGACTCCGACCTCGGCCTCAACCCGGCTACCAGCGGCGACCTGATCCGGATTCCAATGCCCGCCCTCACCGAGGAACGGCGGCGCGAACTCACCAAGGTGGTGCACAAGGAGGCCGAGAATGCGCGTATCGCCGTGCGCAACATCCGTCGTGACGCCAACGAGCACCTCAAGAAACTGCTCAAGGACAAGCAGTGCTCGGAAGATGATGAAAGGCATGCCCAGGCCGATGTCCAGAAGCTGACCGATCGCTACATCGCCGAGATCGACAAGGTGATGCACGCGAAGGAAGCCGACCTGATGGCGGTCTAGCGACTCGTTCGGCGGGCGCGCGCCCTGCCGGGGTCGGGGGCCCGCGAGCGACGCGTGCCGCCATCGGCAATGCCGGTCCCTTCCGGTGTGCCACCTCTGCTGCCAACTACCGCCAATCATTGCACCGTGTTCAAAAGTTCAACACGCGACATTCCAGAGACGCTCCCGGTGCCGCGGCACGTTGCGATCATCATGGACGGCAACGGGCGCTGGTCGAAGCAGCGCATGTTGCCGCGCGTGGCCGGGCACCATCGCGGCGTCGAGGCCGTTCGCAACACCGTGCGCGCCACCATCGAGCGCGGAATCGAGTACCTGACGCTGTTCGCGTTCTCGAGCGAGAACTGGCGCCGCCCGGCCGACGAGGTTTCGATCCTGATGGACCTGTTCCTTCGCTCGCTCGAGCAGGAGGTGGCCAAGCTCCACGCGAACGGCATTCGCTTCAAGACGATCGGCGACTTATCCGCCTTCGATCCCCGCATCCGCGAACTGGTGGCAGCGGGCGAGCAGATGACGGCGCAGAACACCCGCCTGACGCTGACCGTGGCCGCGAACTATGGCGGTCGGTGGGACATCGCGCAGGCTGCGCAGCGATTCTTTGCCGCTCATCCCGAGTGTGTCGCCGGCGCACCCATCGTGCCGGAGGCGCTGGAGCCGTATCTCGCGCTCAACTACGCTCCCGAGCCCGATCTTTTCATACGTACCGGCGGCGAGCAGCGGATTTCCAATTTCATGCTGTGGCAGCTGGCCTACACGGAGCTCTACTTCACCGATCTGCTGTGGCCCGACTTCGATGCGGCCGCGCTCGACGCCGCGATTGCATCCTACCGCAAGCGCGAGCGGCGTTTCGGGCGTACCAGCGAGCAGGTGCAGGCGTCGGCCAGCCAATGAATCCTTTCGCCGCGGCGGCGCGATGCTGAGGACCAGGGTCCTGACCGCCTTGTGCCTGGTTCCGCTGGTGCTGGCGGCACTCATGCTTCTCTCGCCGCGCGCCTGGGGTGTCGCCGTCCTTGCCGTGTTCCTGATTGCGGCCAATGAATGGGGACGGCTGTCGCGCATGGCCGGACCGAGTCGGATCCTGCTCGTTGCCGTGCTCCTGCTCGCCGGACTTGGCCTGCTTTACCTGCCCGCCGCCGGGTTCGGACGTGGCTGGCCTGCCGCATTGCTCGTCGGGTCGCTTGGGGTGAGCGGCCTTTTCTGGTTGCTGGTGGCGCCCCTGTGGGTCCAGGGGCGGTGGCCGACCGATGGGCCGGGGACGATGGCCGTATGCGGATGGGTTGTGCTGCTCGGCGCCTGGATGGCGATCGTCGAGCTGCAGGCGCGCTCGCCTTGGCTGGCGCTTGCGGCGATGGCCATCGTGTGGATCGCCGATACCGCAGCCTACTTTGCCGGACGCGCGTTCGGCCGGAAGAAACTCGCACCCGAAATCAGCCCGGGCAAGACGTGGGAAGGAGTCTATGGCGGACTCACGGCCGTGGCGCTCTACGCGATGCTCCTGCTTTTCCTGGCGAATCGCGCTGGATGGGCGCCGATGATGGACTTCTTCGCGATCGTGACCTGGCTTGGCGCGATGCTGGTGATCGCCGCGATTTCCGTCATCGGCGACCTGTTCGAATCGCTGATGAAGCGCCACGCCGGCGTGAAGGACAGCGGTGCATTGCTTCCCGGGCACGGTGGAATTCTCGATCGAATCGATGCGCTGCTCGCGGCGATGCCGCTGGCGGCGCTTGCCGCGCAATTCTTTCTGGTCAAGGCATGATGCGCACGCTGACGCTGCTGGGCGCCACGGGCTCGATCGGCGCCTCCACGCTCGACGTGGTTGCGCGACATCCGGATCGCTTCCGAGTTGCCGCGCTTGCGGCGCGCCGGGACTGGGAGCGGATGGCGGAGCTTTGTCGCAGGCATCGGCCATCCTACGCGGCGATGCAGGACCCGGCGGCGGCCGTGGCCCTGTCCCGGGCGCTGGCCTGCGACAGCCCGACCACGCGCGTACTCGCGGGCGCTGAAGGTCTCGCCGAAGTGGCGGCACTGCCGGAGGTGGATACCGTGCTTGCGGCCATCGTCGGGGCGGCGGGTCTTGCGCCGACGCTCGCCGCGGCGCGCGCGGGAAAGCGCATCCTGCTGGCCAACAAGGAGGCGCTCGTCATCGGTGGCGAACTCTTCATGCAAGCGGTCACTGAGGGTGGCGCGGTGCTGCTGCCGGTCGACAGCGAGCACAACGCCATCTTCCAGTGCCTGCCGGCGGCGTACGACCGCAATCCGGGCCGCGGCGGCGTTCGACGGCTGCTGCTGACCGCATCCGGCGGACCGTTCCGCACCCGCGCTCTGGCGGAATTGCCGCACGCGACTCCCGACCAGGCCTGCGCGCATCCCAACTGGCGCATGGGCCGCAAGATCTCCGTCGATTCGGCGACCATGATGAACAAGGGGCTGGAGGTCATCGAGGCGCACTGGCTGTTCGCGATGCCCGCGACCGCAATCGAGGTCGTGATCCATCCGCAAAGCGTCATCCATTCGCTCGTCGAATACGTTGATGGATCGGTGCTGGCCGAATTGGGCCACCCGGACATGCGAACGCCGATCGCCCAGGCGCTGGCGTTTCCCGACCGAATCGAATCCGGCGTGCCGGCGCTTGAATTGGCGCGGCTGGGAGGATTGACGTTTGAGGCGCCGGACCACGCGCGCTTTCCCGCGTTGCCGCTCGCCTATGCCGCGCTGGACGCCGGCGGAACGGCGCCGGCCGTGCTCAACGCGGCCAACGAAGTGGCGGTCGAAGCATTCCTCGATGGCGCAATCGCGTTCACCGATATTGCCGCCGCCTGCGCGGAAACGCTTGCCCGGCTGCCGGCGCGCCCGGCGCGATCGTTCGACGACGCGCTCGATGCGGATCGAGACGCGCGGCGGGAAGCAAGGGCGTTGCTCAGGCTTCCCTCGGAAAATGCGAAAATGACCACATGATCGACGTCACGTACAAGATTGCCGCGTTCCTGGTCACGCTGGGCGTGCTCGTGGTGTTTCACGAACTTGGCCACTATGTCGTTGCACGGTGGTGCGGCGTGAAGGTACTGCGCTTCTCCGTGGGATTCGGCCGCGTGATCGCGTCGCGGCGCGTCGGACGCGACCAGACGGAATGGGCGCTGTCGGCGATCCCGCTGGGCGGCTACGTGAAGATGGCCGACGAGCGCGAGGGCGATGTCGCGCCCGGGGATCTGGCACGCGCGTTCAATCGTCAGAGCGTTTGGAAGCGCATCGCGATCGTGGCGGCGGGTCCGGTGGCCAACCTCCTGCTCGCCGTCGTCCTGTATGCCGGCACGTTCATGGTCGGCATTCCGGGGCAGCGCGCGTTGCTGGCGGAACCTCAGCCGGCAACCGCGGCGGCGGGGGCGGGATTGCGCGGCGGGGACCTGGTCGTCGCGCTCGATGGCGATTCCGTCCAGAGCTGGCAGGACCTGCGCTGGCGGCTGCTGCGCGCCCAGGGACGCGATTCCGTGGTGCTCGCCGTCATGCCCAGGGACGCGCGCGCCGGCGATCCGCCGCTGAGCCGGACGTTGCCGCTGGCGTCGGTCAAGGCGTCCGATTGGGAAGGCAATGCAACCTCGGTGCTTGGATTGCGCGCGGATCTGGGTGCTCCGCTCGTGAGCGAGGTCGTGGCCGGCAAGCCCGCCGAGATTGCAGGTTTGGCCAAGGGCGACCGGATCACGGCCATCGACGGCAGGACGATGCGCTCCCCCGGCGACGTCGCATCGGCAACCAACGCCAGCCCGGGCGCGCGGCTGACATTCAGGATCGAGCGTGGAGGTTCGGCGCTGGATGTTGAGATCACGCCGGAAGCGGCCGAGCAGGGAGGCAAGACGATCGGCCTCGCGGGACTGCGTCTCGCCGTCGATCCGGAAACCGCAAGCCGTCTGGCCGTCACCGTGCGATTTGGAGTCCTCGACGCGTTCGTGCAGGGCGCGCGCAAGACCTGGGAGCTGTCGGTCTTCACGCTGAAGATGATGGGCCGCATTTTCACGGGCGAGGCTTCCGTGCGCAACATCAGCGGACCGTTGACGCTCGCCGACTTCGCCGGTCAATCCGCGCAGGCGGGAGCGCTCGTCTTCGTCGGCTATCTCGCGTTGATCAGCATCAGCCTGGGCGTGCTCAATCTGTTGCCCGTTCCGCTGTTGGACGGGGGTCATTTGCTGTATTATTTCGCGGAAGTCGTTAAAGGAAGTCCCGTCTCCGACCGGGTATTCGAGGTCGGCCAGCGCATCGGCATGGCGATGCTCGCCGTCCTGATGGCCCTCGCACTCTTCAATGATTTTTCCCGATTGTTCTGACCGCCGTTGGGCGGACTGCGCACAGGCGCACCAGGTGAAGCGCGATACGCGCTGCGCGACGTCGCGCGCCCGCGCCATTTCCGGTTCCGGCGCCGCGCTCGTGCGGCACGTCGTTTGCCTGCTCATGCTGCTGGCGCCGGCTCTGCTGCCCGCGGCCGCATGGGCGTTCGATCCCTTCACGGTGCGCGACATCCAGGTCGAGGGAGTCCAGCGCACGGAGGCCGGCACGATCTTTTCGTACCTCCCGATCAAGGTCGGCGAGCGCATCGACGACCAGAAGGTCGCGGAAGCGGTCAAGGCGCTTTATGCCACCGGTTTCTTTCGCGACGTCCGCATCGAGGCGCAGGGCGACGTGCTGGTGATCGTGGTGCAGGAGAGGCCGACGATCTCGTCGCTGACCTTCGTCGGCAACAAGGAATTCGACAGCGACACCATCAAGAAGGCGCTGAAGGACGTCGGCATCGGCGAAGCGCTCATATTCGACCGCGCGGCGCTGGAACGGGCCGAGCAGGAGCTCAAGCGCCAGTACATCACGCGCGGCAAGTACGCGGCGACGGTCCAGACGACCGTGACGCCGCAGGATCGCAATCGCGTGGCCATCAACTTCACGATCGTCGAAGGCGACACCGCCAGCATCTCCCGAATCAACATCGTCGGCAACAAGACCTTCACGGAAAAGCAGCTGCGCTCCGAGATTCAGCTGACCACGCCGAACTGGCTGTCGTGGTACACGAAGGACGACCAGTATTCCAAGCAGAAGCTGATGGCGGACCTCGAGTCCCTTCGCAGCTTCTACCAGAACCGCGGCTACCTCGAGTTCAACGTCGAGTCGACGCAGGTGTCCATCTCGCCGGACAAGGACGAGGTGTTCATCACGATCAACCTGGTCGAGGGGCCGCGCTACACCGTGTCCTCGGTCAACGTGCTGGGCGACCTCGTCGTTCCGGAGTCCGAGGTGCGCCGCCTGATCCAGGTGAGGCCCGGCGATGGATTTTCACGATCCAAGCTGCAGGCGTCGGTAAAGGACATCAGCGAGCGGCTGGGCGCGGATGGCTACGCGTTCGCCAACGTCAACGCGGCTCCGGACATCGACCGCGCAAAGGCGACCGTCGCCTTCACGTTCTACGTCGACCCGGGGCGTCGCGCCTATGTCCGCCGCATCAACATCTCGGGCAACGCGCGAACGCGCGACGAAGTCATCCGGCGCGAACTGAGGCAGCTGGAGGACGGCTGGTACGACGGAAGCAGGATCGAACGGTCGAAGGTGCGGGTCCGCCGCCTGGGCTACTTCGAGGAAGGCAGCGTCACCCTCGAGACGCCGCCGGTCGCGGGCACACCCGATCAGGTCGACATCGACATCACCGTCGCGGAAAAAAGCACCGGCAATGTTCTGGCCGGCGTGGGCTACTCCAGCAACGACGGGGTCGTGTTCAGCGCTTCGGTGTCCCAGCAGAACATCTTCGGCTCCGGCAATGCGTTGTCGCTGGCCATCAACACGAGCAAGGTCAACCGCACCATCTCGGCGACGTTCGTCGAGCCCTACTGGACGGTCGACGGCGTTTCGCGGGTGATCGAGATCTACGACAAGTACACGGATCCGAGCTCGCTCTCCGTGTCGCAGTACGCGGCGTCGACGCTTGGCGGCGCGGTGAGCTTCGGCATTCCGGTTTCCGAAATCGACTCGATCAATCTCGGTTTCCGCGCGGAGCACACCAACCTCACGCTGTTCCAGCAGAGCCCGCCGATCTACTACGAGTTCGTGCGCACCTTCGGATATGCCACCAACAGCTACATCGTGTCCGGCGGCTGGGGGCGTGACACCCGCAACGACATCCTCTATCCTACGTTTGGCCGCCTGCAGAGCTTCCTGGCGGAGGTCGGACTGCCGGTCGGCAACCTCGAGTATTACAAGCTGAACTACACTAACCAGTCGTTCTGGCCGATCTACGGAGATTGGGTAATGATGCTGCGGGCGGACCTGGGTTATGGCGATGGCTATAATCAGAAGCCGTACCCGTTCTTCAAGGCGTTCTATGCGGGCGGCGTGGGTTCGGTGCGCGGATACGACGCGGGGACCCTCGGGCCGCGCGACATCTACGGCAATACGCTGGGCGGCAAGCGCAAGATCGTCGGCAATGCCGAAATCGGCTATCCGCTGATCAAGGGGGAAAAGGCCGTGCGCGTCAGCGGCTTCTTCGACATCGGCCAGATCTACGCCGACGGCACGCAGCCGCAATACGAGAATTTCCGCTATTCCACGGGTATCGCCGTGTCGTGGAATTCTCCGATCGGCCCGCTCAAGTTCAGCTACGCCATCCCGCTCAACGACATCGAGGGTGACAAGATTCAGCGATTCCAATTCCAGGTGGGGCAGGGCTTCTAGCCCTTCGCCGCATGACGCAGGAGATCACCTTGAAGCAAAGCATAGTCGTCGCCGCCGCCGTGTTGCTGTACGCCATCACGGGTGCTGCGGTCGCTGCCGATTACAAGATCGGCTTTGTCAATGCCGAACGGCTGTGGCGCGACTCGGCGCCGGCCAAGCGTGCCCAGCAGAAGCTGGAGAAGGAATTCGCGCCGCGCGAGGCGGAATTGCAGAAGCTGGGCAAGCAGGTGCGCGATCTGCAGGCGCTACTCGACAAGGATGGCCCGACCATGGGCGAAACCGAGCGCCGCAACAAGGAACGCGACCTGGCCAACCAGTCGCGCGACGTCCAGCGCATGGAGCGGCAGTTCCGCGAAGACGTCAATCTGCGGCGCGCCGAGGAGCTTGCGGCGGTCCAGGAGCGCGCCAACAAAATCCTGATGCAGATCGCCGAGGCGGAGAAGTTCGACCTCATATTGCAGGACCCGGTCGTGTTCGCGAGCCAGAAGATCGACATCACCGAAAAAGTGATCAAGGCGCTCGCCGACAAGTAACGAGCCCCAGGTCCCGGCGCGGGCAAGACGCGCCTTACGGAACCCCATGCCGCCCGCGATGCCGACGAATCCTGCTCCTGCCGGCATCCGCCTGGCCGATCTCGCGGCGCGCATCGGCGCCACGCTCGACGGGGACGGCGAAGTGCGCATCCATCGCGTCGCCACGCTCGAGAACGCCGGGCCCGGATCGCTGGCGTTCATAGCGAGCGTGAAGTATCGGGCGCAACTCGCCTCGACGCGCGCCGCCGCGGTCATCATGGCGCCGGCGAACGCTCGCGCCACCTCGCTGCCCAAGCTCCTGCATTCCAACCCTTATGCGGCCTACGCTTCGGCGGCGGCCCTCCTGTATCCGGCGGCCCCGGTGCAGCCCGGCGTTCATCCGACGGCCGTCGTCGATGCATCGGCGTCGATCGATCCGTCGGCCGGCGTCGGCTCCCACGCGGTCATCGGCGCCTATGCCAAAGTCGCCGCGCGCGTGCGGATCGGACCCGGGTGCGCGGTGGGCCCGGCGGCAGAACTGGCCGAGGACGTGGTGCTTCATCCCAACGCCACGCTCTATGCGCGCACGGTGATTGGACCACGGACGATCGTCCATTCCGGCGCGGTCATCGGTTCCGATGGCTTCGGCATGGCGGAGGAGGGCGGGCGCTGGCTCAAGATTCCCCAGGTCGGGCGGGTCGTGATCGGCGCCGACTGCGAGATCGGCGCGAATACGACCATCGATCGCGGCGCCATCGACGACACGGTGATCGCGGACGACGTGAAGCTCGACAACCAGATACAGATCGGACACAACTGCACGATCGGCGCGCACACGGCGATTGCCGGTTGCGTTGGCATCGCGGGCAGCACCCACATCGGCCGCAACTGCAAGATCGGCGGCGCGGCGATGATTTCCGGGCACCTCAGCATCGCCGACGACGTGATCATCTCCGGATGCACAGGAGTCTTCCATTCGATCGACAAGCCGGGTGTCTACACCGGTGCGTTTCCGGCGCTGCCGCATCGAGAATGGCAACATGCCATGTCGGGGACGCGCAGGCTGCGTGCGCTCGAGGCCCGCATCCATGCGCTGGAGCGCGCGGCAGGTCAAGCCAGCGATGGCAACGAGGAGAAAAAGCCATGAGCCCTACGGCCACCGAACTCGTGGCGATCCTGGCGAGGCTGCCTCACCGGTATCCGCGCCTCCTGGTCGACCGGATCACCGAACACGTCCACGGGCAATCCGCGCGCGCGATAAAGAACGTCACCGTCAACGAGCCCTTCTTTCAGGGGCACTTCCCCGACTATCCGGTGATGCCTGGCGTATTGGTCATCGAGGCGCTGGTGCAGCTGTCCGCGCTGCTCGCGCACGACCACGGGCTTTGCCTCGATCTCTCGGGCATCTCGGGTGCGCGCTTCAAGCGACAGATCTCTCCCGGCGATCAGCTGCTGCTGGAAGCGGTCATGGATCCGATGGCCGGCGGCGCGGGAACGTTTTCGGTCAAGGTGACGGTGGACGGCGAACTGGCGGCGGAGGCGCAGCTTCTGGCTGTGTTCACTCCGCTGGCGGACTCCGCGGATCCGGCCGCGCGTTGACGGGACGATCGCTTAGTGGCCCATGTCCATTCCACCGCGCATGTCGATCCGGCCGCGCGCATCGCGGCCGACGCCGCCATCGGCGCGTTTTCGATCGTCGGGCCGGATGTCGTGATCGGCGCGGGCACGGTCGTCGGCCCGCACGTTGTGCTCACCGGTCGCACCACCATCGGCGCGCGCAATCGATTCTTCCAGTTCGCGTCGATTGGCGACATCCCCCAGGACCGCAAGTACGGAGGCGAACCGACGACGACCACCATCGGCGACGACAACGTTTTCCGCGAATTCGTGTCCGTTCACGCAGGCACCGCGCAGGATCGCGGTGACACCCGGATAGGCAACGGCAACCTGTTTCTCGCCTACACGCACGTTGCCCACGATTGCGTCGTGGGCAACTTCACGACGTTCTCCAACAACGCGCAGATTGCCGGACACGTCCATGTCGACGATTGGGTTGTCCTTGGCGCGTTTGGCGGCGTCCACCAGTTCGGGCGGATCGGCGCGCATGCGATGATCGGCGCCTACGCAGTCGTTCTGGGGGACGTTCCCCCGTTCACGACGGTTGCCGGCTATCCGGCCAAGCCGCGCGGCACCAACAGCGAAGGCCTGCGCCGACGCGGCTTCACGGCGAGCGACATTCTCGAGGTCCGGCGCGCCTACAAGTCGCTCTACCGGGAAAATCTCTCGCTGGATGAGGCGCGGGCGAAGATCGCGTTCGCAGCTGAACGCGCGCCCGTCCTGGCGCCGCTGGTCGACTTCCTGGCGGTCCCCGGCCGCGGAATCGTCCGCTGAACGTGGCCGGCATCACGATTGGCATCGTCGCCGGCGAGGCATCCGGCGATGCGCTGGCCGCCACGCTCATCCGCGCCGTGCGTGCCCGGCATCCCGACATTCGATTCGTCGGAGTCGCCGGGCCGCAAATGGAGGCAGCCGGTTGCGACGCCTGGTTTTCGGTGGAGCGGCTCGCGGTCCGTGGGTTCGTCGAGGTCATCGCCCATCTACCTCAGCTGTTCCGCCTGCGCCGTCAGTTGCGGCGGCGCCTGCTCGCAGCGCATGTCCAGCTCTTCATCGGCGTGGACGCGCCGGACTTCAACTTCGGCCTGGAAAGGAAGCTGAAGCGGCGCGGCGTGCGCACGGTTCACTTCGTCAGCCCCTCGTTGTGGGCGTGGCGGCGCGACCGCCTGCGCAAGATCGGCCGCGCCGTGCACCGCATGCTGGCGCTGTTCCCGTTCGAGCCGGCGCTGTACGAGGCCGCAGGCGTCCCGGTGACATTCGTCGGGCACCCGATGGCGACGGACGCGGCCACGCACGCCACTCGCCGCGAAACGCGGGACCTGCTCAAGTTGAAGGCCGCGACGCCGGTATTCGCGCTGCTGCCCGGCAGCAGGATGTCCGAAATCGAAATGCACGCGGAACTGGTGCTGGCCACCGCGGCGCGCATTCACGAGGCTCGCGACGACGCGCGCTTTCTGGTTCCCTTCGTCACCCGTGCCACGCGTGACGCGTTCGAGACGGCGATGCACCGGTCGGGGCGCGATTCGCTTCCGATCACGCTGCTCTACGGCCACGCGGAAGACGCGCTGCGCGCGGCGGACGTGGGCATCGTGGCGTCCGGCACCGCAACGCTCGAGGCGGCAATGGCGCGTTGCCCCCATGTCATCTTCTATCGCGTGTCGGCATTGACTGCGCGGATCGTCGGCCGTCGCCTTCTGCTGCCTTACGTCGGCCTGCCCAACGTTCTCGCCGGAGAGTTCGTGGTGCCCGAATTCCTGCAGGTGGATGCCACGCCGGCGAACCTCGCGCAGGCGGCGCTCAATCTGTTCGACGATACCGTGACCCGCCGGCGCCTGGAGGCGCTCTTCGCAGGATTTGCCGCGCAACTTTTTGCCGATACCGGAACGCTCGCCGCCGCGGCGGTGCTGGACGAGCTGCGGCTGGCCGGCGCGGCATGCTGATCGCCGGCGTGGACGAGGCCGGGCGGGGCCCGCTCGCCGGACCCGTGTATGCCGCGGCGGTCATTCTCGATCCCGAGCGGCCGATTGCCGGGTTGCGCGACTCCAAGCTTCTGTCGGCCGCTCGGCGCGACTGCCTGGCGGCGGAAATCCGCGCCGGCGCGCTGGCGTGGTCCGTGGCTGCCGCGGACGTCGCGGAGATCGACGCCCTCAACATCCTCGAGGCCACGCTGGTCGCGATGCGACGCGCCGTGGAAGCCTTGATGCCGGCGCCTTCGCAGGCGCTGATCGACGGCAACCACGTGCCGCGACTCGCCTGTCCTGCCCGCGCCATCGTAAGGGGAGACCGCGACGTGGCGGCCATCTCCGCGGCGTCGATCCTCGCCAAGACCGCGCGGGACGCGCTGCTGGTGCAGTTGGACCAGCAATACCCCGGTTACGGCTTCGCCCGCAACAAGGGCTACGGGACGAAGGAGCACCTGGCGGCGCTGCAGCGCCACGGACCGTGTCCGGCGCATCGGCGAAGCTTCGCCCCGGTGTCGCAGATGCATCTCGCCGTATAGCTCCGCTCGGATCCCCCGGGCGACGACACCGTGCGGATGTGCAAGAATTCGCTGCTGCCTGCCGAGAGGGAAAGGGAGGGAATGGGATGATCCATTGCGTGTTGCACGATCCGGACGATTCGGTTGCCGTCGTCGTGGTCGAAGGCGTGGCCGCGGGCATGACGCTGACGGGGCTGGTGCTGGACGAGGACCGGACACTGACGCTGCGCTGCGTGCAGGACATACCGCTCGGCCACAAGGTCGCCCTGAAGGACATGGCGGTAGGCGACACGGTGATCAAGTATGGCGTGGACATCGGCAAGGTCGTGGCGCCGATCGCCAAGGGACAGCATGCCCACGTCCACAACATCAAGACCAAGAGGTGGTGACGTGACGCGGATCCTGTCATGAACGACTCGTTCCTCGGCTATCGTCGCGAAAACGGCCGCGTCGGCGTGCGCAATCACGTCATCGTCCTGCCGGTGGACGACCTGTCCAATGCGGCGTGCGAGGCCGTCGCGCACAACATCAAGGGCGCGCTGGCGATTTCCCACCCCTACGGCCGGCTCCAGTTCGGCGCCGACCTCGACCTGCATTTCCGCACGCTGATCGGCACCGGCGCCAATCCCAATGTCGCGGCGGTCGTGGTGATCGGCATCGAGGCGCAGTGGACGCAGCGGGTGGTCGACGGCATCAGGGCCTCGGGCAAGCCGGTGGCGGGATTCGGGATCGAGCTCCATGGCGATCACGACACGATCATGCGCGCGTCGAAGGCCGCCCGTGAATACGTGCAGTGGGCAAGCGAATTGCGGCGGGAAACGTGCGAACTCCGCGATCTCTGGGTGTCGACCAAGTGCGGCGAATCGGACACGACGTCCGGCTGCGGCGCCAATCCCACCGTGGGCGACGCCTTCGACAAGCTGTATGCAGCCGGATGCACGCTGGTCTTCGGTGAGACCACGGAGCTGACCGGCGGCGAGGCCATCGTCGCGGCGCGCTGCCGGGACGATCGCGTTCGCGCGGAATTCATGCGCGTGTTCGACCGCTATCAGGAAGTGATCGAAAGGCACAAGACGAGCGACCTTTCCGACTCGCAGCCGACCAAGGGCAACATCGCCGGCGGACTCACCACCATCGAGGAAAAGGCACTGGGAAACATCCAGAAAATCGGCAGGACCTGCGTTGTCGACGGCGTGCTCGACAAGGCGGAGACGCCGACGGGTCCGGGGCTCTGGTTCATGGACTCGTCGTCGGCCGCGGCCGAAATGGTGACGCTGTGCGCGGCCGCGGGCTACGTCGTCCACTTCTTCCCCACCGGGCAGGGCAACGTGATCGGCAATCCGATCCTCCCGGTCATCAAGATCTGCGCCAACCCTCGCACGGTGCGCACGATGAGCGAGCACATCGACGTCGACACGTCGGGACTACTGCAACGCGAGATCACGATGGGACAGGCGGGCGACAAGCTGCTCGACATGATGTTTCGCACCGCCAACGGCCGCCTCACCGCCGCCGAGGCGCTCGGCCATCGCGAGTTCGTGCTGACCCGCCTGTACGAGAGCGCCTGAGCCGGCGCGATGCAAATGGAAGGGCACCTCGTTGCCGCAGGCGCCGACCCGTCGGCGCTGCCGGACATCGATGCGATTCGCGCAGCGCATGCGCGCATCGGGCCGCACGTCCTGCGTACGCCGGTAATGACCTGCGCGGCGCTGGATGCCGAAGTCGGCGCGCAGCTCTACTTCAAGTGCGAGAACTTCCAGAAGGTCGGCGCATTCAAGGCGCGTGGCGCGTGCAACGCCGTGTTTTCACTGTCGGACGAGGAGGCAGCCCGCGGCGTGTATACGCACTCCTCGGGAAACCATGGCGCCGCGCTGGCGTATGCGGCGCAGCGCCGGGGCATTCCCGCCTACGTGGTGATGCCCGAGAACGCGGCCAAGGTGAAGCTTGCCAATGTCGCGCGGTTCGGCGCGATCATCCGCCTGTGCGCGCCGACCCAGGCCGCGCGCGAGCAGGCGTGCGCCGAGGTCGGCCGGGAAACGGGTGGGACGCTGGTCCATCCGTACGACGACGTGCGCGTCATTGCCGGGCAGGGCACCGCCGCACTCGAGTTGCTGGAAGCGCAGCCTGACCTCGACATCGTGGTCGCTCCCATTGGCGGAGGCGGGCTCATCTCGGGCACCGCCATTGCAGCCAGCGCGATGCATCCGGGCCTGGCGATCTTCGGCGCCGAGCCGGCCGGCGCCGACGATGCCGCCCGCAGCTTTGCCTCGGGCAAGGTCGAGCCGTTGCCGCATCCGGACACGATCGCCGACGGGCTGCGCGCCACGCTTTCCATCCGCACGTTGTCCGCCATCAGGCGGCATGTCTCGGCAGTTGGCCTGGCGAGCGAAGCCGGCATCGTGCGCGCGATGCGCATCACCTGGGAGCGGATGAAGATCGTCATCGAGCCGTCATCCGCCGTGCCTCTCGCGTGCCTGCTCGAAGGCACGCTTTCCGGCAAGGGCAGGCGCGTCGGAATCATCGTCAGCGGCGGCAACGTGGACCTCGACCGATTGCCGTGGCAGTGACAGTTCGTGATCAGCACCAACGGAGCGACATGAGATGAACGGGCACATCGCAACGGCGGATTATCCGCGTTTTCACCTGGCCTTTCCGGTCACGGATCTGGAACGGGCGAGGGAGTTCTACGGCAAGTACCTCGGCTGCGCCGAAGGCCGCAGTTCGGACGCGTGGGTGGACTTCGATTTCTTCGGACACCAGATCGTCGCGCACAAGGTGGCCAACGCGCAGATGTCCGATGCCACGAGTCTCGTCGATGGCGACAATGTCCCGGTGCGCCACTTCGGCGTGGTGCTCTCGCTGCCCGCATGGGAAGCGCTCGCCGCGAAATTCAAGGCGGCCGCGCAGGCGTTTGTCATCGAACCCCACATCCGGTTTCGGGGCGAGCCCGGCGAGCAGGCGACGATGTTTTTCCTCGATCCTTTCGGCAACGCGCTCGAGTTCAAGGCCTTCGCCGATCCCGACCGGCTTTTCGCAAAGTAGGCGCAGCGCGCGCGGACGCCTGCCACAAACGTGCCGACCCTGGCCCTGCAGGAACTGACGCGCCTCGCGCAACTCGCGCTGGCGCGCGCCGGGGCCCGGGACGAGACGGCGCGCGTGACGGCCCGCGCGCTGGTGGCCGCCGAAGCGCAGGGGCTGTCGTCGCACGGCGTTTCGCGCGTGCCGCAATACGCGCTCCACTTGCGCAACGGTCGCGCCGATGGCAATGCGGTGCCCGAGATCGTCAATTCGCGGGCCGCGGCATTCCTGGTCGACGCGAAGTCGGGATTGGCATTTCCGGCATGCGCACTGGCCGTGGCGGAGGCGGTGCGCCGTGCAAGGGAAATCGGCGCTTGCTTTGGCGGCGTCACCAACAGCCACCATTTCGGCGTCGCCGCCGATCACCTGCGGCCGGTTGCCGACGCCGGCATGGTCGGCATGGCGTTCGGGAACTCGCCGGCCGCCATGTCCGCCGCAGGCGGCCGCCGGCCGCTGTTCGGAACCAATCCGATTGCCGCCGTGTTTCCACGCCGCGCCGGTCCGCCATTGTCCATCGACCTTTCGTTGTCGGAAGTCGCGCGAGGAAAGGTGATGATGGCGGCAAAGAGCGGCAGGTCCATCCCGCTGGGCTGGGCGCTCGACCAACTCGGCCAGCCCACCACGGATGCGCAGGCCGCGCTGACCGGGTCGATGCTGCCGATGGGCGGCAGCAAGGGCGCGATGCTTGCGCTGGTCGTCGAGCTGCTGGCCTGCGCGCTCACCGGCGCGGCGTTCGGCTTCGAGGCCGATTCCTTCTTCGTCGACGAGGGCAACCGGCCGAGACTCGGCCAGGCTTTTCTTGCGATCGACCCGGCGGCGCTGGCGGGGCGCGCCGTCTATCTCGAGCGCGTGGAGACACTGGTGTCGGCAATGACTGCGGACGCGGGCGTACGCCTGCCCGGACTCCGCCGGGAGAGTCTTGCGGCAAAGGCCGCAACGGACGGTGTCGAAATATCCCCGGCGTTGGCCGAGGAGCTCGCACGCCTCGCGTCGGGCTGACGCCGTCAGCCCCGGAGCGCCATCGACGGGTCGAGGTCAGCGAAAGCCGAACTCGCCCTCGCAACCTTCCGCGACCCAGATGCCGTTGGCGTCAAAGCCCCACGAACGTCCCTGTATGCAGGGCGCGCGCGACCGTTGCGCGATCAGCCAGGCGCTTCCGATGCGCTGGCCGGACGGGCAGAAGGACTGCTGGTAGTCGCGGCTTTCGCAAATGACGCTGCTTGCGACCGGCAGAACCGGCGGCGGTGGAACGTAGGCCGGCGCACCCTGGCCTTGCACGCCGAAATCGCCCGCGCAACCTTGCGCGACCCAGATGTTGGCGCCTTCGTAGCCCCACGTCTGCCCCTGGATGCACGGCGCGCTGGACGTCTGTTCGATCAGCCACGCGCTCGCGATCGGGAATCCGGTCGAGCAGAATTGCTGCTGGTAGTTCCGGCTGTTGCAGGACACACGCATGCCGCCGGGTCGACTTGGCGCCACGACCACGGGCGCGTTCGCGACACCCTGGAAGCCGAAGTCGCCCTCGCAACCCTGCGACACCCAGATGCTGTTGCCCTGGAAGCCCCAGGTCTGCCCCTGGATGCACGGGGACCGCGACCGCTGGACAAGCAACCATGCATTGGTGATGGTGACGCCGGTCTGGCAAACTTCCTGCTGGTAATTGCGACTCTCGCAGGTGAGTTGCTGCGCCGATGCCGTCGCGGATGCGCACAGGCAGGTGAAGAGCAGCAGCGAAAGCGCAGTCCAGGGGTTCTTCACGGAAAGTCTCCAGGCGGGGAAGTCAACCCGGCCATTTTATCCGGATTTGGACGAATCCCGAACGGACGGGCGCGCGGCGGTTGCGGCGGCAATCGCCTCGCGCAATGGTTTGAAGAGGCCCGGCGCGGCGGCAATTACTTCGTTCGTGCGCAGGAAATCCATTCCGCCGGCAAGATCGCCGACGCGTCCCCCGGCCTCCTGGACCAGCAGCGCCCCTGCGGCCACGTCCCATGACTTGAGGCTCATGACCCAGAAGCCATCGAGGCGACCTGCAGCCAGGTGCGCCATGTCGAGCGCGCAGGATCCCGCGCGCCGCAGCCCGGCGCAGCGTCCGACTAGGTCATTGAACGTGGGCAGGTAGGCGGCGAGCTTTGGATTTTCCCTGGGCGGGAAGTCGGTTCCGACCAGCGCCTGCGAGAGTTCCGTGCAGGCGGATACCCGCATCGGCGCGCCGTTGCGTTGCGCGCCCTTGCCCCTGATTGCGGTGAAGCACTCCTCGTGCACCGGGTCATACACGACCGCGTGCGTGATGTCTTTGCCGTGGACAAGCGCGATCGACACGGCGTAATACGGGAAGCCGTGGATGAAATTGACCGTGCCGTCGATCGGGTCCACGATCCACTTGTATCCGTCGCCTTCGCGGGCACCGGCAATGTGCCCCGATTCCTCGCCCAGGATGGCGTGGCCCGGGAACGCCGCCCGGATCGTCGCGACGATCGCGTCCTCGGCCTCGACATCGGCCGTCGACACGATCTCGCCGTGATCCTTGGAAAAGGTCGGCAAGCGAACCAGGTCGCGCGCGGCGTCGGTGATGACGGAAGCGGCGCTGCGCGCGGCGCGCACCGCGACGGCGAGCACCGAGTCGTCTGCCGGAGTCATTGGTCGCCGTAGGGTGGCGCGGATGGGAGATGCATGCCGATCATTCTAATCCTGCGTCCGGATCGAGACGCGTTTGCGTTGCGAACGCGGAAGGCGCGCATTTCGCGATTGACGCGCGGTCGACACGGTCCCTCCAGCGCCAGGTTTCTGGCATGGAGGTGGAGGGCGTCGACCGAATCGACGATGAAACGGGCAGCGGCAGGGTGCGCCAGTTGCGCCAGGTCGATCCCTGTTCCAGGTTGTAGCTGGAGCCTGCGCAATCTTTCGACGTGGCAATGACCGCCTCCCGCGAGCACGAGTCGCATCGGCCGGGCACTCATGTGACCGCGACTCCGAGCATCATGCCGCCGTCCTCGTGTTCGAGATTGTGGCAGTGGAACATGTAGGTCTGGGCACCCTGGAACGGATGACTGAAGTCGATCGCGAAGCGCACCGACTCGCCCGGCCAGACGAGCACCGTGTCCTTGCGGCCCAGGTCCGTCGCAAGCCGACCTTGTGCGTCCACGGCGAGGGCGGCGATCGGGTCGGGACTGGTTTCGCGCGCCAGGACCTCGAACTGGAAGCCATGCAGGTGCATTGCATGAGGCATGCTTGCATGGTAGTTGCGCACGAGCCACGTCTCCACCGTATGGCGGACCACTTCAATAGGCGTCACTCCCATCTCGAAGACGCGGTCGTTGATTCGCCAGCGCCCCTTGGCAAAGCCCAGCCGGAACGCCCGCTGGGAGGCGCCGGTCGTGTCGATGGCGAGTCCGGCCGAAAGCCTCTCCGGGAGGCGTCGATCGTAGGTCACGCGCGAGCGCACGCGCAACTCGAGCAATGCGCGAGGCGCGCCCTCGGGCCATGCGGCCTCGTGCCGAAGGGCCGGTGGCGCGGGCGCGCCAGGCGTCGCCTGGCCCATCTCGGCGTGAGTTGCGGGCGCGGCCGATGAAGTCGATGCCGGTTCCGCGTGCATCGGATCGAAGGCCAGGGTTTCCAGGACAATCGTGTCGCCGACCGCCGCGTGGCGCAAGTCCAACAGCACATCGATGCGCTCCGCGGTGGACAGGAATGCCCGGTTGCATGGCACCGGCGCGGGCAGCAATCCGCCGTCGTTGCCGATCAGCGTGAACGGCAACGAACCGCCGCTCGCCGTGCGAAATGCCAGCAGGAGCGTCCGGGCATTGGCCGCGTTGAGGATGCGGAAGCGATACATCCGGGTTGCGACGTCGTGGTATGGGCAGTCCGTGCCGTTGACGTAGAGCCGATCGCCCAGGAAGCCATGAACGAGATCCTCGGGCGTGGGTGAATAGTCGGGGCCGTCGCGTCGGTCCTGCAGCACCAGTGGAATGTCGGTAGCGCCGGCGGAGAGATCGAGCGCCGTGCGCAGCGCGCGCTCGTCGCCATCCTCGACTAGGATGACGCCGTACAAGCCGCGATAGGCCTGCGTCGCCGTCCTGCCGTGCGGATGCGGGTGATACCAGTACATGCCGCCGCGGTTGCGTACCTTGAAGTCGTACTCATAGCGCTCGCCGGGAGGAACGAGCACCGAGCCGTTGCCGTCGTTGCGCGTATCGACGGCCAGTCCATGCCAGTGCGCAATGGTCGGTTCCGCCAGCGAATTGACGAGCGCGATTCGCACGCGCTCGTCCTGCTGCAGCACCAGCGTGGGATTCGCGTAGCGTCGTCCGCGATGGCTCGCGGAAAATGCCAGAGCTCCGTGGACGACTGCCGCCCGCGGTTCGCCGCTCCGGAAACCCGCGACCAGGGTCAACGGGTCGCCACGCGGCGCAAGTCGACCGAGATATCCGGCGGCACTCGGGACGAACAGCCGCTGCGATGGCCGTTGTACCGCTTGACACAACGAATCGCTTTCTCCGACCGACACACTCGAATCGGGACGAACCGGACGCGTGGCCGCCGCCAGGCCCAACGCGGCCAAGCCGTGAAGCAGGCGGCGGCGGTAAGGTTCAAAGGACAATGCGCGCAATCGGGGCCAGGCAGATCGCGTCAGCTTAACGGCTCCCCGCGCCGCGGTCGAGCCGGTACTGGACGCCTATCCACGCCCCGATCGGCGCGCCGGGCGAACGAAATGCCTCGGGACCGGCAAGGCCGACATCGAAGGTGTTGCCGGGGCCGCGGAAATAGTTGGCGCCGAGAATGCCGAAGTTCTGGTACGTACGGTTGAACACGTTGTCGATGCGGCCGAACAGCTGCCACTCGGGGGCGAGGTTCCAGCTCGCATCCACGGCAACGATGGCGTAGCCCGGCACCCGCCCCGCGGGGTCGGCGTTGTTTTCGTTACCGCGTGAAAACTGCGAGTCGAAGGCTGCCAGAGTGGCGCCGACGGCGAATGGTCCGTGACTCCAATCGGTGCGCAGGCGAAATGCATTTCGCGGCAAGGTCGGCAGCCGATTGCCCGGCTGGACGGTGATGAGTCCGTCGGCATTGGCGGAAGAGTTGTTGGGACTGCTCTCCGCGAATCCGGTCTGAAAGGTGGCGTCGAGAAGGCTGTACCGCGCGACAAGTCGTACCGTGCCCAGGTTCGCGCCACCCGTCAGCTCGAGGCCCTGGCGCCGCGTCTTCCCCACGTTCTGGAAGTAGCCCGCATTGACGGCGCCGCTGCCGGCACCGATGAACTGGATGTCGTCGGCAAGTTCGGTCCGGTAGATCGCTGCGCTGTAGAAACCCGACGTGCCGATGCGACCCCGCACGCCTGCCTCAAAGGTGGTGGCCAGGACGGGTTTGAGCGGCGGGTCCGCGACGAAAATGTTGGGAAGCGTGCAGGGTGCGTCCGGATCGGCGCACGTCAACTCGACCGGCGTGGGTACGCGCATCCCCTGGCTGTAGCTCGCAAAGGCGTTGACCTCCGTGCCGGGCGCCCACGTCACGCCAACGGCAGGATTGAAGCGGCGGAAAGTATTGGTTCCGTCGATCGCCGGCCTCTCGCCCGAGCGATCCTGCGTCGTGATGCGCGCGGTGTTGTAGCGGCCGGACAACGACAGGCTCCACTGGGGCGCAATGGCAATGGTGTCGGCGATATAGACGCCGCCGTAGCGATTGGTCGCGCCCACATCGTTCTCCGGCACATAGTCGCCCACGCCGATGGTGTCGCGATCGCCGGCAAACATTGCCGGCTGCTCGCTTTGCGCAAAGCTGGTGCTGCCCGCGTCCAGCGCGATTCCCCCGACCAACTGGTGTTGCATGCCGGCCCAGGAGCGCTGCAGCGTGGCTTGCAGCGATGCCCCCCAGGAATTGGTCGTGGCAATGGTGGAAATGTTGAACGCCTCGTAGGGCTGGTCCGGCGGTGCATAGTCGCCGTTGACGTTGCTGTTGCGGCCGGAGGCGCGCAACCTCCGGTAATACGCGTTGGCGGCGATGACAGTGTCGGCCGCCAGCGTGTGTTGCCAGTTGGCGCTGACGAACGTGAGATTGTTGTCGGTCGTGTCCGGCCACGTGTACGCCTGCCGCGGCTGGTCCAGCATCGAGACCGGCAGTGCCTGCGTGCCTTCGAGGTAGTTGTCGGCGAGTGTGAGGGCGAGGTTGAAGTCGTCGTTTGCCGTATGCACGTCGCCGCGCGCATACATGCGCCGAATCCTGGACGATGAGTGTTCGCGCCAGCCCTTGTCGTCGATGCCTTCGAACGCCGCGTATCCCGCCACCGTACCGTTGTTGCCGCCCGCGTCCGCCGACAGCGACGTGCGCCCAAACGATCCGGCTGAGACTTCGGCGCCGGCGCCCGCGAAGCGGAAGCCGTCCTTCATGTTGATGGTCAGCGCGCCGCCCAAGGTGTTCAGACCGAACACGGGATTGGATCCGGGAAGGAGCTGCATGGATGCAACGGCACTCTTGGGAATCAGGTCCCAGTTGACGATGTCGGCAAAGGCCTCGTTGATGCGTACGCCGTCCTGGAATACCGACAAGCCTTGCGGCGTTCCGATCAGCGACGACGCGGTGAAGCCTCGAAAGCTCACGTCGGGCTGGAACGAGTTGCCTGTCGGAGAATTGATGTTGACGCTGTTGGCGTTGAAGTTGAGGAACTCGGCAACGCCACCGGTTCGCTGTCGTTCGATGTCGCGCGAGCCGAAGGTCTGCACGTTGGACGGCACCTGCTCCAGCGGCGTAGCCATTCCCGGCAGGGGCGCCGTGCCGATGACCTCGATCCGCCCCAGGTCGACGGGCGAATCGCCTGTCGCATGGGCACTCCGCGCGGCGATGCAGAGCGGGACCAGACTCAGGAGCTGCGCGACTCTGGACAACCTCACCGAATCGCCACGCCCCAAGGCAGTTCGCCCACCGGAATCTCCGCCGTCTTCCTGTAGCCTTCCGTTTCGACCACGGCGACGGCATTGGATCGTCCGCAGGCGACATAGAGTTTCTTGCCGTCCGGGCTCAGAGCCATGTTCCACGGGCGCTTGCCCACCGGAGTCTCGGCAACGATGGCGTTGGTCGCGGTATCGATGACCTGTACCGTTCCTTTGCCGCCCGAGGTCACGAACACGCGCTTGCCGTCCGGATGCACCAGCACGCCATTGGAGCGGCTGCCGGCCTTGATGCGGGCAATGACGTCGTGCGTCGTCGTGTCGAACACGTTGACCACGTCGGCGTTTTCCGCGGCGACATACGCACGGCTGCCATCGGGAAGGAAGCCGATCCCGCGCGGCCGGTCGCCGACCTTCACCGACTTGACGACTGCGCTCGCGGCGACGTCGACGACATCGACGCTGTCGGCCTCCTCGGCGCTGACGTACAGCCATTTGCCGTCCGGACTCCATACCGCGTGTTCCGGATTCTTGCCCTTCATCTTGATGCGGCGGTCCACTTTCAACGCCGCGACGTCGACGATGATGACCTGGTCGTTCTCCTCGATGGCGGCGGACAGCCATTTTCCGTCCGGCGACAGGTAGATGGCCTCCGGTGAATCGCCCAGCGGAATCGTCGCGATCGTCGCGCCCTTGGCCGTATCGACCACGACCAGCGCGTTGCCGGTCTGGTCGGAAAGGAACAGGCGGGTTCCGTCGGCGGAAATGGCGATCCCGCGCGGCTTCTTGCCATACCTGACCGTGTTCGAGACCTTGTCGGTGGTAGTGTCGATGATGCTAACGGTCCCGCTGCCTTCGTTGGGCACATAGGCAGTGGCTGCCCGCACCGGGGGCATGGCCAACATCGCGGCCGACAGCGTCGCGACCAGCGCGGTCAGCGACGCACCGGCGGAATATCCAAGGGACATGATTTTTCCTCGCAACAGTCTTTTCTGCAATTGCGGCGCAATCGCTATCGGATGCAGGCGCTTTCTTTTATGCTACACGACGCCGCGCTCCTGCCGCAGACCGTTGCATTCTCGCATTGCTTTCCGACATGCCCCGACGCATCGCCAAAAGACGTCCCACAAGCCGCGCCTGGACGATTCCCCGCATCCCGGTCCTGGCCATTGCCTCGGGCGTCGCGGGAATGGGGATCGCCGCCGCACAGGCGCCGCCGCCCGACGTCGCGGCGACGCTCGACCCGGTCACGGTGACCGCGACCCGCGGCGAAGATCGACTGTTCGACGTGCCGGCCTCCGCGAATGTCATCGATGGCGCAACCATCCGCGACGGCCAGCCGGCAATCAACCTGTCCGAATCGCTGGTGCGGGTGCCGGGCGTGTTCGCTGCCAACCGCAACAACTATGCGCAGGACCTGCAGTTGAGTTCGCGCGGCTACGGAGCGCGCGCCGCATTCGGCGTGCGCGGCGTGCGCCTGTACCAGGACGACATACCGGCGACGATGCCCGACGGCCAGGGACAGACAGGCAGCTTCAGCCTGCTATCGGCCAAGCGCATCGAAGTGCTGCGCGGACCGTTCTCCACCCTGTACGGCAACGCGTCCGGGGGCGTGGTGTCGGTGTACACGGAAGACGGCACGGCGGCGCCGGTCGTCAACTTCACCGCCAGCCTGGGCAGCTATGGCACGTCGATGATCGGGGTGAAGGCGACGGGAATCGCCGACGGGATCGGGTATGTCGCGGCCTTCAGCAACTTCGACACGGACGGCTACCGCGACCACTCCTCCGCATTGCGACAGATCGCCAATGCGAAGGTCACCTTCGACGCCGCTGCGTCGACGCACGTCACGCTGATCGCCAATTCGCAGTACCAGCCGCAGACGCAGGACCCGCTCGGCCTGACCTACGCGCAGTGGCAGGAGAACCCGCGCCAGGCCGATCCGGTGGCCACGCTCTTCAATACCAACAAGACCATCAGCCAGGTGCAGGGCGGCGTCGCCGTGGAGCAGCTGCTCGGCGCGGACACCACCGTGCGCGTGACCGGCTATGGCGGGCAGCGGCAGGTCCGCCAGTACCTCGCGCTGTCCGGAATCGGCGCGACGTCCTCCGGTGGCGTCGTCGACCTCGATCGCAACTACGAGGGCATCGGCGTGCGCCTGATCCATCGTGCCAGCCTGCTGGATCGCCCGCTGACGCTGAACATCGGCCTGGACGCGGATCGTCTGCATGAACTGAGGCAGGGATTCGTCAACAACAACGGCAACCTGGGCGCACCGCGGCGCAACGAAGACGACTCCGTGGCCAGTGGAGACATCTATGCGGAGGCGCAATGGAACGTGCTGCCCGAGATTGCGCTGACCGTCGGCGTGCGGTCGAGTCGCGTCAAGTACGACTCGATCGATCACTACATCGTCGGCGTGAATCCCGACGACAGCGGCAGTCGCACTTTCTACAACACCAGTCCCATCGCGGCGGTGCTCTGGCGGGCCACCGAAGCCCTCAACCTGTACGCAAGCTACGGGCAGGGATTCGAGACGCCGACATTCGCGGAAATGGCCTACCGGCCCGTCGGGGGCGGATTGAACCTGGCGCTCGATGCGGCGACGTCCACGTCCTGGGAAGTCGGCGCGAAGTGGTTCCCGGCGGCGAGGCAGAGGGTGAATCTCGCCGCGTTCACCGCGACGACGGACCAGGAAATCGTGGTCGACTCGTCGTCGGGGGGGCGCACGACCTATCGCAATGCGAGCAAGACGAACCGGCGCGGTTTCGAGGCAGAGTGGGACGCCGACCTGGGGCAGGGCGTCACCGCGCACGTCAACTACAGCTACCTGCTCGCCGAATTCGCGGATGCCTATGTCTCGGGCATTCCGCCGGTCGTCACGCCGGCCGGATCGCGCCTGCCGGGAGTGCCTCCGCAGCAGGCATTCGGTGTCGTCACCTGGACACCGGGCGGCTACGCGGGCTTCAGCGTTGCAGGCGAAGTGCAGTATGTCGGCAGGGTTTACGTCAACGACGTCAATTCCGCATTTGCGCCGGCGTACACGATCGGCAATGTCCGCGTGGGTTTCGCGCAGGACATCGAACGCCTCCGCATCTCCGAATATGTTCGGGTCAACAACGTCGCCAACGTGAATTACGTGGGCTCGGTCATCGTCGGCGATGCCAATAACCGGTATTACGAGCCGTCGCCCGGTCGAAACTGGTACGCGGGAGTGAGTGTCAGTGCCACCTTCTGATCGCTATAGCCGGACCGCCATCGCGCTGCATTGGGTCATTGCGCTGGCGGTGATCGCGCAGTTCACCTGGGGATGGTGGATGCAGGGCATTCCCAAGCAGCCCCCGGGAATCCGCGCGGACGCGTTCAACCTGCACAAGTCGGTCGGCCTGACGATACTTGGGCTGATGGTGCTGCGCCTGGCCTGGCGCCGGTACCATCCCGCCCCCGCGCTCCCGCCCATGCCGCCGTGGCAACGGCGTGCGGCGCACGTCAATCACGGCGTGCTGTACCTTGCGCTTTTCCTGCAGCCCCTTGCGGGGTACCTGGGTTCGATATTCAGCGGCTACCCGGTCAAGCTGTTTGGCATGGCACTCCCGATGTGGGGCTGGAAGGATGCCTTTCTCAAGGACTTCTTCGGCACCGTGCACCTCGTCAACAGCTGGGTGCTGGCGGGCGCGGTTGCGCTTCACATCGCGGCCGCGCTGAAGCATGCGCTGGTCGACCGGGACGGGACGCTCGCCCGAATGGGGCTTGGCAGGCCAGGGGGATGAGGAGGTAGTAGAGTAACGAAATCAGGCGGCGAATTCGATGTCGGGGCGGCATGCCGAAACGGGGAGGTGCTGTGCAATTCGAATGCCAGCGAATAGTCGATGTCTTCATAGCCACGCCGGCCGGCAAGATCGACCATCCCAACGCGGAATGGCTCAAGCAGTCGCTTGTGCCGGTCCTCGATGCCGCTGCGCAGGGAAAGTGCGCGGTTGTCCTTGATTTCTCGCGGGTCGAGTACATCAGCAGCATGGGCCTGCGCGTGCTGCTGCTGGCGGCCAAGCAGCTGCGCGCAGCTGACGCGAGGATCGCGGTGGCTTCGCTGCGGCCGGCCGTGGCGGAGATCTTCGGCATCGCGCGCTTCAATCACGTGCTCGAGATATTTCCCGACGTGCGTGCGGCCCTGGTTCAGCTGTCGGGGCCGGCGCTGGCGGCCTTTGACGCGGGCGCGAAGTGAATCGGGTCCGGTTCTGGGGCACGCGGGGGTCCCTTCCCGTGGCGCTGACGGCTTCCGGCGTCCGCGACAAGGTGCTGCGCGCACTTCGCGCCGCCGCCGGGACGACGTTCGCGAACGACGAGGCGTTGTGCGACTTCGTCGACGGCCTCGGTCTGACGGTTTCAGGAAGCTACGGCGGGCACACGTCGTGCGTCGAGATCGAAACGGGAGGACCGGAATACGTGCTGTGCGACCTGGGCACCGGCGTGCGCCCGTTTGGACAGAAGGCATTGGCGCGCCATGGACCCGCATCGCCGCGGACTTACCACGTATTCATGTCCCACGTGCACTGGGACCACATCATGGGGTTCCCCTTCTTCACGCCGGCCTACATTCCGGGCAACCGCATCCGCATCTACGGCGGTCACGCCGAACTCGAGGCCGCCTTCCGGCGTCAGCAGGCAACGCCCTCGTTCCCGGTCGACTTTGCGACGCTGGGCGCCGACATCGAGTTCGTGCGCCTGGAACCCGGCGTCGGCTACGACATCGCCGGGATGCAGGTCAGCCTCATGCTGCAGCGGCATTCCGGCGATTCCTACGGATATCGCTTCGCGGCCGGCGGCCGGTCCGTGATCTACACGACCGACTCCGAGCATGCGCTGGCGGACCCGGCGGAGACCGCGACGTATGTCGACTTCTTCCGCGGCGCGGACGTGGTGATCTTCGATGCCATGTACTCGCTTGCCGACGCGATTTCGGTCAAGTCCGACTGGGGTCATTCCAGCAATATCGTTGGCGTCGAGCTGTGCCAGCTGGCCGGTGCCGGGCAACTGTGCCTGTTTCACCATGAGCCCATCCACGGCGACGATGCCATCGCTCGCATCCTGGCGGAAACACAGCGCTATGAGGAGATCACGCGAACAGGCAAGCCGCTGGTCGTTTCGGCGGCCTACGACGGGATGGAAATCGCGTTGTGACGGTGTCGCAGCGCAGTGATGAACGCTCGGCAGGAGAGGCGCCCGAAGATTGGCCGGAATCGCTCTCGGCCCGCCGCATCTGGGCGTGGGGACTGCTCACGCTTGCCATGCTGGCCGTCCTGGTCGCGGTAGGGCCGTTGATGGACGCGAGGCTGCAGTCGCTTTGGTTCGACGCGTACCAGAGGATCACTCCACGCGAAATCGAATCCACTCCCGCCATGGTGGTGGAGATCGACGAAAGGAGCCTGGCGGCATTGGGCCAATGGCCGTGGCCACGCACGATCCTGGCCGAGCTTCTGCGCGCCATCGAGGCCCATCAACCGCTGGCCATCGGCATCGACATCCTGATGTCGGAAGCCGACCGGATGTCGCCGGAGCGGCTCGCCGAGCGAGCGCAGCGCGTGGACCCGGAACTCTCGGCACGATTGTCCGCGCTGCCATCCAACGACGCGGAAATGGCTGCGGCCATCGGCGCGGGGCCGGTGGTGCTGGGCCTGGTGGGAACCCCGGAACCGACGGCCAAGGTCCTGCGGGCGGCGCCGATCAAGATCATGGACCCGGAGCGACGGGGCGATCAGGTCGTTCCACCGCGCAATCTGAGTGAGTTCAAGGGAGTCTTTCCCAGCATCGATCCGCTTGATCGTGCGGCTGCCGGCCACGGCTTGATGTCGGGCGGGGATGCGGCGAAGAGCGTCATCCGGCGCATGCCTCTCGTTTCCAGCGTGAACGGCACGCTGGCGCCCGCGCTCACCGTCGAAATGCTCCGGGTCGCGCTGCGCGCGCCGACGCTGACCCTGAATGTATCCGGAACGTCGGTGCAGGGCGTGACGATCGGCAACGTCACCGCGCCCACCGAGCCCGACGGGTCGATGCGCATCTATTACTCGCCGCGCGATTCCAGGCGTTACATATCCGCCATCGACGTGCTCGAGGGCCGGGTGGACACGCAGCTGCTGCGCGACAGGCTCGTGCTGGTGGGCATGACGGGACTGGCACTCACCGACTATCAGAACACCCCGTTGGGCGAACCCATGCCCGGCAGCGAGATTCACGCGCAGCTGCTTGAAAACATCAAGGACCAGACGTGGCTGCATCGCTCGCCCTGGGCATCGTCGCTCGAGGTCGGGGTGTTCGTCATCCTTGGAATGGCGCTGATCTGGGCCACGCCGCGCTTGCGGCCCCGCAACGCGGCGCTTCTCGCCGTCGGCTGCGTACTGGCCATGGCGCTGGCCGGGTACGCGGGGTTTCGCTCACAGCGGCAACTGTTCGACGCGGCCACGCCCGGCGTGGGCCTGCTGATCCTTTTCACCACGCTGCTGGTGCTGACGTTGACCGAGGCGGCGCGCCGCCGAAAGGCGCTGGAACAGGTGGTGCAAGCGCAACGCGAGCGGGCCGCGCTCATTGCCGGGGAACTGCAGGCGGCGCAGCGCATCCAGACCGGAATCCTCCCCCGCGCCGATTCGCTTCGGGACGAGCTTCGCATCGATCTGGCCGCAACCATGATCCCGGCCCGGGAAGTCGGTGGCGATCTCTATGATTTTCTCCGTCTCGATGCCAACCGCCTGTACTTTATTGTCGGCGACGTGGCGGGGAAGGGCCTGTCGGCTAGCATTTTCATGGCCATCAGCAAGGCGCTGTACAAGAGCGCCGCGCTGCGGCAGCCGGACGCGGCGGTGAGCGACCTGATGCGCGCCGCCAATGCCGAGGTGTCGCGCGACAACCCCGAGATGTACTTCGTCACGGTATTCGCGGGCATTCTCGACCTCGCCACCGGAGAACTCGCCTATTGCAACGCGGGGCATGAAAACCCTTATGTAATGGACCTTTCGGCAAGGGCGCTTGCGCGCCTTGAAGGAGGCTCCGGACCGCCGCTGTGCACCGTCGAGGGCTTTGCCTACACGGCCGGCCGCTATGCCCTGCGGCCCGGAGAACTGCTATGCCTGGTCAGCGACGGCGTCGTCGATGCGCAGAACGAGGCGGGCGAGCGCTACGGCGGCAATCGACTGCGCGACACACTCTCGCGGTCGGGCAACGCCGCCGCGACGGCACAGGCGGTCGTGGATTCGGTGATCGCGGACGTGCGGAAGTTCGAAGGAACTGCAGAACCCGCGGATGACGTCACGGTGCTGGCCATGCGCTGGCTGCCCGGCGGGCCCGCCTAGCGGTCGGGCCGCCGCGGTCAACGCACGATGATCACGACCCGACGGTTACGCGGCTCGGCCACGCCGTCGGCCGTGGGCACCGCCAATGCCCGCTTGCCGCGCGACTGGGCACGGATGTCGTCCGGCGGGACGCCCAGCTTCATCAACGCCGCGCGCACCGTTTCCGCGCGCTGCATTCCGAGGGCGTCGTTCAACTGGTCGGTGCCGACCGCATCCGTGTGTCCGACGACGAGCACGTCGGGCACGGGCCGCCGGGCGATTTCGGACAGTATGCGGTCCACGTCCTTCTTCGAATCGTCGGTGAATTCGTCCTTGCCTTCGACAAAGTAGAGGGTGAACGTCGATGCGCGCGCCGGCTGAGCGGCAAGCGCGGGGGCGAACTTCGCCTGAACCTCCTGCGGCGTGGCCACGTACGGCTGAGGACCCTGAGGCGTCGCCTTGGCGGCCGCGTAAGGCTTGTCGAGGAGCACTTCCTTGTCGCCCTGCTTGACCGACACCGCCGTTGGCCGACCGTCCTTTTCCGGAAGCAGGACGACGGTGCCGCCGCTGGCGCAACCGCCCAGCAAGGCGCAAAGCATCGCCATCGCCACGCCATGGCGCATGGGCGGCGGCAGCTCAGTCATTGGCGCTGACCACGAATTCGGTTCCGCGCACACCGAGTATGGCGTTGGGCGTGCGCACCGACATCGCATCCGGCGACTGCTTGGCGATGCGACCGGAGATGACTGCCATCGTCCCCTTGTTGAGCGACGAGTCGAACTTTCCCTGGTTGGTCGTGGCGTCGAAGGCATAGCGATCCAGCGACAGTTCGCTGTTCGGCCCGGCCGACAGGAGCGAATCGTCATCCATCGTGATCCCGACGGATCCATCCGGCCCGGTACGCACGAAATCGGACGTCTGCAGCCGCATCCCGACGGTTGCCGGCGTTGCCTTGCCCTGCCGCTCGATCGTGACCTGGCCGCGCGCGACTTTTATTTGGCCGATCTCCGCGGCGGTTGCAAGGGCTGCACAGGCCAACAGCAGCATCCCGAGCAGCGCGCGAATGCGGCGAATAGTGAATCCTGACATTGCGAACCCTCCGGCGGCGCTGGCTAAATGGCCGAGTCCAGCAGTGCGGCAGTTTCGTCGAAATGCTCGGCGCGCGCCATGTCGGCCGCGGTCTTGCCGCGATTGTCGCGCAATTTCGGATTGGCGCCAGCCCCCAGCAGGGCCTTCACGGTCGCGGTCTTGCCGAATCCGGCTGCCCACATCAGCGCCGTGAGGTCGTTGGCGTAGACCGCATTCGGGTCGACGCCCTTGGCCAGCAGCATCAGGACGATGTCCGTATTCCCGGCGCCTGCGGCGTAGATCATGGCGTTCTTTTGCAGGCGATCGAGCGCCGCGACATTGGCCCCCTTGTCGAGCAATTGCCTGGCCATCGCTGCCTGGCCGTTGAATGCGGCGGTCATCAACGGAGTGACCCCGTTGAGCGCCGGCTGGTTCACATCGGCGCCGGCGGCCAGCACCTTCTGAGCGAGGTCCACCTTGTTGTTCTTCAGCAGAATGAGGAGCGCGCTCTCGCCGAGGCGGTTGCGGGAATTCACGGCGGCGCCTTGCGCCAGCATCCTGTCCATCATGGCGGCGTCTCCGCTGCGCGCGGCGGCGAGGAAGCGGGCGTTGACCGACAGGTTGTCGTCGGGGACGGGTTGCGCTGCGGCGCCGCAGGTGAGGAACGTCGTCAGCAGCAGGAAGGCAATGGCTCGCAATGGCACGGGAATCCTTTTCAGACCGGAGGATGACGCACTGCACAAAGAAGGCTTCGTTGCAGCGACCTTGGAAAAGTACTATAAACGAGACCGCGACGAACCGGTCGGACCGGTTCGTCAATCGCAGTCGACGGCACCGGAAGTCCGAATCTACGAGAATCCTGGGAGGGAGCGAATGAATAATCCAATGAGAATGGCCGGCTTCAGCCTCGCCACGATGTTTGCCATGGTGTGCGGACTGCCCGCGAATGCTCAGGAAATCACCGGCGGCGCGACGACGACGGCCAGGACGATGACGAGAACTCCCAACGTGTCGCAGGCTGCACTGACCGCCGCTGCCAAGGACAAGACCAATTGGCTGCATGCGAACGGCAGCTACGAACAGACGCGATATTTCATTGGCGAGCAGATCACCGTCGACAATGTCGCAGCGCTTGCGCCCGCGTTTGTCTTCCAGACGGCGGTGCTGGAATCGATGGAGACCGCGCCGATCGTCGTCGACGGCGTCATGTTCCTGACGACGTCCTTCAACCACGTCTATGCGATCGACGCGGCGACGGGCGAGGAATACTGGCACTACAAGCACAAGCTCGGTCCGATCGTGACGGTGTGCTGCGGCAACAACAATCGCGGCGTCGCGATCGAAGGCGGCAAGCTGTTCATGGGCACCATCGACGCCAAGCTCGTCGCGCTCGACGCCAAGACCGGCAAGTTGCTCTGGGAGACGCAGATCGCCGACCCGGAGAAGGGCTACTCGGAAACGATGGCGCCCACGGTCATCGACGGCAAGGTGCTGATGGGCACCAACGGCGGCGAATATGGCGTCCGTGGCTTCGTCAAGGCGTTCAGCGCGGCGGACGGCAAGCTGCTATGGACTTTCTACACCATTCCCGAGAAGGGCCATGAGGGCGTCTGGGCGGTCAACGACGCGACGGGTCGCGACATGCACCGAGACATCGCGGCGGAAAAGGCTGCCTTGGCCAAGGACGGCGGCGGCTTCTACCAGACACTGGGTGGCGGCGTGTGGATGACGCCGGCCATCGACACGAAGACGCGCACGGTATTCTTCGTCGTCGGCAATCCCTCGCCGGACCTCTACGGCGCGATTCGTCCCGGCGACAACCTGTACACCGACTCGATGGTAGCGATCGACCTCGACACCGGTGCCTACAAGTGGCATTTCCAATACATCGCCCACGACGTATGGGATCTGGATGCCGTCAGCCCGCCGGTCCTGACGCAGGCGAAGGATGCCAGCGGCAAGATGGTCGACGTTGTGATTCACGGCGGCAAGACCGGGCACATCTACATCCACGACCGCGCCACCGGCAAGCTGATACGCTTTTCGGAACCGATGGTCCCGCAGGAAAACATGTGGGTGCTGCCGACCAAGGAAGGCGCGCGCATGCTGCCGGGTGCCAACGGCGGCGTCGAATGGTCGCCGATGGCGGTCAATCCAAGGATGCGTTTGGCTTTTGCCGCCAACCTGCACCAGCCGATGACCTACCACGTCGAGGCGTCGCCCTATCCAGGCGGCAAGCTGTGGCTGGGCGGCGCGTTCAAGACCATTCCCGGCGAAGAGCAGTCGGGCCGCCTCGTCGCAGTTAATCTCGACACGGGCAAGGTGGCATGGTCCGTCAAGACTCCGCAGCCGCTGATCGGCGGCGTGCTGGCGACGACGACCGACCTCGTGTTCAACGGCGAAGCCAACGGCTGGTTCAAGGCGTTCCATGCGAAGGACGGCAAGGAGCTCTGGAAGTATTACCTGGGCGCGGGCGTAAATGCACCGGCCGTCTCGTACCGGGTCGGCAACACGCAGTACATAGCGGTCGCCGCCGGCGGAAACAACCAGATTGACTCCAAGCGCGGCAACAGCGTGTTTGTATTCAAGCTGATCGGCGGTGAAAAGAGGCTCGAGAAGAAATAGCCGAATCAGGCGGCATGCGCGGCCACTCCGCTGGCGCGGGGTGGCCGTTTTTCTGGCCCACGCACGACGACCCGATGAACTCCCGACCGTTCCTCCGCGCCGCCGCGGTGCTCGCCGCATCGCTCGTCCTGTCCGCGCCGCTCGCGCCCGCCTTCGCGCAGGCGCCCCCGGCCGCGCCGCCGCAAGCCGAGATCTGCGATGCGTGCCACGGGCCGAACGGCAATGCGGTGATCCCCGAGAATCCAAGGCTCGCCGGCCAGACCTGGCGCTACATTTACATCGAGCTCAAGGACTTCAGCGAAGGCCGGCGCACCGATCCGGTCATGACGCCGATCTCCAAGGTGCTGTCCCGTGACGAGATGATCGCGCTGGGCAACTGGTACGCGGCGCAGAAGCCGACGCCCAACCCGTTCAAGCCGGATTCCGCCAAGGTCGCCGCGGGACGCAAGGTCGCGGACGCGGTGCTGTGCGCGATGTGCCACGGGGGCGCGTTCGTCGGCCAGAACGAGGTTCCACGCGTCGCCGGTCAGAATCCCGAGTACGTCAGCAAGCAGCTGCAGGACTTCAAGGCCAAGCGGCGCACCAACGACGCCGGCAACATGACCAGCGTTGCGCACACGCTGTCGGACACCGATATCGAGAATCTGGCGCAGTACATCGCGAGTCTCAACTGACGGCGCGACGGGTCGCGCGGCGCC
>DAOMGB010000008.1:12875-84739 GCA_035430095.1 Casimicrobiaceae bacterium | reverse complement strand
GCCGGCATGGGACGAGCCGGGTTTCGATGCCGCGGCGCGCGGCGCCGGCTTGGCCCCGCGGCCGCTTCCTGCTCTTGCCGCCACGCGCCCTTTCGGATTGCCGGCAGGCTGCGCCTGCCGGACGCGGGCATTGCCGCTCCCCTGGTCGCCGCGGCCTTGGCTGCCTCGTCGTTGACCGCCGCCTGCGCCGCGCGGCTGCCGCTGCAGGATCGGTTGCGGCCGTGCATGCGGATCGGGCGCGAATCCCTCCACCACCACGGACGGAATCTCGCGCTTGATCAGGCGCTCGATGTCGTGGAGGAATGCCTTTTCGTCGACACACACCAGCGAAATGGCCTCGCCGGTCGCGCCCGCGCGGCCGGTTCGGCCGATCCGGTGGACATAGTCTTCCGGCACGTTGGGGAGATCGAAATTCACCACGTGGGGCAACTGGTCGATGTCGATGCCGCGAGCGGCGATGTCGGTGGCGACCAGCACCTGCAGGTCGCCCTCCTTGAACTCTGCCAGCGCGCGGGTGCGCGCCGACTGGCTCTTGTTGCCGTGGATCGCCAACGCGGTGATGCCGTCGTCGTTCAACTGTTCGGCGAGCTTGTTTGCACCGTGCTTAGTGCGGGTGAACACGAGCACCTGGTGCCAGTTGTGAGACTTGATCAGGTGCGACAGCAGTTCGCGCTTGCGGTCGCGATCCACCGGATGCACCTTCTGCGTGATGATCTCGACCGTCGAATTGCGGCGCGCGACTTCGATCATCGCGGGCGCATTGAGCAGACCGTCCGCCAGGGCCTTGATCTCCTCGGAAAACGTTGCGGAGAAAAGCAGGTTCTGACGTCGCTTGGGCAGCACCGCGAGGATGCGGCGGATGTCACGGATGAACCCCATGTCGAGCATCCGGTCCGCCTCGTCCAGCACCAGGATCTCCACGTGGCTCAAGTTGACCGTGCCCTGGCCCATGTGATCGAGCAGGCGACCTGGCGTGGCGACGAGGATGTCGACGCCGCGCTTGAATTGCGCGATCTGCGGATGGATGCCGACGCCGCCAAAGATGACGGTGGACGTCAACCTGGAATACTTGCCGTAGGTGCGCACCGATTCCTCCACTTGGGCCGCGAGCTCGCGCGTCGGCGTGAGAATCAGCGCGCGTATCGGCTTGACGCCGTGACGCGGCGGCCCGCCCGGCGGTGGCGACAGGCGCTGCAGCATCGGCAGAACGAATCCGGCCGTCTTGCCGGTGCCGGTCTGCGCGCCGGCCAGCAGGTCGCCGCCGGCGAGCACTGCAGGAATCGCCTGCGCCTGCACCGGCGTAGGTTGGGTGTAGCCGTGCTCGGTAACGGCACGCACGAGCGCCTCGGACAGGCCGAGCTTGGAAAAGGACATGACAGCTTTCGGGGAAGGATCGGCCTGAAGCCGGGGAATCGGACGCCGGTCGCAGGCTGTCCGAAAACGGGCCCGCCGGAACGCGGGGGGCACGCGCCATGGGCCTGAAGGTTTCGCCGCCTGGCGCGACTGCGGATTATACCTGTTGTCGCTGCAGAACCGTGAGCGCCACCGGCACGGTCTCGCTGCCGCAGGAGAACCAGAGGTGGCCATCCTGCACCGTGCAGTGGAGCCGCATCGTCCGCTGCGCGAGCCTGGCCAATGCCTGGCTCGACTCGAAGGGGACGACGAAGGCCGAGAAATTGGGCAGGCGCTCGAGGGCCGCGCGGTTCTTCGCCCACCACAGGTCGACCGCACGCCCGCCGTAGGCGTACAGGACGACGCGTGCGGCGCGGCCGGAGGCCTTGCGCAGCGACTTCTCGTCGGGCAGGCCGACGTCGATCCAGAGCTGGATGGCGCCAGTCAGGTCCCGCTGCGTGAGGTCGGCCTCGTCCTCGCTGGCCAAGCCCCGTCCGAACGACAGCGCTTCGTCCGCGTGCAGCGCGAACGCAAGCATGCGGACCATCATCCGTTCGTCGGTTTCGGAAGGATGCCGCGCGAGAGTAAGCGCGTGGGTCGCGAAGTGATTGCGATCCATGTCGGCGACATCGAGGTCCGCCTTGAAAATCGTGGCCTTCTGCGCCATGGCTACATCCGTTCCATCATTTCTTGCCGACCACGACTACCGGGCGCCGGCGCCGAGGAATGCCAGCAACACGGGCGTGGTGACTGCCGCGAGCGCGGTGCTCAGGACCAGGCTGGAGGCGACCGGGCCTTCCATCGTCTTGAACTCCTTGGCCATCAGGTACACGTTGGCGCCGACCGGCAGCGAGGCCAGCATCACCACCGCCTGCGTTTCCCGCGACGGCAATGACAGCGCGCGCGCGATCAGGTAGACGACCAGCGGCATGATCGAAAGCTTCAGCACGGCGATCGCGATGCTTTGCCGCCAGCCCGCGCGTATGCCGTATTCGGCGAGGCCCATGCCCAGCACCACCAGCGACATGGGTATTGCGGCCTGGCTGACGAGCTGCAACGTCTCGTCGATCACGCCCGGAAGCGCGAGGCCGGTGAAGCCGAAGGCGGTGCCGATGAGGATGCCGGCCACGACCGGATTGGTCACGACCGAGTAGGCGGTCTTCGCGAATCCCCTGGCCGACAGTTCGCGATTGCGGGCCCACTCGACGGAGACGGTCACGAGCGTCCACAGCAGCAGTGCATTGAAGACGAGCACCAGCGACACGGAAGGCATCGCGGCGTCGCCCAGCGTCACCTTGGCCAGTGGCACGCCCAGCAGCACGTTGTTGGCGAAGATGCCGCCCATGGCGAACACCGATTGCGATTCGCCGTCCAGTCGAAACAGCCTGGAGGCGACGATGCGGCCAGCGAAGAACACGACGAGACAGCCGCCGAAATATGCGATCAGCAGGCGCGCATCCACGGGAGGAAGCCGCGAAAAGTCGGACATGAGGCGAAAGAGGAACGCCGGGATCGCGACCGAAAAGACGAATTCGGTCAGCGCGTCCGACGCGGTGCGCGGCCAGCGCCCCCAGCGTGAGAGGACGTAGCCCACCAGGACAAGGAGGAAGAGCGGCGCGGTCAGCGCCAGCAGGTGCCAGAACGCTTGCAAGGGAATGACCCGCTCAATCCGGCGCGAACGCCTGGATCGCTTCCGACGGCACGACGTGGAAACCGGTCAGGCCGCGCTTGGCATACGCGACCATCGCGCGGGCCACGGCGATGTCCGCCACCGGCCGGTATTGGCGCGGCACCAACGCGCCCAGCGGTCCGAGGACGGCGAGCGCGAGCCGTTCGCCAAGGCGCCGTTCGGTGCGCACTCCCGCGAGCAGCGAGGGCCTGAAGGCAATCGCGGCCGCGAATCCCAGGGTTGCGACGGCCGATTCGAGTTCGCCCTTGACTCGACTGTAGAAAACCTTCGAATGGGGATCGGCGCCCAGCGATGAAACAAATAGGAATTGCCGCGCGCCGCGGTCCAGGGCGCCGCGTGCGACCGCAAGGGGATAGTCGTGGTCCGCGATGCGAAAAGCCTCTTGCGATCCCGCCTTGCCGATCGTCGTGCCGAGACAGCAATAGGCATCGTCCACGGCGGGCCAGGCGAATGCCGCAAGACGGGCGAAATCGATGACGTGCTCGTGAAGCTTGGCGTGGGTCCGCCGGGTCGGACGTCGTGCCAGCACGTGGACGGAACTGCAGTCGGTGTCCGCCAGCAATTCGTCCACGAGCTTTGACCCGACCAGGCCGGTCGCGCCCGCGACGAGCACGATGCGCGACAAGCGCTAGCGTCCCTTGGTGCTGGCCTTGGTGCGGGCCACGACGCGCGGAGTTGGATTGACCGGCTTCTTGCGCGCGTCCTGTCCGGGAACCAAGGGGGCGCCGTGCTTGCCCTTGGGGGGCGGAAAGTGAATGCCGCCCTTCGCCTTCGCCGTGTCTTTGGTCATGTTTGGTCTCTCCCTGGGTGGAATGGCTAGATGAGGTCGCGCAACGTGATGACCTTCTCCGGACCCGTGGCCAGCTTGACCTTGACCTTGGTGCCCGGCGCGCCCTTGAGTTCCTGGCGGACCGCTGCCAGCATCATTGCCGACGTCGGCTTGCCCTCAATCGCAACGATGACATTTCCGGCCACGATCCCTGCCTTGGCTGCGGGGCCGTCCTTCGTGACGTCCACGACTTCGAATCCGGCGGCCGTGCGCTCGAGCCACATGCCGGATCGATCGAAGATGTCGCGCTGGCCGAAATTCGCGTTCTTCTCGAAGTAAATCACGCCATTGGCGTAGTCGAACGTGATGTTGAACTGCCGCAGGACGCCGTAGCCCACGCTGCCCGCGACGTCGCCGGTTCCCTTCGAGTCGCCGGCGGAGGTCGCCAGCGCCATCGTCGGCTTGTCCACGCTGACGGCGCCCAGCTTCAGCACGTTGGCACGAGCAAGCTGGGAGTGGATGTAGTCGCTGGAAGTGACGCCGGAGACGATCGACTGGGTCGCGCCATAGCGCTTGATCATCCCGTTCTTGTCGACGAACGGCGCTTGCAGTGACACGGACTCCGCGCTGCTGGTGTCGATGGCAAAGGTGCCGGCGACGCCGTCCACGCTGCCTTCCACGAGCGCTACCCGCCCCTGGAGCTTGAATGGAACCCCGGCGCCGCCACCCGAGTAGGTGAACCGGGAAGGCTCGTAGAACGTCGCGCGTTGGCGCTGGTAGTCGAGCTTCACGGGAAAGCGCTTCAGGAACTCGAATCCCACCACCCCGGCGACGCCATCCACGCCGACCACGCGCGACAGGTAGTCGGAGATGTCGATTGCCGTGAACAGCATCCCGTCGATCGCGACGTTTCCGACTTCGACGCGGTCGATTCGCGCAATGCCGATTTCCTGCTGGTTCTCTCCGGAACCTGTGGTGCCGAAGTTGCCCTGCGCCTTGATGCCCAGGTCCGCCATGGCCAACGGGGTCAGGATGTTGCCGCGATCCGAATCGAGCAGCATCCGGTAGGGACCCTTTCCGTTAAGCATCACCGGCAGGAAGATGTGTCCTTCGCGGACCTCGAATGGAACCTCCGCGGTGGCGCTGCCGCCCGCAAACGAGAAGTCTGGACCGGCGCCGGCAGGCTGGGAGAAGGCCACGCCGGCCAGCGGCCAGTTGTAGTCGATCTTGTCGACGGTAATGACCTCGTCGCGCCGCGTGTCGCTGCGCGTGGCGCGGACGCGAAATGGAATCTTGACGCCTTCCACCTGGCGCAGGTCCATCAGGTACTCGGTGCGCGTCTCTTCCGCCTCGCGTTCGACCAGCCGCTCGATCAGGTGGGTCTCGGTGTTGATCCAGAACTGGAATGCGCGGCCGCCCTCCGGGACGATGCGGATGACGTCGAAGATCGCGCCTTCGTCGGCCACGCGATCCAGAAAGGTGATCTGCGCGGCGGCGCGTTCGGGGAACCAGAACGCGAGCTTGTCGCGATACGCGGCGTTGACCGCCAGCTCGCGCGCGGCGTCGGTGGTCTCGGCGCGCGACTGGCCCGAGCCGTCCTGCGACCAGGCGACCTTGCCGTCGAATCCCGCGGCGCCGGCGACCGGGCCGATGTTGTACTTGATCAGCGAGCGGCCGGAAAAGATGTCGGACCAGCGCTCCGCGGTGCCGCTGATACCCGCTGCGTTGATCGTGGTCTTGCTGTGCTGGGTGCGCAGCGCATCCCACGCCGCGCCGCCGCTGGCAGCCTTGGCGGCGGCGAGGATCTTGATAGGGTCCGGGCGCGGCGTGGCTGCATTCTGCGCGATGGCATGGGAAGCGCCGAGCGTGATGGCTGCGACCAGCGCAACCCTGAACAGACAGTGCATGCGGAAGGGGATCATCGGGGTTTCGGCGAGAATTTCGGCGATGGGATTCGTAGGCGATGTTCGGCAAGGCGGACAGGCAAAGGTTCCGCGCCGACAGTTCAAGCCGCTATTGTCCTACACGTGGCGCGCGGACTCCAGACGATCGATGCGCGCCAGTTGCGGAAACAGGCGCATGCCGAGCATCACCGCCAGCAACGTCCCGATGCCGCCGAGGACTACCGCCGGCACCGTGCCCAGCCACGCGGCCGTCACCCCGGACTCGAATTCGCCCAGCTGGTTGGACGTCCCGATGAACATCGCGTTGACCGCAGACACCCGTCCGCGCATGGCGTCGGGCGTGCCCAACTGGATCAGCGAAGAGCGCACCACGACGCTGATCATGTCCGACGCGCCAAGCAGCACCAGCGCCGCCAGGGACAACGGAAACCAGCGCGACAGGCCGAACACGATCGTCATGGCGCCGAACACGCCAACCGCGAGGAACATCGTCCGTCCCGCGTGGCGTTGCAGAGGATGGCGCGACAGGTAGAACGCTACCGCGAGTGCGCCGACCGCCGGCGCGGAGCGCAGCAGTCCCAGGCCCAACGGACCGGTATGCAGGATGTCCTTGGCAAAGATCGGAAGCAGCGCGGTGACTCCACCCAGTAGCACCGCGACCATGTCGAGCGTGATGGCCCCCATGATCGCCTGGCGACTGCGAATGAAGGAGAGCCCCGCGAACACCGACCTGAGCGTAGCGGGCTCGTGCGGAGGCGGCACGCGTTCGTGGTGAATGAACCGCGTCAGCAACGAGGCCGCGGCGAACATGACCGCGCAGACGGCATAGGCCCACGCCGGCCCGGCGATGTAGAGGAGGCCCCCCACCGCAGGGCCGACGATGATCGCCGTCTGCACGGCCGTGGAACTTGCGGCAACCGCTCGGGGGAGCAGGACGGCCGGCACAAGCGCGGGCAGCAGCGCCTGCAACGACGGGGTCTCGAAAGCACGCACGGCGCCGAGCGCGAACACCAGCGCAAAGATCGCGTGCTCGGTGATCCAGCCCCTGGCGCTGCCGGCCGCGAGCAGCAGCGCCAACGCCGCTTCGATGCCCTGGCAGGCGCCAGCGATGCGGCGGCGGTCGTAGCGGTCGGCGACGTGTCCCGCCAGCAGGAGGAGAAGCAATGCCGGCAGGAATTGCACCAGGCCGACCAGCCCGAGGTCGAACGCGCTTCCCGTCAGCGCATAGACCTGCCAGCCCACGGCCACGGTAAGCATCTGGTACCCGATGATCGTGCAAACGCGGGTGAACCAGAACAGGACGAACGGACGGTGCCCGAGCAGTTCACCGGCATCGGATTCGGCGGGCGGGTTCAAGCAGGAAGGGTTGCGGCCGGGGGGACGGAGCTCCGCACGCGTATGTGCACGTCGCCCAGCGTGACGGTCTGCCCCGCGCGGATCTTGGCGGTCTTGCGCAACTCCTGCTTGCCGTCGACCTTTACCGCGCCGGAGGCGACGAGCGCCTTGCCCGCGCCGCCGCTGTCGCACAGGCCGGTGACCTTGAGGAGCTGGTGCAATTCGATGAACTCGCCGGTCGGAGTGAACTCTAGCTGTTGCATGGACTCATCTTTCATCGGTGGCCGCAACCGCGCTCTGCCGCCTCTCGAGCGCTTCCCATCGCGCGTAGGCTGCGGCGAGATTCGCTTCGCCGGCATGGAGCTGCTCCTGAAGCGCCTTGATCGCCGCGGCGCCCTTACGATACACGTCTGGTTCCGCAAATCGCGCGCGCAACGCGGCGGCCTCCGCCTCCAGTGTCTCGATCACGCCGGGAAGCTGCGCCAGTTCGCGCTGCTCGTTGAAATTGAGCTTGCGGCTGGCGGCGCGCGCCGGGGCTTGCGCGCTGGGCTGCGCGACAGACGCCGTTGCCGCCCGGACATCCTCCGTCCGCCGCCCTTCCTCGGCTGCACGAGACGAGGCCCAATCACTGAATCCGCCCGCGTATTCGCGCAACTCGCCATTCCCTTCGAAGACATAGGTCTGGGTGACCACGTTGTCGAGAAAGGCGCGGTCGTGGCTCACGAGGAACAGCGTGCCCTGGTAGTCCTGGAGCAGCGCCTCGAGCAATTCGAGCGTGTCGATGTCGAGATCGTTCGTGGGTTCGTCCAGCACGAGCACGTTGGCCGGCTGCGCGAAGAGTCGCGCCAGCAACAGGCGATTGCGCTCGCCGCCCGAAAGCGTCGACACGGTTGCCCGCGCCCGCTCGGGCGGGAACAGGAAATCGCCGAGATAGGTGATCACGTGCACGCGCCGGCTGCCGATTTCCACGAATTCGGCGCCTGGACTGATGAAGTCGACGAGGGTGGCGTCGGGATCGAGCTGGTCGCGCAACTGGTCGAAGTAGGCCACCTGAAGATGGGTGCCGCGGCGCACGGTGCCCTCGTCGGGCTCGATTTCCCCGAGTATGAGCTTGAGCAATGTGCTCTTGCCGGCGCCGTTCGGCCCGATGAGGCCGATGCGGTCGCCGCGGATCACCCGGGTCGAGAAATTGCGGATGAGGGGGCCGTCGCCATAGTCCTTGCCGACGTCGATCAGCTCCGCGACGAGCTGTCCGGAACGTTCACCCGAGGCGAGCTGCAGGTTTACGCGGCCCAATCGATCGCGTCGCGCGGCGCGCTCGCGCCGCAATGCCTCCAGCCGCAGGACGCGACCCTCGTTGCGCGTGCGTCGCGCCTCGACGCCCTGGCGGATCCAGGCCTCTTCCTGCGCGAGGAACTTGTCCGCCTTGGCATTGACCACGTCCTGGTCTTCCAGCTGCCGCGCCTTGCGTTCCTGGTAGACGGCGTAGTTGCCCGGAAACGACAGCAGGCGGCCGCGATCGAGCTCGACGATCCGCGTGGCGACGGCGTCGAGAAAGCGGCGGTCGTGCGTGACGAAGACGACTGCCCCGGGGAAACCGGTCAGCAGCTGTTCCAGCCACCCGATCGCCGCCAGGTCGAGATGGTTGGTCGGTTCGTCCAGCAGCAGGACGTCCGGCTGGCCGGCCAACGCCTGCGCCAGTGCGACCCGCTTGCGCCAGCCGCCGGACAATCCGTCGACGGGGCGGTCGGCGGGCAACTGCAGCCTGGACAGCACCGTGTCGACGCGATGCGAAAGTGTCCAGCCATCGCTGTGGTCAAGCCGGCCCTGCAGCCGTTCGACGCGCTCCATCCAATGCGCGCTGGCACCGTCCTCCGCGAGTTGATGGATCGCATGATGGTAGTCGGCGAGCAGCTGCCCTTCGGCGCCCAGGCCCAGCGCGACGGCGTCGTACACGGACAGCCCCGCGGCAAAGGCGGGCTCCTGCATCACCGACGCGATGCGGGTGTGCGGTGCCGTCCAGACGTCGCCGCCGTCGAGTTCTCCCTGCCCCGCGAGAACCTGGAGCAGCGACGACTTGCCGGTACCGTTGCGCCCGATCAACCCGACCCGCTCGCGCACGTCGAGCTGGAACTCCGTGTCGTCCAGCAACGCGTGGTGGCCGAATGCCAGGCGGGCGCGGGAGACCGTGAGGAGCGGCACGATCAGTCCGGCGTGAGCGTGCGCGCGACGACACTTGCGCGCAACAGCGCCCGTGCTGGCGTCCGGCCCACCTTCAACGGGGCGTCTGGATCGCCGGCGCAGGACAGGACGTGGGGGACGGAGGGGGAGGGCATTGCGGGACAATTCTACTGCGTGTGGACTTTGGGGCGATTGCGGTTCGCCCGTTGCCGCGCGACTGCGCAAGGCTTCAATCGACCCGAATCCCTCCACAGGCGCCACTGACGCGCGCGTACTCGTCCGGCGAGTCCACCGCGGCCTGGCGAGCCTTAAGTTCCAAGGCGTTGGCGGCATCGAATTCGTCCATGAACGCCTGCAGCTCACGCCGCACTTGGGACTCGCCGGCAGCGGGATCGCGAGCGACGATGATCCGCTGCCCGAACACTGCCGGCAGTTCCGTGCCGAGCCTCCGCGCGGTCTCCTGCAGGTGGTCGCGGAATGCGGCCGCATGTTTCAACTCATGATCGAGCACGGCGGCGCGCCCGCATGCGTTGTCCTGCAGCTCGCTCGCAAGGTACACGGTCATGGGCACCATCGAGAGCTCGATCGTGAGTTGCGGGCGCTGGCAGGAGCGCCCTCCGCTCGCGTCCTTCAGCCCCGTGAGTTCGATCACCACGTCCCGGCGCAATTCCGTCCTGGTCAGGCCGAGCGTGCGGTGGGTTGCCGGGTTGTCCTGCGCCAGGCGGCTCAGCTGGCCCAGGGACATCTGGTCATTCACCTCGACCGGGGACGCGGCCTGCCGGATTTCGATTTGACCGGGAGGCAGCCTTTCGCACCTCGACTCGAAGGAAACGAGCGGGTTATACCGGTCGCTCGCCGACTTGACGGCGTCGCAGCCGCCCAGCAGGAGCGCGGCCGGGATCGCGCAGGCACGAGCAATGCGGCGCATGGCGAAGTGTACAGCCTGGCCCATGACACAGAAGCGGCACCGGTGCAATGTTGCCCGATGACGGCAGCCTGTCGTACCCTGCACCGCGAGGGCCCCTTGTTCCTCCGGCCGATTGACCGACCCGTCGATCAAATTCCGCAACAGCAATCCGGCAGCAAGCGTGCAATGAACGATCTCCCCGCAGCCATCACCACCGCGACGATCTGGGCCTACTGGTTCGGCGTGGGAATCATGATAGTCCGCGTGAAGCGCCATTCGCGCGCGACCCCGATCCTGTCGCCCAGGCAGCCGCTGGAGAGGATCATGGGACTGATCTTCCTTCCCATGGTAACCGCGTGGGTCGTCCTTCCCTACGTCGCGCAGAGGGCGACGCATGGCTATCTGGCCATGCCCGAATTCGCGACGCAATCCGCGCCCTATGCCGCGTTCCGCTGGCTTGCGGCGGCGACGGCGGTGTACTGCCTCCTGGCGACCGCACGCTGCTGGGCCCGCATGGGCAGGGATTGGCGCATGGCCGTGGCCGTCGGCGAGAAGACCAACCTCATCACCGATGGTCCGTTTCGACGAATCCGGCATCCGATCTATGCCTTTTCGATACTCCTGATGATCTGCACCGCGGTGGTCGTGCCCACATTGCCCATGGTCGCAGTCGCCTTGGCCCACGTGGCATGGATGAATGCCAAGGCACGCAACGAGGAACGACACCTGCTGGCGACGCAGGGTGAATCCTACGGGCAATACATGCGGCGCACCGGAAGGTTCATTCCGCGCCGATCTTGACCGACGTCATCGGCAGGCATGACGACGGCTGCGATAATCGCCGGCGATGCCGTCCCACGCGCATGCCACCCGCCCAATCGAAGAGCGTCGAAATACCGGCCGGCCGCGCGCTGGTCGGCGCGGTGCTGGCCTGGGCGTTGGCTGGAGGGTTGACGAACGGGACGGCGATGGCGGCGTCGACGGAAGCTTCGATGGCGGCGCACGACTCGCCTTCGGTCGCACCTGTCACCGCGCGAAACCTCGCGGCGCTCGATTGCCGCGAGGTGAGTGCAGCGGATGTCGCGGAATTGCTGCCTCCGGGCCGCGCGCCGCGAATCATCCTGTTCCAGGGCAGCCTGACCGCAATCACGATGGAACCGCTCGGCGAGTTCCTTATCGCGATGGGATACCCGGAAAAGCAGGTGCGCGATCCGCGCGACGGCAAGCTGTCGCAGTCGAGCTTCGGCGACAGCCTGCCTTGGGCCGGGACGCTGGCGTGGTACTACGAGACTGAGGGGATGATGCCGATGCTCATCGGCCACAGCCAGGGCGGAATGATGGCGATAAGGATCCTGTACGAGTTGGATGGTGCCTTCCACAAAGACATCCCCGTCTGGAATCCGCTTACGGGTGCCGCATTGGCGCGGACAACAATTCGCGATCCCCGCGCAGGCGCGACGCGGCCGGTCAGGGGCCTTAAAGTGGGTTTTGCATCGGCCATCGCGACGGGCAGGCTGATGCGCGTATTCCTGGGTCAGTGGGACATGATTTCGAAGCTTCGCCGCATCCCCGACACCGCGATCGATTTCACCGGCTTCTCCATTCCGTGGGATCCGATCGCGGGGACGCTTGCCGACCCCGAGCCCTATGTCGCCGTCGGAACCGCGCGCGTGCGAAACGTCATCCTGCCGGCCGGCACCAGCCACGTGCGCGTCCCCGAGGTCAGGGAACTCGCCTCCAATGCGGTCACGCGCGCCTGGATCGACGCCTATTCGCCGGCGAACGGCACTCCGCCACCACAGGTTGCCGACGTGGACACGTCCAACCTGTTGCATGCCGCCGACATCTGGTACAGCGTCAGGCGAAACTGGTGCGAATCCGCGCAGCAGGGAGCGCAATCAGAGGCCAATCGCTGATGCGCGGCAAGCTCAACCTGTTCCAGGCCACGATGCTGCGATGGAAGGAACTGCATCCGTACAGCGCGGTGCACGTTGCGCGCGTCGACGCGTCGCTCGACCCTGCACGGCTCGGTGCCGCGATCGCGCGCGAGCTCGAGGTGCGCGGCCTCACGCATCTCGTCCTGGATGCCGCCGGAGGCCGATTCGACTACGGCGGCGGCCCGGCGCCTGTGGTGCCGGCGATACTGTCCGCGGGTGGCGATCGGCGAAAGACCCTGGACGCGGAAATCGCGCGCCAGCTCAACCAGCCGTTTCCTGCCGACGGCGCCGTCGATCCGTTCCGGTTCTTCGCGATCCGGGGAGATGCCTCGTTCGATCTGGCGGTGGCCTACGATCATTTCATTGCCGGCGGCGATTCGATCGTGCTGTTGCTGCAGGCGATCGTCGCACGCTACCTGCATGGCGACCTGGATCCGCAGCCCGCCGTTCCGGGCCTTTATCCCCGCACGTTCCGGCCGCTGCTGCTGCACCATGCATTCGCGGTGCTTCGCGGCCTTGTGAGCCTGCCCCGCCTGGCCATGAACTGCCGCCATTCCCACCGGCCGCGCTATCTCCGCTGGCCCGATCCCACCAACGGATTCGTGTCGTTCAGCCTGGAGCAGGGCGAGTTCGCCTCAATGCTGAGCGCGGCCAAGGCGTGGGATGTGACGCTCAACGACATGCTCATCGCGGTCATGATGAAGACGCTTTCACCGTTGGCCGAGAAGCGCCTGACGGCGCGGCGCCGAGTCTTTCTTGCGGCAGCATCGATCATGAACATCCGCAGCGACGTGGGGGCCGATGTCCGCGAATGGTTCGGCCAGTTCCTGAGTTCGTTTCGCGTGGCGCACCGGGTTCCCGAGGGCATCGGCCTGCGCGAGCTGGCGCAGGACGTTTGTGCGCAGACGCGGGAGTGGAAGAAGCGCAAGCTGTACCTGCAGACGCTGGTGGTCATGTTCTACAGCAGCATCGTCTGGCACTTCCTCGGTGTCCCACAGCGGCAGCGCTTTCACGTCAAGAACTGGCCGGTGTGGGTTGGCGTCACGATGCTCAATGTCGACGCGCTGTGGCGGGAAGGCGGAACGGGCGACCCGCCGCCGGAGTACCTGCGGGCCGTTTCAACCGGTCCGCTGGCGCCGATGGTGGTCGCGGTGTCGACGTCGGGGGGCAGGTTCGAGGCGGGGATCTCGTATCGAACCGGGGCATTCGAGGAGGCGACGGTGCTCCGAATCGCCGACCGGGTCAGGGATGCCTTGCGCAACGTGGACCGGCCGGACGGGGTGGTCACGGTAGAATAACGGTTTTGCCCATCCTTCGGCCGGCCCGGCGCTGGCGGCGGAGGCGGGCCCGGACCCTCGAGACACACGACATGGCAGGCGCATTGACCGGCAAGGTGGCCTTTGTCAGCGGCGCAGCCCGCGGCATCGGGCGTGCGATTGCGCTGAAGCTCGCCCGCGAAGGCTGCGACGTCGCGGCCAACTACTACAACAGCGCGGACGAAGCGGAAGCCCTGTGCATGGAAATCCGCGCGCTGGGCCGTCGCGCGTGCGCCATTCCCGGCAGTGTGGGCATACCCGACAGCGTCGACGAGATCTTCGCAGCGTTCGGGACGCATTTCGACCGGCTCGACATCCTGGTCAGCAATGCGGCCAGCGGCGTGTTGAAGCCGACGGTGGAAATGACGTTGAAGCACTGGCGCTGGTGCATGGAAACCAACGCGCTGGCGCTGAACCTGCTCACGCAGCGCGGCTTGCCGCTGATGCCGCCCGGCGCGCGCATCATCGCGATGTCGAGCCTGGGCGCGCAGCGGGCGATGCCCGGCTACGGCTTCATTGGAGCCTCGAAAGCGGCGCTGGAAGCCCTGGCGCGGGCGCTGGCGCAGGAGCTGGGGCCCCGCGGCATTTGCGTGAACACCGTGAGCGCGGGCGTCGTGGACACCGACGCGCTGAAGTACTTTCCCAACAGGGAAGAGCTGCTCGCCAATTTTTCGCAGCGGACGCCGTCGGGCCCGGTGCTGACGCCGCAGGACGTCGCGGGCGCCGTGTTCCTGCTGTGTTTGCCCGAGGCGGGAATGATCAACGGGCACACGCTGGTCGTTGATGGCGGTTTCGCCATCTCCGGTTGACTTCCCACACGGCCGGCCGCACATGAGCATGGACGGAGGACTCGCAGGCAAGGTGGCGATCGTCACGGGCGGCAGCCGCGGCATTGGCCGGGCGATTGTCGAGCTGCTCGCGGCCGAGGGGTGCGACGTCACGTTCTTCTATCGCGACAATGACGCAGCCGCGGAGGAAGTCGTGGCCGCCGGCGCCGCGGGCGCGCTGAGCATCGCCGCGGAAAGGGTCGACATCCGCGACGCCCGTGCATGCGCGTCCGCCGTGGACCGTGTCGCCGAGCGCTGCGGGCGCGTCGAAATCCTGGTGAACAACGCGGGCATGATCCGGGACAACCAGCTGGCCGCGATGGATGACGACGACGTGCGGCTGGTCCTCGACACCAACGTCGGCGGCGTGTTCAACGTGGTGCGCGCCGTGGCGCCGCACATGATCGTGCAGCGCGGGGGCAAGATCATCAACCTGAGTTCGGTGGCGGGGGAGAAGGGCGGCCGCGGCCAGACCAACTACGCAGCCAGCAAGGGCGCGATCAATGCATTCACCCGCTCGCTGGCGGTGGAGCTGGCGTCGCGCAGGATCACGGTCAATGCGGTGGCGCCCGGCGTCATCGAAACGGAAATGTCGCAGGAAGTGCGCGAGCTGGCAGGCGACGCCGTCAAGGCGCGCATCCTGCTCAAGCGTTATGGCAAGCCCGAGGAAGTGGCCTATGCGGTCTGGTTCCTGGCCTCTCGCTTCGCCGATTACGTCACCGGCCAGATCATCAATATCGATGGCGGCTTCAAAATGGAGTGAGGCAACGATGGCAACCGAAATCACCAAGGACGAAATCAACGCGGTGTTCCCGACCGTGGCGGAAACGATGGCCGATGCGCTCGGGTGCGAGGTCTCGGACATCAAGCTCGACGTGTCGCTGATCGAGGGCCTCGACGCGGAGTCGATCGACTTCCTCGACATGGTGTTCCGTCTGGAACGCGCGTTCAAGATCAAGATTCCGCGGGGCAAGATCATCGACAACGCGCGCGGCGCGCTGAGCGAAGCCGAATTCGAGCAGAAGGGCGTGCTGACGGCGACGGGCCTCTCTCAGCTTCGTTCCTACCTGTCGGAGATTCCGGCGGATCGTTTCGCGGACCCGATGAAGGTCAAGGACATTCCCCGGCTGTTCACGCCGGAAACATTCTGCAAGCTGGTGGTCCAGGCGCAGCGCGAAGCGAAGGCCTCGGCCTGAACGATTGCCAGGGCGTATGACCGACAGCACAGTCGAGCACCCGGCGCACTTCGCCGCATTCTCGTTCGTCGATCGCATCACGGAGTTCACTCCGGGGAAGCGGGCGCGGGGGCTGTTCCATGTGCCTGCGGCGATCGGTGCCTTTCCTTCGTGCCTGGTTGCCGAAGCGGTCGGCCAGCTGGCCGCGTGGGTTTCCCTGGAGCACATCGACTACCGCGGCCGGCCGGTGGCGGCCCTGGCCGGCGAGACGCGCTTTCTCGGGAGCGTGGCACCAAGGGACACGCTGCAGCTTGCGGTCGAGATCGACGATGTCGATGACAACGCGGTGTCGTACAGGGGATGGGCCGACGTGAACGGAAATCGCGTGATCGAACTGAACGACTGCCTGGGCCCGATGTTGCCGGCGGCCGACTTCGACGCACCTGAGGCGCTGCGCGAGCGTTTCGCACTGCTGCGCGGCGCCGGCGCGCCGGTCGATCGCTTTCGGGGAGTGACGCCGTTGGTCCCCGAGCCGATCGACCATGTTGCCGGCGAATCGATCCGCGCAAGACTCGGGATTCCGGTTTCCGCTCCGTTCTTCGCCGACCACTTCCCGCGTCGTCCCGTGTTCCCGGCGACATTGCTGCTCGACGCGCAGATCGGCCTCGCCACCGCGCTCGCTCGCGAGGTCCATGCGGCGCGCGGCTGGCCCGCGCCTGTGCCGACTCGAATGACGCGCGTGAAGATGCGCGCCTTCATCGTCCCGGGTCAACAGATCGACGTCGAGGCCGACGTTGCCGGCGCCGAGGACGGCGCGACCCGCATCGCGCTGCGCGCCGGGGATGGCGGGGGAAAGCCCCTCGCCACGGCTCGCGTCGAATTCTCGTCTGGGCGGTCTGACTCATGAACGCACGCAAGCGAGTCGCCATCACCGGCCTGGGGCTGGTGACCCCGGTCGGCAACGACGTGGCCACGACCTGGGACGCTGTATTGCATGGCAGGAGCGGCGGCGCGCAGATCAGCGTGTTCGACGCCAGCGGCTTTCCGGTGCACATCGCAGCGGAGGTCAAGAACTTCGACGCCTTGGCCCAGATCGGCGATCGCAGGCTGCTCAAGCTCACCAACCGTTCCCACCGTTTTGCGCTCGCTGCCGCCGAGCAGGCGCTGTTGGACGCGGGCATTCGCCCGACCGAAGCCGACGCGACGCGTTGGGGCTGCGCGGTTGGCGCCGGCATGATGGGCGTCGACTTCGCCGATCTTTCCGGCACGCAGCAGCATTCGGCCGCCGATGGCGAGCTCCATTCCGACCTGCTGCTGACCGACGGACCCGCCAACGATCCGCTGGCGTTCTGCCGCAGCAACTGCGCAGCGGGCCTGTCGCTCATTTCGCGGCGTCACGGGATCCGCGGTCATGTGTCTGCGGTGCACACGGCATGCGCGTCGGGTGGGCAGGCATTGGGCACCGCGATGAAGCTGATCCGTCGGGGCGCGGCGGATTATGTGCTGGCCGGCGGCTTCGACTCCATGATCAGCCCGGTGGGCATCGCGGGATTCTGCCTGTTGTCGGCGCTCTCCCCCGACAACGACACGCCGCAACGGGCGAGCCGCCCTTTCGACGTGTCGCGCAACGGCTTCCTGCTCGGCGAGGGAGCCGGCTTCCTGGTGCTGGAGGAATGGGGCGCGGCACGGCGGCGGGGCGCGCACATCTACGCCGAGCTGGCGGGCGACGGCAATTCGCTTTCGAGCTATCGCATCACCGACTCGCCTCCGGATGGCGACGGCCCGATCCAGGCCATGCGGCAGGCGCTGTGGAGCGCCGGCGCCGCGCCGTCCGACATCGACTATCTGAACGCGCACGGTACGTCCACCGGGATGAACGACCGCAGCGAGAGCGCGGCCGTCAAGGCGGTCTTCGGTCCGGATGTCGCGCGGCTGTCCGTCAGTTCGACCAAGAGCACGATGGGTCACCTCATCGCGGCGGCCGGCGCGGTCGAAGTCGCGGTTTGCGCGCTCGCGATCCGCGACGGCAGCCTTCCGATCAATGCCAATCTCAAGGAAGTCGATCCGGACTGCGAACTCAATTTCGTGCGCGATGCGCCGCGCAGGCAGAGGGTCCGCATGGCGATGTCCAACTCGTTCGGATTCGGCGGCTCCAACAGCTGCATCGTGTTGCGCAATCCCGAAGAGACGGACGCGACGCTGGCCGGGGGGTCGGCATGAGCCCGCCCCGCATCGTGATCACGGCCACCGGTGCGGTGTGCTCGGGCGGCAAGACCCCCGGCGACATCCTCGCGGGGATTCGCGCCGGTACGTCGACCATCGCTCCCATCCGGCAGTGGGACGTCGCGCATTGGCCGACGAAGACGGCGGGCGAAGTCGCCAATTTCAATCCCCGCGAAATGGTGGAGGATCGCAAGCTGCACAAGCTGATCCGGCGCACTGACCTCTTCGGACTCTATGTTGCCGGGCGCGCGATCGATGCCGCGGGTATCGCGGCATACCGTGAAACCTTGCCCGCCGATGCGGCCGCCGCATTCAACGACCGCACCGGCGTGTACGTCGGCTCAGGCAGCGGCAATTTCGAGAACCAGTACGACTATTTTCCGCTGCTCGCGGCGGCCGGCGGCAGCCTCCCCGCGTTCGGGCGCGAGCTCGCCAACACGGTGAATCCGATGTGGCTGCTGCGGTCGCTTCCGAACAACGTGCTGGGCCATATCGGCATCAAGTACGGCTTGAAGGGAAGCAACGCGTGCATCACCAGCCACAGCTGCAGCGGCTCGCTGGCGGTGATCGAAGGCATGGAGGCGCTGCGCAACGGCGAAGCCGACCGGGTCGTCGCCGTCGGGCACGACGCGCCGATCGAGCCGCAGATGGTGCTCTACTACTATCGCCTCGGCCTGATCGCGAGCGAGGCGCTGCGGCCCTTCGATGCCGCGCGCGACGGCAGCGTCTTCGGCGAAGGCGCCGGCGCACTCTTCCTCGAGCGCGAGGATTCGGCGGCCGCGCGAAATGCCAGGGTGCTGGGCGAAGTGCTGGGCGGAGGCTACGTTTCCGAGGCGACGGGCCTGCTCGCCATTCGCGACGATGGCGATGGCCTGGCGCGCGCGATCGCGATCGCGCTGGAGGACGCCGGCATCGATGCCGCCGACGTCGGCATGATCGTCGCTCACGGCAACGGCACGCGAGCGTCGGATGCGTCCGAGGCGGCAGCGATCAGAACGGCATTCGGCGGGAACCCGCCGCCCGTGACGGCGTTCAAGTGGTCGTTCGGCCACCTCATCGCCGCCGCCGGCATTCTCGAGACGACGCTCGCGCTCGCGGCGCTTGCCGAGGACGTCGTGCCGGGCGTTCCAACGCTGCGCGAGCTCGACCCTGACTGCGCCGGACTGCACATCGCCGCAGGACCGCAAGCGCCGCGCAGCAGGATTGCGCTGGTGCTGTGCCGCGGCTTCGGCGGCACCGACGCGGCGCTGCTGGTGCGCGCCGCTTGAGGCGGGCGTGGCGAATCCGGATGTCGTGACGCCGGATGCCGCGACCGGCAATCGCCGATGCGGCATCGACACCGTCGAGATTGCGCGCATTGAGCGGCTGCTGAAGGAAACGCCTCCCGCCGACCTCGCGCGACTCTTTTCCGCGCAGGAACTGGCCGACTGCGGCGAGGGGCCAGGACGCGCGGCCGGCCTGGCGGCGCGCTTCGCCGCCAAGGAGGCCTGTCTCAAGCTCTTTCCCCGCGAAACAGCGCTGGGTCAGATCGAAGCCTCCGAATTTTCGGTGGCGCGGGACAACTACGGCGCGCCGCAACTCGTCTGCGGCCCGGCGGCGACCGCGTTGCTCGGGCGCTACCGGGTCAAGTCGGTTGCGCTGTCGCTTTCGCACGATCGATCCAGCGCATCGGCGGTGGCCGTCGCCGAGGAGAACGAGATCGCCGTGCCGCCTTCCGGGAAATTTCTCTACCGGTTCCTGCCGTTTCGGCGCGATGTCATCCTCGACAACCTGCGCCTCGTATACGGCGAGCGCGTTTCCGGGCAGGAGATCGTCCGGCTGGCGCAGGCGCACTATGGACATCTGTGGCGGCTCTTCGGCGAGTTCCTCAGGTTCCGCTGGCTGTCGCACGAACGCAAGATGGCGCTCGTGCGCATCGAGAACGTCGAGGCCTTTGCCCATGCCCTCGCGCTGAACAAGGGGGTGTTAATCCTGACCGGCCATTTCGGCAACTGGGAAGTGTCGACCATCGCCGGCCTCAACCATTATCCGCAGATGCGCGGCCGGTTCCACTTCGTGCGGCGCGCCATCAAGCCCCAGTGGCTCGATGCGCTGGTGACTCGGCGGTTCAATGCGGCGGGGTTCGGCGTGTTCCCCAAGCGTGGCTCGCTCGACGCCATGCTCGACCGCCTGGCCGCCGGCGACGCGATCGTTTTTCCGTTCGACCAGCACGCGCGACCGCCCGACGGCATAGCCGTCGACTTCTTCGGCCATCCCGCGTGGACATTCAAAAGCCTGGCGATCATCGCGCTGGCTACCGGTGCGCCGGTACTGCCCGCAACGAGCTGGCGCGAACCCGATGGACGCCACGTGCTGCGGTTCGAGGATGCAATGGCGCCGATTGAGTGCGAAAATACCAACGAGGCCATTCGACTGAATACTCGAGCCTACAATGCCGCGCTTGAGCTCGCCGTCCTGCGCCGCCCGGAACAATGGTACTGGGTCCACCGGCGCTGGAAACCCGCCGCAAGACGCTCGCGCACCGGCCGCGCGATGGGAGCGGCATGAGTCGCGGCCGGCGATGCCCGGGGCACCGGCGCGGCTTGCCCGATCAACCCGGCCATCGCGCGCGCACCGCGCCGCGAGTCGCCAATGACGTAGTATGACCGCCATGCTCGAAGCTCTCCTCAGCTGGAAGGCCGCGATACTCTATTCGTTCCTCGCGTCGGCATTGTTCGTGCATTTCCGTGGTCACGAAAGGATCAAGTTCTATCGCCAGGTCACCGACCACTCGACCTTCATGGCGCCCTACAACGCGCTCATGTACTTGTTCTCGGCCGTCCCGAATCGGCCATTCCTCGACGTAAGGCAGTTTCCCGAGCTCCAGCCGCTCACGGACAACTGGCAGGTGATGCGCGACGAAGCGCTGAAACTTTTCGACGAAGGCTACATCCGGGCCGCCGCCGGATACACCGACCTGGGCTTCAACTCATTTTTTCGGCGCGGCTGGAAGCGTTTCTATGTCAAGTGGTACGACCAGCCGCTGCCGTCCGCACAGGCGCTATGCCCAAAGACAGTCGCCCTGGTGCAGGCCATCCCGTCGATCAACGGCGCGATGTTCGCGCTGCTTCCTCCCGGCGGGAAACTGGGCAAGCACCGGGATCCCTTTGCGGGGTCGCTGCGTTATCACCTCGGACTCTCGACGCCCAACTCGGAAGACTGCCACATCTTCGTCGACGGCCAGCCGTACTACTGGCGCGATGGCGAAGCGGTGATGTTCGACGAGACATTCATCCATTGGGCCGAGAACAAGTCCGACAAGCTGCGCGTGATCATGTTCTGCGACGTCGAGCGCCCGCTGAAAAGCCGTGCGGTGACCGCTATCAACAAGTGGTACAAGAACACGTTCATCCGCGCCAGCCAGTCCCGTAACATGGAGGGCGACCAGCTCGGCCTCCTCAATCGGATCTTCAGCGTCGTCTATTACCTGCGCGAGCCCGGCAAGGCGTTGAAGCACCATTACCGGCCCGTGTACTACGCGCTGAAATGGCTGCTCCTGGCCGGGCTGATCTACTGGATATTCTTCACCTGAAGAACCGTCCGCGAGGGAAGCCGTATGGGCAAATGGATCGAATTGACGGCCTCCGACGGGCACACGCTCGCTGCTTGGCGTGCCGAGCCTGGAGGAACGCCCCGCGGTGCGCTGGTGGTCGCGCAGGAGATCTTCGGGGTCAACAGTCACATCCGCGGCATCTGCGACGGCTTTGCCGCCGACGGCTATGTCGCCATCGCGCCGGCGCTGTTCGATCGGTACGAGCGCGGCGTGGACATCGGTTACACGCCGCCCGATGTCGCGCGCGGCCGCGAACTGAAGGCGTTGGCCCGCGCCGACGTGGCGTTGCTCGACCTCGCTGCTGCACGAGTCGCCGCGTCAAGCGCAGGCAAGGTCGGCGTGATCGGCTATTGCTGGGGCGGCTACCTGGCCTGGCTGGCATCTGCGCGGTTGCAAGGCTTCGCATGCGCAGTTCCGTACTACGGCGGCGGCATGACCGACGCGATCGCCGAAGTTCCGGGTTGCCCGGTCATGGCGCATTTCGGCGAACGCGACTCGATGATTCCAGTGGCCGGGGTCAAGGCCCTTGCGGCTGCCCACCCGGCGGCGCAGGTGTATCTCTATCCCGCGGACCACGGCTTCAATTGCGACCAGCGCGGTTCGTACGACGCGGCGTCGGCAAGGCTCGCCCGCGAGCGCACGCTCGCTTTCCTGCGCCAGCATATCGGGTAGACCCTCCGGATGCACGCCTTCAGACGCCTGCTGAACCGGTTCATGGAAGGCATCATCCGGGTCGGCACGTTCCTGGTCTTGCCCGTCGGTCTGCTCCTGTACCTGCAGTGGCCGCTGCGCGATTGGCGACGAGACGCGCCAGATGATCGAGCGGCAGTTTCCCTTGCCGCCCGTCGACGACGCCGGCAAGGACGACAGGCAATGAGGTACAGTGAATGCCGGGGTCGCTTCCTTGCGGCCCGACTCATAGGTTCGCTTCCGGGCAATTCGGCCTGCGGTTACCGCCGTTCGTCGCATGGTGCTGGAATGCGGCGTGCAGTCGGCGCCTAAATGCCCCGATGGCCGACTTCGGACCCCGACGCTCGCTGGCCGACGTGCGAAAAAAACGATCCCATTTACGGCACTGGTTCACGCGTCCGCTGCTCTTCTGCGCGGCCGTGCTGCTTCTGATCGAGGAATGGTTGTGGCGCGGAACCGCGCGCCTCCTCAACGGTCTCCTGCGCCTTCCGCCGGTGGCGGCGTGCGCGGACTGGATCCGGCGCCGGCCGCCCGGGCAGGCGCTTTCGCTATTCGTGCTTCCGCTGCTGTCCCTGCTGCCCCTGAAAGGCGTGATCTTGCTGGCATTCATGCACGGCCGCGTGTGGCTCGGGGTCGCGGTGCTGGTGCTGGAAAAGCTGATCTTCTCGGCGGTGTTCGCGGCGCTCTATCAGCTGACCGCGCCAGCGATCACCCGGATCGGATGGGTGCTGCATGCGCAGACCGCCTTCCTGCGGGTGCGGCACGCAATTCACCTGTGGCTTTGGAAGTTTGCGGCGTTCCGCGCGGCTCGCAGGTGGTTGCTGCGAGTTCGCCGGCGGCACTGGCTGAGGCGGCGTTTTGGCGCGGCGTACCGGCTGCAGCGGAGGCGAACCCACCGGTTCTGTTTCCTGGGCTCCTAGCCGCGTCCCACGAAGGGCATCTTGGTGGCCATCACGGTCATGAACTGCACGTTGGCGTCCAGCGGCAGGCTGGCCATGTACAGCACCGAATTGGCGACGTGCGCGACGTCCATCAGGGGCTCGACGGCGATTTGCCCGTTGGCCTGCGGCACGCCGGTGGCCATCCGCGCCGCCATTTCCGTGCCCGCGTTGCCGATGTCGATCTGGCCGCAGGCGATGTCGTATTTTCGCCCGTCGAGCGAAGTCGACTTGGTGAGGCCGGTCACCGCATGCTTGGTCGACGTGTAGGGCGCGGAGTTCGGCCGAGGCGCATGCGCCGAGATCGAACCGTTGTTGATGATCCTCCCGCCGCGAGGCGTCTGGTCCTTCATCAGCTTGATGGCCTGCTGCGTGCAGAGGAAGACGCCGGTCAGGTTGATGTCGACGACGTTCTTCCATTGCGCAATCGTCAGGTCCTCCAGGTTGACCGGCGGCGCGCCGACGCCCGCGTTGTTGAACAGCACGTCGAGCCGGCCAAACGCGGCCTTGGTCTTCGCAAACAGTGCCGCCACCGAATCCGGATCCGCGACGTCCGTGGACAGGGCGAGCGCATTGGCCGGCGTGGCGCCGGCATCCTTCAGCGCCTGATCGAGCATGTCCTGCCGGCGTCCGGCGAGCGCGACGCGGTAGCCGGACCTGAGAAATGCCATCGCCACCGCCTTGCCGATGCCGCTGCCCGCGCCAGTGACGATTGCAACCTTGTTGGATTCGCTCATTGCCTTCCTTCCGGCATCGGTGTTCGTCGAGAGCGCAGTCTAAGGGAGCGTCCGCAGCGGGGCAACCGCGCGACGCGCCCGGTCTCCGGCGTGGCTGGACGGTTCAGCGCTCGAACTTGACCGACAGCACGACCGATGTCTGGGTTCGCTCGATTCCTTCGATGCGGCCGATGGCGTCCAGTATCCCGTCGATTTCCTCGGTGCTGCCCGCGTCCACCGCGACCTCGTAGTCGAACACGCCGGACAGCGCGTACACCGCGCGGACGTGCGGCGACGCCTCGAGTTCCCGCATCACGCGCTCGGAGTGCTTGGCGTTGACGTTGACCAGCACATGGGCGGTGATGCGCGCCCTCGCGAACGCATCGGTGACCCTCACGGTGTAGCCGGCAATGACGCCATCCCGCTCCAGCCGGTGAATGCGCTCCTGGACCGTGGTGCGCGCGACCCCCAGCTTTCGGGCGAGCGACGCGGTCGACTCGCGGGCATTGCGACGCAACAGCGACAGCAGCCGCTGCTGCTCCGCGGTGATCCGTCGTTTTGCCGAAAATGTGGGCATAGTGACGGAATTATACCTTCATTATGACGAATTGCAGCCTGTGATTCGTCGGCCGCTCGACCTAGAATGCGCGAAAGTCGCGGACAACCACATCCTTCGAAGGCACGACATGACCAGACTCATCCTCCTGGGCGCCGGCAAGATCGGCGAGACGATCACCCACTTCCTGCAGGCGTCGGGCGACTATGCGCTGACCGTCGCGGATCAGGACCCCACGCGGCTGGCGCCGATGGCCGCGCTGGGTGCCTCCACGGTGCGCTGTGAATTCGGCGACCCTGCCGCGCTTCGCGAACTCATCCGCGGCCACGAATTCGTCATCAGCGCCTGCCCGTTTCACCTGACACCGGTCATTGCCGCGGCGGCGGTGGACGTCGGCGCGCATTACTTCGACCTTACCGAGGACGTCGAAAGCACGCGGCGCGTCAAGGCGCTTGCGGCGAGCGCCCGGTCGGCGCTGGTTCCGCAGTGCGGCCTGGCGCCCGGATTCATCTCGATCGTCGCCCATGCCATGGCGGCCAAATTCGACTCGCTGCGCGACGTGCAGATGCGCGTCGGCGCGCTTCCCGTCTATCCGACGAATGCGCTGAAGTACAACCTGACCTGGAGCACCGACGGGCTCATCAACGAGTACTGCAATCCCTGCGAGGCGATCATCGACAGCCGCCTGACCGAAACGCTGGCGCTCGAGGAGGTCGAGGCGTTTTCGCTGGACGGGGTCGGCTACGAGGCGTTCAACACCTCGGGCGGGTTGGGCACGCTGTGCGAAACGCTCGAGGGCAAGGTGGAGAACCTCAACTACAAGACCGTGCGCTATCCCGGCCATCGCGACATCGTGAAGATGCTGATCCGCGACCTGCGCCTCGGCCAGCGGCGCGAGATCCTGAAGGACGTGCTCGAGGACGCGGTGCCGATGACGCACCAGGACGTCGTGCTGGTGTTCGTGACCGTCAGCGGCATGCGCGACGGTCGGCTGACGCAGGAATCCTACGCCAAGAAAATCTACAGCAAGACGATCGGAGGAAAGCTGTACTCGGCGATCCAGGTGACCACCGCGGCGGGAATATGCGCGATGGTCGATATGATGCGCGACGGCATCCTGCCGAAGTCCGGCTTCGTTCGCCAGGAGGAAGCGGACCTGGGCAGGTTCCTGGCCAACCGGTTCGGCCAGCAGTACGCCTGAGGCCGGGGCCGCGGCCCGCGAGCCAGCGGGTCCCGGTATCCGGTGCCCTTTCGGTCGTCTCGACGCCGCGTGTGGCTCCGGCCAAGCCGTCGGCGGCCGTGCTCGCGATCGTGTCAGCCTGCCGGGCCTGTTTGGCGCATGGGCCGGTGCCGTGATACTATGACATTGGCATGGCAATTGCGTTGACGGGGGAACTTGCCCTCCGGCGACCGCCGGAATCGGCATGCGCGGAGTTGACCCATGAACTGCACGATATGCGGCAAGTCGACATTGTCTGGCGCGATGCTGTGCGCGCCATGCAAGGCCGCACTCAAGCGTGCCCGTTATGTGACGGTGCAGGAGGACATGCGCCGGCCTTCGGTCATCGACGTTCGCGCGCAGGCGCGCCGCCGCCGCGCGGCGCCCGCCGTGCCGGCATCCGCGTCACCGCTCGCTGCGGAAGCGCCACCTCCCGATGCGACCGGCGCAAGCGCACCGACGAAGGCTCAATTGTTGCGGCAGGTGGCCATCGGCTTCCTGGTCCTGGCACTGGCAACTGCCGGCGCCACGTACTTCGGGCAGCGTGAACTTGCGGCGCGATCCCACGATGACGCTGCGGTCGGCCAGTCGCCGGTGAGCGCGCCGTCCGCGGGGGAGGGCCCGGCAGCGACCAAGTCCGCGGCCGTGTCGGTGCCCGACCCCGTTCCCCTCGCTGTTCCGTCCCCGATCCCGTCGGCCGCGCCCCTTCCGGCTGGTCCAGCCGACGCGTCCAGGCCGCCCCTCGATTCCGCACCGAACGCATCCGCGGCCAAGCTGGCCGCCGGCAACGCGGCGAGGCGCGCGGCAGTGAAGAACGCCACGTCGTTCTCGACGACCAATGGGGACCCTCCCGACGCCGTGCCGATGCCCGAAACGGAAAAGCCGCAGCCGGCACCTCCGCCGCCGCCACCACCCGCGCCCGACCGGTGGCAAAGCATGCGTGATGCGATAGCGCAATGCGACCGCCAGGGAGTGTTCGAAGGCATCATCTGCGGCCAGAAGGCGCGCATTCAGTATTGCGAAGGGTATTGGGGCAAGGTGCCTCAGTGTCCCGGCCCGACCGTGAACCCGGACCGTTGACCGCGCAGCGGGTGCCACGACCCGTGGGGTAGGATAGGTTGGCTGTTCGCACGCGAGTCGTTCCGCAACGCGTTGCCGTCACCTTGAGCCCCGATCATGGACGCACCGGCACCTACGGGAAATCCGCTGACGACCAGGGACGCGTTCCGGCGTGTCTTTCCGGGCGTGATGGTCGCCATGTTCCTCGCCGCGGCCGACCAGACCATCCTGGCCAGTGCGTTGCCGACCATTGCCAGCACGATGGGCGGACTTGCCGACCTGTCGTGGGTCGTCGTCGCCTACCTGCTGGCCGCGACCGTGGCGGCGCCCTTGTACGGCCATCTTGGCGACCACTTCGGCAGGCAGCGCATGCTTCTGATCGCGCTGGCGGTTTTCACCGCGGCATCGCTTGCATGCGCGTTGGCGCCAGGACTGTCGTGGCTGATCGCGGCGCGCGCCGCGCAAGGATTGGGCGGCGGCGGACTGATGACCATGGCGCAGGCGCTGATCGGCGAGCACGTATCGCCGCGTGAACGGGGTCGCTTCGCCGGGTACTTCGCCACGGTTTTCGCGCTGGCGAGCACGTCGGGTCCGGTGCTTGGCGCCTATTTGACCGAGCATTTCACCTGGCGCGCGGTGTTCGCGGTCAACCTGCCGCTCGGTTTGCTCGCGGCGATTCTTGCGACACGAATCCCTCGAGCGCCGGCGATTTCCCGGTCCGAACCGTTTCGCCTGGACGTGGTCGGCGCATTGCTCTTCTGCACGTTCACAACCGCGTTGCTGCTGGCGCTGTCGTCCGGCGGCAGCCGCTTTGAATGGATCTCGCTGCCCATGGCCGCGCTGCTTGCGGTGGCCGTTTGTGGAGGACTCCTGTTGCTGCGGTGGGAGAAGGGCGCTGCGTACCCGGTCATCCCGGTGCGCTTCCTGCGGATTCCCGCGATCGTCCGGTCCGATGCGGTCGTGGTCTGCTTCGGAGCCGCACTGTTCCCGACCGTCCTGTACCTGCCGCTCTACCTGCAGCTGGGACGGGGCCTGGCCGTGGGCACGTCGGGCCTGCTGCTGCTGCCCGTCACGCTGTCGATGGTGACATCGTCGGCGCTCACCGGTCGCCGCGTCACGCGCACCGGCCACACCACGATATTTCCGCAGCGCGGCCTCGCGCTCGCCGCAGTGGCGCTGATTGCCCTGGCCATGACGGTGAACGGCGCGCCCACGTGGGTGGTGCTCGGACTGACGATGCTGGTCGGCGCCGGACTCGGGATGGTGATGCCGCCGACGCAGGTGATCGTGCAGCTGGCCGCAGGACGCGAGTCGCTCGGCGCGGCGACCGGTTCGATCTCGTTGTCGCGCGCGCTTGGTGGCGCCATCGGCGTGGCGATCGTCGGCGCCGTCCTCTACGCGCAGGTCGGGCAGGCGGGCGACTCATTCGCCAACCTGCTGCACCGGGCGGCGGAAGGCGGCCCGACGTACATCAGTGCCATGGCGCCGGGAGACCGTGCGTCGCTCAGCGCCGTTGTCGATCATGCCTATCGAGTCATATTCCTCGTCATCGCCGCCATTGCGCTGACGGGCGCGCTGATCGCCCGCACGGTTCCCAGGGCGCGGTGGGCCGGCTGACGTCCGGAAGACACGCCTGCGACTGCACTCGCAGGCGACACGCAATCGCCTAGCCCGCCGCCGAACGCAACCCCTTGAGCACGAAGGCGGGCACCGGTTGCGCGTAGCCCTTGAGGGGGAACGGACCCGCGGGTTCGACATCCGCGTCGTCGCCGAGCCCGGCGCGTGTGCGACGATCGATCAGGATCCGCCCGCCCGTCGCCTCGCCGCAAAGGCGATCGGCGAGATTGACGACGCTGCCGATCGCCGTGTAGTCGCGCCGGCCCTCGAAACCGAAGGCGCCGAGCGTCGCAAAGCCGAGCGCAATGCCAATGCCCAGGTCGAGATCGTGTCCCAGCGCCTGCCAGCGGGTCCTGAGTGGTGCGAACTGCGCCTGCATCGACAGCGCCATGGCCGCGGCGCGCTTGCCGGGCTCCGGCACCGGAAACGGATCGTTGAAGAATATCAGGATGCCGTCGCCGGCGAAGCGGTCGATCGTGCCGTCGTGGGCGATCGCGATCGTCCCCAGCGTGGCGTGGTACTCGCGCAGCACCGCCTCCACTTCCTCGGGTTCCGCGTGGTCCGTGAACGAGGTGAATCCGCGAAGGTCCGCGAACACGTAGCAGATCTCGCGACGATGCAGCGCCAGGATCGACGCCTCGCCGGCGGAAACGATGGCATCGACAACTTTCGGGGAAAAGAAGCGCTTGAGCTGGGAGAGCCGCTGCATCTGCGCCACCTGGTCCGCGACGCGCACCTCGAGTTTTGCGTTCCACTCCTTCAGCTCGTCGGCCTGCCGCCGCACCTCGTCCTGCAGCGCCTTGATTCGCAGCAGCGATCGCACGCGCGCAAAGAGCTCCGCCTGGTTGATCGGCTTCGCCAGGAAGTCGTCGGCGCCCGCCTCGATGCCTTTGAGTCGTTCGCCCTGCGGATCGAGCGACGTGACGAGCACCACCGGCAGCAGTGCCGTTTCCTGCTCCGCGCGTATGCGACGGCAGACGTCGTAGCCCGACAGGCCCGGCATCATCACGTCGAGCAGAACGAGGTCCGGCCTTTCCGCGGCGACCTTGGCCAGCGCGTCCTCGCCGTTCGTCGCGGTGGCCACGCCGAAGCCCTTCACCTCCAGCAGGTCGGCCAGGAGCTTGACGTTGGCCGGCGTGTCGTCGACCACCAGCACTCTGGGCGGTGCGCTCATGGGCGCCCGCGCTCCAGCATCGTCCGCACCGCCGCCAGGAATTCCTTGAGGTCGAGCGGCTTCGACAGGTAGGCATCGAATCCCGCCTCGGTGATGTGCTTCCTGTCCTGCTGCATGACCGATGCGGTGACGGCGACCACCGGGATGTCCGCGGTCGCCGCATTGGCGCGCAACTCGCACAGCGCGTCGATTCCGTTCATGCCCGGTAGCTGGATGTCCATCAGCACGAGGTCCGGCTTGCGCGCGGCGGCCATCGCCAGCCCGTCCTCCGCCGAGCCGGCTTCCATGGTCTCGTAGCCCTTGACCTGAAGGATGTCGCGGACGAGCTTCATGTTCTTCTCGTTGTCTTCGATGATCAGAATGAGCTTCATGTCCTCACCGGTAAGGTGAACGTGAAGGTCGAGCCCTTGCCCGGCTCGCTTTCGACCCAGATCCGGCCGCCATGCAGCTCGACGAAGCGCCGCGTCAGCGTCAGCCCGAGGCCGGTGCCCTCCTGCTTGTTCGTGTAGTTGCGGCCGACCTGCCGGAATTCCTCGAACACCGCCTCCTGGTCTTCCTTCGCGATGCCGATTCCGGTGTCGCGCACCGCCGTCACGATGGCATCCGCGTCGCGTCTTGCCGTCACCTCGACGCTGCCGCCATCCTGCGTGAATTTCACCGCATTGGTGAGAAGGTTGACGACGATCTGCTTGAACTTGCGCTCGTCCGCGGTCACTTCGCCCAGGTCCGGGCCTACCGCGAGCCGCAGGTCGACATTGTGGCGCTGCGCCCGCTCCCGCACCAGCGTCATGGCATTGGACAGCGCGGACGAAACGTCGAACGTCGCGAGGTCGAGTTCCATCCGGCCGGCCTCGACCTTTGACAAATCGAGGATGTCGTTGATGAGCCCAAGCAGGTGCTTGCCGGAGGTGTAGATGTCGTTCAGGTAGTCCGCCTGCTTTTCGTTGACGTCGCCGAAAAGCCCTTCCTGCAGGACTTCGGAGAATCCGATGATGGCATTGAGCGGCGTGCGCAGTTCATGCGACATGTTGGCCAGGAACTCGGACTTGTGCTTGTTGGCAACTTCGAGCTGGCGGCTCTTGTCCTGGATCTCGCGGAAAAGGCGCGCATTCTGGATGGCGATGACGGCCTGGTCGGCAAAAGTCTTGAGCAGCGCGATGTCCTTGTCCGAGAAGGGACCCGCGTAGTTGCGGAACACGAAGATCGCGCCGACGCCCTTGCCCTCCCATATCATCGGCGCGCCGATGACCGCCTTGGTGCCCGTCGCGTGCCATGCCGCCCTCGCACGCGGCGGAACGTCGGGATCGCGATCGACGTCGGCGTAGTGGACGACGCGTTGGTGCAAGATCGCCACGCCCGTCGAGCTCGCCTCGTCGACGGGAAACGGGTAGATCCCCTCCAGTTCCTTGCGATTCGGCCCGTGGTAGCTCGCCAGGTGGACGAGTCCGTCGTCTCCCACGGTGTTTATGATGCCGATCCTGCCGGCAAACAGCCGCTCGCAGCTGTCGAGGATCCTAGCGAACACGGGCGTGGTGTCGGAAATCGAATTGCTGATCGCGGCAAGGACTTCACCGGAGGCGCGCTGCTGGTCCAGCGCCTCCTTCGTTTCGTTGAACATCCGCGCGTTCTGGATCGCGATCACTGCCTGGTCGGCAAATGTCTTCAGCAGGGCGATGTCCTTGTCGGAGAAGGGCCCGGTGTAATCGCGCGCAACCCAGATGGCGCCGATGCCCTTGCCGTCCCAGATCATCGGCGCGCCGATGGCTGCCTTGATGCCGAAGACGCCGAAGGCGCGGCGACCGGTTTCCGGCACGTCCTCGAGCTTGGCGTAGTGCACGACGCCGCGCGTCGCGATTGCGGTGCCGGTGGCGCTTGTTGTATCGATGGTATGTGGATAGACCTGCTTCACCTCCTCCATCCTTGGACCGTGGTACCCGCCGAGATGGACGAGACCGTCTTCGCCGATCAGGTCGATGACCGCGACCTTGCCCGCGAACAGCCGTTCGCAACTTGCGAGGATCGTCTCGAAAACCGGCGATGTGTCTGCAATCGAATTGGAGATCGCAGCGAGGACCTCGCCGGATGCGCGCTGCTGCTCGAGCGCTTCGTTGGTTTCATTGAACAGCCGCACGTTTTCCAGCGCGATGGCTGCCTGGTCGCCGAATGTCGCCAGCAGCGCGATTTCGCGCTCGGTGAATGGGCGCACTTCCTGGCGCCGCAGCAGGATCGTCCCGAACGGCTTGCCATCGCGAACTAGCGGTATCACCAGGACCGTGCGATGGCCCTGGCGTTGCGCGATCTCGTGGCTGAGCGGGAACTCGGCGCCCTCGGTCTGCATGTCCGGTACCTGAATGGTCCGCTGTTCGAGCAGCGCCCTTCCCGAAATCGAGTTCCGGTCTATCGGCAGCGCATCGACGCTGATGACGGGATCGGGGGAAGTCCCCTTCGACGCGAGGTGGCGCAGCATGTTGCCCTCGGTCAGGTACATGGACGCGGCCGCGGCATCGCACAGCCGCGCCGCGCGCTCGGCGATCGCATCGAGCACCGGCCGGACGTCGGTTGGAGATGACGAGATGACGCGCAGGATTTCGCTGATGGCAGTCTGCTGATCCAGCGCTTCCGTGGTTTCGTTGAACAGGCGGACGTTGTCGATGGCGATCGCGGCCTGCCGGGCGAAGGTTTCCACCAGCGCGACCTGGTCGGGCGGAAACAGGCCGGGCTCGAGACGAAAGAGGAAGATACCGCCGTAGGCGCCGCTTTCGCGCATCAGAGGCACGGCCAGGACCGCGCGGCACCCCTGCCGCAGCATGTTCTCCTTTGCGTCGGGAAATTCGCTGTCGAGAAGCGGCAGGCAATCGGGCAGGTGGATCGTAGTTCGTTCGATGGCAGCGCGACCGGTGAACGAGGTCCGCCTGAGCGGCACGGGAGCGGTGATGGCTGTCAGTCCCGAGCTGTCCGGGGAATATTCGGCTACCGGCCGGAGCATGTCGCCTTCGATAAGCAGCACGCGCGCAAAGGGGGAATGGCAGAGGAGGGCTGCGCGCTCGGCGACGGCGTCCAGCACCGGTTGCACGTCGGTCGGCGACGACGAAATGACCCGAAGGATTTCGCTGATTGCGGTTTGCTGTTCCAGCGCATTGCGGAGTTCCAGCGTGCGATCCTCGACCTTGTGCTCCAGGCCGGCGTACGACTCGCGCAGCTGCGCCGTCATCCGGTTGAACTGGTCGGCGAGGCCTTCCAGCTCGTCGCCGGTGCGCACGACGATCTGCTGGTCGAGGTCGCCCGCGCCGATTCGCTGCGCGCCTTCGTCCAGCGTGCGGATGGGGCGCGCCATCCCCCGCGCAAGCGCCAGCGCGCCCAGGGCCGAGATGGCGAGCGCCCCCAGCAGCAGCAGGCCGGTGCGCACGATCGACGCATTGAGCTTCTCGTAGACTTCTGCGATCGGCTGCTCGACGAACACCTTCCAGCCGAGCGGTTCGATCGCGGCGACCGAAGTCAGCACCTTGGTGCCGTCGAGTGCGGTCGAGTTCATCGCCTGGCCATCGAGCGCGGCTCCCGATGCGGCAGCCGCTACGTGCGGCAGGTTTCCGAGGTTGGTCTTGCGCAGAACGAGGCCGATGTCCGGGTCCGCGACGAGGAAGCCCTGCTTGTCGACGACGTACGCCTTGCCCTTGTCGCCGATCTTGATGCGGGAGACGACGTCCCAGATGAACTTGAGGTTTACATCGGCGATGGTGACCGGCCCCTTGTCGCCACCCGAACGCAGCGCGATCGTGATGTAGGGCTCGGTCTCCTTGCGAAAGTACACCGGCCCGAACCAGGGTTGAACGCGCCTGGCGTTCTGAAACGCAGGCTCGCCGGAACGATCGTCGAGGCTCGCAACCCGGTCCATGGCGAGGCGCGAAACGGCAATCTGCTCGCGACCACTGGCGTCGAGCTGCGCGATGTCCGTGACGTCGGGCACCTGCCGCAACAGCTTGTTGAACTCGATGCGGCGCAATTCCACATCGGAAGCGTCGATCTGCGGCAACGACGCGAACGCGAGCTGCTGCTGGACCCGTTCCATGTACTGCTCGATCCGGGAGGCGGCGGCGATCGCCTTCTCGTGCTGCAGCGCCCCGATTGCCGCCTTGTTCTCCTGGTAGCTGAAGTAGACGCTGATGACGCCGGACGCGAGCACGCCGCCACCCACGAGCACCAGGATCAGAAGCAGGTACTTGCGAAAGAGACGGCCACGCAGCAGGCGGGGCGTTGCGGGCGCGCCTGCGACCGTGGCAGATGCCGAAGTCCCGGACTCAGCGCCCGCCATGGAGCCTGCAAGCGCCCGACCGTTGGCGAAGGCAGCCGCGTTGCACCGTGACTTGGCGCACCTTCACGCCTTGGCGGCTGAGCAGCGCACCGGACAATTTCCTGCCGAATTCGCGGCGATCCATCAGCGGCATGACCCCATCGATCGATTCCTGAGGCTGCGGTACGAATTGCTTCCGGCGACGATTTCGACCGGAAACCATGGATGGGGACAGGTCAAATCCGACGGTCAGCGCGTACCGCCCTTCGAAGCGTAGCAAATTCAACAGGTTATTTCGGTCAATTGCAAGGCTTACCGTCGCGGGGCGGGCAACGCGCCGGCACTTCTGTTGTCAGCCCATTACAATTGTGACCCTGCCCGTGCACGTGCAGCGAATGCGTCGGGAGAAACTGATGAAAGTGATTATCAACCTGTCCTGCAAATTGGTCGCGGCCCTGTTCGGTGTCGTCGCCACCGCCGCGCAGGCGGCGAATCCCGTCTATTTCGACGTGGCGCGGGGATCGCATCCGCACGATGTGGCAGCGTCGCCGACCCCGGGAGGTCCGGTCTATTACACGGCGCAGGCGACGGGCAAGCTCGGAATCCTCGACCCCGCCACGCGAGGCGTCACGGAAGTTCCGCTGGGCCCGCGCTCGTCGCCGCATGGCGTCATCGTCGGCCCCGATGGCGCGCCCTGGATCACCGATGGCGGTCAGAACGCGATTGTCCGCGTCGATCCGGCCACGCGGGCGGTGCGCGTCTTTCCGCTTCCGGCCGATGCTCCTTACGCCAATCTCAACACGCTCACCTTCGATGCCAAAGGCCGCGTTTGGTTTACGGGCCAGAGCGGAATCTACGGTCGGCTCATTCCTGCCACCGGCGAAGTGAAGGTTTGGCAGGCGCCGCGCGGAAGCGGGCCTTACGGCATCACGACGACGCCGTCGGGAGATGTCTATTACGCCTCGTTGGCCGGGAATCACATCGCGCGCATCGACACCGCATCGGGGGAGGCAACGGTGATCGAGCCGCCGACGCCGAAGCAGGGTGCGCGGCGGGTCTGGTCCGATTCGCGCGGCCGGATCTGGGTGAGCTACTGGAATACGGGGCAGGTTGGCCGCTACGACCCGGACACGCGGACGTGGCGCGAATGGAAGTTGCCCGGCAATTCGCAAGCCTACTCCGTTTGGGTCGATGCCCATGACCGCGTGTGGTTGACCGACTGGAATGCCAATGCGATCGTCCGGTTCGACCCGGCGACCGAGAAGTTCGAGCGTCATGTGTCGGATCGCGCCAATGCCAACGTCAGGCAAATGCTCGGCCGCGCCGGTGAGGCATGGGGCGCCGAATCCGGCACCGACAGGCTGGTGATGGTACCCGCACAGTGACGGCAGGAGGGCGCTGTCGCAGATCGTGTCGTGATGCGCGGCCCTGTGACGGGCCCTACGACTCATATCAACCAGGGGGGGCTGAATTGACTCGAATCGGCGTGATCTTGGGAATTGCGATAGCGGGTTGCATGGCCATGGCGACCGGAGCGGCGTGGGGCCAGGCAACGGGCGGTCCGGGTGGCGGACGCGCATCCAGCGGCGTGACTCACCTGGGGGGAGTTCCCACCCGGCCCGGAGTACCCGAAGTTGCGCAGGAGACGCTGCTCGGGACGGTGAAATATCGCCTCGAGCTGCTCGAGAACGACCTGAGGCTGCGACCTGAGCAGAACGCCGCGTGGGCCGCCTACAGCAGCCGCGTGCTCACGCTGGCAGAGGACATGCAGCGCGCGCCGCGCATCGCACTGGGGGGCGACCTGACGGCGCCGAAACGGCTCGACAAGCTTGCCGACATCGCGCGGGACCGCTTGACCGCGATCGAGGACATCGTCGATGCCGGAAAGGCGCTGTACGCGACTTTGACGCCGGATCAGCAGATGGTGGCCGATCGCCGAATGGCGGTGCCCGTGATGGCGATGACGGGTGTCGAACCCGCTTCATCCGGCGGTCGCGCGATGGGGCCCTCGAAGAATCCCTAGCTGCGCGCAGGAAGTCGAATCGGCGCGACGGCGGAGACGTCGCGCTGCCTTGCCCGCCGGGGCGCAGTTCAAGTCGGGCGGTACGACAAATTCTGGATGTCGGGTGAAATTTTTTGCGCCGGCCAGCGACTAACTGCCGTACCACCCGACCACGCCCGTTTCGAAAGGACGTTGCGCCATGCCATCCGTTACTACTCGCCGCTCGCTCATCCTGACTTTCATCGTGCTGGCGCTTGCCGCAGATCCAGGCGCCGCGGAAAGCGCCCGTACGCTCCCGGCGCCTTCGGTCGATGTTCCCGCCGCCTCGGCCAAGGGCATGCAAACGGCGGTGTTCGCCGGCGGCTGCTTCTGGGGCGTCGAAGCGGTGTTCCGCCACGTGAAGGGCGTGTCGAGCGCCATTTCCGGCTATGCCGGCGGTACGACCAGGAATCCGGACTACTACATGGTCGGCACCGGGACCACGGGCCATGCCGAGGCGGTACAGGTTGTCTACGACCCGGCCAAGGTCTCGTACGGGCAACTCCTTTCGGTGTTCTTTTCGGTCGCGCACGATCCGACGCAGCTGAATCGGCAGGGCCCCGATCACGGGACGCAGTATCGCTCGGCCATCTACACCACCAGCGACGAACAACAGCGCGTCGCGAAGGCCTATGTCGCGCAGCTCGACAAGGCCAAGGTGTTCCCGCAGCCGATCGTTACGGAGATCCTGGCGCTGCCGGTGTTCTATCCCGCCGAGGAATATCACCAGAACTATCTCGCTCTGCATCCGACGCAGCCTTACATCGTCTACAACGACCTGCCCAAACTGGCCAACCTGAAGTCGCAGTTTCCGAACCTGTACACGGGTAAGTGACGCGACGATTTTTACTGGCTCCATCCTGCCCGTGCTTGTTAGAATGCGGGACATGGAGCGCATCGTTTGACCGAAGCAAGGCGACCCTGCCGCCATTGCGGCGCATTTCCGCGCGTGGGCGAGCCCATGTGCGGCCGCTGCGGCACCCCGGTCGCCGCCGTCGACAGGGTTGATGCGCCGGCGTCGATATTTCTCGATACCATCCATTTGCCCGGCATGTCGACGGAGGAAGCGCGGCAGACCCGTGTCCGTCCGGCGCTTGCCGTGCTCTATCGCGTTGCGGTGGGTCCGGCAGCCGACTATTACGCGCCGCGCTTCCTCAAGTTCGAACAGGCAGGTCGCGGCAAGCCGGGATGGCACTGGCCGTCGTTCCTGTTCCCGTGTGTCTGGGCGTTCTACCGCAAGCTGTGGCTCGCGGGGCTCATGTTTGCCCTGCTGCCGCTGGCCGGAGCGTTCGCGTTCGTGATGCTCGCGCAACGCATCGACGACGCCTCCGTGCCATGGCTGCTCGGCGCGGCAATCGCGATCTGGCTGCTGCCGGGAATCCTTCCGGCGATATCCGCCAACTCGCTGCTCTATCGCCGCGTCCGGCGAATCGTTCGCCGCGCCGAGGCCAGCACGGGAAGCGCATCGCAGGTGGCGAGCCAATTGGCGAAGAACAAGCCGACGTCGCTGGTTGCGGCGTTCGTGCTGGGCGGTGGCGCGCTGCTGTTGACCGCGCATATTGCGGCGCCCAGCGTGCGCATGGCCTGGTTCGAGCACGAGGTTCGCAGCCAGGTTGCCGCCGCGCTCGCGAGCGTCCGTCCGTTGCAGCAGCAAATCGAGGACGGCTGGGACCGTTTTCGCGCCGTTCCGGGCAAGCTGGACGTCGAGGCGCTGCGGGTACAGGCCGCGGCCGCGTTGCTCGCCGAAGTGAGCTTTCGTCCGGCCAACGGGCGCCTGCGCCTGGGGCTCGGGGCATCGATTCCGGAACTGTTCGGGCGCTCGATCCTGCTGGCGCCGACGGTCGACCCGCTGCAGCGCCTCAGGTGGACATGCATTCCCATCGACATCCCGCTGCAGTTCCTGCCCAAGGAATGCAAGCCCGGGTAGCGAACGGTCTCTGCCCGAATCACGCGCGCCTCGTTACGCGCCGGGGCGTTTTCTCCACACACTGGCCAGCCAGGGCTGTTGGTCGCGCGGTAGCCCGTCGGGCCGGTAGTAGTGCGTGACCTCGGCGAATCCGGCAGCCGTCATGTGCCGGCGCCAGCCTTCGAGGCTGTGATACGTCCCGTACCGCCCGTTGCGCCAGCCCTCGTCGTCGCTTCCGCGCGGATTGGAGCTGAACAACACGCCGCGGGGCTTGAGCGCTGCCCGCAACTCCCGCAGCACACGCGGCAGTTCGCTGGTCGGCACATGAAACAGTGACGCGTTGGCAAAGATGCCGTCGAAGCGTTCCGGCGGGAGGTCAAGCCGCAGGAAGTCCTGTTGCCAGACCTCGCAACCGCTGTATGCGCGCGCCATTTCGGCGAAGAGAACTGCCCCCTCCAGGCCGATGGGCAGGTGACCCCGATCCAGGAATGACTTGAGGTCGCGGCCGGGGCCGCAACCGAAGTCCAGGATCGCGAAGGGCGGCTCGCCTTCGAGTGCCCGCAGCAGCGCGTCGATGTTCTGGCGGACGTCGTGGTCGCGAGTCCCTTCCCGAAAGGCTTCGGCGCGCGCGCTGTAGTGTTCCAGCGTGACGCGCGTGATTTCCTCCAAGCTGCGTGCCGCCGCCAGTGGGGGAGGCAGGTTCACGGCGCGGCAGTCTCCGCAATCATTCCGCCACCCGCGCGCGTGCCGCCTTTACCCGTCCGCGCTTCACTTTGCCGTCCACGCGCCGCCGCTGCGAACCGCGCGTCGGACGGGTCGCCTTGCGTGGCGGAACGGCCTCGGCCGCCGCGTCGACCAACGCCTGAAGCCGCGCCAGCGCGTCGTCGCGATTCCGTTCCTGGCTGCGATGACGCTGGGCCTTGAGGATGGCCACGCCGCCGGCGGTAATGCGGGAGTCGCGGCGGGACAGGAGCCGCAGCTTGATTTCCTCCGGCAGCGATGATCGCGGAATGTCGAAGCGCAGGTGCACGGCGGACGAAACCTTGTTGACATTCTGTCCACCGGCTCCCTGCGCGCGGATGGCGGTCCAGTCGATCTCGGACGGATTGATGGCGATCATGGTTGCGGGCCTGGAGCAATTCCAAGTCTGCCGGAATTATCCTCCATCACGCGTCCCGCGCCGAAGTCGCGTTCGACCGACCGGGCCGCCGACGCAAATCCGCTAAAATTGATCTTTCTCCTCATCGTTTCACGAAAGCTACCGATGCGAGTCTTCAATTTCAGCGCGGGACCGGCGGTCCTGCCGGAGCCGGTGTTGCAGCAGGCAGCGGCCGAAATGCTCGACTGGCGCGGCAGCGGCATGTCGGTCATGGAAATGAGCCATCGCGGCAAGGAATTCATCGGCATCGCCGACAAGGCGGAGGCGGACCTGCGCACGCTGCTGGCCATCCCGGGCAACTACAAGGTGCTGTTCCTGCAGGGCGGCGCCATCGCCGAAAACGCCATCGTCCCGATGAACCTGCTGCAGGGCCGAACCACCGCGGACTACGTCAACACCGGCGAGTGGTCGAAGAAATCGATCAAGGAGGCGAAGAAGTACTGCGCGGTTCACATTGCCGCCTCGGCGGAGGACAAGGATTTCACCTACGTCCCGGCGCAAAGCGCGTGGAAGATGAGTCCGGACCCGGCCTATGTGCACATCTGCAGCAACGAGACGATCGCCGGCGTCGAGTATCCGTGGACGCCAGACACAGGAAACGTGCCGCTGGTGGCGGACATGTCTTCCCATCTCCTTTCGCGGCCCGTCGATGTCGCCAGGTTCGGCGTGATCTATGGCGGCGCGCAAAAGAACATGGGGCCGGCCGGCCTGACGCTGGTCATCGTGCGCGACGACCTGCTCGACCGTGCGCTCCCGATCACGCCATCGGCGTTCCACTGGAAGGAACAGGCCGCGGCGGATTCGATGTTCAACACGCCCCCGACGTATTCGATCTACATTGCCGGACTGGTGTTCGAGTGGCTGCTGGCGCAAGGCGGGCTGGCCGCCATTGAACGGAAGAACATCGCCAAGGCCGCGCTGCTCTACGACTATCTCGACCAGTCCGCGTTCTACCGCAATGCCATACGCCGCGAGGACCGTTCGCGCATGAACGTGACGTTCCGCCTCGCCGACGAGACCCTGGACGAGGCCTTCCTCAAGGGCGCCGCGCAGCGCGGCATGGTGCAGCTGAAAGGCCATCGCGCGGTGGGCGGGATGCGCGCCTCGATCTACAACGCGATGCCGCTGGCCGGTGTGCAGGCGCTGGTCGCCTACATGCGTGAATTCGAGCAGACCCGTGGCTGACGGCTTTCGCATTCTCACGCTCAACCAGATTTCGAGCCACGGGCTGCACCGGTTCCCGGCAGCGCGCTATACGGTCGGCAAGGCGGTGGAAAGCCCGGACGCCATCCTGGTGCGCTCGCACGACATGCACGCCATGGACATTCCCGCGAGCGTGCGCGCGATCGGCCGTGCCGGCGCCGGGACGAACAACATTCCGGTCGCCGCGATGTCGCGGCGCGGCGTGCCGGTGTTCAACGCGCCGGGCGCCAATGCCAACGCGGTTCGGGAACTCGTCCTGGCGGCGCTGCTGATGGCCGCGCGCAACGTGATTCCCGCGCTGAACTACGTGGCGGCGCTTGACCCCGCGGCCAAGGACCTCGAGAAGCAGGTCGAGGACGGCAAGAAGCAGTTTGCGGGCGTTGAGCTTCCGCAGCGCACGCTGGGGATCATCGGGCTGGGCGCCATCGGCAGCCTGGTGGCGGACACGGCGATCAAGCTGGGCATGAAGGTGACCGGCTACGATCCGGAAATCACCGTGGACGCCGCGTGGCGCCTGCCGTCGAGCGTGCGTCGCGCGCACAGCATCGACGAGGTGCTGAAGCAGGCCGACTTCGTCACGCTGCACGTGCCGCTGCTGCCGGGGACGCGCAACCTGATCGACGACAAGCGGCTCGCGCTCATGAAGTCGGGCGCCGTGCTGCTCAACTTTGCGCGCGACGCGCTGGTCGATGATGGCGCGGTGGTGACGGCGCTGCGCGCGCGACGACTCAAGTACTACCTTTGCGACTTTCCAGGCGAGGGATTGCTGGGCGAGCCGGGCGTCGTCGCCTTGCCTCACCTCGGCGCCTCCACCGCGGAAGCGGAAGAGAATTGCGCGGTGATGGTGGTCGACCAGGTCCGCGAGTACCTGGAGGAGGGCGCCATCGCCAACGCGGTCAATTTTCCGAACGTCGAGATGGCGCGGGAATCGCCTTACCGGCTGGGCATCGCCAACGCCAACGTGCCCAACATGCTGGGCCAGATCTCCACGGCGATGGCCCGCGCCGGGCTCAACATCCACAACATGGTGAACAAGTCGCGCGGCGAGATGGCCTATACATTGGTCGACGTCGACAGCCCCATCCAGCCGGAGGCGATCGACGCCATCTCGGCCATCGTCGGCGTGCTGTCGGTGCGCGCGATTCCCGTCGTGGACGCGCGATAATCGGGTCGGGCGACCGAATTGGCCGTCCGTTCGTTGCGGAACTGCGCCGGTCAATTGGACTTGAATCGGACTCGCATGACTTTCTTGTCGTATTCCGCCTCGGTCTGCGCCGTGATTTCCGCCCCGTTGGCCGCGTAGACTCGCCCGCCGCCGGCGCGGCAGATGTTGCGCTCGTACTGGCATGGTCCCATTTCGGGATTCTTCGCGCACAGGGCGCCGACCTTCGGCGCGAATTCAATGGCTGTGGTCTGCCGCGAGCCGCCCCTTTCGGACACGCAGACATATAGCGCGTCGGCAGGAATGACAATCCCGGCGGCCGCAGCCGCGGTGGAAGGCGGGACGAGGGTCGCGGACGCGGCCGGCGTCTCGGCAAGCGGACGCCTGACCACGGCCGCGTCGCCTGGTGGAGTCGGCCGAATCGGCGACTTGTCCACGGGCGCCGGCGAACAGGCCGCCAGCACGGCTATCGCGATGGCAAGGAATAAGGTGCGCAGCATCCCGAATACTCTACCCCGTTCCTGGCACACGTGGCGGTCGGGCAAGCCCGTGTCGCATGCGGCCCGTCCCGTGACCGTCCGGTCGACAACATCGGGGTCTGCGTCGCCAGTGCGCAGGGCAAAGGTCTCCGGCGGGCACCCAGGGCTGTCACTCGGTGCGGTCCTTGATCTTCGCCGCCTGCTCGGTCTGCCACTGCATGTTCTCGGGACTGTCCGCGCCGCCGCGCTTGAGCGGCTTGACGTGGTCGATCACGTAACCTGGGCACGACCCCGTAGTCTTTCCGGTGGATGGACATGGATGGGATCGCTTGAATGCGTTCCGCGCGCGCGGATCGCGGGCAATCCTCCCGTGTGCGTCGCGGCGCGGGCCCGCAGCGTAGTTCGAGCCGCGGGATTGGTTCGCGGAGGCGTCGCGACCTTTCGACGACTTGGCGACCGAGTCGGCCAGCGGCGAGCCGGCGAGCGCGAGCCCCAACAGCAACAACGTCAGTGGGCGCATCGCCGCATCCTTCTCGACTCCCGGTCCGGCCGGCCCCGAATTTGCCGGCGCGGGAGGGGACTTGCCGCTGGCGCCGTGCCCGTGGCCGGATACCCGATCCTGCGGCGTGCATTGGCGCTACGGCGAAATCCGCCGTCTGGAGCGATTGGAGCACTCACAGGCTCCAACTGACCGCGGTCACGCCGAACAGCAGGCGATGCACCGCCATGACACCAAGCGCCACCGCCGCGCCGCCGCCGACGGCCATGACGTCGAACCTGGCTTCCGGGACGAACGCCTTCACTGCGTGACGGTTGACGGCGGAGACCAGGTCGACGACGGCATAAGCCAGCAGCGCGCCGAACAACACGGTGCCGCGCAGACTGCCGGTTGCCAACAGGTGAACAGCCGAGAACATCAGGAGTCCGATCAGCATCGGATGCTGCAGCGAATGCCGCAGATGACCGCGCATGTTCGCGGCCGCGAACAGCACGAACGCCACTCCCACGGCGTACGGCGCGAGTGTCCTTGCGATGGGAAGAGGGGCGAACACGCGCTCGCTTGCCGGCGCCATGCCGTAGCCGACCACGATGAGCACCAGGCCCGCCAACGACGCCGCCGCGAACACTCCCTTGTAGCGCCCCTCACCCATGCCGTCCACGAGCGACTTTCGCAGGGCCGGAAGGGCAGGCACCAGGTGAATTCCGAGAAATGCGACAAGGCCGACGACCAGCATCGTCATGGCGGGCTCCGGGGTTGTTGGAACGTTGCCCGCCAGTATCGCCGATCCGGCCCGGGTTGCGACAGGGTCGTTATGATGCACAAAGTTGGGCAAAATGGCGCTTCGTTGCGCAGCCGGAGGCAGACGCGAATGGATGTTCGGGCAGCGGTGGCACATGCGGCGGGAGCGCCGCTCGTGATCGAGACGGTTCAGCTCGACGGACCAAAAAGCGGCGAAGTCCTGATCGAGATCAAGGCCAGCGGCATTTGTCACACCGACGAATTCACCCGTTCGGGCGCCGATCCGGAGGGTCTGTTTCCAGCGATTCTCGGCCACGAAGGCGCAGGCGTGGTCGTCGACACCGGCCCCGGCGTCACCACGCTCCGCAAAGGCGACCATGTCATCCCGCTCTACATGCCGGAATGCCGCCAGTGCAAGTCGTGCCTGTCGCGCAAGACCAACCTGTGCACGGCCATTCGCGCCACGCAGGGCAAGGGGATGATGCCCGACGGCACCAGCCGCTTTTCGCTTCATGGCAAGCCGTTGCATCACTACATGGGCTGTTCGACGTTCGCCAATTTCACGGTGCTGCCGGAAATCGCGGTGGCGAAGATTCGCGAGGACGCGCCCTTCGACAAGGTGTGCTACATCGGCTGCGGCGTCACGACCGGCCTGGGCGCCGTGATCAACACGGCGAAGGTGGAGCCCGGCGCCAATGTCGTCGTATTCGGCCTCGGCGGCATCGGGCTCAACGTCGTGCAGGGTGCGCGCATGGTGGGCGCGGACATGATCGTCGGCGTCGACACGAATCCGGCGCGGGAGGCGCTCGCCCGCAGGTTCGGGATGACGCACTTCGTCAACCCGAAGGATGTGCAGGGCGATCTCGTGCCGCACCTCGTGGAGCTGACCGGGGGCGGCGCCGACTACAGCTTCGAATGCATCGGTAACGTCGACGTCATGCGCCAGGCACTGGAGTGTTGCCACCGCGGATGGGGGACATCGGTCATCATCGGCGTCGCCGGCGCCGGGCAGGAGATCAGGACCCGGCCGTTCCAGCTCGTCACCGGGCGCACCTGGAAGGGCACGGCGTTCGGCGGCGCGCGCGGCCGCACGGAAGTTCCCGGCATCGTCGACTGGTACATGGAGGGCAGGATCAACATCGACGACCTGATCACGCACCAGATGCCGCTCGAACGCATCAACGAGGGCTTCGACCTCATGCTGGCGGGGAAGTCGATCCGCTCGGTGGTAGTGTATTGACATGAAATACAAGGACTACTACGCAAGTCTCGGTGTGGACCGCAACGCCACGCCGGACGAGATCAAGAAGGCGTACCGCAAACTCGCGCGCAAGTTTCATCCGGACGTGTCCAAGGAGAAGGACGCCGAGGAAAAATTCAAGGCGATGGCGGAAGCCTACGAGACGCTTAAGGATCCGGAAAAACGCGCGGCCTATGACCAGCTGGGCAGCCATGCGGCGGGACAGGACTTCCGGCCGCCCCCCGACTGGGAGCAGCACTTTGCCCGGGGCCAGTCGACGTTCGACGACGTGGATCTCGCGGATCTGTTCGCCGGACTGGGCGGCAGGAGCGGCTTCGGAAGGCGCGCGGATCCGAACGCCCCGATCCCCGGAAGAGACTACGAGGCGGCCGTGCAGATCACCTTCGAGCAGGCGTTTCACGGCACCGAAATCCAGATGGACCTGAGTGTTCCGGAGTACGACGAGAACGGCGTCGCGCATCGCGTGCCGCGGATGGTGACGGTGCGCATACCACGCGGCGTCACCGACGGCCAGAAACTGCGAGTACCGGGGAAGGGCGGCAAGGGAATGCGCGGCGGCCGTGCCGGCAATCTCTACATCGACATTTCCGTGATGCCGCACAGGCTGTTCCGGGTGGACGGTCGGGATCTGTATCTCGACTTGCCGCTGGCGCCGTGGGAAGCGGTTCTCGGCACGCACGTACAGCTGCCGACACCCGCGGGGCCGGTGAAGCTGAAAGTGCCCGCGGGCACCCGATCGGGGCAGCAGCTGCGCCTGACAGGTCGCGGGCTGGTGCGTCCCGACGGCGCCGCCGGCAACCTCTACGCGATCGCGCAGATCGTGGTCCCCACGGTGCTCGACGATGCGCAGCGGGCGCTGTTCACGCAGCTGGCGGAATCGTCGACCTTCAATCCAAGGGCTCATTTCGGGCAGGAGGCGCCCCATGCAGATTGAATTCGCAGAAGCGGAATCGCCGGACGAGCGCGGCGAACTGACACTGGAGCAGCTGGTCGAACTGTCCGACCTGCCGGAAGTCGAATTGCGCGCGCTCGTCGACTACGGCGCGCTGGCCCCCATCGATCCGATGGCGGCGCATTGGACCTTCACGATGCATTGGGCCGGCGTCGCGCGCACCGCGAGCCGGCTGCGACGCGACTTCGAGCTGGATGCGCACAGCCTGTCGGTCGTCCTGCAGTACGCGCAGCGTGTCGAGGCGCTCCAGGCAGAACTGCGGGCACTTCGAGCCCAGTTGGGCTGACGCTGCGCGCGCGACGGGTGGCGCGCCGGAATTCCGCCGGCCCCGGGGTCTAGCGGGCCTTGCCCTTCGACGGGGCCGGTGCGAGCGCGCTGCCGCGGCTGCTGAGCGGCAGCGTGGATACGCTCGCAGGCATGCCGGCCACGACCTCGTCGAGCGACGGCGCGATGCTGCCGGCCGTGCCCGCCAGGAACACCATCGTCGGACACGTGTTGACGTCACCGAACGTCATGTGTTCACCGCGCGCACGCATGGCGTCCCGCTCGGGCATCCCGGCGCTGCTCATGTCGACCGGAGGATAGGTGTTCTGGTAGATGACGTTTTCGCCGCGATCGTAGACGACGTAGCAGATCACTGCCTGTGCCGCGGAAGCCGCGAACAGACCGGCTGCGCCGGCCAGGATCAATGCCGAAAGCGAAGGCTTCATGGGAGTCTCCAATGGAACGGCTCCTATCCTAGCCTTGCGTCGTCCGGATTTCAACCGAGCCCCGGGGCAGGTCTTGACTTTCGTTCCGACGCGGGCGCCCAATACCCCCAACGGATAACGTTCTTGCGGAGTAGGCCATGCCCATTCGCTCCCTGCGCTCCATCGTCGAATCGCAGACCCCCATCACGGTGGCCAAGACGGTCACGGTCATCGAGGCGGCGCGGACGATGAAACAGCACAATGTCGGGGCGTTGCTGGTCGTCGACGGCGTGCGGCTTTGCGGGATCTTCACCGAGCGCGACGCGCTTTTTCGCGTGCTGGCGGAGGGACGCGACCCGGCGACGACCAAGCTGGACCAGGTGATGACTTTGCAGCCCCAGACCATCCACCCGGACAAGCCGTTCCTGCACGCGCTTCGCGTCATGCACATGGGGCGCTTTCGCCACTTGCCGGTCGTGGAGGACGGGCGGCCGCTGGGCATGGTGTCTTCGAGGGATGCGCTCGACGAAGACCTGTACGAATTGCGCACCAACCTCGACCAGCGCGAGGACATGCTGGAATAGGGCGATCGGGACCTGGCCGCGCCGGATCCGTGCGGAATTGCGGACCGGCTACATGATCCGGTTGAACCAGAGCATCGAGAGCAGCGCTGACAGGAACGCCAGCAACGCCGCAGCGGCTGCGAACAGCGCCGTGATCTCGGTTTCCTTCTGCTCGAAGAAGATCCGCGTATTGAGATTCTGGTAGATCTTCTGCAGGTCGGCGGCGGTTCCCGCGTAGAAATATTCCGCGCGGGTCAGGTTGGCGATCGTCTTCAGTGATTCCTCGTCCAGGCGCACGCGCATGGACCAGCCCTCCGCGCCGATGATCTCGCCCCCGGTCGTCCCGATGCCGACCGTGTAGACGCGCACGCCACGGTCGGCGGCCATGCGCGCGGACTCGATGGGATCGGGGCCGGTCGTCGTCTGGCCATCGGTCAGCAGAATTATTGCGGCGCCCGTGTAGGAGCCGGGCGCAACCGGCTTGGGCGCGGGCTTGTCCGGCGCCTTCGCCGGGTCGAGCGGGGCGCTGCGCGAGCCGCTTCCCCGCGGATTGTACGAACGCAGGTCGAATTCGACATCGGGAAAGATCATCTTGAGCGACACGAGGATGCCGCTGCCCACGGCGGTTCCCCGCTGCAGGCTGAAGCGCTCGATGGCTCCCAGCAGGTCCTCGCGGCTGTGGGTGGGCGATTGCACGACCGACGCCGTCGCGGCGAACGACACGATGCCGATTTGCGTCGTCTTCGGCTGCTCGGCGATGAACGATCGCGCCGCTTCCTGCGCCGCGACGATGCGGCTGGGCTTGACGTCGGTCGCACGCATGCTGCCGGAGACGTCCATCGCCAGGATCACCGTTTCGTGCTGGGACGGCAGCGTGATCACCGCCGCCGGTCGCGAAATGGCCAGCAGCAGCAGGGTCAGCGCAAGCAGGAACAGGAGCGGAGGCACGTGCCGCCGAAAACGCTGACCCGGCCCGATCGCCTGCCGGATGAGGCTCAGGCTCGCATAGCGAAGTGCCAGTTTCTTCTTGCGCCGAAGCAGCCACACGTAGCCGCCGGCCAGCGCCGGGACCAGCAGCAGCAGCCAAAGCATCTGGGGCCACAGGTAGACCATCAGGCAGCCCCGATGTGCGCGGGCAGGACGCCTCCCGCGGCAAGCTGGCCACGCCGCTTGCGCAAATCTGCAAAGCGCATGATCGCGTCGACCAGGTTGTCGTCGGTGGCGAGTTCCAGCGCATCCACGCCCGCGGCGCGAAACGATGCGCGCAAATCCGTCTCGCGCTTGGCCGCGGCCGCCGCAAAACGCCTGCGGAATCCACGGTCATGGGTATCTACGACCACCTGTTCGCCGGTTTCGGCGTCCTGGACCACCAGCAGTCCCAGGTCGGGCATCGCCAGTTCCAGCGGATCGTACAGGCGGACGGCGACGACGTCGTGGCGCTGGGCAAGACGCGCGAGCGGTTCGGTCCAGCCCGGCGCGCTGATGAAGTCGGAGACGACGAACATGAGCGAGCGCCGCGGGGCGACGCGCCCGGCGGTCAGCAGCAATTCGCGCAGGTTGGTGCCGCCGGACGGGCCGGGTGCGACGCGCGTCAGCATCCGGTGCAGCAGGTGCAGCACATGCCGGCGTCCGGTGCGCGCGGGTATCACGGTGTCCACCTCGCTGCCGTACAGAAGTGCGCCGACGCGGTTGCCGTGCCGGGTGAGGATGCGCGCGAGCACCGTGACGAATTCAGTCGACACCGCGCGCTTCTGCAGCTGTTCCGAGCCGAACTCCACCGACGCACTGAGATCGAGCAGGAACCACGCCGCGACCTCGCGCTCCTCGTGATACTCGCGCACGTACGGCGTCTGAAGCCGCGCGGTGACATTCCAGTCGATGTGGCGCACATCGTCGTGATAGACGTATTCACGCAGGTCGGCCAGGTCCAGCCCCTGTCCGCGAAACAGCGTGCGATAGTCGCCCTGCAACGCGCCGTCGAGCCGGCGCAGCACGGTCCACTCGAGACGGCGCAGTACCGCTTCAGGCGTCGGCGCGGGGGCTGGCGTCGACCTGGACATGGCTTTCAAGCGGCTTTTCCGGCCGGGGAACGTGCTTGAGTATGCGCAGGATGAGCGCATCGGCGGTCACGGCATCGGCGAGCGCCTCGTACGAAAGCGACATGCGGTGGCGCAGCACGTCGGGCGCCAGGTCGGACAGGTCCTCGGGCATCACGTATTTGCGGCCGCGAAGGAACGCGAGCGCGCGCGCCGCTTCGACCAGGTGGATGCTCGCGCGCGGACTTGCGCCGTAGGTCAGGTAGCGCGCCATGTCGGGAATCCCGAAGCGGTCGGGGTGGCGCGTGGCGGCGGTCAGGCGCACGGCATAGCGCATCAGCGACGGATCGACGTAGCCCGTCCGGCATTCGCGCTGCAGCGCCGCCAGTTCGTCGGTGGTGGCCACGGCGGCGACCTCCTGCGCCGCACCGGTGACCCGCTGGACGATGACGAATTCCTCTTCCTCGCTCGGGTAACCGACCAGTATCTTCATCATGAAGCGGTCGACCTGGGCCTCCGGCAGCGGATAGGTGCCCTCGGTCTCGATCGGATTTTGCGTGGCCATGACCAGGAAAGGTTCAGGGACGCGATGGGTCTGACCGGCGATGGTGACCTGGTTCTCCTGCATCACTTCGAGCAGCGCGCTTTGCACCTTGGCCGGCGCGCGGTTGATTTCGTCGGCGAGAAGCAGGTGCGCGAAGACTGGCCCGAGCGACGTGTTGAACTCGCCGGTCTTCTGGTTGTAGATGCGGGTGCCGATCAGGTCCGCGGGCACCAGGTCCGGCGTGAACTGGATGCGCTTGAACGTGCCGCGAATGGTTCTCGCGAGGGTCTTGACCGTCAGCGTCTTGGCCAATCCCGGCACGCCTTCGACCAGAAGGTGGCCCTGGGCAAGCATCGCCACCAGGACCCGTTCGAGAAAGTGGTCCTGGCCGACCACCACGCGCTTCACTTCGTAGAGAATCCGCTCCATCAGCGGGGTCACGTCATGGCGGGCGTCGGTCGAGTCGTTCATGCGCGTGGTCCAGAGGTGTCGTGCCGGATCGAAAGGCCGGGCAGGAAGAATCGGGTCAGAAAGGCGACAGGCCGTAGGCTGCCGCCGCATTCTCGATCGGGACGGCAAAGCCGATGCCGATGAAGACGTGCTGTTCGGTGGGATTGAGGATGGCAGTGACGATGCCGACCACCTCGCCTTCGGCGGTAACCAGCGGGCCGCCGGAGTTGCCGGGATTGACCGCCGCGTCGAACTGGATGAGGTTGGTCAATGCTTCTCCGCTGCGCGAACGATAGTGGCGGCGCAGGCCGGACACCACGCCGGACGAAACCGACGGGCCGATGCCAAAGGGGAAACCCACCGCGACGACTTCGTCGCCCAAGGCGAGATCGGCCGTGGAACGCAACGTGGCCGCCGGAAGGTCGTCGGGAATCTTGAGCGCCTTCAGCACCGCGAGATCGTGCTCGGGCCGCGTCCCGACGATCGTGGCCTCCGATTCGAACCCGTCCGCGAATTCGACCTGGATCCGATCCGCGCCCGCGACTACGTGCAGGTTGGTGAGGATGATCCCGGTGTCGACGATGACCACGCCGCTGCCGACGCCGTTCAGGGCGTGGCCTTCCTGTTCCTTCGCGTACGCGGTGCCGTGCACGCGGACGACGGAGCGGCGCACTCCCTCGTAGGCCACGGCAGCGTGCGATGGCAGGCGGGTCGTCTCCAGCGTGTGCAGCACGGCCGCATCGATGTCTTCCTGCGAGAGCGCGCGCGGAGCGCGCGTCAGTCCGGCGTGCACGAGGACGATGGCGAGCGCAACCAGCGCCGCGGCGACCAGAAGCACGAGGCGGTCGTGTCTCGCGGCAAATGTCCTCCACCTGGAGTCGCGCGCGACTTGCCGCGCCGGGACCCCGTCGGCCCCGGTTTCATCGGCGCTCGAACCGAGCGCCTTTGGCGTCCGGTCCGAACGACTGTAGAGTGGCGTTCCTTTCATACCGGCCAACGTTAGCACGGTGCGCGCCGCGCGTGAACACTTGCGTGCCGTCACGCCCGGCACGTTGACTGCCGGGCCAATATTCGTATGATCGCACCGTCGCGGGAGGAATCGTACATGCGCAAAGTGCTGAAGGGCTTCGCATTCGTGATCGCTGCCATCGTCATCATCGCAGGCGCTCTGGGCCTGGCGGTCGGTCCGTTGAGCGACCGCAAGCGCAATCGCATCGTGGAGGTCGCGATCACGCCGGTGGCCTATGTCGACGACGAGGCTGCTCGCGCCCGCGGCAAGTACCTGTTCGAATCGCGAGGATGCGCCGAGTGCCATGGAGACAACGGCGCCGGGCGCGTCGTGTTGAACGAGCCCAACGGCTTCTACGTCAAGTCGCCCAACATCAGTTCCGGCCCGGGCAGCGTGGTGAAGGACTATCGCGAGGCCGACTGGGTCCGCACCATCCGGCACGGAGTTTCGCCGGCGATGCACGCGCTGTTCCTGATGCCGAGCGCCGACTACAGCCGCATGACCAACGCCGATCTTGCCGCGCTCGTTTCCCATGTGCGCGCGCTGCCCCCGGCGACCGGCACCGCGGCCGAGATCCGCCTGCCCTTTATCGTCAAGGCGCTGTACGTCGCCGGCCAAGTCAGGGACGACGCCGAGTCGATCGACCATTCGCTGCCGCCGGCGGCGCCTGTGGCTGAAGGAATGACGGCCGAGCATGGCGCCTATGTTGCGCAGATGTGCAGGGGATGCCATGGCAACACATTCTCCGGGGGCAAGATTCCCGGCACGCCGCCGGACTGGCCGCCGGCTGCCAACCTGACGCCCGGACCCGGCAGCGCCATGCCGCGCTACGAGTCCGTCGACAAATTCGCCGCGATGCTGCGGACCGGCAAGCGACCCGATGGCACCGCGGTCAGCACCGTCATGCCGTTCACGTCGCTGCGCAACCTCAACGACACGGATGTCGGCGCCGTCTACGCGTTCCTCAAGACGCTTCCGGCGCGGCCCGCGGGCGAGCGCTAGTGGCGCTGCTCGCGATGATCGCGGCCACAGCGCCGTGCGTCTTTGCAGTATGCGGCAATGGGCAGGAGTGAATCGTGAATGCAATCCGCGCAACACCGTACACAGGCATCTATCCCATTGCGCCCACGCCATTCACGGCGAACGGCGATCTCGACCTCGACGGCCAGCGGCGCGTGCTCGACTGCATGATCGACCAGGGCGTTGACGGCATCTGTGTGCTCGCCAACTATTCCGAGCAATTCCTGCTCAGCGACGAGGAGCGCGCGACGCTTGTCGACTTGTGCCTGGTCCACGTTGCCGGACGGGTGCCGGTCATCGTCACCTGCAGCCACTTCAGCACGCGCATCGCCGCCGATCGGGCGCGTGCCGCCGCTGCTGCAGGCGCCGCCATGCTGATGCTGATGCCGCCCTATCACGGCGCGGGATTGCGCGCGGACGAAGGGGGCACCCTGCAGCACTTCGCGCGAATCGCCGAGGCAGCGGCCGTTCCCATCATGGTGCAGGATGCGCCGCTCTCCGGCGTCAGCCTTTCGGTCCCGTTCCTGGTCCGCCTCGCCCGCGAAGTCCCGTCGGTACGCTACTTCAAGATCGAAGTGCCGGGCGCGGCCGCCAAATTGCGCGGCCTGATCGAGGCGGGCGGCGACGCCATTGCCGGCCCCTTTGACGGCGAAGAGTCGATCACGCTGATGGCCGACCTGGACGCCGGCGCCACCGGCACGATGTGCAGCGCGCTGCTGCCGGATCTCATCAAGCCGGTGGTGGTGCACTACCTGGCGGGCCGGCGCGGCGAAGCGGCCGCGACCTACGCGCGAATCCTGCCGCTGATCAACTATGAAAACCGGCAGTGCGGACTGCGCGCCACCAAGACGGTGATGGCTGTCGGCGGCGTCATCAGGAGCGACGCGGTGCGGCATCCGCTCGAGGCGCTGCATCCGGCCACGCGGGCGGGATTGCTGGAACTTGCGGCCGAACTGAATCCGCTGGCGCTGCGGTGGGGCAAGTGAGCAAGCAAGCGGATGGGAAAATGACGAACCTGTCGGGTCGGCAGCGTCTGCGCTGCATGCGGAAATCACCATGAAATTCCGCACGCTTCCCGGCTCCTCGCTCGAAGTCTCCGAGGTGTGCCTGGGCACCATGACCTGGGGCGAGCAGAACAGCGAGGCGGAGGCGCACGCGCAGCTCGACCATGCGGTGGCGCAAGGCATCAACTTCATCGACACGGCGGAGATGTATCCGGTGCCGCCCAATGCCGCCACTCAGGGCCGGACCGAGAGCATCATCGGCAATTGGCTGGCCCGGCGGCCACGGGGAAACCTCGTCATCGCGACCAAGGTCGCGGGGCCGGGGCGTCGCGAGTGGATCCGCGCCGGCCGCAACGACCTGACGCGCGAGGTCATCGCGGAGGCGGTCGACACCAGCCTTGCGCGGCTGAGGATCGATTATGTCGACCTGTACCAGATCCACTGGCCGCAACGCAACGTGCCGCTGTTCGGCGCCACCGAGTTCGACCCGGCCAAGGAAAGGGAAGGTCCTTCGATCCGGGAGCAAGTGGAAGGAATGGCCGCTCTCATCAAGGCGGGCAAGATCCGCCACTACGGATTGTCGAACGAGACCGCCTGGGGCGTGTGCGAATTCCAGCGGATCGCGAAGGAACTGGGCGTGGCCGGACCGATCACCACGCAGAACAGCTACAGCCTGGTCTCGCGCGGCGCGGACGGCGACCTGGCGGAAGTTCTCTTTCGCGAGCGGATGTCGCTGCTCGCCTACAGTCCGCTGGCCGCCGGCATGTTGTCGGGCAAGTACATGCATGGCGCCAAGCCGGCCAATGCGCGCCTCACGCTGTTCGACGGGACCGGCGTGAGATTTCGCAAACCGCTGGTGCACGAGGCGGTCGAGGCGTATTCCGCAGTGGCCAGGCAATTGGGCTTGTCGCTCGTGCAGCTTGCGCTGGGTTACGTTAAGAGCCGGTGGTTTGTCGGCGCCACGATTGTCGGTGCGACGACGCTGGACCAGCTCCGCGAGGACATCGCGGGCGCGCAGGTCGAACTCGATTCCGCGGCGCTCGCGGAGATCGCCAAGGTCCACGGGAGGTTTCCCAACCCCGCCGGCTGATGATCGCGCCCCGCGAATCACTGTTTGTCGCGCGGCGCGGTGATCTCCATCGACGGTAGCCTGTACACCGGCAGGCCGTCCTGGTAGGTCCCCGCAAACGTGCCGATCACCGGTTGTGGCGCCGTGGACGCAGGGGTCACCGACCCGTCGACGCGCGCGTCCGCGATGACCAGACCCACGACGAGCACGAATGCCAGCGCGATGGCCGCGACGGCGCTCGCACCGGCGGACAGCGAATTGCGGGCCGGGCTCGGCAGGTACTTGAGTGTCAATTGTGCTGACATGATTTTCGCTCCACGGTTAGGCTGCGGGAGTGAATTTAACTGGAGCGACAGCCCGGGGACAATCGATTAGTTTTCCGGTAATATGTGAAAATTATTGACATGTTAGGAGGTCGACCATGGCCGTGCGATTGCCGCCGATGCAGGCGTTGCGGGCATTCGAGGCGGCGGCGCGCGAGCGCAGTCTCACGCGCGCGGCGGAGTCCCTGCACGTGACGCATGGAGCCATCAGCCACCAGATCAAGGCGCTGGAATCCGACTTGGGCGTGCGCCTGGTGGAACGCGCCGGGCGCGGCATACGGTTGACCGACGACGGCGAGCGCTTCGCCGGTCGGGTGCGCGCGGCCTTCTCGGAACTCACCGCCGCGGTGCAGGAAATCGGCGCGCGCGCCAACCCGCGGCTGCTTCGCGTCAGCGTCGTGCCTTCGTTTGCGGCCCGCTGGCTGCTGCCGCGCGTCCGGGGATTCCTCAGCGCGCATCCCGATGTGGATCTCGACGTCCGCTCGAACATGGCCAACGTCGACTTCCAGCGCGACGACGCCGACATCGCCATCCGCTATGGCTATGGCGAATGGCCCGGCGTCACGGCCGAACACCTGCTCGACGACTGGTTCTTCCCGGTGTGCAGCCCGCGCCTCAACCATGGGCGCCTACCGTCACGACCGGAGGACCTTGCGCGATTCACGCTGATCCGATCCGAAGACGAGCCGTGGGGGCCGTGGTTCAAGGCGGCTGGACTCGACTGGCCCGAACCCGCGCGCGGGCCGATCTTCAACGATGCGTCGCATTGCATGCAGGCGGCCATCGACGGCGACGGCATTGCCCTGGCGCGCAGCACGTTGCTGGCCAATGACGTGCGCAACGGCGTCCTGGTGCGCCCGTTTGCCATCGAGGCGCCTGCCTCCCGCAAGTTCTGGCTCGTGTATCCGCCTCGCAGCGCGAATTCATCCAAGCTTGCGTTGTTCCGGCAATGGCTGCATGCGGAGATCGCCGCAGATCGATTGGCCGATGCGGCGTGGGCGTCGCGTCAGGCGGGGCGCAGGCGCAAGCGCGGGGTTGCATCCTCCTAGAATGGCCGCACTTACCCAGGAATCCATTTCCCGCAACGGCAGGGCAAGGCGACGATGATCGCATTCGGCAGGAAACCCGACGGCTTGCGCCTCGAGCGCATCTCAAACTCGACGCTGTGGTCGGGGGAGAGTTTTCGCAACGTCCATCCCATTTCGCCGAAACTGCGCGATTCGTCCGCGCCACGTCCGACCCTGACGGAGTTTCTCTGCGGGGGCGAGCGGCGAATTCCGCCCGGTCCGCTCCCCTCCGTGGACCCCACGGCGACATGGGCACGGCCCGCGGGAACGGGGTTGCGCGCGACGTGGCTCGGACATTCCACCGTGCTCGTTGAAATCGACGGACTGCGCGTGCTGACCGACCCTGTCTGGGGAATGCGCGCGTCACCGTCGCGGCTGATCGGACCCAGGCGCTTCCAGCCGGTTCCGGTGCCGTTGCGCAGGATGCCGGAGATCGACGTGGTGGTCATTTCCCACGATCACTACGACCACCTGGACTATCCGACCATTCGCGAGCTCGCGCGGCGCGACGTGCCGTTCGTGACGTCGCTGGGTGTCGGCGCGCATCTCGAGGCGTGGGGCGTGCCGGCGGCGAGGATCACCGAGCTCGATTGGTGGGAATCGCACGCGTTGCCCCATGCCGACTTGACGGTGACCGCGGCGCCGTCGCAGCACTTTTCCGGGCGTGGCCTCAAGGATCGCAATGCGACGCTGTGGTCGTCGATGGTGATTCGTTCGCGCCGGCACGCCGTGTTTTTCAGCGGCGACACGGGCCTGACCACCGAGTACGCGACGATCCGCGAACGCCTGGGTCCCTTCGACCTCGTGATGCTGGAGGTCGGTGCTTTCCATCCTTCGTGGGGCGACATCCACCTGGGACCGGAGAACGCGCTGGAGGCGCTCCGGCTGCTGGGCGGCGGTGCGTTCCTTCCGGTGCACTGGGGAACCTTCAGCCTGGCCATGCACGCCTGGGACGATCCGGCGGAGACGCTGATCGAGCTGGGGCCAAGGCAGGGAGCGCGCCTGTTGATGCCTCGCCTGGGCGAGCCCGTCGAGCCCGCCAACGCGGAACGGGTCACGCCATGGTGGCGAGCGGCGGATGGCGTTGTCGCGCGGCGTGCGTCGGCATTGCCGCCCGCGCCATTGACGCTGCCCAAGTCGATGCCCTGGCCGCTCGACTGAAGATGCGTCAGGCAACCGGAAGTCCAGACGGTCCCGGTCGACCGCCTATTTCTTCGGCTTCCGGTCGACGTCGATGTCCATGTATTTCCAGGTGAATCCGAACTGCGACGGGTAGAACCCCATCAACCACGGTTGCAGGAATACGTTGCCGATCGGATAGACCTGCATCGTCAGCGGCACATACGCGTTGACAAGATCGGACATGCGCCGCGCGAGCGCAAGGCGCTCCTTTCCGTCCGGCGTGCGCAGGAAACGTTCATAGGCTGCGTCGAAGTCCGCGTTGCGAAAGCGCGAGCGATTGGTGCTTTCCGGCGACTTTCCCCACAGCGTGGCCAGCGAGTCGAATCCCGCCGGATCGCCCGCCCGGAATCCGAGGTTGAACATCATCAGCTGGCCGGCCTGGCTTTGCTTCAACAGTTCGTTGAACGGCCTGGTGTTGATCGTCATCCTGAGCCCGATGGCCGCCATGCTCTTGATCCAGAGCGCGTCGGCCTCCCGGCTGTCGCTGTCCGGCGTCGAGCTTTGTACCAGGACCAGCGGCTTGCCGTCGGGCGCCTCGCGCATGCCGTCGCCGTCGCGGTCCTTGTATCCGAACCGGTCGAGCAGCGCCCGCGCGGCAGCCGGGTCGTAGATCGACTTCTGCGGCAGCGATGTGTCGTGCCCGCTGACGCCCGGCGGCAGGATCTGGTTCGCGGGTGTCGCCTGGCCGCCGTAGTAGACCCTGATGAATTCCGGCGTGTTGAAGCCCATGGCAATGGCGCGCCGCAAAGCGATGCGTTCAGGCGAGTTGCCGCCGAGCACCGGGTCCTCCTGGTTGAAATACGTGTAGATCAGCGCCGGCAGCGGATAGCGCAGGTGAACGACGCCGCGCTTCGCGTACTCGGGCTTGAGCTTGTCGTCCTCGATCATGCGCGAAAGAATATTTCCGGACAACGCGATGTAGTCCATGTCTCCCTGGGCGAAAGCGAGCAGTTCAGGAACCTGCTCCGAGATGATGGAAATCTCGATCCGCGACAGCGCCGGCAGCTTCCGCCCTTTCATCGCCTGGACGAGTCCCTTGAGCTTCGGGTCGTCGCTGTCGGGGAAGGCGATGGTCCGGTAGTGTGGATTGGCATCCAGCACCACGCGCGAGCCCCGCCGCCAGTCGGCCAGGCGAAACGGCCCCGTGCCGACAGGGTGCATCATGATGTCGGCACCGGCGGATTCCACGACCTCGCGCGCAACGGCATAGCTGCCGCGCGCCGCCAGGCGATCCAGCACGGTGTAATCGACGTCGGTCAGGCGGATCTGCAGCGTGTAGTCGTCGAGCGCGCGCAGGCCTTCGATCGGCGCGTCGTAGTCGAACTTTCCGGACTTCCTGGCAGCGTCGACCACCGCACGCGCGCCGGCGATCAGGTTGGTGAAGGCCGGGTCGCCGCCGATGCGCAGATTGGGGTCGAGCGATCGCTTGATCGAGTAGACATAGTCCGACGCCCGCAACTCGCGCGCCGCTCCCTTGAACGCCGGATCGTCGGCGAACCGGATTCCCTTCCGCAGGCGGATCGTCCACGTCTTGCCGCCGTCCGTGATCTCCGGCATGGCGGCCGCCGTATTGGGCACGACGCGCGCGGGTGATGCCAGGTAGTCGTACTGGAACAGGCCCTCGAAGAGGACATTGACCACCCGGGCGGAGTACAAGTCGCTGATCTGCTGCGGATCCAGGGCGGTGATGTCCGGCAGGGCCAGTCGCAGCACTTTCTCCGGTCCGGCGGCCTGTGCCGCGAGCGACAGGCTCGCGAGCAGCAGGACCGCGATCGAGCGACGGCAGTTCGGGATGCGCGGCAAGGGGGTTTCCTCTCGACGAATGTCTGATTTGGGCCGATGGGCCGCAGGCAGCGTACCAATACGGTCTTGCGATTTCAATTGCAACTGCGTCGGCGGGCACGCGGGCCTGCTATGCTCCCGGCTGCGGTCATCAAGCGAGCGGTCATGGACACGCGGCGGTTTCGCTATCCTCCGACAACACGGACCAACGTCGCCGACGACTATCACGGGAGCGTCGTGGCCGATCCGTATCGTTGGCTCGAGGATCTGGGCGCCGCGGAAACGAATGCGTGGATCGATGCCCAGAACGCGGCGACAGCTTCCGTCCTGGACACGTTGCCGATACGCGCGACGCTTGCACGACGATTGACGCAGCTCTGGAATTTTCCCCGCATGGGACTGCCGTTGCGCGAGGCGGGGCAAATCTGGTATCGCCGCAATGCCGGCCTGCAGAAGCAGGCGCCCTTGTACCGGCGAGCGTCGATAGCGGCGGAACCGGAACTCCTGCTCGACCCCAACGCGATGTCGGCGGATGGCAGCGTCGCGCTGGCCCAGTGGAAGCCTTCGCCGGATGGGCGCTATCTCGCCTACGCCTTGGCGGAGGGCGGCACCGATTGGGCGGAGGTCCGCGTGCGCGAGCTCGCGACGGGCAGGGATCTCCCCGACGTGCTGCGCTGGTTCCGCTTCTCGGAGATTTCCTGGACGAAGGACGGCAAGGGCTTCTTCTACGCGCGCTTCCCCGAGCCACCGGCAGGCAAGGCGCTCGAAGCTGCGCTGGTCGATCACCAGGTACATTTCCATCGCGTCGGCACGAGTCAGGACCAGGATCGCCTCATCTACTGGCGACGGGAACTGCCGCGCTATTTCGTCGAAGCGGACGTGACGAACGATGGACGTTACCTCCTGGTCAGGCTTTTCAATGGCACGGATCCCAAGAACCGGCTGCTGTACGCGGACCTGGGCGACCCCATGGCGCCGCGAATCGACGCACCGATCGTCGCCATCGTCGACGCCGATATCGCGCAACTCTGGGTTGTCGGCAATGACGGACCGGTGCTGACGGTATGCACGGACCTCGACGCGCCGAACCGCCGCATCGTCTCGATCGACCTGACTCTGCCCGCAGGTCCCGAGGCGTGGCGGCCGGTCGTGCCCGAGCAGTCAGCGCCGCTCGAGCGCGCGCATGTCGCCGGCGGCAGGCTGTTTTGCCAATACCTGGTCGACGTCAAGAGCGAGGTCAGGTGTTTCGCGCTCGACGGCACGGCCGATGGCATGCTGGACCTTCCTGCCATCGCTTGCGTCGCCGGCATGAGCGGCAGCGAGGACGGCGACGAATTGTTCTATTCGGTGTCGTCGCCGCTGGCCGCGCCCGAAGTGTTTCGCTACGACATTGCCGGCCGGGCCTCCACGCGGGTCGACACGGCGCAGGCCACTTTCGACGTGTCCGCCTACGAAACACGCCAGGTCTTCTATACGTCGCGCGACGGGACCCGCGTGCCGATGTTCATTACCGCACGGAGAGGATTGGTGCGGGATGGTTCACATCCGGTGTGGCTTTACGGCTACGGCGGCTTCGCCGTCTGCGTGCTCCCCGACTACAGGCCCGACCTGCCGGCCTGGCTCGAGATGGGCGGCGTCTTCGCGCAGCCATCGCTGCGTGGCGGCGCGGAATATGGTGAAACGTGGCATCGCGCCGGCATGTTGGAGCGCAAGCAAAACGTGTTCGACGACTTCATCGGCGCGGCGGAGTACCTGATCGCCGAAAACTACACGACCGCGTCCAGGCTGGTGATCGAAGGCCGCTCCAACGGCGGCCTGCTGGTCGGCGCCGCGATGACGCAGAGGCCGGACCTGTTCGCGGTTGCGCTGCCGACCGTCGGGGTCCTGGACATGCTTCGTTACGACCGCTTCACCGGCGGCGCCGCATGGGCGGTCGAGTTCGGGTCGGCGCGGGAACCTGAAGCCTTCGAATACCTCTTCCGCTATTCGCCGCTCCACAACCTGAAGCCGGGAACCACGTATCCCGCGACCCTGGTCGTGACCGCGGACCACGATGACCGCGTCGTGCCGAGCCACTCGTACAAATTCGCTGCAGCACTCCAGGCGGTGCAGGTCGGCGACGCGCCGGCACTGATCCGCATCGAGCGGCAGGGCAGCCACGGCTACCGGCCGACGGACCGCCTGATCGCGGAACGCGCCGACATGCTTGCATTTGCCGCGAACAGATTGGGGCTCGCGCTGCCGGCATCGTAGCAGCGACGGGGCCGGGGCGCGCGCTAGCCCGAACCCGGCAGCATCGAACGCAGCAGCCTGTCACGCAACAGGAAGTGGTGGTACAGCGCCGCGGCGGCATGGGCGCCCGCGACCCACATCAGGGTGTCGCCCAGCCATTCGTGAACCGATGCCAGCGCGCTGCCGACGGCATGCGCCTCGGACAGCCAGGGACCGATGCGGATGTTGCCGAGCAGCGTCAGCGGATGCCCTTCGAGCCACGCGCCGGAAATCGCGGTCAACGGGAGTGCCAGCAGCAGGACGTAGAGGAGCCCGTGCACGGCCCTGGCCGCGCGATGCATCCACGCGGGCATCGGCGGAGCGTCCGGCGTGCCGTCGAAAATCCGCCACAGGATTCGGGCCAGGGTCAATGCAAAGACCGCGATGCCCAGGGTCTCATGGAGTTGACGCTCGAAATCCCTGGCGGCCGAATAGACGCGCTGTTCCGATCCGCCAGGACCGAACGTGAACGCGACGACGGCGAGAATCGCGGTCGACCAGTGAAAGAACTGCGTGACCGAACCGTAGCGCTCGCGTGTGCTGAGCAATCCCATGGTCTTCCTTTACACGCAGGACGACGAGCGTCCCGCCACTCAGGATTGCGGAATCATCCTGTCGTCGGCCGCGAAATGACGGCGCGCGTATTTGAGCAGCTCGCCGTCCGTCGGGTGATCGACCGTTTCGACACTGATCACGCGCTCTGCGATGGCGGGCGCGTGCTTTTGCAGGTGCTTGAACAATTCGAGCTTGGCCGACGCCGGGCCGACGATGAGGATTTCACCGGCATCCCTGATGGCATCGGCGACGGCCTGGTAGTAGGCGTGGTTTTCCGGCACCTTGCCCGAGCCGACCGCGCTCTGCTTGTGATGCAGGTGCTCGTGCTTCGACTTGGGATGCACGACGCTGGCCTCGGCGTCTTCCGGATTGAACTGGATGACATGCGCCTCGCGGTGATCGATCCATACGACACAGTGAAAATGGCTCATGGCGGTTTCGCTTTCGTCGGGATACGCGGGCCACGTCGGCCCCTTCATATTGATTCTAATCCCGGCCAAGCCGTTCGCCCCCGGTGTCGCGCAACGCGAATCGCGCTGCGACGCCTTTTCGAGGGCCAAGCTTGATGTAGCGCAATGGTTTGCGCTTGCCGCAACCGAGTCCACCGCCGCAGTTCGGCGGTGCGGCGACCGGTTACCGCTGGCCCGGCACGTCGAAGAAGAACTCCTGCATCATGAAGGTTTCGAGTTCGGCGGTGTCGCGCGCCCGCGCCGACAGCGTCAGCTGACGGCCAAGTCGATGCGACTCCCACAGAAAGTCGCCGGATTCGTGCTCGCGGATGATCTCGATCATCTTGCGAACCACCGCGATGCGGATGTTGCTGTTGTCGCCTTTGCGTACTTCGATGACCTGTTTGCTGTTGCGGCTGATGTCCTTGTTCCAGCCGAAGAAATAGAATTCGGCATAGCTGTATTCCAGGGATTTGACCTGGAACACGCCCCCGCCGTTTCGCGCCTCGCGACCAAACGAGGGCCGGGCGCTGGTTCCAATGTTGGCCGCGATGATCCTGTTCTGGCGCTCGTCTTCGTCGGACTTGGCATCGGAGGGGCTGGCGCTCGACGACGCCGGCTGTTCGCCACGCTCGCGCCGGCGGGATTCGATGTATGCGGCGAGATCGGTCGATGGCGCGGGCTGTGGCGGCGTCGGCGGTGTTGTCGGCAAGGCAACGGCATCCGGCGTCTGCCTGGGTGCGCTGGCTACAGGCGGCGGTGACGGCGGTCGCCTGGCGGGCGGCGGCGGCGGACTGGGCGAGGGTGCGCGCAGCGCGACCCGCGGCTCCGGTGGTGGCGGCGGCGACGGCATGCTGCCCTGCGGGGGCCTGGGATCGGCGAGACGAACCGCCAGCGGGCTGCCGGAATCGCCTTTTTCGGCATCCGTCGGGGTAAGCAGTTGCAGCTTCGGCAGGTAGGTCCATAGCGCCGCGGCATGGACGAGCAGCGACAGCACGAACGCCACGCGAATCGCGGGAATCGTAATGTCGTCGTAGCGCCTGGCTACGCGGTGGCGCCAGGCGTTCATTGCCCGCTCAAGGGATGCATCGTCGCCAGGGGAATGCGCAAACCGCGAGGAGGCGGTCGTCGGCGTTTCATCAATGCCGAATCTGCAGCGGAAATATACACGTGGCTACGGACAATTCGCAGTTGACTCGGATGGGGTCCGCGCGGACCACGAAAAATATTGGACGGCCGAACGTCGCCGGAGTTCGCGCGCCGGGCACTCGGCGCCACCAGTGAGGCGATTCCGGCTTCGACTCCGGACCGCGAATACGCCGACTGGTTACAAAGTTTTACGAAAGGGCGGAATCGATGGGGTTTCAGGATGCGCTGGGACCCTGTTCGGACACCTTGGCTATCCACCGCTCGCGCGCGCCTCGGTGATAGGCTTCGGCCAGACCCCGGCAACGCCGCCCAGGGCGAAGGTCCGGATGACCGAGGATCACGAGAATGCGTTTGCTCATGGAACATGCCGCGTCGCCCGTCGTCAGCGGCCCACGCGCGCTGTCCTGACCTCGCTATTCTACCTTCTGGCCGAGAAGTTCCCGGACTTGACCGATTGAACGAGCGTGTCGATGACTGTCATGACCTCCCGATCCGACTGTGAACGCCTCGACGCCGGCGACGCGCTGGCGTCGCTGCGCGAATTGTTCGACCTTCCCGCGGGCTTGATCTACCTCGACGGAAATTCGCTTGGTGCCCTGCCCAGGTCGACGCCGGCCCGTGTCCGGGAAGCGATTACCCGGGAGTGGGGCGGTGAGCTGATCCGCGCATGGAACAGCGCGGGCTGGATCGACCTTCCGCAACGCATCGGCAACAAGATCGCGCGACTGGTGGGCGCCGGCGACGGCGAGTTAATCGTCGCCGACTCGACGTCGGTGAACATGTACAAGGTGCTGTGCGCGGCGCTCGAGCTTGCGGGCAGCGCCGTCCATGGACGACGCGTCATCCTGTCGGAGCGCCAGAACTTCCCGACCGACCTGTACGTCGCGCAGGGACTGGCCCGCGAGCGCGGACTCGAACTGCGCCTGGTGGACGCCGACGGCGTCGTCGCGCAATTGCGCGACGACGTGGCGGTGCTGATGCTCACCCACGTGAACTACCGCAGCGGGCGCATCCATCCGATGCGGCAGATCAATGTCGCGGCCCAGGCGGCGGGTGTCCTCACGGTTTGGGACCTGGCGCACTCGGCCGGCGCCGTGCAGGTGGACCTCAAAGGCGACGGAACGACGGGGAGCGCAGCCGATTTCGCCGTGGGCTGCGGCTACAAGTACCTGAACGGCGGCCCGGGCGCGCCCGCGTTCCTTTGGGTCCATCCGGCGCTCCTCGCGCGCATGGATGCAACGCAGGTCTGGCCGAAGCTTCCCGGGTGGCTGGGGCACGCGGCGCCGTTCGAATTCTCGCCGGACTATCGACCTGCCGCCGGAATTGGCCGATTCAACTGCGGCACGCCGCCCGTGCTCTCCCTTGTGGCGCTGGAATGCGGGGTCGATACGGTGCTTGCCGCGGAGGCTTTCGGCGGGATGCCGGCGTTGCGCCGGAAGTCGCTGGCGCTGACCGAACTCATGATCGCGCTGGTCGCCGAGCGCTGCGGCGACTTCGGATTCGAACTGCGCACGCCGCGCGACCCGGACCTGCGCGGCAGTCAGGTCAGTCTGGCACGCGCCGAAGGCAGCTATCCGATCATGCAAGCATTGATCGCGCGCGGGGTCATCGGCGATTTCCGCGCGCCAGACGTTCTGCGCTTCGGCATGACGCCGCTGTACACGCGTTTCACCGACATCTGGGACGCCGTGGACGCGCTGCGCGCGGTGATGTCTTCGGAAGTGTGGCGGGAACCCCGATTCGGACAGCGGTCCGTGGTGACCTGAGCGACATCCCCGGGAAATGCGTCAGGGGAAACGACCGCTCCAGCCCCAGCCGTAATACCCGGCGCCCCATCCGTAGTAGCCGGGGTAGGCGTTGTAGCCGTTCCACCACATCGCCACGGCGTTGTCCTGCACGTCGTTCCAGTAGTTGTCGTATTCCGCGCGGATTCCTCCGGCGCCGCCAACGGTGCGACTGTAGCCGCCGTCGCCGGCGTCCTCCGCCGTCCAGCCGGTGTTAGGCGCACCGCTGAAGCGGTCCATGTTGCTCATGCCGAAGCTGGCCTCGGCTTCGGCGGAATGGCTGCGCGCCTGCGCTTCCTGGTTGAGTGACGACATGTCGCCCGGTGCGCTGCTCCAGGTGTTGCCGGAATTCCGCTGCCACGTGTCGCCTTCCTGGCGATACACCTGGCCGCTGGAATCGGCGTAATACACGTTGGGCAGCGAATAGGGCTGCCATTGCGGCGTTCGGGCCGGCGGCGCATTCGCCGAGGCGCCGCCGCCGTTGCCGCCCGCGCCCGGCCGCCCCGCATAGGATGCCGGAACCGGCGTCTGGTCGTAGCCGCGCGACGCGCTGCCGGGCGTTGCCGCCGTCATCTGGACCGGTCCCTTGCTGTTGACGCTTGCGCTTCGCACCTTGGCGCTGCCGGCCGCGTTCCAGCGCAGGTAGACGTTGGCGGCCGCCGTGCCGCAGCACGGATAGCCACCCCAGTAGCCGGGACTGAAGTACGCGCCTTTCCAGTACGGCTGTGTCCAGGAGGGCGTGCCCAGGCCCACCGCGAACGCGTACGTGTATCCGACCTGCGTGTTATAGACCGGCGTTGCTGCGACGCCGTACGTGGCGGGTGCCGGATACCAGGCATCGCCGATCCACGATGTGTACGAGTAGCCGGTGCCGTAGACCACGGTGCCCGACGGCGAGACGGCGGTGCCCAGGTAACCCGGCGTGTAGCCTTCGCTGACGATGTCGTCGTTGACGTCATAGATGCGGACGTAGGTCACGTAGTAGACCGGGGACGAAGGCGGTATCGTGTAGATCGCCTCGGGTACCGACGTGGCGACACTCCACGGGCCGCCCACCTGTGCCGCCGTGAACCACACGCCCGCGCGAACTGCAAAATAGGCATCGCCGACGCGGATGATCGGCACCGTCGAGTTGGTCACGAACGTCATCGACGTGCCGGATATCGGCGCAAATCGCGGCGCGCCGTCGAACGTGGGCGTGAAAGTCGGCCCATTCTTGCGCGGCACGCTTGCCGTTTGCGCAATGGAGTTCTCGTTCAGTGCCTGTTGCGCCTGCGGCGTGCCCGCGACGGCCTGCAGCACCGCCCCGGCGAGCGACGTCGGCGGGATCCTGGCAAAGTCCGGCGGCAGCGCATTGCTGGCGACGTAGGACCATTGACCGTTCAGGTCCGGGGAACGGAACCAGCGACCTGCAAGCAGGATGAAGTAGTCCTTGCTGGCCGAATCCAGCAGGACGTCGCTGGTCGTGTTGGCGGCCCATTGCAGGCTCGTGCCGATGACCGGAACGAATTCGGGGTTCCCCTGGAACACGATGAGTTCCGCGGGGACCTGGCTCGTGTAGATCGTCGGCACGCCTGCAGCAAGCGTGGGCCTGGGATTGGCGCCGGCGCCACCGTCGAGCATGTCGACCGTCTTCGTCGCGTTCACTGCGGCGGCGACGGCGCCGAGCCCCTTGGGAGGAATGAACGGCACGGACCATGGCCCCTGGATGGATTTGGCGAACAGCCAGCCGTCGAACACGTGGATGAAGTAGTCCTGCTCGACGACCCGCTGCAGAATGAGCGCCTGGGTGTTGATCACGCGCTGGAAGACCTTGTTGTTCGGAATCGCCTTGAGCACGGGCGTACCGTCGATCGGGACCAGGATCGCGGGCGACTGGCTGACGATCACCCGGGGCACGTTGTTCAGGACCGCCGCCGCGGGCGTCGCGGCACCCGCCAGTGCCGGCGACTGCTTGAGGCGATCGAGCGAGATCCTGCGTACGCCTTGCGCAAACTGCTTTTGCAACGCGGCCGAATAGGCGGCGCCGCGATCGGGCAGCGTCGGAAAGTCGCTCTTTGTTATCTGCAGGTTGTCCAGGACGACCATTCGCGTGGCCTTGTCCACGCGGGTACGCGCGGTGGCGAAGATCACGCCGAAGGCTTCGTTATCGGCGCCGTCGGGCTTGATGGCCAGCGCGGCGCGGAAGTCCAGCTTGTTCTCCGTCCAGCTGTTGATCTGCGGCTGGTAGATGAGGATCGCGGCGCCCGGCAGCTTGACCTCGCGCGGCCACGACAGCGCGGCCGCTGACGGTGGCGCGGTGGCGGGCGGGGATGCCTTCGCGGGCAATGCCGTCGCCGCCCAGGCCGAAGCGGACAGCAGGTAAAGGCCGAGTACGATCGTGTTGCGCAGCAGGTGAAAGTTCATTGACGTCAATGCTCGTTCGGGATGGGGCCGGCGACCGGGAAATCCGGCTTCCGCAGGCGGATGCCGCGATTGTCTCATGCAGGTGACGGGCACGGCCCGGACGCGGGGTCGCACGAGCCGGTTTGCAACCAAGTGCCCCGGGCCGCGATAATGCGCGTCGCCGACCTCACCCAAGACCAAAGGAACGAACCGCCATGACCGATGCCGTGGAAACCAAGCCTGCAGCGACCGCGTCCAGGGAACCGAAGGAACCCCAGGAGCGCCTGGTCGTCACCGAGCATAGCCGGGTCATCGGCGGCAAGAAGTTCGAGTACACGGCGACCTGCGGCACGCTGGTGCTGCGCGACTATGACTCGACCGACGACAAGGAAGGGAAGAGTCGCGGCGACAAATCGCGCTGCACGATATTCTTCACTGCCTACACGATGAAGGGCGTGAAGAATCCGGAGAAGCGTCCGGTGACCTTCAGCTTCAACGGAGGACCCGGTTCGAGCAGCGTGTGGCTGCACCTGGGCATCCTCGGTCCGCAGCGCGTGGCCACCGACGAGAAAGGCAATTCGCCGCCGCCGCCCTATACGCTGGTGGACAACGACTACTCGCTGCTGCCGGTGAGCGACCTCGTGTTCATCGATCCCGTGGGCACCGGTTATTCGCGCGTTGCGGAAGGCGAGAAAGTGGCGGAATTCCACGAGTACCAGCGCGACCTGGATGCCGTCGGCGAATTCATCCGCGTGTACCTCACGCGCTACGGGCGGTGGGGCAGTCCCAAGTACCTGATCGGCGAAAGCTACGGCACGACCCGCGCGAGCGGGCTTTCGCTGCATCTGCAGGACAAGCACGACGTCTTCCTCAATGGCGTGATGCTGGTCTCGCTGGCCATCGACCTGCAGACGCTGTCGTTCGACCATGGCAACGAATTGCCCTATCCGCTGTTCCTGCCAACCTACGCTGCGACGGCCTGGTACCACAAGGCGCTGTCGCCGGCGATGCAGAAGAAGAAGCTGGCCGATGTCATCAAGGAGGCCGAGGATTACGCGACCGATGTCTACAGCGTCGCGCTGCTGCGGGGCTCGCGACTGCCCGAGGCGGAACGCGCGCGAGTGGCGGCCCAGGTCGCGCGCCTGACCGGGCTTTCTCCGGAGTACGTCCTGCGCTGCAACCTGCGGCCCGAGCCTTTCCGTTATTTCAAGGAACTGCTGCGCGACCGCGGTCAGACGGTCGGGCGCCTCGACACGCGTTTCATCGGGCACGACCGCGACGACGCCGGCGAGCATCCGGAATCGGACCCCATGCTGGCGAACCTGATCGGCGCCTACGCCACGGGCATCAACCGGCTGCTGAAGGACACGCTCAAGTACGAGGCCGACGCGCCGTACGTCGTGCACGCGCCGATCTGGGACAAGTGGACCTGGAAGGACTTCGCCAACAAATACGTCAACGTCGGCGAGAGCCTGCGCCGCGCCATGCACGCCAATCCGCACATGCGCGTGTACGTGGCGAGCGGCCTGTACGACCTCGGCACGCCGCATTTTGCCGGCGACTACACGCTGAGCCACCTCGGACTGCGTGCGCACATGCAGAAGAACATCAAGGTCAGCTACTTCGAGTCCGGGCACATGATGTACATCCACCGGCCGTCGCTGGCGCGCATGGCGGACGAATTGAAGGCGTTCGTCACTCAGCCGATCGCCAAGGCTTGACCACGAAGGCCGCTGCCGCTTCGCCGACTGCAACTCTCCTGGCTTGCGTCAACTGCGGGGCGGCGGCGCCTGGCGCCTATTGTCCGGCGTGCGGGCAGGAGACCGACGTCCGCCTGCCATCGCTTCGCCAGTTCATGCGCGAATCGATGGGCAGCCTGGTGGCGCTGGATGGCCGTCTGTGGCGCACGCTGCGCGCGCTGCTCTCGCAGCCCGGATTTCTCGCGCGCGAATACTTCCGCGGCCGGCGGAAGCATTACGTTCGTCCGGCGCGGCTCTACCTGGTGACCTCGCTGATCCTGTTCGCCGTGCTGCGCTTCACGGCCGAACCGATCAAATTCGCGGTGGTTCCCGTTGCGGCGGATGGCAAGGCCATCACCACGCTGGCGGGCGCCGCGGGAGCGAAACAGGACGGGAGCGGCGAGGCCGGAATCGTCCTTGGCGGCGAACCCCGGTTCCACATCTACCTCAACCTGCGGTCGTATCTCACGGAGAACCGGAACGCTGTCACCGACGCGCTGCGCGCCCGGCTCGAGCACTTCGACAGTCTGCCTGCGCACGAGAAAGGCCGGCAGCTGTCGTCGGGACTGGTCCAGTTCGGTCCGTATGCGATGTTCGTGCTGCTGCCGGTGTTCGCCTGGCTGCAGCAGATCTCGTACGCCGGCCGGCAGCGGCCCTATCCCGGCCGACCTAAACGCTACATCGAGCACCTGGTCTATGCGACCTACCTGCACAGCGTCATGTTCCTGGCCGCGATCGTCGCGCTGCTGCTGCCGTGGGCCTGGGCGCGGTGGCTGATCCTGGCGTGGCTCGTCGTCTACGTTCTGCGCAGCAAGCACGCGATCTACGGCGGGTCGCGCTCGGGCGGCGTCGTGCGGACGCTGTTCGTCGTCGTTGCGTACACGTTCTTCATGGCGATCGCGCTGCTGCTGCTGATCGTCCCGGCAGTATTGATTGCCTGAACACCGGGGGGGGGCGAAGGGCCGGGCCTGTCCGGCCCGGCCCTTCGGCAGTCGTTCGTCTGGGAGGGGGCCGACGACTGCGAAAACGTGCAGAAGCGCCCTAGCCCTGCAGGGAACTCGTCGACGTCGCCGGCGCGGCCTGCGTCGCGACGACGCCGTCCACGGAGTGTGTGGCGAGCGCCGCCGGCGCGGCCACGAGCAGGCCGAAAGTCGCGATGGTCAGGGCGAAGGCGATCACGCCGAAGGTGGTCCGCGAAGTCAGGGGTTCATATCTGTTCATGGTCGTTCTCCTGTCGAGTGAACGGGCTGTCCTGCGTTGGATGTTGCGTCCGGCCATTTCGGATTCATCGGCTTGTCCGAACCGCGTGGGCGGCGGGTGCTGATGGGTTGCATCGTAGGCAGGGGCGCCAGCGCGTGGAAGGGCGTCGCGACGAAATCACCCCGGAGGGCGACGAAACCGCGCCACGGCGGACGAACCGCGCGGGCGTGAACGATGCGGGCTCGCCCAAGGGGCGACCCGGGGCGGCTCGCCCGGCCGGACCGGCTACTTTGCGGGGGTCGGGACGGACGCGGCGGCCGGAACCGGGGAGCGCAGCGCGAGCGGGTAGGTCGCCATGCTGCGTTGACCGCCGGCGCCGACGGCGCGCACGGAGAACAGGTAGTCGTCCTTCGAAATCGGCACGCTCGCCCGGGTCACGTTGCCGACGAATTCCGCGCCCTGCCAGTAGGGCGCCGTCGTTTCCCGCCAGACGATTTCGTAGCCGGCGATGTCGGCTTCCGGATTGGCGCGCCAGGACAGCGTGGTCCGGTTCTCGAGCAGCAGGGTCTCGATGCGCACGGCGACGGGCGGCGACGGCGCGCTTGCCAGCGATGCCAGCGCGGCGGCATTCACCCGCGCGACGCTGGCCAGATAGGGGTAATCGACGAACTGCGGCAGGTCCCCGAACTGCACGCCATCGACCATGCGCACGTCCTGGTGCTGGTGACGGAAATCCTCGTGTGCTTCGGTAAAACGCACGGCCGTGAAACCCTCGGCCAGGAACGGGATGTGGTCGCCGCCGCGCAGATAGCGGTCGCGCCGGTACACGATGCGGACGTTCAGCTCCGGCACATAGCGCAGCGCCGCGTCGCGGATGGTGCGCGCCAGTTCGCGCGCGGGCGAGTCGTTCTCTCCGCCGGTTGCGAGCTGCTGCTGCCATGCTTCGCTGACTGACTTGCCCGCCGGCACGCCCTCGGCGAACAGCCTGAGCGTGGTCGCGTCGCGCCGGCCGGTCTCGTCGTGCGCGTTGCCGACGATGTCGTTGGTGATCATCGCCTCGACATTGTTTCCGCGCTCGCGCGCCGTCCTCGCCCAGTGCGCGGCGCCGAGCAAACCCTGCTCTTCGCCGGCCACGGTCATGAACACGATCGTCGCGGGAAAGCGGGACTTGGCGAACGTGCAGGCCAGTTCGATCGACACCGCCGTTCCCGATGCATCGTCATTGGCGCCGGGCGCGTCGCATTCGGAATTCATCACGTTGCCGCACATGGAATCGTAGTGACCCGAGACGACGAGCGTCCGCGCCTTGGCCTGCGGATCGGTGCCTTCGAGGGTGGCGACGACATTGACCAGCGTCGCCGCCTTCGGAACGCGGGGCGTGGGCTCCTGCACGAACTCGTCGAAGGCGACCTTCAGGCGCGCTCCGGACTGCGCCGCGCAGGCGTCGAGCGTGGCCTTGATCCAGCGGCGCGCGGCCCCTATCCCGCGTGTCGGATCGTCCTGGTTGGACAGCGAATGGCGGGTGCCGAATCCGGCCAGCGTCCGTACGTAGGTCTCGAGTCGCGCCGGCGAGACTTCGCGCACCAGGCGCGCGATTTCAGGGTCGCCCGCGGCAGGCGCGTCGGCCGCAAGCGCCGGCAGGCCGAACAACAGCACGCCGGGCCACGCGGCGGCCAGGGCAGTGAGCTTCAAGACGGGTCTGTTCATGATGCGCAATGCTACTCTTGCGCCGACACCATGACACCCACGCCCTTGCTGCTCCGTCGCGCAACGATCGGGCTTCTCCTGTCGGTTGTCGCGCTCGGCGCGGCGGCGCAGACCTCCGCTTTCAGGCGGGAGTCGGCGTCCGTCGAGATCGCCGGCGTGCGGGAGGACGTGGATATCTACCGACCGCTCGAGCGCCCGTCCATCGGGGTTGCGATCGTTGCCCACGGTTTTACCCGCTCGCGCGTCCGGCACAAGGGTTTGGGCCAGGCGCTTGCCGAGGCAGGCGTCACGGCGGTCATTCCGGATTTGCCGAACGTGATGGATCACTGGGGCAACGGCGACGCCGTGGTGGACCTGGTGCAAAAGATCGAGTCCGGCCAATTCGGGATACCGCCGACGGAGCGCATGCGAGTCGTCCTGGTCGGCACGTCGGCGGGCGGCCTGGCGACGCTATGGGCGGCGGCCAAGCTGCCGGGGCTGGCCGGCTGGATTGGACTTGACCCGGTGGACCGCACCGGCAGCGGGACCCGCGCGGCGGCGGAGCTCGCCTCGCCGGCTATTGTCCTGCTGGGCGGCGGGTCGAGCTGCAACCTGTTCGGCAGCGGCCGCGACATCGCCGGCGCTGTTCCCCGGCTTTTGCGCACGCTCTCGTTCAAGGACGCGTCGCATTGTGACTTCGAGGACCCGACCAACAATTTCTGCCGCGCGCTGTGCGGGAAGTCTTCGCCGCAGATGCAGGTGCGCATTCGGGCCGAGACGGTGCGCGGCGCGCTCGACCTGCTGCACATCGCGGCGGGGACGGCGGAAGTACGGCCGTCGCCCGAGGTTCCGGAAGCGAGCGACGACCAAGCGACGACGCTGGGTTCCCGCGTTCGCGGGAACGACGATGGAGCAGCGACGCCGGTCCCCGCCAGGCGCGGGAACGACGATGGAGCAGCGACGCCGGTCCCCGCCAGGCGCGGGAACGACGATGGAGCAG
>DAOMGB010000008.1:0-12775 GCA_035430095.1 Casimicrobiaceae bacterium | reverse complement strand
GACGATGGAGCAGCGACGCCGGTCCCCGCCAGGCGCGGGAACGACGATGGAGCAGTAACGCCGGTCCCCGCCGGGCGCGGAAACGACGACTAGGCCGTCGCCACTGTGTGCGGAAACATGTGGCGCCGCGCTTCTGCATCGAGCTCGGTCTTGAACTTGAAGCGCTCCTTGAGCGAGGCGACCCGCGCGGCCGCAGGACGCTGGTTGATCTCGTCCACCAGGCGCTTGACGTTGGGGTAATGGTTGAACGCGTCATCCCCCAGCACGAACGGCAGGATGCGCGCCCAGCCCCACACGGCCATGTCGACGATGGTGTAGGTTTCGCCCAGCATGTAGCGGTGCCGCACCAGCCGGTCGTCCAGGATGCCGTAGTGCCGCCTCGCTTCGAACACGTAGCGGTTGACCGCATAGGGCAGCTGTTCGGTCGCATGGTGCCGGAAATGCACCGCCTGGCCCGAGTAGGGGCCGACGCCGGTGGCCACGAACATCAGCCACGACAGCAGTTCGCCCCGCTGCAAGTGCCGGTTCTCAGGCAGGAACCTGCCGGTCTTGTCGGCGAGGTAGAGCAGTATGGCGTTGCTGTCGAAGACCGTCGTTTCGCCATCGATGATCACGGGCACTTTGCCGTTGGGATTGATCGCGCGGAATTCCGGCGTGTGCTGCTCGCCCTTGCGCGTGTCGATCGGCTTCAGCTCGAACGCCAGGTCCGCTTCCTCGAGAAACAGCGCGACCTTCGAGGGATTGGGGGCGAGGTTGAAATAGAACTTGATCATCGGATGCTTTCCGGAAGGAGTCGGGGCCCAGGAGCCATGCGCTCGAAGCCCGGCAATCAGGGCTCCTGCAACGCGGCCTTGTAAATTTCGCGCGCCTCGTGCTCCTTGCGCACGTCGTCGATTTCGCGCATCACGCCGCGCAAGTCGACAGGTCGCGTGTCCGCAACGATGCGGCCGGTGAGTTGCGAGTCCACCTGCAGCGCGCCGCGCTCGTACAGCGACCAGATTTCCTTGCCGTATTGCGAGGCGGCCAGCGCCGGCGCAAAACGGCTGAAATAGGCGGTGATGTTGTCGGCGTCGCGCTTGAGCATTGCGGCGGCATTGTTGTTCCCCGCGGCGTTGACCGCCTGCGGCAGGTCGATGATCACCGGGCCGTCGCGGCCGACCAGCACGTTGTATTCGGAAAGGTCGCCATGGATGATGCCGGCGCACAGCATGAGCACGATCTGACGCATCATGAAGGCGTGGTATTCCATCGCGACGCCTTCCGGGAGCTCGATGTCGTTCAAACGCGGCGCAACGTGGCCCTGGTCGTCGGTCACGAGTTCCATCAGCACCACGCCTTGCAGGAAGCCGTGCGGCTTGGGCACGCGCACACCGGCGCCCGCCAGCAGGTAAAGCGTGTCGACTTCCACGCTCTGCCACGCCTCTTCCCGTTTTTCGCGGCCGAAGCGAGACCCTTTGGCCATTGCGCGCGCCTCGCGGCTGTTCTTGGTCTTGCGTCCCTCCTGGTACAGGGCCGCCTGCCGGAAGCCGCGCTTGTTGGCCTCCTTGTAGACCTTGGCGCAGCGCACCGCCTCGCCGCAACGGACGATGTAGACAGAGGCCTCCTTGCCGCTCATCAATTGCCGCACTACGCCGTCGATCATGCCTTCGTGGACGAGCGCCTCGAGCTGTTTGGGGATTTTCACCCGTGGATTGTCTCATGGCGCACATGATGGCCGTTCGCGGCGATCGGTCCGGCGCGGTAACATGGCGCCGACCCAATGCGACGCCGGATGAGGACGATGGAACGACGCAAGCTGGGAAACACCGGATTCGCCGTGGCGCCGCTCGCGCTGGGCGGGAACGTCTTCGGCTGGACGGCGGACGAAGCCACGTCCTTCCGGCTGCTCGATGCGTTTGTCTGCGCAGGCGGCAATCTCATCGATACGGCCGACTCGTACTCGCGGTGGGTACCGGGCCACACGGGCGGCGAATCGGAAGCCGTCATCGGACGCTGGATTGCGCAGCGCGGCCGCCACGACGACGTCGTGATCGCGACCAAGGTCGGTTCGGACATGGGGCTGGGTTACCGGTGCCTGCGCGCCGACTACATCATGCAGGCGGCGGAGCGGTCGCTGCAAAGGCTGCAGGTTGACGCCATCGACCTGTACCAGTCGCACTGGGACGACGACACGACGCCGTTCGACGAGACGCTCGAGGCGTATTCGCGGCTGATCGCGCAGGGCAAGGTCAGGGCGATCGGTGCATCGAACCTGACGGCCGAACGCCTGGCGCTGGCGCTGGCGACGGGCAGGCAGCACCGCTTGCCGCTCTACCAGACGCTGCAACCCCACTACAACCTGTACGAGCGCGCGAGCTACGAGGGTCCGCTTGCGGACCTGTGCGTGGGAGAAGGCATCGGCGTCATCACCTACTATTCGCTGGCGGCGGGATTCCTGACCGGCAAGTACCGGAGCGAAGCCGACTTCGGCAAGAGCGCCCGCGGCGGCGGAATGAAGAAGTTCCTCAATCCGCGGGGCTTCGCGATCCTCGGCGCGCTGGAGCGTGTCGCGCAGGCCACCGATGCGACGATGGCGCAGGTGGCGCTCGCGTGGCTCATGCAGCGAAAGGGCGTGACAGCGGCCATCGCCAGCGCGACGACGGTGAACCAGCTGGACGAACTGATGGCAGCCATGCGCCTCGCGCTCGATCCGCCTTCACTGGCGGCCCTTGACGAGGCGAGCGCATGACCCGTCGACGGCCGATTGACGGCGGACGGAACTTTGTGCAACATTCGTCCGCGTCTCATCGGACGCTGCAGGTTTCCATCCACTTCAACTCACCACAGGAGGAGTCTCATGAAACCATCTGCCCTTGCTCCCCTGTCGGCCGCCGCCTGACGTTTCGGTCCTGATTTTCCGCACCTGAAATCCCGCGCCGCACTTCCGGCGCGCCGCCGACGTTTCCCAATGGTTGCTCCGCGCGCAAGCGCCCGGAGCGCGTGGGCGCTTGGCCGTAGCGGCTGGCGCCGTCAGAAGCGAAGGATCGGACTCCGTCATTGTGGAATTGAATTGCGACTTCGAATTGCTGTCATCCCTGGGGATGACGCCTGCGATGGTCGCGCGGTTGGCCAGCGTTTCGGGGGCCGGCGGCGGGCATCGGGAACTGATGCGTGTGACCGAAGTGCACCGCGAGTCGCTTCGCCTGCACGATGGGATCGCGGAACACAGCGCGCGGGCGTTGCCGCGGCTCGTGCGATCGCTGCTGGACGAGGGAACCGCGCTTGCGGTGGGCGACTGGACGTTCGTGGCAGAAGATGAGCAACGACAATCGTGGATATGCGAACGCGTGCCGCCGCTGTCGCACATCGTTCGCCGCGATGGCGACGGTCGCCGCCACCCCGTGGTCAGCAACGTCGACACGGCGCTGCTCGTCATGGGACTGGACGACGACTACAATCCGCGTCGTCTGGAGCGCTACCTGGCGCTTATCCACGGCGATGCGATACAGCCGGTCGTCGTGCTCACCAAGGCCGACATCGCCGCGCCGACGCCGGACGCGCTCGACGCGCGCATTGACGCGCTGCGCGGAAGGATTCCGGCGCATGTCGACATCGTCGCGGTCAATGCCACGGACCCGTCCGCCGCCGCCGCGTTGCGAAGCTACGCGGTTCGCGGCCAGACGCTGGTGCTGCTGGGGTCGTCAGGCGCCGGCAAGTCGACGTTGACCAACACGCTGCTCGGCGCGAACGTGCAGGACACCGGCGCGGTGCGCCTGAACGACGGGCGCGGAAAGCATACGACGACCTCGCGCTCCCTGCATCGCCTGCCGGGCGGCGCCTGTGTAATCGACACGCCGGGATTGCGCACACTGCGTCCCGACGTCGATGAAGCCGCGCTCGCGGACACCTTTGCCGACGTGGCTACGCTGGCGGCGCAATGCCGGTTTCGCGATTGCCGTCACGGTGAAGAGCCGGGGTGCGCGGTGCGCGAAGGGGTGGATGCCGACCGGCTGCGAAACTACCGGAAGCTGCTGCGGGAAGCGCGGCGCGACACGCTGTCGGCGCTCGACCGGCAACGACAGCTCGCGCAATGGAAAGCGCGGGGACGCGCAACCCGGGCGAGGATGAAGATCAAGCGCGGCGAATCGGACTGAACCCGGCGCGAGGCCTTTGGCGCGGGGCGGACGCCAGCGACGGCGCCATTTGCTGCGGGATGCGCAGCGCGAGCAGGTCGAGAAATGCGCGCACGCGCACCGCCATCAGCTTCCGGGACAGGTAAAGCGCGTGAACCGGCAGCGGAGGAGGCTCGAACGCGGGCAGCAGGCGCACGAGGCGCCCCGCGGCAATGTCGTCGGCGACCTGGTAGTGGAGGGCGATCAGTATTCCCGCGCCATTCCGCGCGGCGTCGATCACCGGCTCGCCTGCATTGCACGCGAGACGTCCCCTGATCGCAACTCGAACCTCCCTGCCTCTCCGCATGAAGGTCCATTCGCGGCCGGGCGCGAGCCCGGTAAAGCGCAGGCATTCATGCTCGCGCAGGTCGTCCGGTCTCGTCGGCGTGCCTCGTAGCTGCAGATAGGAAGGGGCGGCGCACACGATGCGCGCGACTTCCGCGAGTTTTCGCGCGACCAGCGCCGAGTCGTCGAGCTGTCCGATTCGCACGGCCACGTCGATGCCTTCCTCGGTCAGATTGACGTTGCGGTCGGTGAGCGAGAGTTCGGCGCGGACGTCGGGAAATCGCGCCAGCATTTCATGGACGACGGGCGCGACGTGCATCCGTCCGAACAGCAGTGGCGCGTTAATCCTCACGGTCCCGCGCGGCGCCGCGGCGCGTTCGCCCAGCGACAGCTCCGCCTCGTCGATTTCGCCGAGGATGCGCGCGGCGCTTTCGTGGAATGCCTCGCCCGCCTCGGTGAGCGTCAACTTCCGGGTGGAGCGGTGCAGCAGGCGCACGCCCAATCGCTCCTCCAGATGCGAGATGGTGCGGCTGACCGCTGCCAGCGACTTGCCCATGGACCTGGCCGCAGAGGACAGGCTGCCTCCTTCGGCGACGCGAACGAAGGTTTCCATGGCCCGCAGTCGGTCGGTCATTCCGGTTGCCCCCTTCTTATATTGCACATAACGCAAGAATCGATTGACGAAGAAGTCTATTATCAATTGCCACGCAAGTCACTATTGTTCGTTCCGTGGCCGAAACCAACGTTCCGGCTCCGCTTGAAACCGATCAACCCGACCCGAGGAACGAACATGCCCCGCATTGCCCCGATTGACCCGTCGAACGCCGACGCCCGTGCCAAGCCGCTGCTCGACGCCGTGCGCAAGAAGCTTGGCCTCACGCCCAACATGATGAAGACGATGGCGACCAGCCCGGCCGTGCTGAAGGCCTACCTGGACTTCGGCGGCGCACTCGGCAGTGCCTCGATCAGCGGCCGCACGCAGGAACTGATCGCCCTTGCAGTGGCCGAGGCCAACGAGTGTGAGTATTGCCTGTCCGCGCACACGGCCGTCGGCGCTCTCTACAAGATCCCGGCACACGAGCTGGACGCCGCGCGCGATACGGACAGCAACGACGTGAAAACCGCGGCCATGCTTCGCTTTGCCCGGCTTGTCGTCGATGCTCGCGGCAGGGTTTCGGATGCCGACGTCGCCGCGTTGCGCAGCGCCGGCACATCGGATGCAGAGTTGGCCGAGCTCGTCGCCATCACCGCGCTGAACGTGTTCACGAACCTGTTCAACAATGTGGCGCGCACCGACGTCGACTTCCCTCGGGTTTCGCCTCGGCTGGCGGCAGCGGCCTGATGTCAATGCGGCCGGGGCGCGATCGCGCTCCGGCCGTCCGAACGGATCAATGCCCATGGATGACGAAAAGCTCGGCAGCACCGCACGCGCCGGCGTTCCTGCGTTGATGCGCGGCTGGAAGTCCGAATTGACCGCGAGCATCGGCGAATTCATTGCGCGACGCGATTCCGTCTACATAGGAACTGCCGACGCCACCGGTCAGCCGTACATCCAGCATCGAGGCGGGCCGCCCGGATTCCTGCGCGTGATCGATCGGCGCACGCTGGCGTTCGCCGATTTCTCAGGCAACCGGCAGTATGTGACCGTCGGCCACCTCAAACGCAACCCGAAGGCTTTCCTTTTCCTGATGGACTACGAGCGCCAGCAACGGGTGAAGATCTTCGGCACCGCCCATGCGACGGACGAGCCCGCAGTGCTTCGGGCAACGACCCTGGACGGCTATGAGGCCGAGGTCGAACGGGCGATCGTGTTCGCTGTGGGCGGTTGGACGGCCAACTGCCCGCAGCACATTCCGCGACGGTTTTCCGAGGCGGCCGCAAGCGCGCAGACGGCCGCGCTGCGCGCGCGCGTCGCGGACCTGGAAGAGGAGATTGCGCGCCTGCGGCAGTCGGCGATCAGCGGCGCCGGCTGAATTTGTGAATTGGGCCGAGGCGCGAAAGATCGGCCCAAATTTCCATCCCGTACTAAAATGGTGCAAATGAAATCACACCAGGAGGGGTGGCGATGGCAAGCAAGATCTGGCTCAAAAGTTATCCGCCGGGCATGCCCGCGGAAATCGATCCCGACCTGTTTCTTTCGATCAAGGATCTGATCGAGAAGATCACGGTCAAGTATGCCGGCCGGCCGGCGTTCCACAATCTGGGGCGCACCATCACCTATGGCGAGCTGGAACGGCTGACGCGCGAGTTCGCGGGCTTTCTGCAGGGGCTGCCGGGGATGGCCAAAGGCGACCGCGTCGCGATCATGGCGCCGAACATCCTGCAATACCCGATTGCGCTTTTCGGCATCCTGCGCGCAGGAATGACCGTGGTGAACGTGAATCCGCTGTACACGCCGCGCGAACTCGAGCACCAGCTCAAGGACTCCGGCGCCAAGGCCATCGTGGTGCTGGAAAACTTTGCCAGCGTCCTGCAGCAGGTGGTCAAGAGCACGCCGGTCCAGTGGGTCATCACGACGCAGGTGGGCGACATGCTGCCGGGTCCGAAGCGCCTGATGGTCAACCTCGTCATCAAGCGGGTCAAGAAGATGGTGCCGGCGTGGCGCATCGACGGCAGCATCGATTTCCGGACGGCGCTCGCTCGCGGCGCGCGTTCTTCGCTCAAGCCGGTCGACCTGACGCGCGACGACATCGCGTTCCTGCAATACACGGGCGGCACCACCGGAGTTTCCAAGGGTGCGATGCTCACCCATCGCAACATCCTGGCCAACCTGGAGCAGACCGGCGTGTGGGTCTCGGGCAGCTTCAAGGAAGGACAGGAGATCGCGATGGCGCCGTTGCCGATGTACCACATCTTCTGTCTCACCTCGACGCTCTCGTTCATGAAGTGGGGAACGCTGAACGTGCTGATCACCAATCCGCGCGACCTGCCGGCCTTCGTCAAGGAACTGCGCGCGTGGAAATTCAGCGTCATCACCGGCGTCAATACGCTGTTCAACGGCCTGCTCAACACACCCGGGTTCGAGCGACTCGATTTCTCGACGCTCAAGGTGGTCATCGGGGGAGGGGCAGCAGTGCAAAAGGCCGTCGCCGAACGCTGGCAGCAGGTGACCGGCCACTACGTTACCGAAGCCTATGGGCTGACGGAAGCCTCGCCCGGCGTCTGCGCCAATCCGCTGGCGACGCCGTGGCAGGGCACGATCGGGCTGCCGTTCCCGTCGACGGACATCTCGATCAGGGATGCAGTCTTCAACGAATTGCCGCCGTGGACAGGCGACGGGGACATGGAAAAGTACACCGGAGAAATCTGCGTCCGAGGGCCGCAGGTGATGAAGGGCTACTGGAACAATCCGGCGGAAACCGCCAAGGTCATGCGCGACGGCTGGCTCAAGACCGGCGACATCGGCCATATGGACGGCAACGGATTCGTCACCATCACCGACCGCCAGAAGGACATGATCCTGGTGTCCGGCTTCAATGTCTATCCGAATGAAATCGAGAGCGTGGTGGCGCTGCATCCCGGCGTGCTCGAATGCGGCGTGGTCGGCGTGCCCGATGGCAAGACCGGGGAGGCGGTGAAGGTGGTGATCGTGCGCAAGGATCCGCAGTTGACCAAGGAAATCGTGATCGAACACTGCCGGACGCAGCTGACGGGATACAAGCTGCCGCGGCACGTGGAATTCCGCGACGCGCTGCCCAAGACGCCGATCGGGAAGGTGCTGCGGCGCGAACTGCGCGATGCACCGAAATAGCGGTACTGGCCCGGAAACCGGCACATCTCGCCGACGCAGTACTCTACCCACTGGAGAAACGACATGGCCAATCCGTTCGTGCACGTGGAGCTCAACACCAGCGACGTCGCAAGGGCAAAGACCTTCTACACGCAGTTGTTCGACTGGAAGCTGGAGGACATGCAGATGTCGGCGGGGAACTACACGATGATCGGCGTCGGCGAGGGCACGGGCGGGGGCATGATGCAGCACCCCGTCCCCGGCGCGCCGTCGATGTGGCTCTCCTACGTGCTGGTCGACGACATCGAAGCGGCAACCCGGAAAGTGCGCGCGCTGGGTGGCACGGTGCTCAAGGACAAGACCGAAGTGCCGGGCATGGGCTGGTTCGCGGTCATCGCCGATCCGACCGGCGCCCACCTCGGGATCTGGAAAACGATGGCGAGGTAGCTTCCGCAGCCTGCAGCGTCATCGCAGCTGGCGCCGCAGGAAGGCGTACTCCATCGCGATGGTCTGCGCCTGCTGGGCGTTGTCGGCGCCGGCGCCGTGGCCGCCCTCGATGTTCTCCCAGTAGAGCACAGGCTGCCCCAGTTCCATCATGCGCGCCACCATCTTGCGCGCGTGGCCGGGATGCACGCGGTCGTCGCGCGTGGTCGTCGTGATCAGCGTCGGAGGCAGCATGCGCTCGCGCGTGACGTTCTGGTAGGGGCTGTACTTGCCCAAGTACGCCCATTCTTCCGGTTTGTCCGGGTCACCGTACTCGCCCATCCAGGACGCGCCGGCCAGCAGCTTGTGATACCGCTGCATGTCGAACAGCGGCACTTGCGAGACGACGGCATTGAACAGCTCCGGCCGTTGCAGCATCACTGCGCCGACCAGCAGTCCGCCGTTGCTGCCGCCTTCGATGCCGAGATGGCGCGGGCTGGTCACCTTGGTCGCAATCAGGTCCTCGGCGACTGCGGCAAAGTCGTCGAATGCCTTTTGCCGGTTTTCTTTCAACGCGGCCTGGTGCCACGACGGTCCATACTCGCCGCCACCGCGTATGTTGGCCTGGACGAACACGCCGCCCTTGCCGGTCCACGAACGTCCCAAGCTGCCGGAATAGAACGGCTGCAGCGAAACCTCGAATCCCCCGTAGCCGTAGAGCAGCGTCGGGTTCCGGCCATCGGCGACCGCGCCCTTCGGCCAGACGATGAAGTAGGGTACGCGCGTGCCGTCCCTTGACTTCGCGAATCGCTGTTCGACACGCATGCCCTTGGCGTCGAAGAAGCTGGGCCGGGACTTGAGCTGTTCGCGCCGGTCGCTGCCGGTGGTGCCGAGCAGCAGCGAGTCCGGCGTCAGGAAATCGGTGTAATTGACGAAATAGGATTCCGCCAGCGAATCGTCTTTCAGCAGCGGATCGTGGAGCGCGCGCACGGAAAGCGTTCCGGCACGAGGCGACTTCACTTCGCGGCGTTGCCATCCTCCGGCCGTGGGCGTCAGCTCCTCGACCCGGCTGGCGACGTTGTCCAGCACCGTCAGCAGCACCTTGTTCCGGGTCACGTCGAAGCCGGCGAGCGAGCGGGTGGCCGTCGGCGTGAATAGTGCCTGCAGCTTGCGCTCGCCCTTCATGTACGCGGCGGCATCGCCGACCAGCAGCGACCCCTTCGGCCAGGTCTTCGATCCGATCTTCCAGTCGCTGCGCAATTCGATCAGCACGCGGTCGCGCCAGAAGGCGAACTTGGCGTCGTCGGGCTTGTCGATCGGAACCAGCGTGTCGCCCTGCAGCAGGAATTCCCGCGTGTGGTAGAAATCGACGGCGCGGGTAAAGACCGTGCGCTCGAAGCCGGGCGTGCGGTCCACGGAAACGCTGGCCGCCACGTCCTGCGGCTTCCCCTCGAACACGAGCACGGCATCGGCGAGCGGCTGCCCGCGCTTCCAGCGCCTGATCGTTCTCGGATAGCCCGAGTCCGTCAGCGAACCGGGACCGAAGTCCGTGCCCACGAAGATCGTGTCCGCGTCGATCCAGTCGACCTCGGACTTGGCCTCGGGCAGCGAAAAGCCATCCGCGACGAATTTCTTGTCGACCGTGTCGAACTCGCGCACCGCCACGGCGTCGGCGCCGCCGCGGGACAGCCTGACGAGGCAGCGCCGGTACTCCGGCGCGAAGCACGTCGCACCCGACCACACCCAGCTCACGCCCTCGGCCTTGCCCAGCGCATCGACGTCGATGACGGTTTCCCACGCCGGTTCGCGCTTCCGGTACTCGGCCAGCGTCGTGCGGCGCCACAGGCCGCGCGGATGCTCGGCGTCCCGCCAGAGGTTGTAGTACCAGTCGCCGCGGCGCGAGACGTCGGGGATCTTGTCCTTCGAGTCCAGCACGTCGAGAATTCCCGCGCGCATGGCCGCAAAGCCCGGCTCGGCCTCGATCACCTTCCGCGATTCGGCATTGCGCTCGCGCACCCAGGCGAGCGCCCGCTCGCCGGTCACGTCCTCGAGCCAGAGGTACGGGTCCGCGGTTTCGGCCAGGGCGGCTCCCGCCGCCAGCAGCGCCGCGGCCAACATCGCCGGTCGCGTCGTCATCGTTCTCGCTGCTAGCGGGTACCCTGAACCGGACGACCGTTGAGCGGCTGCACGGGTCGCGCGTTCATCGGGTAGGCGCTCGCAAAACGCGCAATGTCGTCCGGCGCGATCGACGAAGGCGAAGGAAGGACAAACCACGTGACGTCCTCCGAGCACGGTGGCGCGGTCAACGACCCGTTGAACGTGTAATACGCCTTCTTGTCCTTGGGCAGCAGATCCAGTGCGTTGACGGTGACCCCTTCCACCGTGCTTTCCTTGCCCTTGTCCTTCGGGAGGTTGCGGAATACCGACTTGGTCAGGGCGTTTCCGGCACCCGACTCGAGCTGCACCGCGACGATAGCCAGCTTGCCGTCCGGGGACTTGTGAACGAGATGCGCCGCCATGGCCTGGCCCTTTCCGTCGATTTTCATCTCGGATGGCCGGTGGAACTGAACGTGCAACAGTTCGAACTTCGTTCCCGCGATCCTCAAGGTGTTGCCGGACGCAAAATTGACCTGGATGGTGCGGCCCGTGTCGACGACCTTGAGCGGCGAGGGCTTGTAGTCGAATAGCAGCGAGGGAAGCGCGCCCATGTCCGCACGCGCGCTTTGAATGTCGATCGGGGACTGCCGTTCGCCGGAACCGCAAACATAGTAGTCCGGATTGAGACCGGCCCACTTGGCCGGGCCCGTGGCGCCGCCATAGGTCCACTTCGGTTCTCCCGCACCGTAAGACGAGGCGGCGGCCAGTGCAATAACAGCGCCGACGAACGGCGCAAGACCGCGGATGCGGGAATGCTTCATCGGAGTTCTCCTTCGGACGCCGCGTGGCGGTGGGGAAGGCCGCAAGGGTATCCGCTTTCCCGCGGCGCTGCAAAGACAGCCCTCGACGGCGCGGGCGGTCCCGATGCGTGCGAGGGCGTCTCGACTGCGCTCATTTTTCCAGCAAGTAGGCACGGCTGTCGGCGAAGAAGTGCGGCCCCGAGTCCGAGCGCACGGCGGTGCCCACGCCATCCGCGGTCAGGACTTCGAGCAGCAGCGCGCTCGGCACGCCGCCGTCGATGATGTGCACCGAGCGAACGCCTTCACGCACCGCGCGCAGCGCGGCGATCACGCGCGGCTCCATGCCGCCGTGCACGACGTGGTCGCTCAGCAGTTCCTCGGCCGCCGACGCGGTCAGGATGTGCGCCAGCCGCCCCTCGCGGTCGAGCACGCCCGCCACGTTCGTCATCAGCACCAGCTTTTCCGCCTCGAGCGCGCGCGCGAGCCGGCCGGCAAGGATGTCGGAATTGATGTGATAGCTGGTGCCGTCGGTCGCGACGCCGATGGGCATCACCACCGGCACGAAGTTGCGCGACAGCAGAAGCTCGATGAGTCCGGTGTCGATGCTTTCCACGTCTCCCAGAAAGCCCAGGTCGGGCGCGTCGGGATCGTCGGCTGGCTTGGGCCAGGGTCTGGCGCGGATGAAGCGGCCGTCCTGTCCGTCCAGCCCGACCGCGCGTCCGCCGTTCTGGTTGATGAGCGAGGTCAGCTCCTGGTTGAGCTCGCTCAAGGCCATTTCGACCACGTTCAGCGTGCGCTCGTCCGTGATGCGGTGGCCGCGATAGCGTTTGTTTTCGAGCCCCATCTGGCGCATCAGCTCGTCGATGCCCCAACCTCCGCCGTGCACGACGATGGGCTTCATGCCGACCAGGCGAAGCAGGGCGACGTCGCGCGCGAAGCCCGCCTTGAGCGCCGGGTCGGCCATCGCGTGGCCGCCGAAGCGGATCACCAGGGTCTTGCCGTGAAAGGCGCGCAGGTAGGGAAGGGCTTCGGCAAGGATGCCGGCCTTCTGGGAAGGATTCATCGGTGGGACGCGAGCGAAGGCATCGGGCGAATGTTACCTTGCCGTGCGTCGGTTGGGGCTGCTATGGTTCGGGCGCGCGTCGACGCGCGGACCGACCGACGCGAATGGCGCGAGGGCGCCATTGCGCATTCCGGAGAATTGACGTTGGGTGAGAGCAGGCGGCGCAGGAACTCCGTCGAGGAATTGCAACGGAATGCGCAGGCGCTTGCGGCCAAGGGCCGTATGG
>DAOMGB010000007.1:0-85071 GCA_035430095.1 Casimicrobiaceae bacterium | reverse complement strand
CACCCGCTGCCGCTCCGGCGCCAGCGGCTGCCCCCGCGGCCGCTGCCGCGCCGGCCGCCCCCGAACCGGATTGGACGTTTGCCAGCAACGTCGGCATTTTCAGCCAGTACGTGTTTCGCGGCATATCGCAGACCAATGAAAAGCCGGCAGTGCAGGGCGGCTTCGACTTGAGCCACAAGAGCGGCTTTTACCTCGGCACCTGGCTGTCGAACGTCAGCTGGCTCTCCGACTGCCAGTGCGGCGTCTCGAACAGCCTCGAATGGGACATGTACGGCGGCTACAAGTGGGACCTCGGACATGACTTCGTCTGGGACAACGGCTTCCTCTACTACTACTACCCCGGCAGCTATCCGTCGGGATTCACGTCGCCCAACACGACCGAGTTCTACACGGCGCTCAACTGGAAGATGCTGCAGCTCAAATGGAGCATCGCCCTGGGCGACAAGACCTTCGGGATTCCCAACTCGAGCGGCAGCAACTACATCGAAGGCAACGTCAACTGGGACGTCGTCGACAAGGTCAACGACTACATCGGCAAGGTCACTCTGATCGGCCACGTCGGCCACCAGTCGTTCCACAACAACAACGACTTCAGCTACACCGACTGGAAGGGCGGCGTGGCTGCGGACGTGATGGGCGTGACGGTCGGGCTCCTGGGCACGGGTACGAATGCCAAGAGCGCGTTCTACACCAACTCGTATGGCAAGGACCTGGGCAACGGCCAGTTCATCGCGTACGTCCAGAAGACGTTCTAAGGGCGCAAGACCTTCGCGGCGGCGCGCAGGCGCCCGCCGCCCATCAACGGGGACACCATGAAACTCGTAACCGCCATCATCAAGCCGTTCAAGCTCGACGAGGTCCGCGAGGCCCTCTCAGCCATCGGCGTGCAAGGAATCACAGTCACCGAGGTCAAGGGCTTCGGACGGCAGAAGGGCCACACCGAGCTGTACCGGGGTGCCGAATATGTCGTCGACTTCCTGCCCAAGGTCAAGATCGAAGCCGCAGTCAAGGACGACATGCTCGACCGCGTCATCGAGGCGATCGAAAAGGCCGCCAACACCGGCAAGATCGGCGACGGCAAGATTTTCGTTTTCGACCTGCTGCAGGTCGTGCGCATCCGCACCGGTGAAACCGGTTCGGACGCACTGTAAGGGAGCAACCGATGAAAAAACTAATCGTATTGATCGCCCTGCTCGGCGCGTTCGGAATTGCGCTGCCGGTGATGGCGCAGGACAAGGCCGCGCCCGCGGCGACGGCAGCTCCCGCGGCCGCACCCGCCGCGACACCGACGGCCGCGGCTCCTGCCACCGCAGCACCAGCGGCCGAAGCTCCGGCCGCGACACCCGCCCCGACGCCGAACAAGGGCGACAACGCGTGGATGATCGTCGCCACGCTGCTGGTGATCATGATGTCGATCCCCGGCCTGGCGCTGTTCTACGGCGGCCTCGTCCGCTCCAAGAACATGCTGTCGATCCTGATGCAGGTTTTCGTGGTCTTTTCGCTGATCATCGTGTTATGGACCATCTACGGCTACAGCATCGCGTTCACCGAGGGCAGCGCATTCTACGGCGGCCTCGACCGCGTCATGCTGAAAGGTATATTCACGCTCAAGGACGGCGCCGGTTCGTTTGCAACGGCGGCAACGTTCAGCAAGGGTGTGGTCATTCCCGAGTTGCTGTTCGTGGTGTTCCAGGCGACGTTCGCGGCCATCACCGTGGCGCTGATCGTCGGCTCGTTCGCGGAGCGCGCGAAATTCTCGGCGGTGCTGGTGTTCGCCGTGCTCTGGTTCACGTTCGCCTACCTGCCGATCGCGCACATGGTCTGGTTCTGGCCCGGACCCGATGGAATCAAGGACGCGGCAACGCTCGCGTCCGAGTCGGCCAAGGGTGGCTGGCTGTGGCAGAAGGGCGCGCTGGACTTTGCGGGCGGAACGGTGGTGCACATCAACGCGGGCGTAGCCGGCTTGGTGGGCGCCTTCGTGATGGGCAAGCGGATCGGCTACGGCCGCGATTCGATGGCGCCGCACAACCTGACGTTCACGATGATCGGCGCCTCGCTGCTGTGGGTGGGCTGGTTCGGCTTCAACGCCGGATCGGCGCTCGAAGCGGGCGACACCGCCGCCCTCGCGTTCATCAACACGCTGGTCGCCACCGCGGCAGCCGTGCTGTCGTGGATGGGCGGCGAGTGGGTCACCAAGGGCAAGCCGTCGATGCTCGGTGCCGCGTCCGGCGCGGTGGCGGGCCTGGTGGCGATCACCCCGGCGTGCGGTTTCGTCGGCGTCGGCGGTGCGCTGGTCCTGGGGCTGCTCGCAGGTCTCGTCTGCCTGTGGGGCGTGAACGGCCTGAAACGCATGCTCGGCGCGGACGATGCGCTGGACGTGTTCGGGGTGCACGCGACGGGCGGCATCCTGGGCGCAATGATGACCGGCGTGCTGGCCGCGCCGAGCCTCGGCGGCCAGGGCATCTACGACTACGTCGCGAACAAGACCAGCATGGACTACGACATCATGGGCCAGTTGGTCATCCAGGGCACGGGCGTGCTGACGACGATCGTCTGGTCGGGCGTGGTTGCATTCATCGCCTACAAGATCGTCGACATGACCATCGGCCTGCGCGTGACCGAGGAACAGGAACGCGAAGGGCTGGATATCGCGTCGCACGGCGAATCGGCCTACCGCACCTAGGCGGCTGGCAAGCATTCATGCGCGGGCGGACCCTCTCTCCCGCCCGCGCCTGAAGCGGGAATTCAGCGAGCGACTTCCCGCGCAATTGCAGTTTCTCCTCAGTGGCTTTGCGGGGCGCGGATCAAACCGCGCCCCCTTTTTTTCCCCACGCCTCCCGCTACAATCGGGAAACCGGGCCGCCATGATTTCCGTCGACTACTGCCAGCTCCTCGCGCGCTACAACCGCTGGATGAACGAGCGGATGTACGCGGTCGTGGGCGAATTCAGCGAAGAGGAGCGCACCCGCGACCGCGGCGCGTTCTTCGGCTCCATGCACCGCACGCTCAACCATATCCTGTGGGGCGACCGCGTCTGGCTCGCGCGCTTCATGGACCAGTCCTATGCGGAACCCGCCTACGGCGCCGACATGTACGGCGACTTCGCGCAGCTCGCGCGCGAGCGCGAAGCCACCGACACCGCGATCCTGGACTGGACGGGCCAGCTCAAGCCGGAATGGCTTGTGGGCACGCTCGACTACCGGCGATCGTCGGACGGCGCGCGGCGCAGCATGGCGAAATGGATTGCGGCGACGCACTTCTTCCAGCACGCGACGCATCATCGCGGCCAGCTGGCCACGCTGATCACGCAGGCGGGCAAGGACCCCGGCGTCACGGACCTGCCGTGGATGCCCGGCGTCATCAGGTCCCTGGACTGAACGATCGCCGGAGTCCGCGCGCTATTTTTTCTTTCGTGCGCGCGGATGGGCGGCGTCGTAGACCTTGGCCAGCGCCTGGAAGTCGAGATGCGTGTAGACCTGCGTGCTCGCGATCGACGCGTGCCCAAGCATCTCCTGCACGGCGCGCAGGTCGCCCGAGGACTGCAGCACGTGCGACGCGAACGAGTGCCGCAGCATGTGCGGATGGACGTGGCGGTTGATGCCGCGCTTGACCGCGAGCGCGGCCAGCCTCCGCTGGATCTGGCGCGGCGCGATGCGCCGGCCGTTGGCACCCACGAACAATGCGTTGTCGTCCGCACCCCGAATCGTCGCGCGTTCGGCAAGCCAGCCTTCGAGGGCCGCCAGCGCCGCCGCGCCCACCGGGACCACCCGTTCCTTCGAACCCTTGCCCCAGACCCGCACCTCGCCGGTCGCGAGATCGACCCGGTCGACATCGAGCCCGGTCAGTTCGGCGAGTCGCAATCCCGACGAGTACGCGAGTTCGAACAGCGCATGGTCTCGTTTGTCGAGGACATTCACGCCTTCGCCCTCGACCAGCCGCACCGCTTCGTCGGGGGTCAACGCGGACGGCAGCTTCTTCGGCGACTTCGGTGCCTTGAGGCCGAGGCTCGGATCGTCCCCGCGGCTGTTGTCGACATCCGCCAGGAAGCGATGAAACGCGCGCCACGCGGACAGCATTCGCGCGAGGCTGCGGCCCGACAGCCCCCGGCCGTGGAGCGTTGCCAGGAAACGCGCCAGCTGCGCGCGCGTCAGCGACGGCAACGGCGTGTCACCCGCCAGCGCCGCCAGTTGGTTGAGGTCGCGAAGATACGCATCGCGCGTGTGCGCGGGTCGCGTGGCGAGGTGCGTTTCGAACGAGGAGAGGAGTGCCGCGTTGCGCCCCTCCGCCACGGGCAATTCGGGCGCTGCGGGTCGCTTCGACACGGGAGTCGCGACCCTCGCCTGCTCAGGACAACGGAAGGAAGCGGGCCGTGGCGACGCTCGCCAGCTCCGCGAGGCGCGTCTGGTACAGCGTGCCCATCCCGGGATGGAATCGCTCTCCGTCGGGACTGCCAAGCGCCAGCAGGCCAAAGGTGTGCGCCGTGCGCAACGGCATGAACGCGAACGACTGGAGCACATCGCCGTCGTCGAACCATTCGCGGGTTTCGAACGGCGCGACCGGCCCGCAATACGGCTGCCCCAGCTGGTCCGCGTACTCCCGCACTTCGGGCGTCGTCGCCGCGAGTTCCGGCAGATAGCTTTGCTCCGGCACCTTGCCCCACATCCGTGTCGCAACCTGGGGAACGTCGAAATCTTCCTTCAGGCTGTGATAGAGAACCGCGAGCGTGGTTTCGAGATCGGGCGCCGCGAACAGCGCGAGCGTGGAGCGATGCAGCTTCTCGCCGATCTGGTCGTTCTGCGTACCGTAGGCCACGAGCTCGCGGAACCTGGCCTCGAGATCGTTGTTCTTCTCGCGCAGCGTCAGAATCTGCCGCTCGGCGATCGGAATGGCGTGGCCGCCATGCGGGTGCGGCACGAAGATCTCGGCGATGATGTCCGCGTAGTCCTCGAAAAACCCGGGATGCTGCTTCAGATATTCTGCAACGGCGCTCGCGTCCACTATCACCACTTTCGTATTCTGTTTGGCTGCTGCGTTCGTCCATGGTCGCGCGTCACGGCACGAGCCACTCCCCTTCAAACACCGTTGCCGCCGGACCGGTCATCCGAACCGGTCGGCCCTCACCGGCCCATGCAATCGCCAGCTCACCGCCACGTACCCTCACGCGGACGGGTGAATCGACCAGGCCGCGCCGCATTGCGGCGACGACTGCCGCGCAGGCGCCCGTGCCGCATGCCAGCGTCTCGCCCGCGCCGCGTTCCCACACTCGCAGGCGAATGGTAGCGCGATCGACGACCTGCATGTAGCCCGCGTTCACCCGCTGCGGGAAGCGCGGATGATTCTCGATCCGAGGTCCCTGCGTCGTCACCGGCGCCGCGTCGACGTCGGATACCACCTGGACCGCGTGCGGATTTCCCATCGACAGCGCCGAAATTTCGATCTTCGTCCCGTCCACTTCCAGTGCTTCCGAGACCGCGCCTGTGCCGTCGACGAGCGGAACGTCCGCAGGCAGGAACCGCGGCACGCCCATGTCCACCGTGACCTGTCCGTCGGCTTCGAGACGCGGCACGATGAGGCCGCCTGCGGTTTCCACGCGCAATTCGCGCTTGGACGTGAGTCCCTGGTCGCGAACGAAGACGACGAAGCAGCGCGCGCCGTTCCCGCACTGCTCGACTTCGCCCCCGTCGGCGTTGAAGATCCGGTAACGGAAATCCGCGTTTCCGCTCCCCGCGGGCTTCTCGACCAGCAGCACCTGGTCGCATCCCACGCCGAAGCGCCGGTCCGCGAGCAGGCGCACCTGCGCCGGCGACAGGTCGACGCGCTGGCGAACGCCATCCAGCACGACGAAGTCGTTGCCCAGGCCCTGCATCTTGGTGAACTTGAGCGTGGTCATCGCGTTGCCGGCGCTTGCCCGCCGATCCGGAACTCGCCGCTGCGCGAAAACGGGATGGGCCAGCCGCCCTCGAGCGTGGCCGTGCCCGAGACGGCATAACGCACCAGCGTCGCCTGGCCGGAATTCCTCTGCTCCTGCGCGCGCAACGCGACTTCCGCGCCGACCCGCAGGACGGCGGCGACGCCGGCGCGCGCCAGCAAGGTGGCCGTCCCTTCGCCTTTGGCCGGCAACCGCATCGGCGACTTGAGCGTCGCGCTGCCGACCGGCAGCTCCTCGACCGCGACGTTGGCGTCGATGCTTTCGACCGCGATCTCGCGGGCATTGGGATTATCGAGGCTCAGCATCACCAGGAAATTCGCTTCCGTCCCCGTGATCCGCTGCAGCTGCACGGATGCGACGGCGATTCGCGGCGGCTCGAGACGCGGCGCGTCGGCGCATGCCGCGAGGCCCGCCATGCCGACCAGGAGCGCGATGCGCAAACGACGGTTCAAGGCCGGGCGGCGGACCGCGATTCCAGGTGCCGCGTCCCGCAGCGGGTTGCGCCGGGCGTGTATACGCTCTTCCGATCCCCTTCTTCATGCCCGGATGCCTGGTTGCGACCCATCTGTCGTTCCATGATCTGCATTGACAGGACATTTTCGCACGATGCACACCACGCGACGCTGCCGGATTTGCTTCCTGAACGCCGGGTACCAAGCAACGCAAGTACGCTAGGCACGGCTTCGACTTGCGATCGCAGCCGCGACCGCCTGCCACGTGGCCTCGAACGCTCGGGGCGTGAAGCCGGCGCCCGACGGCAGCCAGTCTCCCGTGCGCCCCCTGGCAAGCGTGTAGTGTCCGACCACATCCAGGTGATCGGCGCGCGCCACATGCAGCAATCGGCCGTGCAGCTGGCTCAGCGTCGGCACGATGCCGTCGCTGATTCCCGGCGTGGCCTTGAAGCCGAGTCCATTGTCGAGCAGCCGCTGCTTCGCTTTGCCGGGTTTCGGATAGGGATAGTGCGGGTGAGGCCTCGACGCGAGCGCGTGCAGGAGCCTGAACAACGTCCGGAGCGCCAGGTACTCCGGATCCACAAGCGTCTTGAGTCTCAGTTCCTCGCGCGGCTTCGGCACGCCGGCGACGACGCAGCCATAGTCGATGCCGTCGCGGTCCACGACGGCCGCACTGAACATGTCGATGCCTTCGGGCGTGAGCTGCAGCACCGCGCCCTGGTCCTGCTCGATCTCGCCCAGATAGCGCCACACCGCGTCCCGGCGGTCGAACCGGATCTTTCGCAGCAGGCCTTCAGCGACGTGATCGAGCGAGGTTCGCTTGCGCCCCAGCCAATCGTCGAGCCGCGAGACCAGCGCGATCGCCTTGGCCGCGGCCAGTATCGCCCCGCGTCCCTGTCCCGACGTCGCCAGGGCGGTCAGCACCAGCAACAGCGTCTGGCCCTGGAGGCTGACGAAGTGATTGGCGAGCGGCGTGCCGTGATGCGGCGTGGTGACGGAAACTGCGGTGCGGGTGAGTCGCGCAATTCGCTCCGCCGAATCGCCGCGCGAGATCTTGACGCCCGGCGTCAGCAGCATGCGAACGTCGAGGCCGCCCGTCGAGTGACCGATGAAATGAAGTTCGCGCGCCCTGAGCCCGCCATGTCGCAGCACCTGCCGGCGCAGCACGTCGGCGCGCCGCGTGATCGAGGCCGTCGGCTGGGTCATGCACCGGACGATCCGGGCGTCGATGCCATGTTCGTCGAGCGCCTGGCCCAGCGTCCGCTCGACGTCCTCGAAGTAGCTTACCGCGCCGACGGAGGTGAACCCGAAGAAGCCCGGCACCAGGAAGACGAGTCGTGTTGCCATGGCGCATTGTGCCTTCGCGGATGCCTAGAGTGTCGAGGAGACCCGCGCCGGCCCGGCTTCGCCGATCTCGACTAGACGTTGAAGCGGAAGTGCATCACGTCGCCGTCCTTGACGACGTAGTCCTTGCCTTCGAGACGCATCTTCCCCGCTTCCTTGGCGCCCGTTTCGCCCCTGCAGGCGATGAAGTCGTCGTACGCGATGACCTCGGCGCGGATGAAACCCTTTTCGAAATCCGTGTGGATGACGCCGGCCGCCTGTGGCGCGGTGGCACCGATTTCCACCGTCCACGCGCGGACCTCCTTCACGCCCGCCGTGAAATACGTCTGCAGGCCCAGCAGCTTGTAGCCTGCGTGGATGACGCGGTCGAGGCCCGGCTCCGCGAGGCCGAGATCGTCGAGGAACGCCTGCCGGTCCTGCCCATCGAGGTCGGCGATTTCCGCCTCGATCGACGCACAAACCGCGACGACGGGCGCGCCTTCGGCCCAGGCGTGCGCCTCGACCTTGGCCAGCAGCGGATTGTCGTGGAAGCCGCCTTCGGCGACATTGGCGACATACATCGTGGGCTTCATCGTCAGCAGGAAGAATGGCCGCAGGATGTCCCGTTCCTCGGCGTCGAGCCTGGCGGTCCGCGCCGGCTGGCCCGCGTTCAGCACCGCCTGCACCTTGGCCAGCACGGGCATGACCCGGATGGCCTCCTTGTCGCCCCCTCGGGCGAGCTTGTCCTGCTTGTGCACGTGCTTCTCGACCGACGCCATGTCGGCCAGCGCCAACTCGGTGTTGATCGTCTCGATGTCCGACAACGGATCGATCCTGTTGGCGACGTGGACCACGTTGTCGTCGACGAAGCAGCGCACGACGTGCGCGATGGCGTCGGTCTCGCGGATGTTGGCGAGGAACTGGTTGCCCAGCCCTTCGCCCTTCGACGCGCCCGCGACCAGACCGGCGATGTCGACGAACTCCACCACCGCGGGCACCACGCGCTCGGGCTTCACGATGGCCGCGAGCGCGTCCATCCGCGGATCCGGAACTTCGACGATGCCTACGTTGGGTTCGATCGTGCAGAACGGATAGTTCTCGGCGGCGATGCCGGCCTTGGTCAACGCGTTGAACAGCGTCGATTTGCCGACGTTGGGCAGGCCGACGATTCCGCACTTCAAGCTCATTTCGAATCCTTGTTCGTGGTGTGCAGCGACATCATCGCGGCCTCCATGTCGCCCCGCGCGATTTCCGGCCATGCGGCCAGCGCGCGCGCTATCGCGTCGTCGATGTCCGCCTGCTGCGCCGCCGCCGGCGGCTTGAGGACGTAATCGACCACTTGCTGCTGCGTGAGCTCCGTGTCGCGCGGGTGGCCGATGCCGATGCGCAGGCGCCAGAAGTCCGGCGAGCCCAGCTGCGCCTGAATGTCGCGCAGCCCGTTGTGTCCGGCGTGTCCGCCGCCGAATTTAATCTTGGCCTTGCCGGGCAGCAGATCCAGCTCGTCGTGCGCCACCAGAATCTCCGAAGGCTCGATGCCGAAAAAACGCGCAAGCCCTGCGACCGCCCGACCCGACAGGTTCATGTAGGTCATCGGCTTGACCAGCCGCAGCGCACCGGCCCTGGCCACGTCCGCGCCGAATTTCGCTTCGCTGGCGAACGAAGCGGACAGCTTTTCTGCCAACGCGTCCGCGAACCAGAACCCCGCGTTGTGGCGGGTGCCGGCATATTCGCGGCCCGGATTGCCGAGCCCGGCGACGAGGCGGATGGGTTGGGTCATGGCGTGGCGCGCGCGGCCGCTCGGCGTCGAAATGACAAGGCCCGCTTCGTGTCCGCGGGCCTTGTCCTCGTTGCAGCCTTTTGTTGGATCTCAGTCAGGCAACTGAGCCCGCGGACTCATTTCTTCTTGTCGTCCTTCTTGTCGTCCTTCTTCGCGTCCTTCTTGTCGCCACCCTTGTCGTCCGCGGCGGCCTTGGCCTCGCCTTCCGGCGCCGCGGTCGCGGCCGCGGTGGCTTCGGCTGCGGCGGTTTCCTCTTCGGTCTCGACCTGGGCGCGCGGCACGATCGCCGCCGCCACGACCGGGTCGGTCTTGCCGCGGGTGACGACCGTCACGCCGGCCGGCAGCTTGACCGACGAGACGTGCATCGCGTGGCCGACTTCCAGCGTCGACAGGTCCACCTCGATGAAGCCGGGGAGGTCCTTGGGCAGGCAGGTGATTTCGAGGTCCGTGGTGACGTGGCTGATGATCGCCGACGACAGTTTGACGGCAGGCGAGTCCTCGCCCTTGACGAAGTGGAGCGGCACCTTCATGTGGATTTTCTTGTTCTCGTCGACGCGCTGGAAATCCACGTGCAGGATTTCATTGCGGAACGGGTGCATCTGCACGTCGCGCAACAGCACCTTGGTCGCTGCGCCGTCGAGTTTCATGGTCAGGATGGACGAGTGGAACGCCTCGCCGCGCAACGCATGGAACAGCGCGTTGTGGTCGAGCTCGATGGGCGTCGGGGCGACCGTGCCGCCGTAAACGATCCCCGGGGCCTTGCCCGCGCGACGCATGCGGCGGGAAGCGCCGCGACCTTCGGTATGGCGCGGAAATGCGGTGAATTCGATGTTCATGGACTGCTCCGGTTGTCTGCGGCCTTCCGTTTGCACTCCCCCGTTTCGAGAAGGAAGCGCGCCCGGTCGTCCGCGTTAAGTCGAGTCGTTGTCGACTCTGGTTGGCGACACTCAGGCGATGCCCAGCGGGCACCCGATGATCCCGCCGCGCCATGGCGTCGAGGATCTCGTCGGCCAGGCGGCAGGAAAGCCTTGAATTATAACCCGATTTCAGCCGTATTGCCAATGGGGCTGTCCAGCCCCGGCCCGGAGGGTCAGTCGGTGAACAGCGAACTGACCGATTCCTCGTTGGAAATCCGGGTCATCGTCTCGGCGAGGAGCTGGGCGCAGGAAAGCTGGCGGATGCGCGGACAGAGCTCCGCCTCCTCCGTCAGCGGTATCGTGTCGGTGACCACGACTTCGTCCAGGTCGGACGTCGCGATGCGCTCGACCGCGCCGCCGGACAACACCGGGTGCGTGCAATACGCGACGACCTTGCGCGCGCCGCGTTCCTTGAGCGCGGACGCCGCCTTGCACAGCGTGTTCGCGGTGTCGGCCAGGTCATCCATGATGACGCAGCAACGGCCCTCGACATCGCCGATGATGTTCATCACCTCGGACACGTTGGCCTTCGGCCGCCGCTTGTCGATGATGGCGAGGTCGGAGTCGAGGCGCTTCGCGATTGCCCGCGCGCGCACCACGCCGCCCACGTCGGGCGACACGACGATGAGGTCCTCGTAGTCCTGCTTCCACAGGTCGCCCAGCAGGATCGGCGTCGCGTAGATGTTGTCGACCGGGATGTTGAAGAAGCCCTGGATCTGGTCGGCGTGCAGGTCCATCACCATGACGCGATTGACGCCCACGGTGGTGAGCATGTCGGCCACCACCTTGGCGGTGATCGCGACGCGCGCCGAACGCGGCCGCCTATCCTGCCGCGCATACCCGAAATAGGGGATGGCCGCCGTGATGCGCGCCGCCGACGCGCGCTTCAGCGCGTCGACCATCACCATGATTTCCATCAGGTTGTCGTTCGTGGGCGCGCAGGTGGACTGCAGGATGAACACGTCGCGGCCGCGCACGTTTTCCAGGAGCTCGACCATGACTTCGCCGTCGGAAAAACGGCCGACCGCGCAGCGCCCGAGGCTCACGTTCAGGTGCTTGCACACGGCCGCCGCCAGTTTGGGGTTGGCGTTGCCGGTGAAGATGCGCATGCGTTCAAAGGCCATGGCTCTAATTGTCCCTTATTTTCGCCATGTCAATTCGCACTCGTTTCGCGCTGATCTTGCGCCCGACCTGCGCAGTGAACCGGGGCCGGAAAGCGAAACAGGCAGGACCCTCGCTCGAGGATGCTGCCTGTCATGGATATGGCTGGGGAGGTAGGGATCGAACCTACGAATGCCGGAATCAAAATCCGGTGCCTTACCACTTGGCGACTCCCCAGCGGAAACCTGAATCGTCCGGAACGGCGCGAACCCGAGGTCGCGATGCCGCCCTGCCCGCTCGAATGGTCTGCCTGCCGCGACGACAATCATGCAAACGCCGCCAGCGGATGGCGAGCGAGCGTTCGGGCAACGCATCCGCCGATCGAGCGCGGCAGCAATGTCAACGCCTGTTGCGCGTCACGCTCGGCGGCAAAGGCCGCGAACACGCAAGCCCCCGACCCGGTCATGCGCGCCTGCGGCAGTGCCTTGATCGCAGCGGCCACGGCCGGATATCGGGATGCCGTGACGTCCGCGAGATCATTTCGACCATAACCCTCGGAAAAGACGTCCATTTTCGCCCGAGCAGTGTCCCGTGTCAATTCCGGGGCACTGAAGACGGCAGCCGTCGGCACGGCAACCGGCGGAAACGCGAGCGCCACGAAATACGGCGGCAGCGAGACCGGCCGCAGCCTTTCGCCGATGCCGCGAGCCATCGCGTTTTCACCGAGGACGAACAGCGGGACGTCCGCGCCCAAGCGGGCAGCGAGTTCAAGCAGTTCGGCGCGCGGCCTGCGCAAATCCCAGAGGCGATTCAATGCGAGCAGCACGCTGGCCGCATCGGAACTGCCGCCCCCCAGCCCGCTTCCCAACGGGATGCGCTTGTCGAGGATCAGGTCCACGCCTAGGCGCGATCCGGTGGCGGCCTGCAGTGCCCGCGCCGCCCGGACCGCCAGGTCGTCGTTCTCGGGCACACCCGCCACATCGCGCACGCGACGAACGACGCCGTCCTCGCGCCGCGTGAGCGTCAGGGTATCAGCCAGGTCGATCAGCACCATCAGCGATTCGAGCGTGTGGTAGCCGTCGGCACGCCGTCCGGTGACGTGCAGGAACAGATTCAACTTGGCCGGCGCGGGAACGGTCAGCGTGGTCATCACCGGCGGATTGTGCCGCAATCAACGGATGGCTTGCGCGTCATTCCACCGATCGACGACCACGCGCACTTCGACCGGCTCGACATCGGGGTACTTGAGCACGAGGCGCGAGGGCCGCGCGGAGGGCGCGTCGTCGGGATAGGCATAGACGATTTCCCAGGCCTGCTGCCGCAGCACCACCACGCGTCCCGACGAATCTCGCTCCGCCGACGACTGGGCACCCGCACGCGCCACGCCTCGGATCCAGTACGCCAGGTCGTCCATCGGAACGGGCGCGCCGAGCAGCGCATCGGTCATCGCACGCCAGTCGCGAAACGCTTCCTTCGTGCCATCGGCGCGCTCGACGATCACGCGGTCGGACGCGCCGTCGATGCGCGCGTACACCTGGCCGAACGGGGACGACAGGTCGATGCGGTCGCGGCTCGGCGCGTGGTCCCAGTCGAAGACGGCTGCGGCACCGCTGGTGCCCCTCTTCGCCGACAGTCGCCCGCCCACGTTGAACGACTGGTCGGCAGCGACGGGGGCTTCGCCACGCACGACGGGCGTCGACGTGCAAGCCGCCAGCATGATCCCCAGTGCGCAAGCGAGCGCGACGCGGACCACGCCCTCGACGGCATCCGCAGGACGGGCGCACGCAACGGCGCTCAACCGCGGGCCCGAGCCCGCCGCGCCGCACATGCCGACGCGCCGGACCGGCGAATCACTTCGAATAGCGGCGCACCGTTTCCAGCAGCACCTGGTTGTCCGGCGTGCTCTGCAGCTGCGACTGCCAGACTTCCTGCGCGCGCACCGGGTCGCCCTTCTTCCACAGCACTTCGCCCAGGTGCGCGGCGATCTCGGCGTCGGGACGCTGCGTCATCGCACGGCGGAGGTAGGTCTCCGCGTCGTCGAGCTTTCCCAGCCGGTAGTACGCCCAGCCCATGCTGTCGAGGATGAACGGGTCGTCCGGCGCGATCTTGTAGGCCCTCTCGATCAGGGCAAAGCCCTCGCTCGTGCGCGGCGTGCGGTCGACGAGTGTGTAGCCGAGCGCGTTCAACGCCTGCGCGTCTTCCGGCTTCAATTCGACAACGCGACGAAGCTTCGCCTCCGCATCGTCGATCTTGTCCATCTTTTCCGCGACCATCGCGGCGTCGTAGAGCAGGTCCGTGGCATCCGGATGCTCGACCAGCGCTTGGTTCAGCACGGCATAGGCCGCGGCATTGTCGTTGGCATCGCGCAGCAGCGCGGCCTCGGCCTGGCGCACCTGCACCTTCTGGTCGATCGTCACGGCGGGAAGGCCGGCGAGATAACGGCGCGCCTCGGGAACCTTATTCTGCTTGGCCATCAGCGCGGCGACGCGGAGCTTGGAGAGCCACGCGCGCTCGCCGTCCGGCACTGCCAGATAGCGGTCGATGGCTTCCTGGTAACGCCCTGTCTCGTCGGAGACCTGCGCCAGGTAGAACTCGACGACGCCGTTCTCGCCGTAACCCGCCTTCTTGAGGTCGTTGAACAGCGCCTCGGCCGTGGTCCAGTCCTTCATCTGCATCGAGATCGCGGCAATGCCGAACTCGAACTCACGGGCATTGCGATCGGCATCCCAGAGCCTCTGGAAAACGGCTCGGGCATCGGCATACCGCTTTTGCTCGACGTAGACCTGCGCCAGCGCGCCCGCGGCGGATTTGGCGTCCGGATTGGCGGCAGTGTATTGCTCGAGGTAGGAAATCGCGGAAGCCCCGGAACCGCGCGCCAGGATATCGGCCTTGAGCAGCGCCGCGCGTTCCCAGCCCGGTTTCAATTCCAATGCACGGTCGATCTCGACCAAGGCCGTGTCGGGACCCTGGCTGGCGGGGATCTCGGCGAAGTAAGCCGCATACGCGACGGCGAAATGCGCCTCGGGACTGGCGGGATATTGCCTGGCGAGGGAGCGAACCAGGTCGTACGCCTGCTTGCGTTCGGAATTCTCTGCAAGGAAGCGGTTGATCTGCAGGAAGATCTCGCCGACGCCCTGGCCGGATACCGCGGCATCGTTCAGCAGCTTTTCGAGGCGGGCGCGCAATTCGTCGTCGACCGGGTTTTCGGCAAGGTCCTTGCCCTGCGCGCCGCTGCCGATGGATGCGATGACCTGCTTCGGTCGCGCGGCGTCGGGCTCGAGCGTCGACCAGAGCGTGGCCGACTCCACGGCAAGCGCGCGTTGGCGGGAGGCCAATGCGATTTCGGTGGCGCGACGCGCCAGGCGGGGATCCCCGGCTTCACGCGCGACTTCGTAATAGGCGCGCGCCGCGAGCGGCAATTCGCCACGCTGCATCGCCACTTCGGCCAGCATGAACTTGTAGAAAAATTCTGCCGAAATGCCGTCGGTCGCGGGCGGCGAACGTTTTTCCACCGGGCGCGCCTTGCTTTCCGGTTGAGGTTGCTGCGCCACGCCCGGCAACGGCGAAAGGAGCGCGCTTCCGGCAATCGCCACCGCCACGAGCGGTGCGCGGAGCGGAAACGGGGAACGGCAAAGCGGCATGCGGATGAGCGCCATACGGACTCGCGAAGTACCAGGGACCGGCCTCGTCGGGCCAACGTCCGGTCGATGTTAGGCTATATTTGGCGGCGCAACAAACTCCCGGCCGCCCTGAAGAAAAGCGTGCAAACGCCACCGCGATGCCCGAACTGCCCGAAGTCGAGACCACCCGCCGCAGCGTGGCGGCATGCGCCGTCGGACGCAGGATCGCCAACCTCCATGTGTACGACCCCCGTCTGCGCTGGCCGGTTCCCGCAAACCTTGCGACCAAGCTGAAAGGCCGGGTCGTTGTCGAAGTGACTCGGCGCAGCAAGTACCTGCTGTTCCGCGTAGTCAAAGGGACGCTGCTGGTCCATCTCGGGATGACCGGAAGCCTCCGAGCGTATGCGCATGCCCCGGCGCGCCGCACGCATGACCACGTCGATATCGTGTTCGACGACGGGTCGAGGCTTCGCTATCACGACCCGAGGCGTTTCGGCGCCATCCTCTGGGCCCCGGATCCGGCCCTCTCTCATCCCTTGCTGCGCGACCTCGGGCCGGAACCGTTCGATCCCGCCTTCGATGCGGACTACTTTTGGCGCGCGACCCGCAACCGGACGGTCGCCATCAAGCTGGCGCTGATGGACAATCACCTTGTTGTTGGTGTGGGTAATATTTACGCGAATGAGTCTCTTTTTCGGGCTGGGATCCGCCCGACCACCCCCGCAAACAAGGTATCGCGGGCCCGGCTCGAACGACTGGTGGCCGAAGTCCGCCTGGTATTGCAGGAGGCGATTGACAAGGGCGGCAGCACGTTGAGGGATTACGTCAACGCGGACGGCGAGCCCGGCTACTTTCAGCTCGACTACTTCGCCTACGGTCGCGAAGGCGAGCCCTGCCGGACCTGCGGCACCGCCATCCGGCATCGCCGGCTCGGCGCACGCGCGTCGTTCTATTGTCCACAATGTCAAAGGTGACATCCCCATCAGGACGGTGACGGGGCCGGTCACCGGAGGACGCGTTTGGGCATCCGATGAAGCCCCCGCCTACCGAGTTAGCGGACCGGCGCGTCGCCGTTTCGACGAGCGCCCGCCGCCGGGCAGCATCCTCGCCGACGCCGGTCACGGTCACATTCGCAGTTCGGCATGCCTTGTGCTTTACAACCCGATGCTTGAGACTTAAACCCGGCTCCATTGACCCATCCGCCAACCATGGTCCCCTCTTCCCGCGATCTCGCCGCGCGATTCGAAGCCTATACCGACTGGCGCCGCCGGCTGTCCGGACGCATTTCGGGCCTGCACGACTGGCTGCAGCAGCAGGACCTCGCCGACGCGCAGGTCGACCTCAAGGTCCAGCAGCTGCTGGAGCGCCTGCATCAGGACAAGCTGATCGTGGCCTTCGTCGCCGAATTTTCCCGCGGCAAGTCCGAGCTCATCAACGCCATATTTTTTGCGGATTTTGGGCAGCGGCTCCTGCCGTCGTCGGCGGGCCGGACGACGATGTGCCCGACCGAACTCCTGTACGACGCGACGAGGCCGCCGTCGATCCGGCTGCTTCCGATCGAAACGCGCCTGAAGGACGCCACCGTATCGGAATTCAAGAACTACGCCGACGAGTGGGTCACGTTTCCGCTGGACCTGGGCAACGCCGAAAAGATGGGCGAGATGCTGGGCCGCGTATCGCAGGTCAAGCGCGTGCCGGTGGACCTCGCCCGCAAGTACGGGCTCTTCGGAGACGGCGAAGAGGACATGCTGGCGGCGCTCGAGGACAACGACGAGAGCACCGTCGACATCCCGTGCTGGCGCCACGCGGTGATCAATTTCCCGCATCCGTTGCTGCAGCAGGGACTTGTCATCCTCGACACGCCGGGATTAAACGCGATCGGGACCGAACCCGAGCTCACGCTCAACCTTCTCCCCAACGCCCACGCGGTGCTGTTCATCCTGGCGGCCGACGCCGGCGTCACCAAGACCGACCTCGAAGTCTGGAACCAGCATTTGTCGGGTGACGATCCGGCGGTCAGGGCCGGCCGCCTCGTCATATTGAACAAGATCGACGGGCTCTGGGACGACCTGAAGTCCGACGGCGAGATCAACGCGGAAATCGGCCGGCAGATGCGCAGCACCGCGCAGATGCTGGGTATCCCGGCGTCGCAGGTATTCGCCGCGTCGGCGCAGAAGGCGCTGGTCGCCAAGGTGAACGGCGACGACGCGCTGCTGGCGCGCAGCCGGCTTCCGGCCCTCGAGCAATCGCTGTCGCAGAAACTCATCCCCGCCAAGCGCGAGATCGTCGGAGCGGCCACGCAGGGAGAACTGCGCGCGCTGGCCGCGGGCGTGCGTGCGATCCTCGACGCGCGCGTCGCCGGCATTGCCGAGCAGCTTGCCGAACTGACGGCGCTGCGTGGCAAGAACCAGGACGTCGTCGGGCACATGATGGAGCGCGTGCGCCAGGAAAAGGAGCTGTTCGAGCGCGGACTCGCCCGCTACACCGCGCTGCGCAACGTGTTCACGCAGCAGACCAACGAGCTCTTCGACCACATCGGGCTCGAGGCGCTGCGCGCCAATGCCGCCCGTACGCGCCGCAGCATCGAGGACAGCCCGTTCACGAAAGGCGTGCGCGGCGCGATGAACCAGTTCTTCGCGGGCATCCGCGACGACCTCGATGCCGCCGCCCGCCAGGCCGGCGAGATCCACGACATGATGCGCGCCATGTACACGCGCTTCGCCAAGGAGCACAGCCTGGAGCCGTTCAATCCGCCGCCGTTCTCGGTGCTCAAGTACCAGAAGGAAGTCGAGCGGCTCGAACGTGCCTACAACACGCACTTCAACACGCTCTGGAACATGGTCAGCAAGGCCAAGTTCGCGCTGATGAAGCGATTCTTCGAGACCATCGCGTCGCGGGTCAAGCACGTCTACGACGTCGCCAACCGCGACGTCGAGGCGTGGCTCAAGGCGGTGATGTCGCCGCTGGAGACGCAGGTCCGCGAACACCACCTGCAGTTGCGCCGCCGGCTGGAGAGCATCAAGCGCATCCATCACGCCAGCGGCGAACTCGAGGAACGCATCGCCGAACTCGAGCAGCAGGAGGCGGCGATCGCGCTGCAGGTCAAGGGACTCATGCAGGAGATCGCGAGCGTCGACGCCATCGTGCTGCAGCCCGACGCGCTGCCGATGGCCGCCAACGGCTGACCGCGCCCCGACTCCATGCATTCCGCCTCGAGGCGTGCGATGCTGGTCGGCCTGTCCGCCATAACCTTGCTTGCCGCCGCGCCGCCGTCGGGCGCGGTACCGGATGTACCGCCGTCCCGTTTCACGGATCCCGAGCGCAAGAAAAGCCTCCTCCGGGTTCTGCCTGCCATCGACGTGCTCATGTCCGATGGCATGAAGGAGCTGGATGCTCCCGGATTGGCCTACGCGGTCGTCATCGACGACGAGGTGGTGTCGGCGAAGGGTCTGGGCGTGCGCGATGTCGGCACCGGCGCTCCGGTCGACGCCGATACGGTGTTTCGCATCGCCTCGATGACGAAGAGCTTTACGGCCATGGCGATCCTCAAGTTGCGCGACGCCGGCAAGTTGCGACTGGACGATCCCGTTTCGCGCCACGTCCCCGAGCTGGCCGGCTGGCAACTTCCGACAAGGGACTCGGGGCCGATCACGATCCGGCATCTGCTCGCGCACACGTCGGGATTGCCGGAGGACAACCCGCAGGGCGATCGCGTGCTCGACATGACCGACGATGCGTTCGCAGCGTGGCTCAAGTCGGGAGTTCCGTTTTCCACCGCGACCGGCAGTGAATTCGAATATTCGAACCTTGGGTTCATGATTCTCGGACGTGTGATCACGCAGGTTTCGGGCCGGCCCTTTCAGGCCTACATTACCGAGGAACTCATGCTTCCGCTGGGCATGCGCTCGACCTACTGGAGCTTGTCCAAGGTGCCTCCCGATCGTCTGGCGCTGGGCTATCGAAGGGAGAAGGAGGCGTGGGTCGCCGAGCCGATGCTGGACGATGGCGCCGGCGCCGCCATGGGCGGCTTGCTGACCACGTCCCGCGATCTTGCGCGTTACATCGCGATGCTGCTTGCCGCATACCCTCCGCGTGACGAACCGGAATCGGCGCCGGTGCTGCGCAGCACGTTGCGCGAAATGCAATCCGGGCTGGGATCGCCCGAAATCAACGTCAGCCGGTCGCTAGCCGGCGGACCGCTGACCGGACGCGGCTCGAGCTACGGCTACGGGCTGGGATCGGTCAAGGATTGCGGCTGGGGCCGGGAAGTCGGACATGGGGGCGGATTGCCGGGATTCGGATCGCACATGCGCTGGCTCCCCGATCGGGGCGTCGGAGTCCTGGTGTTTGCCAACCTGACCTATGCCGATGCGTGGAAGTTGACCCGCGGCGCCATGGAGCAGCTGCAGAGCTCCGGCGCCCTGAAGCCGCGCCAGCCGATGCCCTCCGCCGCACTCGTGCAAATGGCGCGCGCCGCGTCGGACCTGATCATCGATTGGCGTGATGAAAAGCTGCGTGCCATCGCCGCGGACAACCTGCTGCTCGACCAATCGTTGGACGACCGTCGTACTTCGATCAGCGGGATGCGGGAAGGTCTGGGCGCCTGCAGGTCCGGCAAGCTGGACGCGGAGAATGCGCTGCGCGGAAAACTCCGGATCGATTGCGACAAGGGCTGGATGAACGTCGCGCTGACCCTCGCGCCATTGCAGCCGCCTCGCGTTCAGTTTCTCGAGGTCGTCGCCGGACGACCGCCTTCCCCGGAGTTGAGGAACTCCGCCGAAGCAGTGACTAAAGCCGTTGCCACGGGCGCCCGCGATCTCAGGCTCGCGCCCAAGGTGAGCCGAAGCGACCTTGCCGCCACGTTGGAATCCACGCGACTGGTCTATGGCTCGTGCAAACTGGGCGAGACCATCGATGGTGATGGAGTTTCCAAGGCGAGCTTCACCATGGATTGCGATCGCGGGGTCCTCGAAATGGCCCTTTCCGTCGCTGACGGCAGGGTCGCCGGCGTGAAGTTCAGCCCGGCCGCGGACGCCGCCTGCGTGCCCTAGCGTCGTCCGTGCGCCGGATCGAATCCGCCACGGCGGAGCGCGGGCCGCACTTAACTCATTTCTGCGCCATCAGGCCTTCGTACTTCAGGCGCAACTGCGCCGGCGTCTCGACATGCTCCGGCGACACCGGAATGCAATCGACGGGGCAGACTTCGCGGCATTGCGGGACGTCGAAATGCCCGACGCATTCCGTGCACTTGGCGGGGTCGATCACGTAGATCTCGGGTCCCTGCGAAATGGCGTCGTTGGGGCACTCGGGCTCGCACACGTCGCAGTTGATGCATTCGTCGGTGATCATCAGGGCCATCGCGATGACCGTTTCAGCGGTTGGCGAGCCTGATCTCCGCCACCCGCGCGCGAATCCGCTCGTCGACGATGCGCGGCACGAAATGCGAGACGTCGCCGCCGAAACGGGCGATTTCGCGAACTATTGTGGCGGAGATGAAAGTGTATTGCTCCGACGGCGTGAGGAACAGCGTTTCCACTTCCGGATACAGGTGGCGGTTCATTCCGGCCATCTGAAACTCGTATTCGAAATCCGACACGGCGCGCAGGCCGCGCAGGATGATCTTGGCCCCCTGGGCGTGGACGAAGTCCATCAGCAGGCCGGAGAAGCCGGTAACCTCGACATTGGAAAGGGCGCTCAAGGTGTCGCGCGCCATCTCAATCCGCTCGGCCGCCGTGAACATCGGCCGCTTGGATTCGCTGTCGGCCACGCCGATGATGACGCGATCGAAGACGCGCGCCGCGCGCCGCACGAGATCCTCGTGGCCGCACGTGAAGGGGTCGAACGTGCCGGGATAGACGACTTTGATCATGGCGGGCCGGAGGACGCCGGGGCTTCGGCGCGAACCAGCAGATGATAATGCACGGCGCCTGCCTTGGCGTGGCGCCGGATTTCAAGGCCTCCCGGGGCTTCCAGCGCGCGTCCCGCTTCGGCATAGATGCATCCGCCGTCGGCCAGGCGCGCCGCGCACGCGGGCAGCAGCCAGGCCCATTCGTCCAGTGCGAACGGCGGATCGAGGAAGATGACGTCGTAATGTCCCGTGTCGCGTGCGAGAAAGCGTCTCGCATCGGCAACCTGCGTCGTGAGTCCGGACGCCCCGATGAACTTGGCGGCTTCCGCAAGCGAACGGACGAGCGCCGGATTGCTGTCGACGGCGACAGCGGCTTCGGCGCCGCGGGACAGCGCCTCCAGCGTGAGCGCGCCGCTTCCCGCGTACAAATCCAGCGTGCGCCGCCCGTTCAATTCTTGTCCCAGCCAGTTGAACAGCGTCTCGCGCACGCGGTCGGGTGTCGGCCGCAAGCCTGCGGCGTCGGGAAATCGGATCACGCGGCCCCGGAATCGGCCGCCGATGATGCGCACCCGATTGGCGTGGGCTGGAGGCATGGAAAAGGCAAATGAGCGGAAGTGAGGGAACGGACAGGCGCGCGGGGCGGAACCGGTAGAATTCTAGCTTCCGCCGGCCACCGTGCCGCGGCTTGCACAGTATCCCGCCATGTTCGACCTGTTCAAGAAGACCCCCACCGACACCGCCTCGCCGGACAAGCCGTCGTGGACCGAGCGCCTCAAGGCGGGACTTGGCTTGTCGCGCGAGAAGTTGGCCAACGCGCTGGGCGACGTCTTCGTGCGGCGGGTTCTCGACGACGACGCGGAAAGGGAGCTCGAGGCCGCGTTGCTGACGGCCGACGTGGGCGTGGACGCCACACAGCATCTGCTCGACGACCTCAAGCTGCGCTGGAAGCGGGCGAGCGCCGACGCCGAACCCCGCGACACGCTGGCCGGCGCGATGGCCGATCTCCTCGCGCCTCTCGAATCCCCGCTGGTCGTGGGGCCGCAGCGACCCTTCGTCATCATGCTGGTCGGCGTCAACGGCGCGGGCAAGACCACGTCCATCGGCAAGCTCGCCAAGTGGTTGCAATCGCAGAACCTGTCGGTGTTGCTCGCGGCGGGCGACACTTTCCGCGCGGCGGCACGCGAGCAGCTGACCGTGTGGGGCGAGCGGAACAACGTCGCGGTGATCCAGCAGGCCGCCGGCGACCCGGCGGCCGTCATGTTCGACGCGGTGTCGGCGGCGCGCGCGCGCGGCATCGACGTCGTGCTCGCCGACACCGCGGGGCGCCTGCCAACGCAGGGTCACCTGATGGAGGAACTGCGCAAGGTGAAGCGCGTGCTCGCGAAGGCGCAGCAAGGCGCGCCGCATGAAGTGGTGCTGGTTCTCGACGCCAACACCGGCCAGAACGCGCTGGCGCAGGTGCGCGCCTTCGACGAAGCCGTCGGCCTGACCGGACTCATCGTCACCAAGCTCGATGGCAGCGCCAAGGGCGGTGTCGTCGCGGCCATTGCCAAGCAGCATCCTGTGCCGCTGCGCTTCATCGGTGTGGGCGAGCAGGTCGACGACCTTCGGCCTTTCGTCGCGCGGGAATTCGTGGACGCGTTGCTGCCATAGCCGTCGACCCGCTGCCGCCGTGGCCTTCGACGCGCTGGCGGCCTAGCTGTGAAGCTTCAAGGCGTTGTTTCCGCAATGCATGAATTGTTCTCATCCGTCGTTCCCGCGAACGCGGGAATCCAGTGTCGTCGTGTTCCGGTCTCGCGAAATCCGACGGAAGTCGCTGGGTCCCCGCGTTCGCGGGGACGACAGGGGCCTGGATGTCGTTCGCGGGGACGACAGGGACCTGGAAGTCGTACACGGGGACGACGCTGGCTTGTATGAATCTACGGCATTCAACCCGGTAATAGCGTCTTGATGATTGACACCTAGCGTGGGCGCGCTGCCGCCTTTGTCGCCGTAGCCGTATCGTCCTGCGGAGCCTGCAGTTTCCTTTCGTCGTACGCCTTGACCAGTGCCTTGAAACGCGGCATGTCGCGCAGTGGGTCGAGATCGGGGTCCGTGTGCAGGTAAGGCATTCGTGCAGCGCGGCCGCCGGCGCGAAATCTCAACTCCATCCCGGCGATTGCATCGTCGGGCCGGCCAAGGGCGATGAGGGTTCTCGGCCCGATCTTCGCCAGGTCGTCGGGTTTGACTCCCCTGAGTTCGAGCGTGGTTTGAAACCACTGCGCGGCCTCGGCCTTGCGGCCCAGTCGGGCAAGCAGCAAGGCCTTCCATGAAGCGAGGTCTGCACTCGTTGGCTCCGCCTGCAGCCGCTGGTTCACCGTTGCCAGCGCCGACTCGTATTCGATTGCCGCGGCGTTGGCCCGGCCCGCAGCGCGTTGCGCCTCGCCGAGGCCGAGGCGCGTCGGCATGGCGATCCTGCCTTCCCTGATGAAGTCGTGATCGAGGCGTCGCAGCGCTTCCGCCGCCTTGTCGGGCTGGCGCAGCTGCATCCACATGTTATACGCAACAAAGGCAACGCGGTCCTCGCGCAGTTGCGCGGGCGGAAGCGTTTCGATCACTGCGCGGGTGCGCTCCAGATCGCCCAGGCCGTAGAGGAGTATCAGCTTGGCGCCATAGGCCTCCGTGTTTGGCTGCAGGGCAATCGAGGCGGCGGCGGCCTCCACCCCGTCTTCGGCCCGGCGTGCGTCGCGCAGCGCCCACGCTTTCTTCGCCAGCGCTGCCGCATCGCCGCCGGGCAGGCCATTGCTCCGATCGTAGGCGGCGATCGCCTCGTCGAACTTGCCCTGCCGTTCCAGCGAGTCACCCAGCGCCCGCAAGACGCGCTTGTCCGAGGGGAACGTGACAAGCAACGAACGCAGCCGCTGCTCCAGCGCCGGAGTCCCGCGGTCGTCCTCCTGCGACAATTCGAAATTCGCCATCGCAAGCGCAGCGTCGAGCGAGTCCGGCGCCAATCGAATCGCTCGTTCCACCCGACTGCGTGCATTGGCACGCTGCTGCTCGGACTGGTCGTTGTAGCTGGAGATCAATCCGATCGCTGCCTCGGCGTAGATCGTCCATGCACTGGCATCCTGCGGGTCCAGCGCGACCGCCCGCGCGCCGAGATCCTCGACCGCAAGGTAGTTTTCCTTCACCCGCATCGGGTCGCCCAGCAACGCCTTCGCCTGGGCGATCAGCTCGCGCGTGGCGGCTGACGTCGACGGGGGCGCGGTCTCTCCCGACCTCGCCGACTGCTGCCAGGGTCGCCAGACTGCAACGCCCGACAGCACCGCGACCAGGATTGCGCCGACGACCGCGGGCACGAGCCAGCGTGTCGGAGTCCGCGCCGGCAAAGGTGTCGGCTTGTCGGGAGCCGGTCCGCCCGTCGGTGCGTCGCCGCCCAGCAGCCGTTGCACGCGTCCGCAAAAGGCCGCAGGCGTTTCGCCGCCCGGCAGTTTCGTCCACTGCACGGCCAGGAACGAATCGGGAACCAACGCGTCGCGATCCTTCGTCTCGTCGATGGCCACCGGCAGAATGAAAGGCGTCCCCTTGGCCATCAGGTGCGTCCGCTCGTCCGCGAGCTTCCACTCCAGCCGGAAATAGGCCTCGCGGCGGCTCTGGGTGGTCGCCGAGATGATCGGCACGAACAGCGCGCACTCTCGGATCTGCTGCCGGATCTTCTGGTCCCACGCGTCGCCGCCGACGAGTTCGCTCTGGTCGAACCACACTTCGATTCCGACGGCGCGGAGTGCCTCGGCGATGCGCCGCGCTGCGTCGGCATCCTGCGACGAGTAGCTCAGGAAGACTGCGCGATTCATGGGACCAGCAGGTATTTTCCGGAGAAAATCTGCGCCATTGGAGGAAACATCCGGCCCCCAAAGCCAGTCAGGGATTCGCCGGCGGTAGATTGGCGCGGATGCGCTGCCAGTAGTCGTCGCCGTTTCCGGCGGCCTGCGAGACCTGGGTGATGTTCGAGCGCCGACGCAGTTCGGCAAATCCCAGGCTCGTGTTCACCAGGCCCACATTGTAGAAATAACGATCGATCAGTCCGTTCAGGACGTGGCGAATGTCGAGCGTGCCGACGCGGCCGGCGACATTTGCGTAGCGCACGATATTGATGGTGCAGCTGTTGGAGAGCAGGTGGTACCACTCCGCACGATCGTAGAGCTCGTTGATCCGTTCAAGGTATACGAGGAAAAGGCGACGCGCGGCCTCGGGCGATATCCGCAGGTGGTAGAGAAAGACTTCCTCGTCCCGGAAGTTGGTGCGCAACCGGACCAGGTCGCGCTCGTCGCCAACGACGTAAATCAGCTCGTACTGCTTGAACATCGACGCGATCGGCGAATAGCCTTCGTCGACCTCGGGTCGCGTTTCGATCGAAACGGCCAGCGGCGGCGCATTGTCGAACATGAAGCTCAGGAACGTATGGCCGATGGGGCCCTCCATCCAGAACGACACATAAAAGTCGACGCCGGTCAGGTGCGCGAGCGAAACCTCCCGCTCCTTGTAGCGAACGGTGAAATCGTTCCGCGTCCGATAGTCGAAATCGCGGACGTTGGCGATGCGCACGATGTCCCCGTCGATGGTTGCCCGCGGCATGACCGCGACGTCCTTCCGCCACTCGCGGTCGTGCGATGGAAGAATGGTCGCCCACCACGCGCAGACGACTAGGAACAGTCCCGCGAACACCCACGGCATGCGCGGCCGGCGCGTGATCCACAGCGCCCAGACGCCGAACGCGGCAAAGCAGACCGCCAGCGCCAGACGCAACCACGTCCACGGAAGATTCGAGAAGTTGATGGCCAGCGTCGCCCAGGCCAGCAGGAGGAACCCGCACAGATAGCCGATCGCGCGGAGCATCCAACCGAACACCCTCAGCAACCGCGCGGGGAAATTCGGCGCGCGGCGTGTTCCTGTGGTCGTCATCGACGATGCAACCTAACGCGGGACCGCCAAGGGACCGAGGCAAACGGCGGGGTCGGCTTCACGTTCGAACGGGCACCGCCGCGGCGGAAGGTCGCAGTGCATTGGCGACCGCCAGCGCGCCGAGTGCGGCCGCAATGTGCTTGAACGCATGTCCTGCGAACAATTCCCTGCTTGCGTTCCAGACCAGGAAGTCGCCGGCCTCGAGGACCTTGGCGACCGCATACCAGGCCAGCAACGCCCACCACGGAAACGGGTCGTGGCCCTTTTCGGTCAGGCTGAGGATCAGCAATATCGCGGCCATGCCGCCGAACTGTACAACGGCGTACATGGCGAGGTCGCCCGTGTTCTTCCACCAGACGACGCTCGCCGGACCCACGACCAGCGTCAGCAGCAGCACTGCCAATCCGCTTCGCACGCTAACGCGCTCGGCAAGCATCGTCCCGAACACGCCCGCAAATGCGACGGTCATGGGCAAGCGGTCCCAGACCAGGGTGTCGTCGGTTGGGTTCCAGTGAAAATACGCCGAGCCGAAACCCGTCAGGAAAATGCCCAGGAAAAAGACATTCAGGCTGAGGCGCACCACAGGTTTCAGCGGGCGCCCCCCCTGTTGCAGCCGGACCAGCCCGAGGAGCCCCACGTACACAAAGGCCAGGTTGGAAAGGACGTCGGCCGCGTTCGGGATGCCCAGCCACGACCGTTGATCCGCAAATGTGTGATAACCCTGCGGCTGGGGAAGGTAGGGCATGAACAGCCATATCGCGACGAATGCCACAAGCGTCACTACGACGCCTGTCTCTTTGCGGGTCACTGGGCGTTGCATGGGTTTGGGGAGCTCGACAAGGCGGCAGGCGTCACCATGCCATTGTAGTGGGCGGGGGCCGACAGGGAGAAAGGTTCGGCGTTTGCGACCCGACCTGCCCGCCCTGTTGGCGTGGCACCGGTGCCTTGGCCCATCCCGGCACGTGCGAGGAAGCCCGATTCCAATCGCGAACGAAGCAGGGGCGAATCCTGCTGATAGTGTTCACTCACACTCACGGAATGGCCTTATCCGATTGGATGAGCTCGTTCACCCCTTGGCCGGGAACCCCCCTCGATTTTGACGATCGAATGTAAACCTGATTGAATTGGTCAGGAACTTGGAGCAGACTTAGCACTCCAATGTCGCGAGTGCTAAAATTAACTTGGGTGTCGGCGGTTTTGCACTCCAAGGTTTGATTGCGGCGCCCATCTACTGGAGACCTGGCATGACGAGCACGACGCTGGCCTTTCCGACCCCCGCATCCCTCGGGAGCCTCGACCATTACATCCAGGCGGTCAACCGGTTTCCGCTGTTGACGCAGGAGCAGGAGACCGAGCTTGGGCGGAGGCTGCAGGCGGATGACGACATCGACGCCGCGCGTTCGCTGGTGCTGTCGCACCTTCGGCTGGTGGTCGCCGTGTCGCGCAACTACGTCGGCTATGGCTTGCCGCAGGCGGACCTGATCCAGGAAGGCAATGTCGGATTGATGAAGGCGGTGCGCCGCTTCGATCCGGAGCGCGGCGTGCGACTGGTCTCGTTCGCGCTGCACTGGATCCGCGCCGAGATGCACGAGTACATCCTGCGCAATTGGCGGCTGGTGAAAGTCGCCACGACCAAGGCGCAGCGCAAGCTCTTCTTCAACCTGCGCAGCATGAAGGCCAGTTCGGCCGCGTTGTCGGTCACCGAGGCGAAAGCCATCGCGAAGGACCTGGGCGTGAAGCCCGAGGAAGTGGTCGAGATGGAAACGCGCCTCACCGGGCACGACATCTCGATCGATCCGACGCCAAGTGACGAGGACAACAGCGTTTCGCCCATTGCCTACCTGACGGACAGCGACGACGAGCCGAGCAGGATACTCGAGCGAAAGCAGACGGCGCAGAACCGCACCAGGGGCCTCACGACGGCGCTGGCCAAGCTGGACGATCGCAGCCGCCGCATCATCGAGGCCCGCTGGCTGCGCGAGGACGATTCGGCGTCGACGCTGCAGGAACTGGCCAACGAGTACGGCGTGTCCGCCGAGCGGATTCGCCAGATCGAGAGCAAGGCGATGAAGACCATCCGCGGCCAGATGGTGCAGACGCCGTAGCGACGCTCTTCCGAAGCCGCAAGTGAAAACGCCGGCCCCGCGCCGGCGTTTTCTTGCCTGAGAGCTGCCTAGAGCTCGACCTGCGTTCCCAATTCCACCACCCGATTGGAGGGAATGCTGAAGAAGTCGGATGCCTTGGTCGCGTTCTTCGACATCGACACGAAGAGGCGCTCGCGCCACAGCGCCATGCCCGGCGCCACGGTGGCAATCAGCGACTCGCGCGAAACGAAGAACGACGTGTCCATCATGTCGAAGACGAAGCCGCGTCGACCGCACTGTTCCAGGAGTTCCGGGATGTCGGGGTCTTCCTTGAACCCGTAGCGCGCGACGATCTGGTAGAACTCGCAGCCCAGCGGCAGGGCTTCGTAGCGGTCCTCGGGCGACACCGCGGGAATGTCCTCGGTCAGGACCGTGAGGAAGACCACGCGCTCGTGCAGCACCTTGTTGTGCTTGAGGTTGTGCAGCAGCGCATGCGGCACGCGGTTGGGCGACGACGTCAGAAAGATCGCCGTACCCGCGACGCGCGTCGGCGGCGCCGCCGTCACGCTCTGGATGAACACGTCGAGCGGCATCGCGTCGTCGGAGAGCTTGCCCATCAGAACCGAACGTCCTTTCTTCCAGGTCGTCAGCAGCGTGAACACGACGATGCCGCTCAGGATCGGGAACCAGCCGCCTTCCGGAATCTTCAGCGAATTCGACGCCAGGAACGCGAAGTCGATCAGCATGAACGGGACGGCCACGGCCAGGGCGATCACGATCGGCCAGTTCCACAGGCGCCGCATCACCACGAACAGCGAGATCGAGTCGATCAGCATCGCCAGCGTCACCGCGATGCCGTAGGCGCCGGCCAGGTTGCTCGAACTCTTGAAGCCGATGACCAGCAGCACCACTGAAATGAGGAGCGCCCAGTTGATGAACGGGACGTAGATCTGCCCGATCTGCTTCTCCGACGTGTGCATGATCGTGAGGCGTGGGCAGTACCCCATCTGGATCGCCTGCCGGGTCAGCGAGAACGCCCCGGAGATGACCGCCTGCGAGGCGATGACCGTGGCGCAGGTCGCAAGCACCACCAGCGGCAGCAGTCCCCACGCCGGCGCCAGCAGATAGAACGGGTTCTTGACCGCTGCCGGGTTCGACAGGATCAGCGCGCCCTGGCCGAAATAGTTGAGCACCAGCGCGGGCATCACGAACAGCGCCCACGCGCGGCGGATCGGCGACTTGCCGAAGTGTCCCATGTCGGCGTAGAGCGCCTCCGTGCCGGTCACGGCCAGCACGATGGCGCCCAGCGCCAGGAACGAGAGCCTCGGATTGTCGACGAAGAATGCGATCGCGTACGACGGATTGATCGCCTCGAGCACGCCCGGATGACGAAGGACGCCCGCGACTCCCAGGCCCCCGATCACGACGAACCAGACGCACATGACCGGTCCGAACAGCGCACCCACCCGGCTGGTGCCGTGGCGCTGGATTGCGAACAGCGCGACGAGGATCGCGAGCGTGGTCGGGACGATGTACTGGTGCAGCTGCGGCGCCATCACCTCGAGGCCCTCGACCGCCGACAGCACCGAAATCGCCGGCGTGATCATGCCGTCGCCGTAGAACATCGCCGCGCCGAAGATGCCGAAGCCCACCAGCCACCAGCGCCGCCTCGGCTGTCCTTCCAGCCCGCGCGAGACGAGCGCGGTCAGCGCCAGCACGCCGCCTTCGCCGCGGTTGTCGGCGCGCAGCACGAGCGTCACGTACTTCAACGTCACGATGATCACCAGCGCCCAGAAGATCACCGACAGCACGCCGAGCACGTTGGCGGTCGTCAGCGGCAGGCCGTGCGCCCCATGGAACGCCTCGCGCAGCGTGTAAAGCGGGCTGGTGCCGATGTCGCCGTAGACGACGCCTATGGCGCCGATCATGAGGGCGGCCGTGCGCTTTCGGTCGGGTGCCGGATTGCTCACGGAATTCAGGTTGTCCGGACGTTGCTGTCGCGTCGCGCTCGGCTTGCGCTCAGCTCGCCGGTTCGTCCGTGCGGCGCGAAAAGCGGATGTTGAGCTGCTTGAGCTTGCGATAGAGGTGCGTGCGCTCGAGCCCCGCCCTTTCCGCGACCTTGCTCATGTTGCTTTGCTCCTTGCCCAGCAGCTGCTCGAAATAGATGCGCTCGAAAGCTTCGCGCGCCTCGCGCAGCGGGAGTTCGAAGAAGCGCGCCGTGATCTCGGGCGCGAGCGACGGGTTGGGCGCGACCGCCTCGCCAAGGAGGCGCTTGACCAGGTCCGGCGTGACTTCGCCGCGCAGCAGAACCAGATTCTGCACGACTGCCGCCAGGTGATCGAGATTGCCAGGCCAATGCGCGCTCGAGAGCGCTGTCAGCGCCGCCGGCGGCAACGCGGAGAGCAGCGACGGCGTCGCGGAGCCCTTGTTCGCGTCGCGCCAGAACCGCTCGATCAGCGGTGGAATGTCCTCGCGCCGCGTGCGCAGCGGCGGCAGCATGACCGCGCCCGAGGACAATTCCGCGAGCAGTGCCGCGTCGAATCTTCCTTCGGCGGCGAGGTTGCCCAGCGGCTCGGCGCTGGTGCAGACCAGCGTGACGTTGTGCTTTTCGAGCTTGGGCAGGAGGAACGACAGGCCCTTCTGCTCCGCCTTGGTGTATTGCCCGATCTCCGCGCAGTAGAGCGCGCCTTCGTGCGCCTCCTCGATCAACGCGAGCGGATTCGCCGCGAGACGCTGCCCGTTGGCCAGCGAAATCCAGGGCGCGTCCGGCATCTGCAGCGCGCGCGCGGCGATGTCCTGCCCGGCCCCGGGCTCGCCGACGATCAGGATCGCGCGACGCGACGCGACAAGCTGGTCCAGCGCGCGCTCGGTCTCGCGCACGGCAGCGCCGGCGCCCAGTGCGGCCAGCGAAACGTGGCGCGGCTCCGGCGCCGATGCGACCTTGAACGCCCGCGCGATCGTCGCGAGCAGCTTGGCCAGGCCGATAGGTTTTTCCAGGAAATCGAAGGCGCCGATCTTGGTGGCGTCGACCGCGGTCTCGATCGTCCCGTGTCCCGACATCATCACCACCGGCATCGTGAGGAGGCCGTTTCCCGCCCACTCGCGCAGCAGCGTCACGCCGTCCGTATCCGGCATCCAGATGTCCAGCAGCACGAGCGCGGGCTGCTGGCGCAGCCGGTAGGCGCGCGCTTCGCCGGCATTCTCCGCGGTGGCGACCCGATAGCCCTCGTCCTCCAGGATTTCGGACAGGAGTTCGCGGATGCCGACTTCGTCGTCGACGATCAGTATTTCCTTGAGCGGCGCCATGTTCCGTTCCGTCACGCCGCGGCTGCGGCAGGTTTCGCGTTCGCGATGACCGGGAAATGCAGCGTCACGCGCGCGCCGTGCGGCTGCACGTTGTCGAGCACGACTCGACCGCCATGCTCATCGATTATCTTTTTCACTATCGCGAGCCCCAGGCCCGTTCCTTTCGCTTTGGTCGTAATGTACGGCTCGAATGCGCGCGCCAGCACGTCCTGAGCAAAACCCGGGCCGCCGTCGGCAAACGTGAGCGTGGCCTCGCTGTCGTTCGCGGTCAACGCAATCGCGAATCGCGGCTCGGCCACGTCGACCTGCGCCTCGACCGCATTCGAGAGGAGATTGTGGAACACCTGGCGCAGGCGGGTAGGCTCCCCCAGCACCACGACCGGAGCCTCGGCCAAGGATAACTCAACGTGCGGGCGAAGATTGTCGTACAGACCAAGCACGTCGAGCAAGAGGCCCGCCAGGTCGACCTGCTGGAGCTGGCCCGGCCGGGGTTGCCGCGCGTAGATGGCGAAGTCGTCGACCATGTGTTTCATCGCGCCGACCTGCGACACGATCGTCTGCGTTCCGCGCCTCAGGGTTTCCTGATCGGGCCCTTCGAGCTTGGCGCCGAGCTTGACCGCCAGCCGCTCGGCCGAGAGCTGGATCGGCGTCAGCGGATTCTTGATCTCGTGGGCCAGGCGCCGTGCCACCTCCGCCCAGGCGGCGTCTCGCTGGGCCTGCACGAGTTCGGAGACGTCGTCGAACACCACGATGTAGCCGGCAGCCACCGCCGTGCCCGGAAGTCGCGTGCCGCGCATCAGCAGCGTACGGGACAGGTTCGCCACGCTCAGTTCCGCCTCCCTCTGCCACTGTCCGTCGCGGCTGCCCCGAAAGCCTTCCGAGACCAGTTCGGCAAACGACGCAAGCGCCGGCAACCGCTTTCCCCAGTCGGAGAGCGGCATCCCGAGCAATTCCGCCAACGGCTGCTGCAGGATCACCGCCGCGCTCGGATTGACGGTGCGCAGGTTGTGCCCTTCGTCGAAAGCCATGACGCCTGACGACAGGTTGCCCAGGATGCTTTCGAGGTAGGCGCGTGTCGTTTCGGTCGCGATCCGGCTTTCCTCGGCCTTGCCCTGGGCATCGGCGAGCTGCTCCGTCATGGTGTTGAACGATTGGGTCAGCACGCCCAGCTCATCGCTCGATACGACCGGCTGGCGACGAGTGAAGTCGCCCTGCGCGACGGCGCGCGTGCCCTCCGCCAGCAGTCCGAGCGGCGCGGCGAAGCGCTCGGAGAGGACGACCGCCAGCCCGAGCGCCGTGGTCAGCGCCAGCAGCAGCGTCAGCGCCAGCGTCAACTGGTAGAGCTGCTTCAGGCCCGTTCGCAACAGCGTCAATTCCCGATAATCGCGCACGCCGGAGCGCACGCGCTCGGCCTCCTGCGCGAGGTCCTTTGGCACCGGTTCGACGATCTGCAGGAGCTTGAGGGGATTGACGACATCGTCCGTGTTCACCGGCACCACCACCCGCAGGATGAGGCCGCCTTCGCCGGTCTCCTCGATCTTCTTGTAGGGTTGCTGCAGGCGCGCGAGCCTGAGCGCCTCCGGCGGCGGCGGCTCGGGCGTCGCCCGGATGCCTCCGGTGCCGGCGACCGCCAGCACGCCGCCCGCGGGCGTGAACAGCGTGGCTTCGAACACGCTGGCCTGTTCTGCCGCGCGGTTCAGCGCCGAGGAGAGATTGCCCGGCGCGTCGGAGAGCGCGACCGCGAGTTGCGTTGCCTTGTTGGTCGCGTCATTAAGGAGGTACTTGAGCGAGCTGTCGGCCACCGTGAGCCCGCTGTCGAGCGCGCGGTCGATGCGCACGTCGAACCAGCTTTCGATGCTGCGGCCGATGAACTGCGCCGACACGGCGTAGACCAGCGCACCCGGCAGTCCCGCCACCAGCGCGAACAGCAGGACGAGGCGGATCGCAAGCCGCGACCCGAAGACTCCGGCCTTGAGGTTGCGGCGCAATTGCCAGAGCTGCCAGCCGACGACGAGCATCAGCAACGCGACCAGAACGGCGTTGACCACCAGCAGCTTGTCGTAGCCCTGCGCAAACAAAGCCGTGTTGGCTGTCGCGGTGGCGAGCAGGAACACGGCGATTGCCGACAACGATGCCGACGCCAGCAGCAGCCAGCGCAGGCCGCGCTTGCCGGGCAACGCGCTCATGGCGTGAAGCTCCAGCGTTGCCATTCGGAGGCGAGCGTCCACTCGCGATTGGCGAGCGCGCTCACCTGGAAGGGCTTGGGCAGCTGGTTGACGTCCAGGCGCAGGCGCACGGCCGCTTCGTACTTGGTGCCCTTGCTCAGCGCGTCGGCCGGCGCCACGGGCCGCGACGTGATCCGGCCGATGAATCGCTCTACCTCTTCCAGCGAATTGAATGCCTGCGTGAGCAGTCCGCTCGCGACGCGGTACTGCCGGGTGAGCGCGTTGTACGAGACTCGGTAGACCAGCGCCGTCTGCGCGACCTTTTCATCCAGCCAGTACCAGCGTCCCCGGGTCAGCTCGAAATCGATGAGGAAGTAGAGGGGGATGCCCTTTTGCAGCGCATCTTCGAGCGTGGGATTCAGCGAAAACTCGAATTCCGCATTGAGCAGGACTTCGCCCTCTTCGATGCGCAGTTCCGCCGCCTTGACGGCGATGGTGTCGGCTCGGGCGTGCTGCGCCGCGACGAGCCCGACCGCCGCGACGACCCAGACCGCCACCATTCCGCTGCGCACCGCCGCCAGGAGCGTCGCGAGGTGCGCCTTCGGGAACAAGCGTTCCAACCGCCGGCGCGGGGTCGGCGGCGTGCGGAACAGGGCAGGGATCGAAAGCGCGAACGGCATGCCGGGGACTTGTCGCTGATCTGGTCCGTCGGCGTGGGGCGCCAAAGCGCCGCCAATTCGACGCCGGGGAATAGCCCGCGTCAGACCTTTCGGAGCAGCGCGTAGAAGAAACCGTCCTGATTGTGGCGCGAGCCCTTCCCGGATGGCAAGAGTTGGCCCTCGTCATGCGGAATTTCCGGGCCGAACGTGATGGTTTCCCGCAACGCATCGGGTGTTTGCGCCAGGAATTCGCGTATCCGACCCTCGTTTTCGCCCGCAAAGACCGAACACGTCGCGTAAAGGAGGAATCCTCCGGGGGCAAGCAGCGGCCACAGCGCCTTGAGGATTCGCCGCTGCTGGACCGCGAGATCGGCCAGGTCGGACTTGCGGCGGAGCCACTTGGCGTCGGGGTGCCTTCTCACGATGCCCGAGGCGGTACACGGGACGTCGGCCAGGATCCGGTCGAATCGGCGACCGTCCCACCAGGATTGCGGTTCGCCCGCGTCCCCGGCAATGACCACGAGCCGAGATTGCGACAAGCCGAGTCGCGCGATGTTCTCGCGCACGCGCGCGAGCCGGGCCTCGTCGCGATCGAGCGCCACGAGTTCGACGTCGGCCAGCTCGAGCAGGTGAGAAGCCTTTCCGCCTGGCGCCGCGCAGGCGTCCAGCACGCGCATCCCGTCACCCGCTGCGAGCATGGGGGCGGCCAACTGCGCGCCCAAGTCCTGGACCGAGAACATCCCCTCGGCGTATCCGGGCAATGCGGACACGGGCTGCGGCGGCTCGACGATCAGCCCCTGTGCGCCTGCGGGGACAGCCGCGATGCCGTTCTCGGCGAATCGCGCGAGAAGCGCTTCGCGGGTGCCGGCGCGACGATTGACGCGCAACGTGAGCGGAGGACGCTCGTTGCCCACCGCGAGGACCTGCTGCCAATGCTGCGGATGGTCGGCCTCGACCCGGCCGATCCACCAGCGGGGATAGGACCAGTGCGCAACCGGACTCGACGCGACCGCCTTCGCGTTCAGCGCCTCGCGGTCTCGCAGGTAGCGGCGGAGCATGGCGTTGACCAGCGACTTGGCCTGCGGGCGCGCAACGAGTGCCGCGGCCTCGACCGCGCGGTCGACGACCGCGAACGTGGGCGCCGTCGTGTGGTCGAGCTGATAGAGCGCAACGGCAATCAGCGCGGCGAGGCTCGCATCCGCGATCGGCTTGGCGGCGAGCATGCGGGTGAGCGCGTCGTAGCGACCCCAGTGCCTGAGCGTTCCGTAGGCCAATTCCTGCACCAACGTGCGCCCGCGCAATGCCGAACCGTCGTCGACGGCGGCCAGCGCAGCCGGCAACGTCTTGCCCTCGAATACGAGTCGGACGGCACGTGCCGCCTGCTGCTGCTCGATTTGCATGCGCGGGAAGGCGGTCAGCGACCCGCGGCGGGCCCGAAGCGGCAACCCGGCACGACGCCGTGACCGGCGGCGAACGCCGACGCAGTCATGCGCTTGCCATTGGCTGGCTGCACTTCGAGCACGCGCAGCGTGCCGCCGCCGCAGGCGACGGTGATGCCATCCTTGCCGGCAGCGACAATCGTCCCCGCGGGGGCATCGGGCGCCGGCGATCCGGGCTCCGCCCGCCAGATCTTGACGCCCTGACCCTCGAACTCGGTTGCGGCGCCGGGCACCGGATCGAATGCCCGGACCTGCCGATCGATGGCGTCCGCCGAACGCGACCAGTCGATGGCGGCGTCCGCGCGTCCCACCTTGCCGGCATAGGTTGCGCCGAGCGCGGGCTGCGGCTCGGCGTGGATCGCTCCATCGCGCGCGATCCGGATCAGCACCCCGATGATCGCGCGCGCGCCGACGGCCGCCAGCTTGGCATGCAGCGTACCGGCAGTCTCGCGCGGCGCGATCTCGACATCGATGCACTCGATCATCGGTCCGGTGTCCAGTCCGGCATCCATGTGCATGATCGTGACCCCGGTCCGGACATCTCCTGCCTCGATTGCACGCTGGATGGGCGCGGCGCCGCGCCAACGCGGGAGCCTGGACGCGTGGATATTGATGCAACCTAAGCGAGGCCAGGCCAAGACGGCGGACGGCAGAATCAACCCATACGCGGCAACCACCAGCACATCGACGGGAATGGCGAGCACGGGCGCCCGCGCTTCAGGGGTCTTGAGCGTGGCCGGCTGGAATACGGTCAGGCCGCGATTCGCCGCAACGCGCTTGACCGGAGAAGGCTCGGCATTCAGCCCGCGGCCCTTGGGCCGGTCCGGCTGGGTCAGCACCAGAGGAACCTCGAACCCGCCCGCGATGAGCGCCTCGAGCGCCAAGGCAGCGAAGGCGGGCGTGCCGGCAAAGCCGACCCTCATCGGGGGATGCCGCGAGGAGAATTCAAATCGGGGGGCAAGCCGGGCTCAACCCGCGAGCCGCTGTTTCTTGCGCTGTTTCTGCTTCAGCCTGGCGCGCTTCAGGGGCGAAAGGTAATCGACGAACATCCTGCCGACCAGATGGTCCATTTCGTGCTGCATGCATACGGCGAGCATGTCCTCCGCCGTTCGCTCGAAAGCTTCGCCATGCTCGGTTCGGGCGCGGACGGTGATCCGGGCCGCACGGACAACCTTGTCGTAATAGCCGGGGACCGACAGGCATCCCTCTTCACATTCGATTTCGCCGGAGGCGCTGATGATTTCGGGATTGACCAGGACGACCAGGTCGTCCCGGGCGTCGGAGGTGTCGATGACGATGATTCGCTTGTGGACGTCGACCTGGGTCGCGGCCAGGCCGATCCCCGGCGCGGCATACATGGTCTCGGCCATGTCCCGGACGAGCCGCACCACGTCGGGAGTGAAGTCCGTGACCGCCGCCGCGACTTTTTTGAGACGCGGGTCGGGGTATTCCAGTATGGGAAGTAGCGCCATAGCTTGCCAAATGCAGGTGCCGGATGCAGAATCCGTCTTAAGTCCTTATTTTGCGGCGGTTTAGGACGTTAGCAAGGGCCGCCCGAACAGGAAGAGCCGTTATGGTTCAACAGTTTAACACAGCGAAACACCTTCTCGCGGTCGTGGCTGCGGCGGGCATGCTTGCCTTCGGCGCGCCCGCGTTCGCCCAGAATCCCGCGGAAATCCGCATGGCGGACAACGCGCCTTCGACCTACACGGTGCAAAAAGGCGACACGCTGTGGGGCATTTCAGGCAAGTTCCTCAAGGATCCCTGGCGCTGGCCCGATATCTGGCGGCTCAACCGCGACCAGATCAAGAACCCGCACCTCATTTATCCGGGCGACGTGATCAAGCTGGACTACGTCGATGGAAAGCCTCAACTGACGCTGATGCGCAACGGCGTGCGCGTGCTCCCGTCCGTGCGCGCCTCGTCGTTCGACCCCGACGTCATCCCGTCCATTCCGCCGGGCGACATCGAGCCTTACCTCACGAAGAACCTGGTGACCGGGCCCAACGGCCTGGCCGATACCGCGGAAATCATTTCCGGACGCCAGCCGGCCCGCATGGTTCGCGGCGAAGGCGACGTCGTGTACGTGGCGGGGCTCGACGCCAAGGCCGGCGACTACTGGTTCATCTACCGTCCGGGTCCGCCGATCAACAGCTTCGACGCCAACAACGTGCTGGGTTACGAGAGCAAGTTCATCGGCACCGGTCGGGTCGAGAAATTCGGCGAACTGGCCACGGTTCGGATCGAGACCGCCGCCCAGGAAGTGATGCTCGGCGACCGCTTGGTTCCGGCCCCGCGCTCCGCCGTCAACAACTACATGCCGCGCGCGCCGGACAAGGCGATCGACGCACGGATCCTGCAGGTTCCGTTCACCAACACCGAGACGGGACGCGGCAGTGTCGTCCTCATCGACAAGGGCAGCGCCGATGGCCTGGAGCGGGGCAACGTGCTGGCGGTCTATCGCTACATCGAACCCATCGAAGACCCGCGCCCCAGCAAGCAGCAGACGGCGATCCTGCGCTTCCTCGAGCCGACCAAGGTGTTCACGCCGCAGGTTCTGGTCACGCCCGCAGACGAGCGGATCGGGCTCATGTTCGTGTTCCGCGTGTTCGAATACGTGTCCTACGCGATCCTGCTGAACACCACGGATCCGGTGCGTCCCGGCGATTTCGCCCGCACGCCTTAGGCCAAAGTCCATCGGATCATCGCGGCCGCGGTTCGGCCGTTGGGCCAATGGCGGCGGACCCCCTCCGCCGTCCATCATTCAATGATGTCCGTCGCCACCTCGACCCCGGAGGCCTGGGCGACGCTGTCGCTCAAGGCGTTGCCCCACCAGGCGCTGGTGGCGCTGCTGCGCGCGTTCGGCAACCCCGATGCGGTACTCGCCGCGACCCGCGCGGCGCTTTGCGCCGTGGTTCCGGATTCGATCGCGGCCCGGGTGCAGGCGCCGGTCGACCCCGACGCCCTGGCGGCGACCCGCGAATGGCTCGGCGACCCATCGCACGAAATCATCGCCTGGGACGACCCGGATTATCCGCGCGCCCTGCTTGACCTGGGATATTCGCCTCCCGCGTTGTTTTTCGTCGGCCGCCGGGAATTGCTCAACCGTCCCGCATTGGCGGTGGTTGGCAGCCGCAACGCGACCGCGCAGGGTGCGGCCAACGCACGGGCCTTCGCGCATGCGCTTTCGCAAGCGGGGCTCACCGTGGTGTCGGGCCTGGCCGTTGGCGTCGACGCCGCAGCGCATGAAGGCGCGTTGGCTGCGCAAGGCAGCACGCTGGCGGTGGTCGGCACCGGTCTCGACCGGGTGTATCCGGCGGTCAATCGCGACCTCGCGCATTGCATCGCCGAGCACGGTGGCCTGCTTTCGGAGTTTCCGCCCGGCACGCCGCCGAGGGACACGAACTTTCCGCGCCGCAACCGTCTGATCAGCGGACTTGCCCGCGGCGTGCTGGTGGTCGAGGCCGCACTGTCCTCGGGGTCGCTCATCACCGCGCGTTATGCGGGCGAGCAGGGCCGCGAAGTGTTCGCCATTCCCGGCTCGATCCATTCACCGCTGTCCAAGGGATGCCACAAGCTGATCCGCGAAGGAGCGAAGCTTGTCCAAACGGCGCAGGACATCCTCGAGGAACTCGGCATGGGTGGATCCGGTGCCGGTGCCGCAAGCGACGTCGCGAGCGCATCCAGCCCCGATGAAGGCAAGCTATTGGCCGCGCTTGGCGGCGATCCCGTCGGGGTGGACCGTCTGGTCGAGCATACCGGGATGACCACAGACGTCGTCATGGCAACGCTCACGCGGCTAGAACTCGACGGGCGGGTCGCGCCGGTTCCGGGCGGACTGTGGCAGCGTCTCTTCTAACTTCGGCTAACTTCGCCGAATATCCGTTTTGTCGCGCGCCCGCCGGCATGGATATCGCTGCCTTGCGCGCGCCCGCGCGCATGCGCGCACGCCCGCGTATACGCGTGCGCGTCGGGATTGCGCAAGTATTCCTTTCCTTGCCGGCGTCATACCACCCCGGTTAGTATCGGCGTCCCTTTGCAACGGCCCCTGCCGCCCCCAATTGCCCTGAGCCCCGTGTCCAAGAGCCTCATCATTGCCGAGAAACCTTCCGTCGCCGCCGACATCGCGCGCGCACTGGGCGGTCTCACCAAGCACGCCGACTATTTCGAGGGCGACAAGCACGTCATTTCTTCGGCGGTCGGGCACCTGCTCGAGATCGGCATGCCCGAGGAGGAAGAGGTCAAGCGGGGCAAGTGGACTTTCGCGCACCTTCCTGCGCTGCCGTCGAAGTTCGCGCTGAAGCCCATCGAGAAGAACGAGGCGCGCCTCAAGACGCTTCTGAAGCTGATCAAGCGCAAGGACGTGACGTCGCTGATCAACGCCTGCGATGCCGGCCGCGAGGGCGAGCTCATCTTCCGCAACATCGTGCAGTTCGCCAAGTCGGGCAAGCCCATCAAGCGCCTCTGGCTGCAGTCGATGACGCCGGCGGCGATTCGCGACGGCTTCGCGGAGTTGCGAAGCGACGAAGCCATGCTCCCGCTGGCCGACGCGGCGGTATGCCGCTCCGAATCCGACTGGCTGGTCGGCATCAACGGCACGCGGGCCATGACCGCCTTCAACTCCAAGTCCGGCGGCTTCCAGCTGACCACCGTCGGCCGCGTGCAGACGCCCACGCTCGCCATCCTCGTCGAGCGCGAGGAAAAGATTCGCGCATTCCGGCCGCGCAACTATTGGGAGCTCGTCGGCACCTTCCGCGCCGCGGGCGGCGAATACACGGGGCGCTGGTTCGACGAATCGCTCAAGAAGATCGACGACGATCCCGATGCGCGCGCCGAGCGCCTGTGGGACGAGGCGCGCGCGCAGGAACTGGCCCGCCTCACCGCCGGCAAGCCGGGAATCGTCACCGAGGAATCGAGGCCCTCCACGCAAAGCGCGCCGCTCCTGTACGACCTCACCAGCCTGCAGCGCGAGGCCAACGGCCGGTTCGGCTTTTCCGCGCGCACCACGCTGTCGCTGGCCCAGGCGCTCTACGAAAAGCACAAGGTGCTCACGTATCCGCGGACCGACGCCCGCGCGCTGCCGGAGGACTACATCGCCACCGTGAAGGCCACGATGGAGGAGCTGGGCGAGTCCAACGCCTTCGGCGGATTCGCGCGCGAGATTCTGAAGCAGAAATGGGTTCGCCCCAACAAGCGCATCTTCGACAACTCGAAGATCTCGGACCACTTCGCGATCATCCCCACGCTCGCGCGGCCCAAGAGCCTGAATGAAATCGAGACCAAGCTCTACGACCTCGTGGTCCGTCGTTTCCTGGCGGTGTTCTACCCGCCGGCGGAATTCCTGCTGACCACGCGGATCACGCGCGTCGAATCGCAGCCATTCAAGACCGAGGGCAAGGTGCTGGTGTCGCCCGGCTGGCTCGCGGTCTACGGCAAGGAGGCGCAAGGGGACGAAGCCACGCTGGCCCCGGTCAAGCCCAACGAAAAGGTCTCCACGGAGAAGGTCGATATCGTGCCGCTGGTCACGCGCGCACCCGCGAGGCTCAATGAAGGCACGCTGCTGTCGGCCATGGAAGGCGCGGGCAAGCTGATCGAGGACGACGAGCTGCGCGAGGCGATGCGCGAAAAGGGCCTCGGCACGCCGGCGACGCGCGCGTCGATCATCGAAGGCCTGATTGCCGAAAGGTACATCTATCGCGAAGGGAAGGAGCTGGTCCCGACCGCCAAGGCGTTTTCGCTGATGACGCTGCTGCACGGCCTGGGCGTCCCCGAGCTCTTCTCGCCCGAGCTCACCGCCGAGTGGGAGTTCAAGCTCGCGCAAATGGAGCACGGCAAGCTCGCGCGCGACACGTTCATGAAAGAGATCGTGGCGATGACCGAGCACATCGTCGGCCAGGCCAAGGGCTACGAGAGCGACACCATACCAGGCGACTTCGCCACGCTGTCCAATCCCTGCCCCAAGTGCGGCAGCGGTGAGATCCACGAGAAGTACAAGAAATTCCAGTGCATGAACCCGAAGTGCGACTTCGCATTCTGGAAAATACTGGGCGGGCGGCAGCTGGAACCGCAGGAAGCCGACACGCTGATCAAGGACCGCGAAATCGGTCCTCTCGACGGATTCCGCAGCAAGATGGGACGGCCGTTCTCGGCCAAGTTGAAGCTCACCGACGCCAACGAAGTGACCTTCGACTTCGGCAACGACCTGGGCACCGAGGATGGCGAGGCGCCGGATTTCTCGGCGCAGACCCCGTTGGGTGCGTGTCCGAAGTGCGCGTCGCGCGTCTTTGAATTGCCCAATGCCTACGTGTGCGAAAAGGCCGTCGGCCCCGAGAAGACCTGCGACTTCCGCTCGGGTCGCATGATCCTGCAGCGGCCCGTCGAACGGGCGCAGATGGAGAAATTGCTGGCGACGAAGAAGACGGACCTGCTGCAGTTCATTTCATCACGCACGCGGAGGCCGTTCTCGGCGTTCCTCGTCGTGCAGAAGGACGGCAAGGTCGGCTTCGAATTCGAAGCGAAGGATCCGACCAAGGCGCGCGCGCGCGGAGGCCGCCCGTCAACCGCGCTGAAGGTGCTGGGCCCGCATCCCCGGGACAAGGCGCCGGTTGAATTGCACAGCGGCAAGTACGGGCCCTACGTCAAGCACGGCGCCGTCAATGCGACGCTGCCGGACAGCGAAAAGGCAGAAACACTGACGCTCGAGGAAGCGCTGGAGATCCTCGCCGCCAAGACCGGCAAGCCGCAGGGCGTCAAGGCCAGGAAACCCGCCGGGACGGCGGCGAAGAAAGCGACGAAGTCCGAGGTCGACGTGCCTGCCGCCAAGCCCGCGGCGAAGACTTCCAGGACCAGGACCGCCGCCAAGCCTGCGGCAAAGCCGCCCGCGGCGAGGAAACCTGCCGCGAAGAAGCCCGCCGCAGGAAAGGCAAAGGCGAAGACGGCTTAGCGCGTTCCCGCGCAGGTTTCGCACGACCTGCGCAAAAATTCCCTGGCTGTGAAGCTTCAAGGCGTTGTTTCCGCAATGCATGAATTGTTCTCATCCGTCGTTCCCGCGAACGCGGGAACCCGGTGTCGTCGTGTCACGGCCTCGCGACATCCTATGGAAGTCGCTGGGTCCCCGCGTTCGCGGGGACGACGGTAGCTTGGATGCATCTGCGGCATTCAATCCGGCAACATCGTCTTGATTATTGATACCTAGCCGAACTTGATGCCCTGGGCGAGCGGCAACTCGCGGCTCCAGTTGATGGTGTTGGTCTGGCGCCGCATGTAGGCCTGCCACGCGTCGGAGCCCGATTCGCGGCCCCCGCCCGTTTCCTTTTCGCCGCCGAACGCGCCGCCGATCTCGGCGCCGGACGTGCCGATGTTGACGTTGGCGATGCCGCAGTCGCTGCCGCCCGCCGACAGGAACGCCTCGGCGGTGCGCATGTTGAGCGTGAACAGCGCACTCGACAGGCCCTGCGGCACGCCGTTGTTGAGCGCGATGGCTTCGCCCACACTGGAGCAGCTCATCACGTATAGAATCGGCGCAAACGTCTCGCGCTGGACGCACGGCCATTCGTTGCGGGCGTTGGCGATGATCGCCGGCTCGACCCAGAAGCCGGGGCCGGGCAGGACCTTGCCGCCGCAAGCCAGCGTGCCGCCGGCTTTCGTGGCCTCCGCGATGGCCGAGACATAGTTGGCCACCGCAGCCGCATCGATCAGCGGACCCATCAGCGTCGTGGGCTCCAGGGGATCGCCGATGCGCACCTGCGCGTAAGCGGACTTCAGCCGCGTCAGCAGCTGCTCGACGCGCGATTCGTGCACGATCAGTCGGCGAGTCGTCGTGCAGCGCTGTCCGGCCGTGCCCACCGCGCCGAAAACGACGCCCGGTACGACCAGGTCGAGGTCCGCGTCCTCCGCGACGATGATGGCGTTGTTGCCCGCGCACTCGAGCAGCGACTTGCCGAAGCGCGACGCCACGGTGGTCGCGATGTCGCGGCCCACGGCGGACGACCCGGTAAACGACACCAGCGCGACGCGCGGGTCGGCAACCAGCGCGCGCGTCCCGGCGTTGTCGGCGATGGCCAGCGTGAAGATGGACGGAAGCGACATCTCGGACATCACGCGGTTGGCCAGCGACTGCACGGCAAGCGCGGTGAGCGGCGTCTTGGGCGAAGGCTTCCACACGGTCGCATTGCCGCAGATCGCGGCGAGCATCGCGTTCCACGCCCAGACCGCCACCGGAAAGTTGAACGCGGAAATCACGCCGACCACACCCAGCGGATGCCACTGTTCGTACATGCGATGCGCGAGGCGTTCAGAGTGCATCGTCTTGCCGTAGAGCATCCGCGATTGCCCGACCGCGAAGTCGGCGATGTCGATCATCTCCTGCACCTCGCCGTCGCCTTCGGCCTTGATCTTGCCGTTCTCCAGCGACACCAGCGTTCCCAGCGCGTCCTTGTGCTCGCGCAGCAGGTTGCCGAAGCGCCGCACCGCCTCGCCCCGCTGCGGCGCCGGCACCGCGCGCCACTGCTGCGCGGCAGCGGCGGCGGTGCCGATGACCGCGTTCACGTCGTCGTGGCTGGCGGTTGCGACACGCGCCAGCGGATGTTCGTTGGCCGGATTGATCGACACGACGATGCCTCCGCCACCGCACCACTTCCCGGGTCCCAGGCATACGCCGGGATTGTCGGCGACGATGCCGAATTGCGCGAATAGCGCGTTCACTTTGACTTGGTCCATGGCCCTGTTCCGTTCCGGTGCCGGGTTTCGCCCGAAGCCGCGCATTATGCACTTCAACCCGCCTGGCGCCATGGCGAAGGGTCCGCGGCGGCACCGGCTTGGGGACTGGCGCCACGTCGTGCTCCGACGCGCTTGGTCGAGGCGTAACGCGCTTCGTCGCCACGTCATTGTCCCAACCCACGGCTCCCGTAGGATGCGAAGCCGGCGGGACGACCACGCGGTTTGCCGTTGTCCGGACAACCACTCCAAGGGAGAGGCACGATGTTACGAACAGTCGCCACGTTGCTTGCCTGCCTGCCCGGAATCGCGTGGTGCGCCTTGCCAGCGCCGGACGGGCGATGGGAAGGCTCGGTCGCCATTCCCGGCAGGCAACTGCAGCTGGTCGTCGATCTGGCGCAGGACAAAGGCGGCGCATGGACGGGCTCGATCATCATTCCCGGCCTGGGGATCAACGGCACGCCGCTCGCGAAGATCGTCGTCATCGGACCGGACGCGACCTTCGACATCGTGAACGCGCTTTCCAATCCGACCTACGGGCCTGCCTCGTTCAGCGTGCATCGGGTTGAAGAGAGCACCATGACCGGTGAAATGAGGCAGGCGGGCAACGTGGCAAAGGTCTCGCTGCATCGGACCGGGGCTGCGCAGGTCGAACTTCCAGTGCGCAGCACACCCGTCGCGCCGGAACTGGCAAGCGAGTGGCAGGGCGAATTCGAACTCGGGGGTTATCCCCGCAAGGTCACGATCACCCTGGAAAATCAGGCCGACGCGGGTGCGACCGCCAGGTTCGTCGTCGTCGGCAAGCAGACCACGAATCTGCCGGTGGACCTCGTTCTCCAGGATGGCGCTCAACTGCGAATCGAATCGAAGGCGACCCAGGTCGTGTTCGAAGGGCGCTTGGTCAATGAAAGCGCCGAGCTCCGCGGCACGATCGAACTGGGATCGCTGGAGTTGCCGCTGACGCTTCGTCGCGCCGGAAGGGGAAACTGATGAAGGTGCCGCTTCGCGAAGTAATGAAGGCGCTGTTCGTGGCTGTGACAGTGGCCGGCCTGCTCGCCGGTGGCACGTCGGAGGCGCAGTCGATGTTTCGCGGTGACGCCGCGCATGCCGGCAACTACCGCGATTCAGCACCGCGCCAGTTCCACCATGTGAAGTGGAAATTTCCCACTGGCGACCGGATCGTCTCTTCGCCCGTCTACAGTGACGGCGCCATCTACTTCGGCAGCGACGACGGCAACGTCTATGCGGTGGACGCGGCGGATGGTCGCCTGCGATGGAAGCACAAGACAGGCGGGCCGGTTGCGTCGACGCCGGCCATCGTCGGCAACACGCTTTACGTGGCGAGCTACGACGGAAAATTCCACGCGCTCGACGTGCGTACGGGCGCGACGCGCTGGAAATTCACGACCGGCGGCGAGCGGCGATTCGAAGCCAGGGGTCTGCACGGCATGCAACCCAGGAGCCAGACGTTCGCCGATCCCTATGATGTCTACCTGTCGAGTCCCGTGGTCGCGCAGGGCATCGTCTATTTCGGCAGCGGGGATGGCCATCTGTACGCGCTCGATGCCGCATCCGGCGAGTTGAAGTGGAAGTTCCGGACGGCGGATGTCGTGCATTCGTCCCCGGCCTATGCGGACGGCACCGTTTTCTTCGGAAGCTGGGACAGCTATTTCTACGCGCTGGACGCGACGACCGGCACGGAACGCTGGCGTTTCCATGGCGGCGAAGACCCGTCGATCCACAACCAAGTGGGATTCCAGTCGTCGCCGGCGGTGGTCGACGGCGTCGTGTACACAGGTTGCCGGGACTCGAATCTCTACGCGCTCGACGCGAAGACGGGCAAGGAAAAGTGGCGCTTCAACAATGCCGGAAGCTGGGTGGTCAGCGCTCCCGCCATCGTCGCCGGCAAGGTGATCTTCGGCACGTCGGACTCCAGCCTGTACATCGTGCTCGATGCCGTCAGCGGCAAGCCCCTCGTTCAGGAAAAGAGCAAGGCCTACATGTTTTCGTCGCCCTCCGTCGCGGGCGACGTGGTGCTGACCGGGATCCTCAACGGCACGCTCGAGGCGCGCGACCTTGGCACCGGAGCCCTGCTGTGGGATTTCCAGACCGAGGCGTCGAAACGAAACGACGGGTGGATCCTGGCGGCCGATCGCACGTTCAACACGCCGATGTACTTCTCGTCCAGCTGGAACGACGCCGGCACCATCGCGGCGGACCGGCAATTCGCGATCGGCGCGGTCTTCTCGTCTCCGCTCGTGGTCAAAGGCGCCGTGTATTTCGGCAGCACCGACGGCGCGATGTACGCAGTGGAATAGCGCAGGCGACCGGAAGGCGCCGTGACCGTACCTCGTCACTACCGGGGCGACGACGACAGCGTCGCCCGGTTCGCGGGGCCGATCCTACGGCTCCGCGCACCGTACAAGGTCTCGCGCCTGCCTAGACGTCGAGGTTGCGCACGCCCAGCGCGTTGTTCTCGATGAACGCGCGCCGCGGCTCGACCAGCTCGCCCATCAGCGTCGAGAAGATCTCGTCGGACGTGATCACGTCCTCGACCTGCACGCGCAGCAGCCGGCGCACCGCCGGGTCCATCGTGGTCTCCCACAGCTGCGCCGGGTTCATCTCGCCCAGGCCCTTGTAGCGCTGGATGGTCGTGCTGTTGCGCGCCTCGTCGAGCAGCCAGTCGAGCGCGTCCTTGAACGAGCGGACCGCCATCTGCTTTTCGCCGCGGCGAATCACGGCGCCCGGATGCACGAGTCCCTGCAGCACGTCGGCGGCATCCCGAACCTGCGCGGCATCGCTGCTGGCGAGGAAATCGGCATCGAGGGCGGTGACGTGCGGCGTGCCGTGGTGCATGCGGAGGATCACCAGGCGGCGCGTTTCCGTGGCGGCGTCGAAGCGCGCTTCCACGGTGACGTCGGGATCGCCCATCGCCGCCCGCAATGCCTGCGCGCTTTGCTGCGCGGCGGCCTCGGTCGACAGGTCGACGCGCACGCCGTTCAGGATCGCGTGCAGCGCCTGCGGATCAGCAATGCGCGCGACGCGGTCGATGACGGCCTCCGCAAGCAGGAACTCGCGCGCCACATTGGCGAACGTGTCGGCGGCCAGCGGCGCCCGGCCCGTGCCCGGCGTGAGTTCCGCGCCCTTCAGCGCGAACTTGAGCAGGTGCTGCTTCAACTCGTGGTCGTCCTTGAGGTAGACCTCTTCCTTGCCCTGCTTGGCCTTGTACAGCGGCGGCTGCGCGATGTAGATGTGGCCGCGCTCGACCAATTCCGGCATCTGGCGGTAGAAGAACGTGAGCAGCAGCGTGCGGATGTGCGAACCGTCGACGTCCGCGTCGGTCATGATGATGATGCGGTGGTAGCGAAGCTTGTCGGCGTTGAACGCGTCCTTGTCGTCCTTGTCGCCCGCCGGCTTGCCGAAGCCCGTGCCCAGCGCCGTGATCAGCGTGATGATCTCCTGCGACGAGACGAGTTTCTCGAAGCGCGCGCGCTCGACGTTGAGGATCTTGCCGCGCAGCGGAAGGATCGCCTGGAACTTGCGGTCGCGACCTTGCTTGGCGGAGCCGCCGGCGGAATCGCCCTCGACCAGGTAGAGTTCGCACAACGCCGGATCGCGCTCCTGGCAGTCGGCCAGCTTGCCCGGCAGCCCCATGCCGTCGAGCACGCCCTTGCGACGGGTCAGGTCGCGCGCCTTGCGCGCGGCCTCGCGGGCGCGCGCGGCGTCGACGATCTTGCCGCAGATGATCTTGGCGTCCTGCGGGTTCTCGAGCAGGAAGTCGGAGAGCTTGGCGGACACGATCTCCTGCACGACGGGGCCGACTTCCGACGACACGAGCTTGTCCTTGGTCTGCGAGCTGAACTTGGGCTCGGGCACCTTGACCGACAGCACGCAGGTCAGGCCTTCGCGCATGTCGTCGCCGGTGGTTTCCACCTTCGCCTTCTTGGCGACTTCCTCTTTCTCGATGTAGCTGTTGAGCGTGCGGGTCATCGCCTGGCGCAGGCCGGTCAGGTGCGTGCCGCCGTCGCGCTGCGGAATGTTGTTGGTGAAGCACTGCACGCTTTCGGCGTAGGAATCGTTCCACTGCATGGCGACTTCGACGACCACGCCGTCCTTCTCGCCGATCGCATGGAAGACCTTCGGGTGCAGCACGGTCTTGGCCCGGTTCATGTACTCGACGAAGCCCTTGACGCCGCCCGAGTACGCGAAGTTCTCGCTCTTGCCGTCGCGCTGGTCGACGAGCTCGATCTTCGTGCCGTTGTTGAGGAACGACAGCTCGCGGATGCGCTTGGCCAGGATGTCGAAGTGGTATTCGATGTTGTTGAAGGTCTCGGCCGACGCCATGAAGTGCACTTCGGTGCCGCGCCGGTCGCTGGTGCCGACGACCGCGAGCGGCGCCACGGCAACGCCGCGCCGGAACTCCATCTGGTAGAACTTGCCGTCGCGCCAGATCTTGAGCTTCAGCCAGTTGGACAGCGCGTTGACCACGGATACGCCGACTCCGTGGAGACCGCCCGACACCTTGTAGCTGTTGTTGTCGAACTTGCCGCCCGCGTGCAGCTCGGTCATCACGATCTCGGCGGCCGAGCGCTTTTCCTCGTCGCCTTCCTTGATGTCCGTGGGGATGCCGCGGCCGTTATCCGTCACGCTGACCGAATTGTCGGCGTGGATGATCACCTTGATGTCGTCGCACCAGCCGGCGAGCGCTTCGTCGATGGCGTTGTCGAGTACTTCGAACACCATGTGATGCAGGCCGGTGCCGTCGGACGTGTCCCCGATGTACATGCCGGGCCGCTTGCGCACCGCGTCCAGGCCCTTGAGAATCTGGATCGACGACGAATCGTAGTCGCCGCCGTTGCCCTGGCCGTTGGGTTGCGGCTGCGGCGATGGTTGCGACTCAGTTGGCAAATGAGGCACGGGTTGCGCTGGTGTCATGCAGTCTTTCTTTCGTATTCGGTTCACACGCGGGAGAGCACGCGTGCTCCCCGTCGAAACAACGGCGCCGACGAGGGCGTCGGCGCGCGGTATCAGGATCGGTGCACGGACTCCCGCACCATCAGATGCGCATCGGCATCACGACGTACTTGTAGTCGTCGCGATCGGGCATCGTGACCAGGGCGCTGGAATTGGCATCGCCGAAGGCGAAACGCACCTTGTCGACGTTGACGTTCTGCAGCGCGTCGAGCAGGTATGTGATGTTGAAGCCGATGTCGAGGGGATCGCCCTTGTAGTCGATCTCCAGCTCTTCCTCGGCTTCTTCCTGCTCGCTGTTCGTGCAGATGATCTTCATCTGGTCGGTGGCGAGCACCACGCGCACGCCCCGGAACTTCTCGTTCGACAGGATGGACGCGCGCTGCAGCGCGGCAAGCGCCGTGACGCGATCGAGCTCGACCGTCTTGGTGTGGCCGACCGGAATGACGCGGTTGAAATCCGGAAACTTGCCGTCGACGACCTTCGACACCAGCTCGACGTTGCCGAAGCGGAAGCGCACCTGGTTGGCGAGGATGTCGAGCGTGACCGCATCTTCCGAGTCCGTGAGCAGCTTGCCCAGCTCGAGTACCGTCTTGCGGGGGAGGATCACCTCCTGGCGCCTAAGGTCTGCCGCGCCATCGCCCGCGACCGCCATGCTGGCCCACGAAAGCCGGTGGCCATCCGTGGCGACCGCCTGCAGCGTGCCCTTGTCGACCACCAGCAGCATGCCGTTCAGGTAATAGCGGATGTCCTGCTGCGCCATGGCGAACTCGGCCAGCTTGAACAGCTTGCGCAGGTCGCGCTGCGGCAGCGACAGCGTCTGAAGCTGTTCGGTACCCAGCGAGATCCGCGGATAGTCGGCTGCCGGCAGCGTCTGCAGGTTGAATCGCGAGCGGCCGGCGCGGACCGTCATCTTGCTGCTGGTGACGTCGATGTTGAGCGTTGCGTCGTCCGGCAACGCGCGCAGCAGATCCTGCAGCTTGCGCGCGCCCACCGTCGTGGCCTGGCCATCCTTGCCATCCAGCGTGCTGTGCGCGGTGATCTGCATCTCGAGATCGGTTGCCGTCACGTACAGGTGGCCTTCCTTCTGTTCGAGCAGCACGTTGGCCAGGATCGGCAGCGTGTGCCTGCGCTCGACGATTCCGGAAACGGCCTGCAAAGGCTTCAGGAGTGCGTCGCGGGCGATCTGCTTTAGTTGCATTGTTTAACAGTAGGAACAGTTAATAGGAGGTCGCGCAAATTCGGTATGGACGGGAAAAACGCTTGCGGTTCAGGGAGATTCGATGTCCGGAACCCGCGGGAAAACCCGTGTCGCGGCGGTGGATCGATTGGGGATGAAAACGATCTCGCCGCAAATACCACGGTTGTCCACACTCGGTTCACAAACGGTACGTCGCAAACCTTCGGAATTATACTGCAAAAACCCTGCTTTTCAGAGTGAAAAATGGCCCGGAACCGGGTCAACTGCGCAGCACCTGCAGCAGGAAGTTCACGTCGTGATTCATGTCCGGCAGCGATTCGCGGAGTTTCGCCACCTGCCGGCAGGCATGAAGGACCGTGGTGTGGTCGCGGCCGCCGAAGTTGCTGCCGATCTCCGGCAGGGACATCTGGGTCAACTCCTTGGCGAGCGCCATCGCCACCTGCCGCGGCCGCGCGACGGCTCGTGAGCGCTTCTTGGAATGCATGTCGGAAATGCGGATCTTGTAGTAGTCGGCGACCGTCTTCTGGATGTTGTCGATCGAGATCTGGCGGTTCTGGACCGCCAGCAGGTCGCGCAGCGCTTCCTTGGCCAGCGCCAGCGAGATCTCCTGGCCGTGGAAGTTCGAGTACGCCAGCACGCGCTTCAACGCGCCCTCCAGTTCGCGCACGTTGGAACGGATGTGCTTGGCGATGAAGAACGCCACCTGCTCGTCCATGCGCATTCCCGTCGACTGCGCCTTGGCCAGCAGGATCGCCACGCGCATCTCCAGCTCGGGCGGCTCGAGCGCGACGGTCAGGCCCCAGCCGAAGCGGGAAATGAGGCGCTCCTCGATGCCGGCGATTTCCTTGGGGTAGGTGTCGCAGGTGATGACCACCTGCTTGTGCGCCTCGATCAGCGTGTTGAAGAGGTAAAAGAACTCTTCCTGGGTTCGGCTCTTTCCGCCGAAGAACTGGATGTCGTCGATCAGCAGGAGGTCGAGCGAGCGGTAGTGTCGCTTGAATTCGTCGAAGGCCTTGTGCTGGTACGCCCGCACCACGTCGGACACGTAGGTCTCCGCGTGGATATAGCGGATCTTGGCCGCCGGATTCTGCGCCAGGATCTGGTTGCCGATGGCCTGCACCAGGTGGGTCTTGCCCAACCCCACGCCGCCGTACACGAACAGCGGGTTGTAGGATGTGGGGTGGTCGGCGACCTGCAGCCCCGCGGCCCGCGCCAGCTGGTTGGCCTTGCCGGCCACGAACGTGGAAAAGTTGAAGCCCGGATTGAGGGCCGTGGCGTCGAGCTTCCTGGGCGCGGCAAAGCCTGGCGGCGCGGCGCTGGCGTTCCGCGGGGCGGATTGGCCCGGGGAGCTATCCACAGGGGTGGCGGGAGCGGTATTCGACGCGGAAGCGGCCGCTGCGGGCGTCTGGGCGGCGGCTCCCTGCGGGCGCCCCGGGGCGTCCGGGGCGCTGTCGACCACCCCGAATTCGATGGTCACGGGGGAGCCGGTGGCCTCGCGCGCAAGCGCCTCGATGCGGCTGCTGAAGCGGTCGCGGACCCACTGCAGGATGAAGCGGTTGGGCGCGCGCAGCTTGAGCGTCCCACCCTCTTCGGCGCAGGAGAGCGGGCGTATCCACGTCGCGAATTGCTGCGGCGTCAGTTCACGCTCGAAAGCGGTCAGGCAAAGGGCCCAGGCGGGGGGTTGAAGTTCAGTGCGCATGCTGCAATCGGGTCCTTCACGGACTCTTGGTGTGATTCGAACGGACTGCGGCATCTGCAGTGACACAATCCACTTCTCGCGGCGCTCCTGACGCCGCGAGGGTTGTGGATTGTATGCCTCGGCGTTCCAGTTATCCACAGGAATTCGTGGACGGGAACGCGGGCCGACCGGCCTCTTTGGCAGGCCGCGCCGCGCGCCGATAGTGACCGCTCGCACTTGTCGCACACCGGCCCGCCGCAACCTGCGGGCATTGACAAATCAACCCATAACGCGCTCTAATGTAAGGCTTTTCCGATGCATTTCGGGCGACGCCCGGTCGGCGTCCTGCGGACGGATTCTGGCAGTCCGATTTCGGAAACACACTTTTTCCCGTCAAGGCATAGCGATGAAACGCACCTATCAGCCCTCCAAGATCCGCCGCGCGCGGAAGCACGGTTTCCGCGCCCGCATGGCGTCGGTCGGCGGCCGCAAAGTGCTCTCGGCGCGTCGCGCCAAGGGCCGCAAGAGCCTCACCGCCGTCTAGCAGTCACTCTGCGCAACCCGACCGCAGTGCCGCAGCAGACCATGAGCGCCCGGCTTCCAGGCCGGGCGTTTCGTCTCACCGGCCCCGGCGCCTTCGAGGCCGTGTTCAAGTCGGGGCGCCGCAGCGAGGGCCGCCATGTGCAACTGGTCGCGGCCGCCGCCGCCGGGACACCGGGCCGCGTCGGCTACGTGATCGCCGCGAAGACCCTGCCCCGTGCCGTCGATCGCAATCGCCTTCGCCGCCGCATGCGCGAAATCGTCCGCGCACAGCGTCCCGCGCTGGCCGCCTACGACGTGATCCTGCGAGTGAAGAAAGTCGGCAACCGCACGGAACTCGATGCCGCCGTCGGCGAAGCGGCGGTCCTGTTGTCGGCCCTGTTGGCGCAGCCATGAAAGCCGTCCTGGTTGCCGGCATCCGCGGGTACCAATACCTGCTGCGTCCGATGCTCGGCTCCAATTGCCGATTCGCTCCCAGCTGTTCCGACTACGCGCGCGAAGCGGTGGAAAAGCATGGCGCGATGATGGGCTCGTGGCTGGCGGTCAAGCGGATCGCACGATGCCACCCGTATCATCCCGGGGGCTACGACCCCGTTCCCTGACCGCCCATCCGAGTCAAAGCCAAGCCCCCATCGTCATCGAACGGTTCGTGCGCCTGCCGCGCGGCCAGCCAAAGTAGCCATGGATACCCAACGCATCATCCTGTTCATCATCTTTTCGTTTTCCTCTTTCCTGTTGTGGGGAGAATGGCAAAAGGCGCACGCGCCGGTCCCGCCCCCGGCCGTGCAGGCGGCGCCCGGCGCAAGCCAAGGTGCGGCGGCCCCGGCCAAGGATCTTCCGGTGCCCTCGGCCACGACCGGCACTCCGGCGATACCCGCCGCCGGCGCGGTTCCCGGGCAAGCGGCTGCGGCGCCGGCCGGGCAGACGATCACGATCCGCACCGATCTTTACACCGCGGAAGTCGATACCGCGGGCGGCGTCATCAAGATGATCGCGCTGGACAAGCACCGCGACAGCCATGATCCGACCAAGCCGTACCTCGCGCTTCAGCGCAACGCCGAGCGAATCTACGTCGCGCAGGCGGGCCTGCTCGGCGAAGGCATGCCCAATCACCGGACGCTCTACGAAGCGCTGCCGGGGCCGCGCGAACTGGGCAAGGACGACGACCGCGTCGAACTGAGGCTCGCGGCGACCACGCCCGCCGGCGACAAGGTCGTCCAGGTGCTGACATTCCATCGCGGCAGCTACGTGATCGACGCCGCGTTCGACGTGACCAATGCCGGCAGCGCGCCGCTGGCGCCGAGCGCGTACTTCCAGCTCACCCGCGACACCAAGCTGCCGGTCGTGCCGAGCTGGGGCGCACCATCGGCCTTCGTCGGTCCGGCGGTCTACACCGAGCAGGACAAGTACAAGAAGATCGAATTCGGCGAAATCGACAAGGAAGCCGCGGACCCGACGCGCAAGCTGCCGTACCAGAAGACGGCCACCGACGGCTGGATCGGCATGGTCGAGCATTATTTCGTGTCGGCGTGGATGCCGTCCGACGAAAAGAAGGTTCCCCGCGAGTTCTATACGCGCAAACTCGACAACGGGCTCTATGCGGCCGGCGTGATCGTGCCCGTCGGCACCATCGCCCCGGGCGCCACCGGCGAAGTTCGCGTGCCGCTGTACGTCGGGCCGCAGGACCAGGAATCGCTGGCCAAGACCGCCAAGGGCCTCGACCTGGTCGTCGACTACGGCATCTTCACGATCATCGCCGCGCCGCTGTTCTGGCTGCTCAAGTGGCTGTATGGAATCATCGGCAACTGGGGCTGGGCCATCGTCGCGATGACCATCATGATCAAGAGCGCGTTCTATCCGCTCAATCACGCCAGCGCCCGCTCGATGGCGAAGATGAAGGTGATCGCGCCCAAGATGAAGGCGCTGCAGGAGCAGTACAAGAACGACAAGCAGCAGCTGCAGGTCAAGATGATGGAGATGTACAAGACCGAGAAGATCAATCCGCTCGGCGGCTGCCTGCCGATCCTGGTGCAGATCCCGGTCTTCATCGCGCTGTACTGGGTGCTGCTGTCGGCCGTGGAGCTGCGCAACGCGCCGTGGATACTCTGGATCAAGGACCTGTCGGCGCCGGATCCCTTCTACGTGCTGCCCGTCATCTACGCGGTGACGGCGTACCTTCAGGTCAAGCTCTCGCCCACGCCGATCACCGACCCGGTGCAGGCGAAGGTGATGCAGATCATGCCGATCGCATTTTCGGTTCTGTTCCTGTTCTTCCCCGCGGGACTCGTTCTGTACTGGCTGGTCAACAACTGCATCCAGATCTTCCAGCAATGGCACATGAACCGGGTAATCACGGCCGAGGCGGCGACCGCGGCCGCCAAGCGCCGCTGACCACCACCATCGCCGCCATCGCCACGCCTCCGGGACGCGGCGGCGTCGGCGTCGTGCGGGTTTCAGGCAGCGGAATCGACACGTTGATCGTCGGCGTGATCGGCGCGATCCCGACGCCGCGCGTGGCCACCGTCGCGACGTTTCGCGACGCGCAGGGCGCGCCGCTCGATGCGGGACTCGCGCTCTACTTTCCGGCACCGCATTCCTATACCGGCGAATCGGTCCTGGAGCTGCAGGGGCACGGCGGGCCGTCCGTGCTGCGTCTGCTGCTCGCCCGCTGCGTCGAGCTCGGCGCGCGCATCGCCGAGCCCGGGGAATTCACCAAGCGCGCATTCCTGAACGGCAAGCTCGACCTGGCCCAGGCCGAAAGCGTGGCCGACCTGATCGACGCCGCCACGTCCACCGCCGCCCGCGCCGCGGCGCGCAGCCTGAGCGGAATCTTTTCCAGCGAAGTGCATGGGCTGGTCGAGGCGCTCGTCGAGTTGCGCATGTACACCGAGGCCACACTCGACTTTCCGGAAGAGGATGTCGAATTCCTGCGCGCCGGCGACGTCGTCGCGAAACTGGGAGACATTCGCGCGTCGCTGGCGCAGCTGCTCGCGCGGGCGAAGACCGGCGCCTTGCTGCGCGAGGGATTGACGGTGGTGCTGGTGGGGCGCCCCAACGTCGGCAAGTCGAGCCTGCTCAACGCGCTCGCGCGCGAGGAAGCCGCCATCGTCACGCCGGTGGCGGGCACGACGCGCGACACGGTCGAGCGCCGTGTGGAGATCGCCGGCATTCCGCTGACCGTCGTGGACACCGCGGGATTGCGCGACACCGCGGATCCGGTCGAAGCGATCGGCATCGAGCGGACGTGGGCCGCGGTGGCGCGCGCCGACCTCATCCTGCTGCTGGTCGACGCCCGCGCGGGCGCCGACGCGCTCGACGTGGAAGACCAGGCGATCCTCGCGCGTTTGCCGGAAGGCATGGCGCGGGTCATCGTGCACAACAAGGCCGATCTCGCGGGAATCGCGCCGACCGCCGCGCAGCGTGCGAGCGAAGGCACGACCCGCCGGAACGTGTGGTTGTCGGCAAACGTCGGTGCCGGCGTCGAATTGCTGGAGCGTGAAGTGCTTGCTGCGGTCGGCTCGGAAGCCGCCACGGAGGACACGTTCCTCGCCCGCGAACGCCACGTGCAGGCATTGCGCGAGGCTTCCGCACATCTGGCCGAAGCCGCGTTGCAGTTGGGCACTCAGTTGGGTAATCGACCGCCCCCGATCGAGCTCTTCGCGGAGGAGTTGCGGGAAGCGCAGGCGGCGCTGTCCGCGATCACCGGCGAATTCACCGCCGACGATCTGCTGGGCGTCATCTTCGGGCGATTCTGCATTGGCAAATAGGAGGCGCGCGGTGCGCGCCATTGCGGCATGACGCGACGGGGGATGTTCCGCGCGCTCGCGGCGCTGGCCATTGGCGCAACGGCGGGCTATGCATGCTCGCTGCTGCACACGCCGATTCCGTGGATGCTGGGGCCGCTGTTTTCGCTGGCGATCCTGCGCGTCGCCGGTGTGGACATCGGCGTCCCGACCCCGGTGCGTTATGGCGGGCAGTGGCTGATCGGGACGGCGCTCGGCCTCTACTTCACGCCGCAGGTGGTGCGCGAGGTGGCGGGCCTCTGGTACCTGCTGCTCGCCGGCGCGGTGTTCGCGGTGGCCGTGGGTTACGTGTCGGCGTTGGCGCTCACGAGGATGACCGGATTGGACCGCACCACCGCGCTGTTCGCCAGCGTTCCCGGCGGCGCAGCCGAGATGGCCGTGCTGGGCGAACGTTTCGGCGCGCGTGTCGATCGCGTCGCCGCGGCACAGAGCCTGCGCATGCTGATCGTCGTCGCCGTGATTCCGGCGGCGTATACGCTGCTGGGCGTGCACGGCGCCGACCCCTACGTGCAGGGGGCAAAAGCCTTCGAGCCCGTCGGCTTCGTGATCCTGTTGGCGGCCACCGGCATCGGCGGCATCGTCTTCCAGCGCTTTCGCCTGCCCAACGCGTTCGTGCTGGGTTCGCTTGCCGTGGCGATCCCGCTCACGGCGCTCGAGATCGACCTGTCCTCGATGCCGCAAGTTGCCTCGAACGTGGGCCAGTGCCTGCTCGGGTGCGCGCTCGGCTCGCGCTTCCAACGCGACTTCCTGAAGGGTGCGCACCGGTTCGTCGGCGCGGTGCTGGTATCGGTGATGCTGGCAATGGCGCTGTCCGCCTTGTTCGGCGCCGGAACGGCCTATGCGGCCGGTTTGCATCCGGCCACACTCGTGCTCGGGACGGCGCCCGGCGGCATCGCCGAAATGTGCATCACCGCCAAGGTGCTGCGGCTGGGCGTGCCGCTGGTCACCGCATTTCACGTCGCGCGGGTCGTGGTCATCCTGCTCACCACCGTGCCGGTGTTCGCGCGGGTAAGGCAACGATGGAACGCCGGCGAAAATGACGGAGAATCCTGAGCATGGCCTGGCAACCCGCCCAGTACCTGCAATATGCCGGGGAACGTCTGCGACCGGCGGTCGACCTGCTGGCCCGCGTCCCGCTCGAGCGCCCGAAGAACGTCGTGGACCTGGGCTGCGGCGCGGGCAACGTGACCCGGCTGCTGGGAAAGCGCTGGCCGGAAGCGCGCATTCTGGGCGTCGACAGTTCACCCGAGATGCTCGACGAGGCACGCGCGGCGACGGCGAACGATTCGCGCTACCGGTTCGTCGCGGCCGATCTTGCGACCTGGCAGCCCGACGCGCCGGTCGACTTGATCTACAGCAACGCCGCGCTGCACTGGCTTCCGGGCCACGCCGCGTTGTTCGCGCGGCTCGCGGGCATGGTGGTTCCCGGCGGCGTGCTGGCGGTGCAGATGCCCGACAATTTTCGCGCTCCGTCGCACATGACCATTGCGGACATTGCGCGCAGCGAACGTTGGCGGACGAGGCTCGGGTCCATCGTGCGCGAGCCGCCGGTTTCCGCGCCCGCCGATTACCTGTCCTGGCTGACGCCGCACATGACCGGCGTCGATGTCTGGCTTACCGAGTACCTTCAGGTCCTGCCGCCGCGAGGGGACGGCGAGCATCCCGTTGCGGCCTGGACGAAGGGAACCTGGCTGGTTCCGATCATGGCGGCGCTCGACGAGGGCGAACGCGCGGAATTCCTGCGCGAATACATGCGGCGGCTGGCTGTCGCCTATCCGCCGCGCGACGACGGCAGCACCCTGTTTCCGTTCCGGCGCCTGTTCATCGTCGCGAACCGGTAAGGCCGCCTGACCAGTGCGCCGGCCTGCGTCGCCGGAGTAAAATTATTGATTACCGCTGCGAGATGGTGCCGAGACAGCGGCGTAGAAATTCACTCCAGCCACGGTCCCCAGATGAACCAGCCCGAATCGCTGCACACGCTTGCCGCATCCGTTGGTGCGCCCTCCTACGTTCGCCACGCCCGCCTCATGGGCTGGGTTCGGGAGATCGCCGCGCTGACGCAACCGGATCGCATCGTTTGGTGCGACGGCAGCCAGGCCGAATATGATCAGCTGTGCGCCGAGATGGTCGCGGCGGGCACGATGCGCAAACTGTCGGAGACCAGGCGCCCTGGCAGCTATCTTGCGTTGTCGGACCCGTCCGACGTCGCGCGCGTCGAGGATCGCACCTTCATCTGCAGCGAGAGCGCGGACGACGCTGGCCCCACGAACAACTGGGTGGCGCCGGCGGAAATGCGGCGCACCCTGAACGGCCTATTCGCCGGTTGCATGCGCGGCCGGACGATGTACGTCGTGCCGTTCTCGATGGGCCCGATCGGCAGCCCGATCGCGCACATCGGCATCGAGGTCTCGGACAGCCCCTATGTGGTCGTCAACATGAAAATGATGACGCGCATGGGTCGCGCGGTGTTCGACGTGCTGGGCGCCGACGGGCATTTCGTGCCGTGCGTGCATTCGGTGGGCGCGCCGCTGGCCGTGGGACAGCGCGACGTCGCGTGGCCGTGCAACAAGGATCAGAAGTACATCGTGCATTTTCCCGAGACGCGCGAGATCTGGAGCTTTGGCTCCGGCTACGGCGGCAATGCGCTGCTCGGTAAGAAGTGCTTTGCCCTGCGCATCGCGTCGGTGATGGGCCGCGACCAGGGCTGGCTGGCCGAACACATGTTGATCCTCGGCGTGACGTCGCCCCAGGGCGAGAAGAAGTACGTCGCCGCGGCGTTCCCCAGCGCGTGCGGCAAGACCAACTTCTCGATGATGATTCCGCCTGCCGGTTTCGACGGCTGGAAAGTCACCACCATCGGCGACGACATCGCATGGATCAAGCCGGGTCTCGAAGGCTACTTCCACGCGATCAATCCGGAGGCCGGCTACTTCGGCGTCGCGCCCGGCACGTCGTACGAGTCGAATGCCAACGCGATGGAGATGCTGAAGAAGAACGTCATCTTCACGAACGTCGCGCTGACCGACGACGGCGACGTGTGGTGGGAAGGGATGACCAGGACGCCGCCCGCCCATCTCGTCGACTGGCAGGGCAAGGATTGGACGCCGGATTGCGGCCGCAAGGCGGCGCACCCGAATGCCCGTTTCACCGTGGCGTCGATACAGTGCCCGTCGCTCGACCCGCATTGGGACGACCCCGCGGGCGTCCCCATCTCCGCGTTCATTTTCGGCGCCCGTCGCTCCGATACCGTGCCGCTGGTCACGGAGGCACGGACGTGGGAAGAAGGTGTCTACAAGGCCGCGACGATGGGCTCGGAGACCACGGCTGCGGCGACCGGCGCGGTAGGCGAAGTGCGCCGCGACCCGTTCGCGATGCTGCCGTTCTGCGGCTACCACGTCGGCGATTACTTCAAGCATTGGCTCGTCATGGGCGACGCGGTCGCCTATCCGCCGCGCATCTTCAGTGTCAACTGGTTCCGCAAGGACGCCGACGGAAAGTTCGTGTGGCCAGGTTTCGGACAGAACATGCGGGTGCTGCAATGGGTGGTCGAGCGTTGCGCCGGGCGCGCACACGCGGAGGAAACGCCGGCGGGCTTGACGCCGGCCTATGCCGACCTCAACTGGACGGGTTCCGACTTCGACGCGGGACGCTTCGCCGTTGTGATGAGCCTGGACCGGACGCAGTGGCAGCGCGAACTCGCGTCGCACGACGAATTGTTTGCCAAGCTGGGCGCCAAGCGTCCGGCCGCATTGCAGGCCGAACGCGAGCAGCTGGGTGCGCGTTTGGGGATGCCGCGCGCGGGCTGACCATTCGGCACGCGGCGTAGAATGCGCCGCGCCCGTCCGAGCCAAGGCGTCGGCTCGGATTTCTGGAGTAAGCAATCACTGCGGCCTTGGGGCCGCAGTTTGTTTTTGGCGATCCAGCATCCGACGATTCGTCTGTCTTCGCGGCCCCCGTTGGGGGGCGGTTGTCCACAGTGTTTCCTTCACTCCAATGTTTCACGTGAAACCTCGCCACGAAGACCGATCCAAGCGTTACAACTGGAGTTTCACGTGAAACAGGGCGCTATCGTGCGCCGCCGTGATCGCGTAAAATTGTCATTTGCGACCGTATGCGGCGCTTGTCAGCATTAATCAATAAAATCATGGACTTCAAGCAGCGTTTCGAGGTGATTGTCGTCGGTGGAGGTCACGCCGGGACCGAGGCTGCGCTGGCGTCCGCCCGGATGGGCCGGACCACGCTGCTGCTCACCCACAATATCGAGACGCTGGGACAGATGTCCTGCAACCCATCCATAGGTGGCATCGGCAAGGGGCACCTGGTCAAGGAAGTGGATGCGCTGGGCGGCGCGATGGCCATTGCCACCGACGAAGCGGGCATCCAGTTCCGCATCCTCAATTCCAGCAAGGGGCCGGCGGTGCGGGCGACCCGCGCCCAAGCCGACCGCCTGCTTTACAAACAGGCCATCCGGGCGCGCATAGAAAACCAGCCGAACCTGACGCTGTTCCAGCAGCCCGTCGACGACCTGCTTCTGGAAGGCGACAGGGTCGTGGGGGTCGTGACCCAGATCGGCCTCGCCTTTCACGCCGATGCGGTGGTGCTGACCACCGGCACGTTCCTGTCCGGCCTGATCCATGTCGGCCTCGACAACTACGAAGCGGGCCGCGCCGGGGACCCCCCCGCCAAGCGCCTGGGCGCCCGGCTGCGCGAACTGAAGCTTCCCGCCGGGCGCCTCAAGACCGGGACCCCGCCGCGACTGGACGGTCGCACCATCGATTTCTCCGTGCTGGCGGAACAGCCGGGTGACGACCCTGCGCCTGTGTTCTCGTTCATGGGCGGGAGCACGCCACACCCGCGGCAACTCCCCTGCTGGATCACGCACACCAATGGCCGGACCCACGACATCATCCGGGCCGGGCTCGACCGGTCCCCCATGTACTCGGGCGTGATCAAGAGCGTCGGGCCGCGGTATTGCCCGTCCATCGAGGACAAGGTGGTGCGCTTCGCTACCCGGGACAGCCACCAGATCTTCCTCGAACCCGAGGGCCTGAACACGCAAGAGATCTACCCCAACGGGATTTCGACGTCCCTGCCCTTCGACGTGCAGCTCGAGCTCGTCCGGTCCATGCGGGGTTGCGAGCAAGCGCACATCCTGCGGCCGGGCTATGCCATCGAGTACGACTATTTCGACCCGCGGGCGTTGAAGGCGTCGCTGGAGACCAAGGCGATCCGGGGCCTTTTCTTCGCCGGCCAGATCAACGGCACCACCGGCTACGAGGAAGCCGCCGCGCAGGGGCTGCTTGCCGGACTCAACGCCGCGCTGCACGTCCGGGGCGACGAGGGCTGGTGCCCGCGCCGGGACGAGGCTTACCTTGGCGTGCTGGTGGACGACCTGATCACCCGCGGCGTTTCCGAGCCCTACCGGATGTTCACGTCGCGCGCGGAGTACCGGCTGCAACTGCGCGAGGACAACGCCGATGCCCGGTTGACCGAACACGGCCGCCGGCTGGGTTTGATCGACGATGCGCGTTGGGAAGCGTATTCGCGCAAGCGCGATGCCGTGGCGGCGGAGGTCGAAAGGCTGCGCACGACCTTCGTCAACCCCAACATCGTCTCCAAGCACGATGCCGAGCGCGTTCTGGGACAAGGGATAGAACGAGAGTATGCGCTCACTGACTTACTGCGTCGACCGAATGTCACGTATGCGACGTTGCTCACGCTGCCGGGTGCCGGCACGCCCGTCGCCGACCCCCAGGTTGCCGAGCAGGTAGAAATTTCGACCAAGTACGCGGGCTACATCGACCGCCAGCACGACGAAATCGCGCGCCATCTCGCGCTGGAGTCCTCGCGCCTCCCGGCGGACCTGGATTACCGCAACGTCCGCGGGTTGTCGGCGGAAGCGCAGCAGAAACTCAACCTGCACAGGCCGGAGACCATCGGACAGGCATCCCGGATATCCGGCATGACGCCGGCGGCGATTTCGCTGCTGCTGGTCCACCTCAAGGGCAGCGGCAGCAAGCCCTCCGGCGTGGAAGCACTGTCCGCATGACGTCGGCGGACGCGGTGTCGACCCACGATGTCGATCTCGCGAACGGCATCGCCGCGCTTGGACTGGTGACGAGCGTGGCGCAGCGCGATCGCCTGGCCGCGTACCTCGCGCTGCTCGCCAAGTGGAACAAGACCTACAACCTGACCGCCATACGCGATCCCGCGCGCATGGTCACGCATCACCTGCTCGACTCGCTGGCGGTGGTGCCGCACCTGCCGGCGACGCCCGCGCTGCGCATTCTCGACGTGGGATCGGGCGCCGGCGTCCCCGGTATCCCCCTCGCGACCGCGCGGCCGGATGCGCACGTCGTGATGATCGATTCCAATCACAAGAAGGTGGCGTTTCTCACGCAGGCGGCCATCGAGCTTGGCCTGACAAACGTCGAATCGGAGGCGGTGCGCGTCGAGGATTATGCGCCCGCTGCGCCGTTCGACATCGTGATCTCGCGCGCGTTCTCGGACCTGTCGGCCTTCGCCGCGTCGTCCGCGCGCCATCTCGCGCGCGATGGAATGCTGTACGCGATGAAGGGCGTGCATCCGGACGACGAACTCGCGCAGCTGCCGGCGCAATTCGCGGTGCGGGCCGCGCCTGCGCTGCACGTGCCGGGTCTCGATGCGACGCGTCACCTCATCATCATGCAACCCTTGCACGCGGCGGAAAGAGCGTAACGATGACGCGCATCATTGCAGTGGCCAACCAGAAAGGCGGCGTGGGCAAGACGACCACCTCCGTCAATCTCGCGGCGAGCCTGGTCGCGATGAAGCGGCGCGTGCTGCTGGTCGACCTCGATCCGCAGGGCAATGCGACCACCGGATCCGGACTCGACAAGCGCGGCTTCGACGCGACCGTGTACCAGGTGCTGCTGGGCGAGCGCCGCATCGCGGACGTGCGCGTGGCCTCGCCGTCGGGCGGCTTCGACATCGTCCCCGCGAATCGCGAACTGGCCGGCGCGGAAATCGAACTGGTCGACCTGCCCGAACGCGAGACGCGGCTCAAGGATGCGCTAGGCGAGGCGCTGGCCCAGATGCGCACGGCGATCAGCGAGGTCGCGTCGGAGTACGACTTCATCCTGCTCGATTGCCCGCCGTCGCTGTCGCTGCTAACACTGAACGGCCTGTGCGCCGCGGATTCGGTGCTGATCCCGATGCAATGCGAGTACTACGCGCTCGAGGGCCTTTCCGATCTGATCCAGACATTGAAGAAAGTGCGCGCGCACCTGAATCCGGGGCTGGAGATCGAGGGCCTGCTGCGCACGATGTACGACCCGCGCAACACGCTGGCGCTCAATGTCACCGCGGAACTCGAGAAGCATTTCGGCGATCGGCTCTACCGCACGATCATCCCCCGCAACATCCGGCTGGCTGAAGCGCCGTCGCACGGAATACCGGTGCTCAAGCTGGAGCCGCAGTCCAAAGGCGCGCTGGCCTACCTTGCGCTCGCCGGTGAAATGCTGCGCCGGATCGAAGCGCGCGAAGCCGCTGCCGCGGGCGGCGGCAACGCGCCCGCCGACACACCCGCCGCCGCATGAGGAACTGGCAATGATTCGACCCAAGGGTTTAGGCCGCGGCCTCGATGCGCTGTTGTCCGGCGGCAACGAGTCGGCCGCGGAAAGCGCGCTGCAGACGATCGCCATCGAGCGCATCCGCCCGGGCAGGTACCAGCCGCGCACGCGCATGGACGAGTCGGCGCTCGCAGAGCTTGCGGATTCGATCCGCGAGCAGGGCGTGATGCAGCCGATACTCGTGCGTCCCGTCGACGGCGGGCGATTCGAGATCGTCGCCGGAGAGCGGCGCTGGCGGGCCGCGCAGCGGGCGGGGCTGAAGGACGTGCCGGCGCTGGTGAAGACCGTGCCCGACAACCACGCGCTCGCGCTCGCGCTGATCGAGAACATCCAGCGCGAGGACCTGAACCCGCTCGAGGAAGCGGCGGGCCTCGCGCGGCTGATCGAGGAGTTCGGGCTCACGCACGACGCGGCGGCCAAGGCGGTTGGCAAGTCGCGCAGTGCGGTGACGAATCTGCTGCGGCTGACGCACCTCGCGAAGCCCGCGCAGGAATACCTGATGAGCGGTGCATTGGAGATGGGCCATGCACGCGCGCTGCTGGCGCTGCCGTCCGCGCAGCAGACACTCGCCGCGGCGCGCGTGGTCAACGGGCAGCTGTCGGTGCGCGAGACCGAGCGACTGGTCGCTGCGATGGCGGCGCCGGCGAAGCGCGCCGGGCGCGGTGCGGCACACGCTTCCCGCAACGCAGACACCGCGCGCCTTGAAACCGAGCTCGCGGAAAAGCTCGGGGCGAAGGTGACGATCGATGCCGGCAGGAACGGCGCCGGCAAGCTCATCATCGGCTACTCGAGCCTCGAGCAGCTGGACGGCATCATCGCCAGGCTCGGCTGAATTGTCTCGCGCAAATTGAAACGGCGGCCCGCGGGCCGCCGTCGCCGTTCCTGGAACCCGTGCGTCAGCCGAGCTGCGTCAGCATCGTGTCGCCGCCGGACACCTCGTACTTGCCCGGTGCCTCGATGTTCAGCGTCTTCACCACGCCGTTGTCGACCAGCATCGAGAAGCGCTGGCAGCGCACGCCCATGCCCTTGGCGGTGAGGTCGAACACCAATCCCAGCGCCTTCGTGTAGTCGGCGCTGCCGTCGCCCATCATCCGCACCTTGCCGCCGGACTTCTGGTCGCGCGCCCACGCGCCCATCACGAAGGGGTCGTTGACCGACATGCACAGGATGTCGTCGACGCCCTTCGCCTTCAGCTTGACGTAGTTGGCGAGGTACGAGGGCACGTGCTTCGCGGAGCAGGTCGGCGTGAACGCGCCGGGCAAGCCGAAGATGACGACCTTTTTGCCGCGCGTGAGGTCCTCGACCTTGAACGTGTTGGGCCCGACGCTGCAGCCGTTGCCTTCGACTTCGATGTATTCCGACAATGTGCCCGCAGGCAGCGTGTCGCCGACTTTGATCGTCATGGAAGCTCCTTCTCGAGGTTTGCGGGAGTGGGGAAGACGAACCATGGAGGATTGCAGGCAATGAAAATAATTTCAACCCTGCGGCTTGCCCGGACAATCGGGGAGGCGTAACTTTCGGTGTCCAACGCATTCGTCCGCGAGGAGAGATCATGGCGCGCACTGCAACCAACGTACCGGCCGGCAAGCGCGGCCCGGCAGCCAAACGTGTCGAGTCGCCGCGCAAGGTGCGCCTGCTGATCGCGACACGCAAGGGACTGTGGACGCTCACGACGGACGCCACGCGCCGAACGTGGAAGCTTGCCGGGCCGCAGTTCCTGGGACACATCGTCCATCATGCGATGCTCGACCCGCGCAACGGCAAGACGCTGCTGGCCGCGGCCCGTACCGGGCACCTCGGGCCCACGGTGTTCCGCTCGACCGACCAAGGCAAGACGTGGAAGGAGGCGGCCACGCCGCCGGCATTCGAGCCCGGCAGCGGACGCGTCGTCGACCACACGTTCTGGCTGACGCCGGGCCATCCGTCGCAACCCGGCGTCTGGTTCGCCGGCACGTCGCCGCAGGGACTGTTTCGCTCCGACGACGATGGAGTCACGTGGTCGGGTGTCGCCGGTTTCAATTCCCACCCGCAGCGCAAGGCGTGGTGCGGCGGCGACCAGGACGGCACGCCGGATGGCCCAAAGCTGCACTCGATCCTGATCGACCCGCGCGACCCGATGCACATGTACATCAGCATGTCGAGCGGCGGCACGTTCGAGTCCGTCGACGGCGGGCGCGACTGGCATCCGCTGAATCAGGGCGTGCGCGCCGACTTCCAGCCCAATCCCGATCTCGAATTCGGCCACGACCCGCACTGCGTGCGCTTCGCGGGCGGCAACCCCGACCGGCTCTATCAGCAAAACCATTGCGGCCTGTTCCGGCTCGACCGTCCTGCGACGCGCTGGACGGACATCGGCACCGGGATGCCGAAGGCGGTCGGCTACGTCGGCTTTCCCATGGTGACGCACCCGCACGACGCGGACAGCGCGTGGATCTTTCCCATGGACGGCACGTCCGTGTGGCCGCGCGTTTCGCCGGGTGGCAAGCCCGCCGCATACCGCACCCGCGACGGCGGCAAGACCTGGAAGCGCCAGGCCGACGGCATGCCGAAAGCGCAAGCCTGGTGGACCGTTAAGAGGCAGGCGATGACCGTCGACCAGTTCCCCATTGCCGGCGTCTATTTCGGAACGACCTCCGGTGAATTGTGGGGAAGCCGCGACGAGGGCCGGAACTGGAAGTGCCTGGCCGCGCACCTGCCGCACATCTACGCGGTCGTGGCCGTCTAGCTAAGACCCAACGGCCGGAACCGGGCGCGTGAATTTCCGGGTAGCGATACCGTCGCCGCTGCGGTCGTATTGCGACGGCGCCCGAGTCGTGACGGTCGACTGCGGAGTTGTGGCGCCCCGCCTCTCCGACCTGCTCGCGAGCCTCGACGCGTCCTATCCCGGCATTCGCTTCCGGATGGTGGACGAGCAAGGCAAGTTGCGGCCGCACATCAAGATCTTTGTCGATGCGGCGGTTGAGCGCGACCCGGCCACCCTGCTTCCGCCCGACGCCGAGGTGATGATCGTGGCGGCTCTGTCCGGAGGGTAGACACCACCCCCACGCTCGCTTCGCTCGCAGCCCCCACAGGGGGCGTACTCGCGGCTTGGGGCGGCCCTGCGCCGCTCAATGTAGAACCTCCACGCTCGCTGCCCGCACGCTTAGCCGAAGGCATTTCGTCGAACGGCCGTGCGGCATTGCGCCGCAACATTTCGTTGCCGGAACCGCGCGAGAACGAGTAAAATTCTACGGTTTGCTTCGGTAACCGCAGTACGGCAATGCAGGCGCCCCTTTCGTCCAAACCGATCCGCCGGGTCCTCAAGTGGCAGGCGATTGCGACGATCGTGGTGGCGGCCGTCGCCGGGCTGTGGCAGGGCGGGCATGGGGCACTGTCGGCCGTGCTGGGAGGCGTGGTCAATGTCACCGCGGTGGTCGTCTACGCGGTGGTGCTGGGGATATCGAAGCCGGCGTCCGCGGGAGGCACCGTGGCCGCCGTGTTCCGCGCCGAGGCAATCAAGGTCCTGGTGATCGTCCTGCAGCTGTGGGTGGTGCTGGTGACCTACACGAATCTGGTGGCCGCGGCTTTTTTCACGAGTTTCGTGATTACGGTGTTGCTTTTCCGCATGGCATTGATTGAGCGCAACTGATTCGATCACGACAGAACCTACACTCCAAAATCCCATGGCGGCCAGCTCTCCTTCCGAATACATCGAGCATCACCTCACGTTCCTGACCAAGCCGGTCGGCGACGGGAATTTCTGGACGATCAACGTCGACACGATGGTCGTGTCGCTGATCCTGGGCGTGCTGGGCATGGGCTTCCTGTGGTTGGTGACGCGCAAGGCCACGTCGGGCGTGCCGTCCAGGACGCAAGCCTTCGTCGAAATCCTCCTCGATTTCGTCAACGAGCAGGTCAAGGGCATCTATCACGGCGACAGCAAGCTGGTCGCGCCGGTCGCGCTGACCGTGGGCCTCTGGGTGCTGCTGATGAATGCGATGGACTTCCTGCCCATCGACATCATGTCCTGGTTCTACGAGAACGTCCTGCACCTGCACAACTGGCGGCCGGTGCCGACCGCGGACATCAATACCACGTTCGCGCTGTCGCTGACGGTCTTCGCGCTGATGATCATCTTCGGGATCAAGGCCAAGGGCCTGGGCGGCTGGAGCAAGGAACTTTTCGTGGCGCCATTCGGCAGCTTCTTCCTGCTGTGGCCGGTCAACTTCCTGTTCCAGATGGTCGAATTCATATCCAAGCCGCTGTCGCACAGCCTGCGGCTCTACGGCAACATGTACGCCGGCGAAATCATCTTCCTGTTGCTGGCCATGCTGGCCGCCGCAGGGGCGGGCTGGCTGCCCGTGGCCCTCATTTTCAACGTGATATGGGCGCTCTTCCATATCCTGATCGTCGCGCTCCAGGCCTACATCTTCATGATGCTGACCATCGTCTACATGTCGATGGCGGAAGAACACCACTGACCTCCGCTTCTCTTTTTTCTAGTTCGGACTTCCCACAACACCGCTGTCACGTGCAATCGAAAGGATAGAACATGGACAAGATCCAAATGCTGTCGATGATCCAGGCCTATACCGCCGTCGGGATCGGTCTCATCATCGGCCTGGGCGCGCTCGGCGCCTGTGTCGGCGTGGGCATCATGTGCTCGCGCTTCCTGGAGGGCGCCGCGCGCCAGCCGGAACTCATGCCGCAACTGCAGGCGAAGGTGTTCCTGCTGCTCGGCCTGATCGACGCGTCGTTCATCATCGGCGTCGGCCTCGCGATGTTCTTCGCGTTCGCCAACCCGCTGCTGGGCGTGGTCACGAAGTAAGGACCCGCACGAGCCACTTTTCCGCGGAGGGCCCGCCATGAATTTCAATCTGACCCTGATCATGCAGGCCGTGTCGTTCACGGTCTTCATCTGGGTGTGCTACCAATTCATCTGGCCGCATCTGATGCGCGCCATCGAGACGCGCCAGAAGCAGATCGCCGACGGCCTCGCCGCAGGTGAAGAGGGCCGCAAGGAACTGGCCAGCGCGGAAAAGCGGATCGCCGACCTGCTGACCGAGGCCAAGGGGAAGTCCGCGGAAATCGTCGCGACGGGCGAGAAGTTCAAGTCCGAGACGATCGAACAGGCCAAGATCGAGGCCAAGGCCGAAGGCGACCGCATTCTCGCCGCCGCCAAGGCGGAGATCCAGCAGGAAGTCGCGCGCGCCAAGGAGCAGCTCCGCGACGCCGTGGCCGACCTTGCCGTGGCCGGCGCGGCGAAGATCCTCAAGAAGGACGTCGACCCCAAGGTGCACGCGGACATGCTGGCGCAATTGAAGCGGCAGCTCTAGGCGAACCGACGACCGAGACAGGCAACCACGCAGGCAAACCGGAACATGGCAGAACTGACCACCATCGCACGACCCTACGCCGAAGCCGCGTTCGCGCTGGCTCGCGAAGGCAATGCGCTGCCGGCCTGGTCGCAGATGCTGCGTCTGGCCAGCACCGTCGTCGCGGACCCGCGCGTGGCGCGGGCGCTGGACAATCCCGCGCTCGATGCGGGCGCCAGGGAATCGCTGGTGCTGTCCATCTGCGGCGACAAGCTGACGCCGGATGGACGAAGCTTCATGCGCGTGCTGATCGAGGGCGACCGAATCTCGCTGCTGCCGGAAATCGAGGCGATGTTCGAAAGCCTGAAGGACTCCGCGGACGGGCTGGCCAAGGCGACGATCGAGACGGCGTTCCCGTTGCAGGGCAACGAATTGGCCGAGCTCACCTCCGCGTTGGAGAAGCGCTTCGGCAAGAAGATCGAAGCCACCGTCACGGTCAATCCGGATTTGATCGGCGGCGCGCGCGTGACGGTCGGCGATACGGTGATCGACTCGACGGTGCAGGAACAATTGCGGGCGATGGCCTCGCAGCTGCGGGCGTAGTCCACGACGACGGCACGCAACCGGGAATGCACAACTGAGCGCCACCGAGTGAAGAAACCGCGCGACCAAACCGGAGCGCAAACGAATTCGATAGTCGTGACGCCGCGGCACTTACCCAATCTGCGGCAGACGTGAGGAAATTATGCAACTGAATCCTTCCGAAATCAGCGAACTGATCAAGGCCAAGATCCAGAACCTGGACACGGCCGCCGAAGTGCGGACGCAGGGGACGGTGGTCTCGATCTCCGACGGCATCTGCCGGATCCACGGCCTGTCCAACGCGATGCAGGGCGAGATGCTCGAGTTCCCGGGCAACACGTTCGGGCTCGCGCTGAACCTCGAGCGAGACTCCGTCGGCGCGGTGATCCTCGGCGAATACGAGAAGATCAAGGAAGGCGACACCGTCAAATGCACGGGCCGCATCCTCGACGTGCCGGTCGGCCCCGAACTGATCGGCCGCGTGGTCGATTCCCTCGGCCGTCCGATCGACGGCAAGGGCCCGGTCAACGCCAAGATGCGCGACGTGATCGAGAAGGTCGCGCCCGGCGTGATCGACCGGCAGAGCGTGTCGCAGCCGGTGCAGACGGGATTGAAGTCGATCGACGCGATGGTGCCGGTCGGACGCGGCCAGCGCGAGCTCATCATCGGCGACCGCCAGACCGGCAAGACCGCGGTGGCCGTCGACACCATCATCAACCAGAAGGGCAAGGACCTGATCTGCGTGTACGTCGCGATCGGGCAAAAGGCCTCGTCGATCAAGAACGTCGTGCGCAAGCTCGAGGAACACGGCGCGATGGCCTACACCATCGTCGTGGCGGCCACGGCCTCGGAATCCGCGGCGCTGCAGTACATCGCGCCCTATTCCGGCTGCACGATGGGCGAGTACTTCCGCGACCGCGGCCAGGACGCGCTGATCATCTACGACGACCTGACCAAGCAGGCGTGGGCCTATCGCCAGGTGTCGCTGCTGCTGCGCCGCCCGCCGGGTCGCGAAGCCTATCCGGGCGACGTGTTCTATCTGCACTCGCGTCTGCTCGAGCGCGCGGCTCGCGTCAACGCGGCCTACGTCGAGAAATTCACGAAGGGCGAAGTGAAGGGCAAGACGGGATCGCTGACGGCACTGCCGATCATCGAGACGCAGGCGGGCGACGTCACGGCGTTCGTGCCGACCAACGTGATCTCGATCACCGACGGACAGATCTTCCTCGAGACCGACCTCTTCAATGCGGGCGTTCGTCCCGCCATCAACGCCGGCATTTCCGTGTCGCGGGTGGGCGGCAACGCGCAGACCAAGGTCATCAAGAAACTGGGTGGCGGCGTGCGCCTGTCGCTCGCGCAGTACCGCGAGCTGGCGGCATTCGCGCAGTTCGCGTCCGACCTGGACGAAGCGACCCGCAAGCAGCTGGACCGCGGCCGCCTCGTGACCGAACTCATGAAGCAGCCGCAGTACGCACCGCTGTCGGTCGCGGAACAGGCACTCACGCTGTTCTCGGTCAACAACGGCTACTACGACGGCGTGCCGGTGGAAAAGGCGCTGCCCTTCGAGTCCGCGCTGCGCCAGTTCATGAAGAGCAAGTACTCGGCGATCATGGACAAGGTGGCGGCCAAGATGGAGCTCACGGCCGACGACGAGAAGGCGCTGTCCGCGGCGATCGACGACTTCAAGAAGACGGGCACGTACTGAACGGATTCTCGACGTCGTCATCTCCGCGGAAGCGGGGATCCAGCGACTTCGAGGCATACGACACTGGGTTCCCACGCTTTGGCGGGAACGACGGAGCAGGCGAGCAGGAACGCTGACGATGGCCGGTTCAAAAGAAATCCGCAACAAGATCAAGAGCGTGCAGAGCACGCGCAAGATCACCAAGGCGATGGAGATGGTCGCGGCCTCGAAGATGAAGAAGGCCCAGGACCGGATGCGCGCCACGCGCCCCTATGTCGAGAAGGTCTTCAACATCGTGCTGCACGTGGCGAAGGCGAACACCGAATACCGCCACCCGTTCCTGGAAAAGCGCGCCGAAGTGAAGCGCGTGGGCGCCATCGTCGTGTCCACCGACAAGGGCCTGTGCGGCGGCCTCAACACCAACGTGCTGCGGCTGGTGCTGCAGCAGCACAAGGAATGGCGCGCCAAGGGCATCGAAGTCGACTACGTGGCCATCGGCAGCAAGGGCCTGGGCTTCCTGCAGCGCATGGGCGGCAACGTGGTGGCGAGCGTCACGCATCTGGGCGACCGTCCCCATCTGGATAAGATGATCGGTCCGGTGAAGACGCTGATCGACGGGTACATGGCGGGCAAGGTCGACGAAGTGCACATCTACTTCACGTCCTTCGTCAACACGATGAGCCAGGAACCGCGGCACGGGAAGATCATCCCGATTCCCGAGCAGTACCGGACGCCGTCGGGTGAAGTGCGCACGGCCGAGCTGGGCGAGGGGTCGTGGGACTACATCTACGAGCCGGACGCGCGGATGCTGCTCGACGGCATGATGCGGCGTTATCTCGAGGCGGTCGTGTTCCAGATGGTCAACGAGAACATGGCCTCGGAACAATCGGCGCGGATGGTGGCGATGAAGGCGGCCTCCGACAATGCCGGCAAGATCATCCAGGAACTGCAGCTCATCTACAACAAGTCGCGGCAGGCGGCGATCACCAAGGAACTCTCGGAGATCGTCGGCGGCGCCGCCGCGGTCTGATCGTATTCACGACACGAATTTGCGGTTAACGGGCAGGGTAAAACTATGAACCAGGGAACGATTGTTCAGTGCATCGGTGCGGTGGTCGACGTCGAGTTTCCGCGCGACCAGATCCCGGAAATCTACGACGCGCTCAAGCTGGATGAAATCGGGCTGACGCTCGAGGTGCAGCAGCAGCTGGGCGACGGCGTCGTGCGCACCATCGCGCTCGGCAGTTCCGACGGCCTGCGCCGCGGCATGCAGGTAGTCAACACCAAGGCGCCGATCATGGTGCCGGTCGGCACCGAGACGCTCGGCCGCATCATGGACGTGCTGGGCCGCCCGATCGACGAGCGCGGACCGGTGGCCGCGGCCAAGACGATGTCGATCCATCGTTCGGCGCCGGAGTACGAAGAACTGTCGCCGTCGACCGAACTGCTCGAGACCGGCATCAAGGTCATCGACCTCATCTGCCCGTTCGCCAAGGGCGGCAAGATCGGCCTGTTCGGCGGCGCGGGCGTGGGCAAGACCGTGACGATGATGGAACTCATCAACAACATCGCGTCCGCCCACTCGGGCCTGTCGGTGTTCGCGGGCGTCGGAGAGCGCACGCGCGAAGGCAACGACTTCTATCACGAGATGATCGACTCGGGCGTCGTCAACAAGGACGACCTCGGCAAGTCGAAGGTCTCGATGGTCTACGGCCAGATGAACGAGCCGCCGGGCAACCGGCTGCGCGTCGCGCTGACCGGCCTCACGATCGCCGAGTCGTTCCGCGACGACGGCCGCGACGTGCTGCTGTTCATCGACAACATCTACCGTTTCACGCTGGCCGGCACGGAAGTGTCCGCGCTGCTGGGCCGTATGCCGTCTGCCGTTGGATACCAGCCCACGCTCGCCGAGGAAATGGGCCGCCTGCAGGAGCGGATCACGTCGACCAAGACCGGTTCGATCACCTCGATCCAGGCGGTATACGTGCCCGCGGACGACTTGACCGACCCGTCGCCGGCGACCACGTTCGGCCACCTGGACGCCACCGTCGTTCTGTCCCGCGACATCGCGGCGCTCGGCATATATCCGTCGGTGGACCCGCTCGACTCGACGTCGCGCCAGGTCGACCCGCACGTGATCGGCGAGGAGCATTACAACTGCACGCGCGGCGTCCAGTCGGTGCTTCAGCGTTACAAGGAACTGCGCGACATCATCGCCATCCTCGGCATGGACGAGCTGTCGCCCGAGGACAAGCTGGCCGTGTCGCGCGCGCGCAAGATCCAGCGCTACCTGTCCCAGCCGTTCACGGTCGCCGAAGTGTTCACCAACGCGCCCGGCAAGTACGTCTCGCTCAAGGACACGATCAAGGGCTTCAACATGATCGTCAACGGCGAGTGCGATCATCTGCCGGAGCAGGCGTTCTACATGGTCGGCGCGATCGAGGAAGCCTTCGAAAAAGCGAAGACGCTGCAGTAAACCGCGGAAAAAGAGCCATGGCACACACCATCACCGTCGACGTCGTCAGCGCCGAGGAGCAGATCTTCTCCGGGGACGCGGAGTTCGTCGTGCTGCCGGGCATCGATGGCGAACTCGGCATCTATCCGCGGCACACGCCGCTGTTCACGCAGATCAAGCCGGGCGCGGTGCGCATCAAGGTTCCCGGGCAGGCGCAGGAGGAACTGGTCTTCGTGCAGGGCGGCTTCCTCGAGGTCCAGCCGCACAAGGTGACGGTTCTGGCGGACACGGCGATCCGCGCGCACGACCTGGACGAGGTCAAGGCGCTCGAAGCCAAGAAGCGAGCGGAGGAAGCGCTCACTAACAAGGAATCCGAAGAGTCGATGGCCACGGCGCAGGCGGAACTCGCAATTGCCATGGCGCAGATCGAGGCGATCCGGAAGTTCAAGAACCGCGTCTGATCGCTCGCACCAGAATCGTCCAAAGGGGCGGCCATCGCGTGCCGCCCCTTTTCACGCGACCTGGCCCGATTCGCGGGCGCGATTGCTCCAGCACAATGTGGCGAATCCCGTCGCCATGCTAAGATGTTGCAGCGCAACATCGCTCGCCAATCCAGGACTCCGACATGGCCGACCTCAATCGCACCATCGATCGTTCGATAACCATTTCGCGAACGGTCGCCGACCTCCTGCAACGCCGAACCCGCGCCGCCAATGAGCGCTTCGGCGACCGGATGCGCAAGGCGGGCGCCGCGCTGAAGGCCGAATCGACGTCGCCCAAGACCCCGCTGGAATTCTGGCGGGAGTGGGCGGAATACAACGTCGATTTCGCGCAGCGATCGGTGCTCTATTGGGACACCATTCGGCAGCGCGGCAACCAGTGGCTGGAGCACGAGGCCGCGGGCAAGCCGCCCGTGCTGAAATACAAGTACGAAATGGTTTCTGACGCGCGCGAATACGAGCGCCCGGCCAACCACGCGCTCGTCCGGATCATCCCGCCCAAGGGCGTTGTCGTCGACGACACCAAGCGGCCGTTCGTCATCGTCGATCCGCGCGCCGGCCACGGTCCGGGCATCGGCGGCTTCAAGGAGGAATCCGAGGTCGGCGTGGCGCTGTCCGCCGGACACCCCGTCTACTTCGTGATCTTCTTTCCCGATCCGTGTCCCGGGCAGACGCTGGCCGACGTCACCGACGCCGAAGCCGAGTTCATCCGCATCGTCGCCGAACGCCACCCGAAGAGCCAGAAACCCGTGATCGTGGGCAACTGTCAGGGAGGCTGGGCGGTGATGATGCTCGCCGCCGCGCGGCCGGACATCGCGGGTCCGCTGGTGTTGAACGGCGCGCCGATGTCGTACTGGTCGGGCAACGACGGCGACTCGCCGATGCGCTATTCCGGCGGCCTGCTTGGCGGCGCGTGGCTGTCGCTGCTCGCGGCCGACCTGGGCGCCGGCAAGTTCGACGGCGCGCACCTCGTGTACAACTTCGAGCAGCTGAACCCCGCCAACACGCTTTGGGAGAAGTGGTACCACCTGTTCGCGAACATCGACGAGGAGCCCGAGCGCTTCCTCGAATTCGAACGCTGGTGGGGCGGTTTCTACGCGTACAACGAGGAGGAGATCCGCTGGATCGTCAACAACCTCTTCGTCGGCAACAAACTGTCCGCGGGCGAAGCCCGGCTCGGCCCCGGGCGTTACTTCGACCTGAAGTCGATCAAGCAGCCGATCATCGTGTTTGCGTCGATGGGCGACAACATCACGCCGCCGCAGCAGGCATTCAACTGGATTGCCGACGTCTATTCGTCGTCCGAGGAGATCAAGGCCAACGGGCAGACGATCGTCGGCCTGCTGCACGAGGACATCGGCCACCTGGGCATCTTCGTGTCCGGCCAGGTCGCGAAAAAGGAACACGCGCAGATCGTCGAGGTGCTGAAGTACATCCAGCAGCTGCCGCCGGGTCTGTACGGCATGGAGATCGAGGAAACGCACGACAAGCACGGCGAAGTGAGCTACGAGGTCACACTGAAGGAGCGCAAGGTCGAGGACCTGCGCTCGCTGCAGAAGTACGACCGCGTCGACGAAAAGCCGTTCGAGGCCGTGGCCGCATTGTCGGAACTCCTCGAGCGCGCCTATTCGCTGCTCGTGCGTCCGTTCGTGCGGGAAATGTCGCCGGAATGGCTGGCCAAGCTTCGCCGCAACATGCACCCGCTGCGTGTGCAGTATTGGGCCTTGTCCGACAAGAATCCGTTCCTGTGGCCGTTGCCCTATCTGGCCGGCATCGCGGCCAACAACCGCCAGCAGCGCTCGCCGGACAACGACATGGTCAAGGCCGAGCGATTCGTATCCGCCAGCGTTAACGCGGCGCTCGACCAGTATCGCGATCTTCGCGATGCCCGGTCGGAGGCCGCGTTCTTCCACGTGTACGGCAACCTGCTTTCCTTGCACATGGCCGAAGAGCGCGAGGAGATCCGGCGCAAAGGCAAGTTCGATCCGCGCTCGCTGCCCGCAGTGCGCGAAGTCCTGGACACGATAGAGCAGGGAAGCGACATCGAAGGGCTTGCGCGCATCGCGATGCTGATCACGAAGGCGGGCCCGGGCCACCGCCGCCTGTCGCAGATGCAGCGCACGCGGGAAATCCTCTCGCCGGAAGGCGACATCGCGCACCTGTCGGAAGACGAGCGTCGGCGCCTGCTGCAGGAGGAAACGATCGTCGTCGAGTTCGAACCGGAGCGCGCCAAGCGCTCGTTGCCGCACCTGCTGCGCACGCCGGCCCAGCGCCGCCACGCGCTGGCGCTGCTCGACCGCGTCGAATTGCACGGCGACCTGGACGAAAGACAACGGCATCTCGTGGCCGAATTGCGGGGCCTGCTGACCGTGGCTGCGGCGCGCAGCGGCGCGCGCGCGCCTGCCGCGCTGCCGGCTCCTCGTCGAAAGGCGCGCACCAGGGCCAAGCCGACCGGCCGCGCGGCGCGCGCATGAATCTTTGGCGATAAGCTCGGCGTCAGGGAGAACAGTTGCGACAGTTCAACAATCGGACGTATGACGAGATCACGGTCGGATTGAGCGACACCGTCGTCCGCACGCTGACCGCCACCGACGTCGAGGCGCTTGCGCTGGCGGCCGGCGACGTCGAGTCGTTCCACCTCGAACTCGCGCCCGACGCCGTCGCGGGAGCCGCCTCGGCGCCCGGCGCGGCGGCCGTCGCCCTGGTCGCCGGAGTGCTGAACCGCCGGCTTCCGGGTCCGGGCAGCGCGATCGTCGGAACGCAGTTCCGCTATGCGGGCAGGGTGCGCGCCGGCGATACGCTGACAGTCACGGTCGCGGCGCGCGCAAAGCTGCCGGACGGCCATCGCATCGAGTTCGACTGCCGCTGCACCAACTCCGATGGAGAAGCGCTGGTCGACGGCGTGGCGACGGTCGCCGCTCCGTCGCAGCGGATTGCATACACCAACATCGCGACGCCTGAAGTGATCCTGCGCCGCAACGACGGCCTCGCGCGACTGTTGCAGCGCTGCGAAGGCGCGCCGCCCGTCACCTGCGCCGTCGTGCATCCTTGCGACCGCGATTCGCTGCTGGGCGCGGTCGAATCGGCGAAGCGCGGTCTGATCGTGCCGGTGCTGATCGGTCCGGAGGCAAAGATCCGAGCCACGGCGGCGGAAGCCGGCGTCGACCTCTCGCCCTATCGCATCGTCGGCACGCCTCACAGTCACGCGGCAGCGGATCTCGCCGTGGCCATGGCGCGCTCCGGCCAGGTGGAGGCGCTGATGAAAGGCAGCCTGCACACCGACGAGCTGATGGAATCGGTGGTCCCCGCCAACAGTGGATTGCGCACCGCGCGCCGGATCAGCCACGTGTTCATCATGGACGTGCCTGCGTATCCACGTCCGTTGTTCATCACCGACGCGGCCATCAACATCGCCCCGGACCTGGACGCCAAGGCCGACATCTGCCGCAATGCGATCGATCTTGCGCACGTACTGGGCATCGAAATGCCCAAGGTTGCGATCCTGTCCGCCGTGGAAACCGTCAGTCCGAAGATCGAATCGACGCTTCACGCGGCCGCGCTGTGCAAGATGGCGGATCGCGGCCAGATCACGGGAGGCATCATCGACGGCCCGCTGGCCTTCGACAACGCCATCTCGCCGGAAGCCGCGCGCACCAAGAACATCGTGTCGCCGGTGGCCGGCGTGGCCGACATCCTGCTGGTGCCCGACCTCGAATCGGGCAACATGATCGCCAAGCAGTTGACCTACCTGGCCGGCGCCGACAGCGCCGGCATCGTGCTCGGCACGCGCGTGCCAATCGTGCTGACGTCGCGTGCCGACAACGTGCGCACGCGGTTGGCGTCGGCTGCCGTTCTCAAGCTCGTCGCCAACGACCGCCGGACCCGGCTGCTCCCGAAGGAGTGACGGGCCAATCGCGGCAGCCGCCGCGTTTCGCGTGATGAGCGCGGACTTCTCGCGACCACGCGCGTGCCCCGAAGCGACCTGACTCCAGTTCTACCTGCCTGATTATTTTGGGACCACGCCACCACCGCCTGCCACAGCTCAACTGCTTACCGTGCGCTCCTCCAAATTCACCTGGACACTGGTTCGGTCGAGCGCGCTGCTCACGGCCTGCGCGTACAACTTGCCCCATTCCGCATCCCGCTGAAAGTGCCTCTCCCCGGCGGCGTCCGCGATAGCAAGGATCCTGTCCAGCAAGAGCACCTTGCCGATAGGTCGGGTTGGCTCGCAGCCGAACTGGTCGTAAGTGCGTTCCAGCCATTCGCGCGCCCGTGCTTGAGCCGTCGCGCCGGACTCGAAGGGAACGTCAATTTCGATCGTGAGATTAGGGTCGAAGCGAATGCTGACTTGGGCGTTCATGCGTTTCCTCGGGTTGGCGCCTGGACCGCATTTTACGCCGCTGCCCGACATCGAGCGCAGCGGGTATCGACGTGCAATTCGGCGCCGCCCACGAAGGACCGCTTTGACATCACCTGGCAGTCCGCAATGGGTCGTTCACTGCCGCTCAGCGCTCGTGAGCCTGGACGAGGCTGGACTGCGCTGGAAAATTGGAGTTGTCAACGAAGCGGGATTCCGGCGCGATAATTGCCGATTCCACGCGGCGTGACCCGCGGAAGGAGTCAACTGCCATGAGTACCACGACCACCCGGATCGAAAAAGACGCGATGGGGGAAGTGCGCGTCGACGCACATCGCCTGTGGGGAGCGCAGACGCAGCGCTCGATCGACAACTTCCCGATCGGTGTCGCCCGCTTCGGATGGGGACGCCCGGTCATCCGCGCGTTCGGGTTGGTCAAGCAGGCAGCGGCGCGCGTCAATGTCGAGCTCGCCGGATTGGCGGCCGGCAAGGCCGATCTCATCGTCCGCGCCGCGCAGGAGGTGATCGACGGCCGTTGGGACGGCGAATTTCCGCTGGTGGTGTTCCAGACCGGCTCGGGCACGCAATCGAACATGAACGCCAACGAGGTGATCGCCAACCGCGCGATCCAGATTGCGGGCGGCGTAGTCGGGTCCAAGCAGCCGGTGCACCCGAACGACGACGTCAATCGCAGCCAGTCGTCCAACGACGTGTTTCCGGCGGTGATGCACATCGCAACACTAGAGGAAATCGATCGCGCGCTGCTGCCCGCGCTTGCCGGCCTGCGCGCGACACTCGACGCCAAGGCGCGGGAATTTGCCGGCGTCGTGATGCTGGGGCGCACCCACCTGCAGGACGCCACTCCAGTCACGCTGGGGCAGGTGATTTCCGGATGGGTCGCACAACTCGACGACGGCGCGCGCTACGTGCGCGATGCGCGCGAAGGGATGTTTCCGCTGGCGCTCGGCGGAACGGCGGTGGGCACCGGCATCAACTCGCCGGCCGGCTTTGGCGAGGCCGTCGCGCACCAGATCGCAGTGGCGACGGGCAAGCCCTTCGTTTCCGCGACGAACAAGTTCGCGGCGCTGTCGGCCCACGACGCGATGGTCAACGTGAGTGCCGCGCTGCGCACGCTGGGCGGCGCGCTGATGAAGATCGCCAACGACGTACGCTGGTACGCGAGCGGGCCGCGGGCGGGCATCGGCGAAATCACGATCCCCGACAACGAGCCCGGGTCGTCGATCATGCCGGGCAAGATCAACCCGACGCAGTGCGAGGCGCTGACCATGGTCGCCGTGCAGGTCTTCGGCAACGATGCCGCCGTGGCGTTCGCGGGTACGCAGGGTAATTTCCAGCTCAACGTGTTCAAGCCGATCATCCTGCACAACGTGCTGGAATCGATCGAGCTGCTGGCGGACGGCATCCGCTCGTTCGACGCGCGCTGCGCGCAGGGCATCGAGCCCGAGCGAGAGCGCATCCGGGAACACGTGGCGAGCTCGCTCATGCTGGTGACGGCACTCAACCCCCACATCGGCTATGAGGGCTCCGCGAAGATTGCGCTCCATGCGTACCACCATCGGACGACGCTGCGCGAAGCCGCGCTCGCGCTGGGCCTCGTACGCGCGGAAGACTTCGACCGCTGGATCGACCCGGCGGCCATGACGCGGCCGAAATAGGACGACGTTCCTTCAGGCGGCCTGCCGCACGGCAGCCTTGGCCGGCAGCTGCTGCTCGGCCAGCGTCACCCAGTAGCTCGCGCCGATCCGCAACGCGTCGTCGTTGAAGTCGTAATGCGGGTTGTGCAGGTTCGGCGTGTCGGCGCCGCGCTGGATTCCCAGCCAGATGTAGCAGCCGGGCCTGGCCTGCAGCATGTACGCGAAGTCCTCGGAGGCCATCGACGGGATCGGGTCGGTGTCGACGTTGCCTTCGCCGACCAGCGCAGTGGCCGCGGCCAGCGCGTGCTGCGTCTCCGCGGCGGAATTCACCGTGGCCGGATAGCGGCGCTCGTAGCGCAGCGTCGCGGTCATCTCGAATGTCGCCGCGATGCCGGCAACGATCTCTCCCATCCGGCGCTCGATCAGGTTCTGGACAACCGGCAGGAAGGTGCGCACCGTGCCACGGAGCACCAGCTCCTGCGGGATCACGTTCCACGTGTCCCCGCCGTGCACCTGCGTGACGCTGACGACGCCGGCCTCGAGCGGATGGATGTTGCGCGACACGATCGTCTGCAGCGCGTTGATCACGTGCGCGGCAAAGGGCATCGGATCGCGGCTCAGGTGCGGCATCGCGGCATGCGCACCGCGGCCGGTCGCGACGATTTCGAAGATGTCGTAGGCGGCCATCAGCGGACCCGCGCGCAGCGCGATCCTGCCTGCGGGCAGCTGCGGCCAGTTGTGCATGCCGTACACCGCCTTCACCGGGAACCGGTCGAACAGCCCTTCCTGCACCATGACCCGGCCGCCGCCTTCGTTTTCCTCCGCCGGCTGGAAGATGAAATACGCGGTGCCGTCGAAATTCCTGCGCTGGGCCATCGCCTTGGCCGCGCCGAGCAGCATCGTCGTGTGTCCGTCGTGACCGCAGGCGTGCATTTTCCCCGACACGGTCGACGCGTGCGTCACGCCGGACTTTTCGTGGATGTGCAGCGCATCGAGATCCGCGCGCAGGCCGATGGCCTGCTTGCCATCGCCCTGGCGCAGGACGCCGACCACGCCCGTTTTGGCGATGCCGGTGTGCACTTCGAGTCCGAACGACTGGAGTTTTTCCGCGACGAACGCTGCGGTGAGCGTTTCCTCGAAGGCGGTCTCGGGATGGGCGTGCAGGTGGCGGCGCCAGCCGCGCATTTCGGCATCGAGTGCGTCGACTTCGGGGACGATCGGCATGGGACCTCCGGCAAGGGAACGACGATCCTACCGCAAATGCGCGCGCCCGCTCCAGCCGGGTGCGGCCGCCGCGTTACAATCCGGCGCTCCCGTTCGCAATCGCCATGACCCGCGCCGCAACCAAAATTCACGATCTGCTCGTCATCGGCGGCGGCATCAACGGCACCGGCATCGCCCGCGATGCCGCGGGTCGCGGACTGGCGGTGCTGCTGGCGGAGAAGGATGACCTGGCGGCGCACACGTCCTCCTGGAGCACCAAGCTGATCCACGGGGGGCTGCGCTACCTCGAATACTTCGAATTCCGGCTGGTGGCGGAGTCGCTCAGGGAGCGTGAAGTCCTGCTCGCCAATGCGCCGCACATCATCGAGCCGCTGGCGTTCGTGCTGCCTCACGAGGCACACCTGCGACCGGCGTGGATGATCCGCTGCGGGCTCTTCCTTTACGATCATCTGGGCGGCAGGATGTCGCTGCCCAAGTCGTTCGGCGTCAAGCTTCGCGGAAGCCGGTGGGGCGCCGGCCTCAAGTCCTCGTTCGCGCGCGGATTCGTCTATGCCGACGCGCGCGTGGACGATGCGCGGCTCGTCGTCCTCAACGCGCTGGACGCGCAGGCGAAAGGCGCGGACATCCGGGTGCACACGCGCGTTACCGGCGCGCGGCGCGAAGACGGGATGTGGCGCGCGACGCTGCAGGCGCAAGGCGGCGCGCCGTTCGAGGTCACCGCGCGGGCGATCGTCAACGCGGCGGGCCCGTGGGTCAAGGACGTGCTGGACAGCGTCAGCGCGGCTCCGTCCGGGGAACAGGTGCGCCACGTCAAGGGCAGCCACATCGTGGTGCCGCGCATCCATCCCGAGGAGCACGCCTACATCCTGCAAAACGCGGACAAGCGAATCGGGTTCATCATCCCGTACCAGGAACACTACTCGCTGATTGGCACCACCGATGTCGCCGTCGACGCGTACGACCAGCCGCAAATCACCGAAGAGGAAATCGACTATCTGCTGCAGCTCGTCAACTCCTACCTGGACAAGCCGCTGGCCCGCGCCGACGTGGTGTGGTCCTATAGCGGCGTGCGTCCGCTGCATGACGATGGATCGTCCGACCCTTCCGCCGTGACCCGCGACTACGTGTTCAAGGTCGACGCGCCGGAAGGCGAAGCGGGGCCGGGGCGGGCGCCCGTGCTGTCGATCTTCGGCGGCAAGATCACGACCTACCGCAAGCTGGCCGAAGCCGCGCTGGCGCTATTGGCGCCGTATTTCCCCGGCATGAGGTCGGACTGGACGGAAAGCGCGCCGTTGCCGGGCGGCGACCTGCCCCAGGGTCGTTCCCCCCATGGCGACCGAATGGCATTCTTCGCCGGGTTGTGCCGCAGCTTTCCGGACCTGCCCGCGGATTTCCTGCGCGGCGTCGCGCGCCGCCACGGCACGCGCACGCAGCGGATCCTCGGCGAAGCAAAGACGATGGCCGACCTGGGAGAAGACTTCGGCGCCGGGCTCACCGCGCGCGAAATCGACTACCTGATCGCGGAAGAGTGGGCGCGCACGGCCGACGACGTGCTCTGGCGGCGAACCAAGTGCGGGCTGCCGATGTCCCTGGCGCAGCGCGACGCGGTGGCCGCGTATGTCGACACGGAGGTGGGCAGGTCCGTCGGCGGCACCGTCGAAACATTGACGCACGGCCCGGTGCTGCAATGAGCGCGGCGATCGCCAGCGTGTGCCTGTTCTGCGGTTCGAGCGTCGGGACGCGGCCGGCCTTTGCCGAAGCGGCGCAGGCGTTCGGTCGTGCCTTGGCGCTGCGCGGCATCACCTTGGTCTACGGCGGCGGCAACGTGGGCCTGATGCGCGTCGCTGCGCAGGCCGCGCTGGATGCCGGCGGGCGCGTGATCGGAGTGATCACCAAGCAATTGATGGTGCGCGAAGTCGGGCATCCCGGGCTCACCGAGCTGCACATCGTGGGCACCATGCACGAACGCAAGGCGATGATGGCCAGGCGTTCCGATGCATTCGTCACGCTGCCGGGCGGCTTCGGGACGTTCGACGAGATGTGCGAGATGGCGACGTGGGACCAATTGGGCATCCAGGCCAAGCCGCTGGTGATGGTCAATGTCGAAGGCTATTTCGACGCCTTCATGTTGCAGCTCGATCGCGCCGTGGCGGACGGCCTGCTGAAGGCCGAGCATCGCGCCTTGCTGGCGTGCGCCGCGACCGTGGAGGAAGCGTTGGCGGTTCTATCGACTTGGCGGCCGCCTCCCGTGCCGCAGTGGCTGCTCGACGGGGCGCCGAGGCCCTGACGCAGGGCAACTATGCGACCGCCAATGCGTCCACTGGGCGACATGTCCGATGCCACGCGCCGCGGCATTCGCGGCGTGCTCACCGACATCGACGACACGCTGTCGACGCACGGACGGCTTGGCGCCGACGCGTATGCGGCGATGGAACGCCTGCGTGCCGCGGGCAAGCTGGTGATACCGATCACCGGCCGGCCGGCCGGCTGGTGCGATCACATCGCACGCATGTGGCCGGTGGATGCCGTGGTCGGCGAAAACGGCGCGCTGTACATGCATCACGACGACGCGCGGCGCAAGCTGGTCGCGCGTTTCGCGGCGAGTGCCGCCGAGCGCGCGGCCAATCGCGTCAGGCTGGTCGCGATCGGCGCGGCGATCCTGAGCGCCGTGCCCGGCGCCGCGCTGGCGTCAGACCAGCACTACCGGGAATCGGATCTCGCCATCGACTTCTGCGAAGATGTCCCGGCGCTGCCGCGCGAGGACGTCGACCGGATCGTGGCGCTGATGGAAGGAGAGGGAATGACCGCCAAGGTCAGCTCCATTCACGTCAACGGATGGTTCGGCGCCTACGACAAGCTGGCGATGACGCGCACATTGCTGGCCGAGGTCTTCGCCGTGGACCTCGACGCGCAGCGCGGTCAATTCGTGTTCGTCGGCGATTCGCCCAACGACGCGCCGATGTTCGGCTACTTCCCGAATTCGGTCGGCGTGGCCAATGTGCGGCCGTTCCTGGATCGCATCGCGACGCCGCCGACGTTCATCACCCGTGGCGAAGCGGGCGCCGGATTCGTCGAGCTGACCGACTATCTACTTCGCTAGGAAATGCTAGTCGTGAAGCTTCAAGACGTTGTTTCCGCAATGCATGAATTGTTCTCAACCGTCGTTCCCGCGAACGCGGGAACCCAGTGTCGTCGTGTTACGGCCTCGCGACATTCGACGGAAGTCGCTGGGTCCCCGCGT
>DAOMGB010000006.1:86910-95584 GCA_035430095.1 Casimicrobiaceae bacterium | reverse complement strand
GCGGGGACGACAGGGACTTGGATGTCGTTCGCGGGGACGACAGGGACTTGGATGTAGGTCACGGGGACGACGGTGGCTTGGATGCATCTACGGCCTTCAATCCGGCTATGACGCCTTGATGATTGGCAGCTAGACAACTGATGCGCCGAAGGTCCGCATGCTGATCAACGGCAAGTGCCACTGTGGCAACATCGCCTTCGAGCTCGAATGGGAAGGCGAGCGGCCTGAAATTCCGGCGCGCGCATGTGATTGCTCGTTCTGCGTCAAGCACGGCGGCGTCTGGACATCGAATCCGGGGGCCGCGCTGACCGTCAGGATTCGCAACCCCGCGCTGATGTCAAAGTATGCATTCGGGACCTGCACGGCCACCTTTCATGTCTGTTCGTGTTGTGGCGCCGTACCGATCGTTACCAGCGAAATCGCGGATCACGTCTATGCGGTCGTCAACGTCAATGTGCTGGAGAACATCGACCCGGCGTGGCTTCGCCGGGCCTCCGCCCGCTTTGAGGGTGAAGATGTCGCGTCTCGTCTATCGCGCAGGGAGCGCAACTGGATCGCCAATGTTCGCTTCGTGGAAATCGGCGACTGACGTTGCCGTCGAAAGCGGGGCGCGCTGCAATGTGTGGTCCAAGCGAACACTGGCGATGTCGAGCTTCGCCATTGCAGGGTGTGTCTGCGGCGATCGGGTTCGTCGGGGTCACTGACGCAGCGACACGCTGAAATGTTCGCCGGTCACATCGGGGTTGCTTTGGCGGTCGGGCGCGTCGAGCGGCGCGTGAACCTCGGCGTCTTCGTGACCTGCGCACTCCTGCTCGACATCCTGCTCTGGCTGTTCATCTTGCTCGGCTGGGAGTCGGTCGGCATTCCGCCCGACTTTGTCGCCACGCACCAGCCGTACTTCGAATTCCCCTATTCCCACGGCCTCCTGGCCGCGGTCGCGTGGGCCGCGCTCGCTGGCGCGCTCGCCGTGCCCATGTACTCGCGCCTCGGGAAGGCAAAGTGGCGCGCCGCGGTACTGATCGTCGTCGCGGTCTTCTCGCATTGGCTGCTCGATGCACTCGTTCACCGACCGGAATTGCCGTTGGTCGGCGGCAATTCGGCTGGCGTGGGCCTCGCGCTCTGGAACCACATGCCCGTCGCTCTTGCATTGGAAGCCGCCATCGTGGCTCTCGGCATGTACCTGTACATTCCCGGAAGCGGTCTCTCTCGCGGCAAAAGCATCGCCCTCATCCTGCTGGGCACGTTCATCGTCGCGTTTACGGTGATCGGAATGACGGTTGCCCCACCGCCACCGTCTGCAATGGCCATGGCCGGGAGTACATTGATTACCCTGATCGTGGTGTGCGTTGTTTTCGCCTGGGTCGGAAGGTCGCCCCCGTGAACGGCAGGCCCGTTCCGGCGGTCGACGCCGACTCCCCGCGTGCGCGCCTTCGTCCGATGGTGTGCGGGACGGGCGTCCATGCTCTTGGTAAACTGCCGCACGGATTCGCCCCGGTCGCAGCATGTCTCATGCGTGAATGCTGCGTGACCAGGGAAGAGAGGCGGGCATGAAAAAGAGCGGCGCGCATTCAAGCAAGTCCCCTTCCCGGCTGATCGACGCGAGGATCGAGGAGCTGTCCGACTGGCGGGGCAAGACGCTCAGCCGGCTCCGCGCCTTGATCAGGGAAGCCGATCCGGACGTCGTCGAAGAGTGGAAGTGGGATGTCCCGGTGTGGTCGCACGACGGATTGATCTGCACAGGCGAGACTTACAAGCGTGTCGTGAAGACGACCTTCGCCAAAGGTGCGTCATTGAAGGATCCTTCAAATCTGTTCAACTCGAGTCTTGAAGGGAACACGCGGCGGGCAATCGACTTCCACGAGGGGGAGACGATAGCCGAGGAACCGTTCAAGAAGCTCATTCGCGCCGCCGTTTCCCTGAACCAGTCCAAAGTTCGAAGCTGACCCGGCAAGTCCGGACTCCAACACACGTTGTCGCCGCGGAGATTCACATGCCAAAAGCGTACTGGATTGCAGCCTACCGTTCCATCCACGATCCCGACGCTCTCGCCGCCTACGCGAAGCTCGGTGGCCCCGCGCTCCAGAAGTCCGGCGGGCGAATTCTCGCGCGCGGAGTCCCGTCGCAGGTGTATGACGGAGGGCTGGAGCAACGCACGGTTCTGATCGAGTTCGACAGCGTTGCGCAGGCGATTGCCGCGCACGACAGTCCCGAATATCAGGACGCGCTGCGGGTATTGGGCGATGCGGTCGATCGCGATCTGCGCATCATCGAGGGAACCGAATAGCGTGCCGTCGCTGCGCGCCGGGATCGACGCTCATTGAGCGAACGCCGCAACGTCTTGCCTGACCCTGCGCCGGGACGGACCGCATGATGCTTGGCCGCGCGTTCGTCATCTGGCTTGCGATCATTCTGGTCGAATCGCTGCACGGCATCCTTCGTGGCATTTTCCTGTTGCCGGTGGTCGGCGATCTGCGCGCGCGCCAAATCGGAGTAGTCATCGGCTCCGCGTTGATTCTCCTCGTTGCCTACGGGTCCGCTCGATGGCTTCGCGTCCAGGCGCCAAGCACACTGCTCTGGATTGGGGCGTTTTGGGTAGCACTGACGGTCACGTTCGAGATTGCGCTCGGCCGACTCGCAATGAAACTGCCCTGGGAGCGTATCCTCGCCGATTACGACGTCACTCGCGGAGGCCTGATGCTGTTCGGCCTGTTGTTCCTATGGCTCTCCCCGCTCATCGCAGCGAGGCTGCGCACACGAAGTGCCCATGTGGTCCCGGATCGTGAGGGCTGACCCGGTGCCCACCCGATATCACCGGATGGGCAGCCCGGCCGCGGTCTCGGGTGTCCGCGCGGCTCGATCCGTTGCCGCTCCAATGAGCGTGTCATCCGGCAGCCGCGGGCATTGGAAACGGGGAGGAATCAGGTGCATCTGACTCAAGCCTTCTGGGAACAGTTGCTGATCCTGCTCTCGACCGCACTTCTGACCGGCTTCCTTGTTCCGTACGTCCTCAGACGCATCGACGAGTCGCGGAGCATCGCGCAGAAGGTGCGGGAAGCGGGTATTGCACGCCAGGCCAGGCTGATCGACGCACAGTCGAATTTCCTGGATGAAACGACCGAAGTGCTTTGGGCCTGGCGGTACCTCTCGATGAAGGTCGCTTACGACGCAAGCACCCCGGTCGACGAAATGTATGCCGCGTCCGTGCTCGAATACCAGAAAGGCATTTGGGACATTCTCAGCAGGTTGAGGAATCAGACAAGCAAGGCCCGAAGATTGGTGTCGGAAAGCGGATATCAGCGGATGGTCGCCCTGTACGACCAGATCGTGGAACTCGACGGTCAAATAGACGGCCTAATTCGGTCGCAGATGACCCGGAAAGCCCGTACCGAGGCATTTTCGCCGATCCAGGAGCGCCTGCGGAATGAAATGACGGAGAAATTGGACGGCACGCTCTACGCACTCGCGAAGGAGGTGCAACTTCTTCCCGAGATCTCGAATTCACCTGCGCGGTAGCATTCCATGCGTCCCGGACGCAGCAAACCTCGGGGAGAAGTTGCTCATGCCTGGTCTGGAAGCACACTATTCGGCGCGCGATATTGCAGCGCGGATTCTGGAGGCTCTGCGTGCGGCCGGACTGAATCCCGAGGATCGCCTGGCGCCAGAGCAGTTGGGGGCGCTCGACCACTTCCACACCGGCGGACTCCGCGCGTCGCACGAGCTGCAAGACTTGGCGCAAATTCGGGGCGAGGATCGCGTTCTCGATATCGGAGCCGGGTTGGCCGGTCCTGCCCGGATGCTTGCGTCCACGCTCGGGTGCCGGGTCGACTGCGTCGAGATGTCGTCCGATTTCTGCGCCGGGGCGAAGCTGCTGAATCGGCTGACCGGCCTCGACGATCGAATCGAGGTGCACCAGTGCAGCGCGCTCGACGTTCCCTTTCACGACAATTCGTTTGACGTCGCCTGGATGCAGAACGTGGGCATGAATATCGCAGACAAGCGAAAGCTGTATTCGGAAATCTGGCGGGTCCTCAAACCGGGCGGCCGGTTCGCTTTCCAGGAAATGGCGGCCGGAAAGTCTGCGATCTCCCTCTATCCCCTCCCGTGGGCCTCGGACCCGACCGACAACTTCCTCATTTCCGTCGAAGAGATGCAATCGCTTCTCGGGGAAGTCGGATTCATTGCCGAACTCCTCGAGGACACCAGCGCCGCGCACCTGAGCGGTACCGCGGCAAACGCGACGCCCGCCGCCGCAGGACAGCTGGGCCTGGCGGTGTACGTCGACAATCTGCCCCAAAAAGCCGCGAATGCGCGACGCAGTCTCGACGAGGGCAGGATCCGGCTCGTTCGCGGCGTCTTCCGGGTGGCCAAGCATTAGGCCGGACCGAACCCGACATTCGATCATGAACTCCTATCTTCAATCGCCATTGGTCAGAACCGGGATCGTCCTGCTCGTCGTCGGCTCGGGGCCGCTGCTGTTCATCATCGCCGCCGCCGCCGCGGGCCTGTGGCCAGACCCAAATCCCAATCCAATCGGCCCGGGCTTGCTGAGCTTCGTCACGTTCTGGCCGGCGGTCATCTGCATCGTCGTCGGCGTCAACCGCGTTCGCGCTCGCGATGGCCGCGCGCCCTGACCTGTGGCTCGGCGGAGGATTCTTCGCCATTCGGCAACTTCTCCGCGTCGCGCTTCGAATCCGTGAGAAGCGCCGCAGGCGAACGTGCGACCCGCGTCGTAACGCAAGGGAACGCGTGAATCCCCGTTTCACGAACCTCTACGCACTCACTCAGTTCACATGCTGAACTCACCGAATGACCCGTACGATCTTAGTCGCTTCGTTCAGGCACAGGAGGCGACCTATCGGCAAGCCATTTCCGAACTTCGCGCCGGCAGGAAGCGATCCCACTGGAGTTGGTTCATCCTGCCGCAATTAAGGGGGCTTGGCTCGAGCCCGATGTCCACCCGCTATGCCATTGGGTCCCTTGCCGAGGCGAAGGCATATCTCGAACACCCCATTCTCGGCGCCAGGCTGCGCGAGTGCGTCGCCGCAATGAACGAGCACACCGGCATGAGCGCCAATGAAATCCTGGGCGAGACGGACGCCCGGAAATTCCATTCGTGCCTGACTCTCTTCGCGCAGGCCGCGGGCTCGGAGCCTCTGTTCAGCGACGCGTTGTTACGGTATTTTTCAGGCGTACCCGATGCCGCAAGCCTCGCCTTGTTGCGCCGCGGGCAAGGGCCTAAAGTCGATGAGCGCTAGCCCGTTGCCTAGGCAGGTTCCCGGGAGGCGTGGCTACGGGACCGCACCCGACAGTCATTCGAATGGATGCGTTGCGCTGCGCCGGGCAGCTGTCGAAAACGTTCTGGCCGGCAGATAATCCTTCCATGGCAAATATTCTCGTCGGCGTCTTCGCCATCGTGTTGTGCCTCATCAACGCGGCGGTGTGGACATTTGTATCCGATATGCCGCTCGCGGGCATCGGCTGGGTAGGCGCGGCAGTCGCTTGCATATGGCTGCAAAAATGGTCGCGCGGTTACTGAAATCTTCTGCAGAAGCTGCATGGGACATGCCGCCCGTCCGTTCTCCAACGTGCGCTCGCCGCTTGCGTGCCTTCGCCGCCGCGGTGCCAGGCACGCCGTTTGAATCTTCCGGGCGCGCCTCGCTGTAAGTGTCGCAGCCGGTGTAACGGCCCGCATTAGAAACGATTGGAGGAAGGCATGAGTCGCGCTTCGTGTTTCGCCGCTTGCATTCTCGCGTTCTCGTGCACATCGGCGTACGCGCAGGAGCAGCAGGTCTCACCCAGGGAGATCGAAGCCACCTGGGTCGGAAAGACGCTCGCTGGAACCGCCGCAAGCGGTGCGCCGGTGACGATGAAGCTCAGCGCTGATGGCGCGGCATCGATTTCCGCTGGTTCAACGAATGATTCGGGGACGTGGCGCCTGTCCGAGAACGGGTATTGCACGACCTGGAGGACAATTCGCAGCGGCCAGGAGCGCTGCTTCACGGCGCGTCGATCCGGGCCCAAGGTCACGGTTCTGAATCCCGATGGCTCCCTCAGCGGCACTTTCGACGAAATCAAGTAGCGCATGGAAAGGACGATAGGAAGAACGGCCATGCCCGACCCGACGTCCGGCCAATCGGGTCAGCACCTCACTCGTCCATTGCCACCGTTGGCGCGGCACGCGGTTAGCGGGCACGTTAGCGGAATCGGGGGGCCCCTCACTTGACCTATCGCATCCTCGCCGATCTGGTCATCCTGCTGCACGCAGCGTTTGTTGCATTCATAGTGATCGGACTGGCGCTCATCCTGGTCGGTGGTTATCGCGGCTGGGCCTGGGTCCGATTTCCGTCGTTTCGCATTGCCCATCTGCTGGCCATCGGCTACGTCGTAGTGCAGGAGTGGCTTGGCTTCACCTGTCCGCTGACCACGCTCGAATCGGAGTTGCGCGCAAAGGCGGGAGAGGCCACCTATGCCGGCGGCTTCGTGGCGCATTGGCTGGACCGGTTGGTGTTCTATCAGGCGCCACCCGTCGTCTTTCTAACTGTCTACACGATGTTCGGATTGTTGGTCGCGGCAGCCTGGTTCGCCATCCGGCCGCGCCTATTCCCCGGTCACAATGGGGACTGACGCTCGCCGATGGCTCCTGCCCCTGCCCGCAGGGTCGGCTCGAGGGTATCCTCTGTTCGACAGGAGCAGCCATGCATGAGGATCGACCCATCGAGGCGACGTTTTGCTTCATCGACATCGCGGGATATACCGCGCTGACCGACACGCATGGCGAGGTTGCGGCGGCTGATCTCGTCGATGACTTTCGCGACTTGATTCGGAAGACCATCGAGCCGTCAGGACAACTGCAATCGCTCATCGGTGATTGCGCCTTTGTCGTCTTTCCGGACCCTCTTATCGCAATCAAGGCACTTTCCGCGCTATACGAACTGATCGCGAATCGCCACAACTTTCCGGTCGTCCGAACCGGCATGCATCACGGGCCGGCGCTTATCCGGGCAAACCGCCACTTCGGCTCGACAGTGAATCTTGCGGCGCGAGTGGCGGCGCAGGCAACCGGCGGACGCATCCTGTGCACGGAAGAGATTGCGAAGGTCCTGGCACAGTCCGGAATTCCCGACATCGAGGTGGAACACAGGGGCGGCGTCCTGCTCAAGAACGTTCCCCAGTCCGTCGACTTGTACGAAATAATCCTGTCCAGTTTTGTCCGCGAATATGCAATTGATCCGGTATGCAAGATGCAGGTGGACACCAGGCACGCGGCCGGAGATCTGCATTTCAACAAGAAGACGTATTGGTTCTGTTCCCTGGAGTGCGTCGAGCGGTTTGCCAGGCAGCCTTCTTCGTATTTATGACAAACGTTGCCCGCATGGGGAAATGCGCTGCACCGCGCTCGACCGGATGCGCCGTCGCGCGACGACGCGCCTTGGGCCCGACTGAGCACATTGCGGACCGGCCACGCGTGCCGGCAGCCAGTTCGCGACCTCCATGAACACTTTGCAAGACTCGACCGTGCCGGCATTCGACTGCCCCTCGTGCGGCACCGAATCCGTCGGCAATTTCTGCAGCAATTGCGGTGAGCGAAGGCTGGGATCGGAGGATCGGTCGTTTCGACACTACCTCGATGTCGTCGTCGACTTCCTAACGCACTTCGATTCAAAAGGCTATCGATCGTTGCGATTCCTGTTCACGAAGCCAGGCTACCTCAGCGTGGAGCAGTTGCGAGGCAGCAGGGTTCGATACGCGAAGCCGCTCTCGCTGTTCATTTCGATCAACGTTGTCTATTACTTTTCCATCGCGCTCTTTGGGGCCAATACGTTTACCACCCCGCTTTCCGTTCAGCTTCATCAGAACGACTATTACCCGCAGCTGGCCAGTCGACAGGTCGAGCGGCGCATTGGCGCGAGCAAGGCCGACTTCGCCGCATTCGAAGCGAAGTACAACGAGAGAACGAACGTCCTGTCGAAGACGCTGATCTTTCTGTTCATTCCCATTTATGCAACGATTTTCTACGCGTTTTTCTTTCGCCGAAGGCCGTATTTCGTGGAGCACGCGATAGTCGCGACCCACCTGTGGTCGTTTGTCATGGCGTTGCTGGCGGTCGCCGTTCCCGCGATCGCGCTCGCGGGGATGTGGTGGTTCAAATCGACGAGTGTCGCCGCGTTCCTCGTGGCCAACGACAATCCGATCACGGTCTTTCTCCAGGTCTGCATCGCGGCATATCTCGCGTTGATGCTGCGACGCGTGTACGCAGCGAACTACGGGTACTGCGTTGCGGTGGCGTTGATGATCGCGTGGTCGTTCTTTCACATCGTGTGGTTGTACCGCTTTTTCCTGTTCCTGATCACCCTGCATTCCATATAGGCATGTAGGCGCATGCAGGTGATGTTAGTCCGTGTACGTGGCGCCGTACCTGGAACCCGATTGGCACCGCCGGCCGGGCGTGCCGTTCGTCGCCATGCAGTTGGCGTCGGGCCGGTTGGCTTGTTACGCTGGGCCACATTCGCCACATCAACCGGGGGCAATCATGAGCAACAGAATCGTCTGGGTCGACATTCCTGTCCTCAACCTCGAGCGAGCCATGGCCTTCTACTCGAAATTACTTGGCGCTCCGGTGACAAAGGAAGGCGGGCCGGGATTTGAGTTCGGGCTTCTGCCGCACGCGGGCAAC
>DAOMGB010000006.1:29519-86810 GCA_035430095.1 Casimicrobiaceae bacterium | reverse complement strand
GGGCAACAGAATTGCGCTTCATGCACCAGCCGTCTAACCCGGTCCGCCAGGCCTGAACTCCCGCGACGCATGTCCATCACCATTTCCGAGGGGTATGTGGCCGGCTGCATCGGGCGCATTGTTCAACTCCACGCCGACTACTACTCGATTGCAACCGGTTTCGGCATGGCATTCGAGGCGAAGGTGGCAAGCGAGCTGGCTCAATTCTGCCTCTCCTACAGACACGGAAGGGACGGAATCTGGCTCGCTCGCAGGGGAAAACACATTGAAGGATCCATCGCGCTCGACGGCTCCCAGGTCGAGCAGGGGCATGCGCACCTGCGCTGGTTCATCACTTCGGACCAGGTGCGTGGCCAAGGCACTGGCAAGGTCCTGTTGCGCGAGGCGTTGACATTCGCCGACAAACGAGGCTATCGAAGCATCGACCTTTGGACGTTTGCCGGCCTCCATGCCGCACGTCACCTCTACGAGTCGCATGGCTTCCGGCTTGCGCAGGAGGGCACCGGCTCCCGGTGGGGCTCTGTCGTCACCGAGCAGCAATTCGTGCGCAGCATCTCCTGACCCCTCGCCGGGAACGAACGCCCCACCCCCTTGGACTCCATCGACCCCAGAGACGCCCGGCTTCGCGATCGCAACGGGCCGTCGTCACGCTTGAAATTCCGGACCGTCGACGAGCGCATGAAATGAAAAATCGACTTGCCGCGAATCTCGTGCTCCTGGTGCACTTTGGCATCGTCTTGTTTGCCGTCTTCGGCGGCTTGGGAATCCTGGTCGACCCGCGATGGGCATGGATTCACGTGCCCGTCGTGATTTGGTCGTCGGTCGTAAACCTCGCGAACTGGACGTGCCCGCTAACTCCTCTTGAAAACCGATTTCGAGCCGCCGCGAAAGAAAGCGGCTACGAAGGCGGATTCATCCAGCACTACATCGGGCCCATGGTCTATCCGCGTGGCATGCCGCGTCGGCTCGAACTCATCGCCGGCGTCGCGATTGTCGTCTGGAACGTTCTGCTTTATGGCGTCCTCTTCTGGTGGCTTTCCCGAAGTGGCCAAGCCTGGAGAATGTGGCAATCGGCCGTTTCGGCATGACGGCATTCATCAGCCCCCTGTGTTATGCGCGCCATGACCTCTGTCAATGCCGTCGAACCGGCCCGCATCGGTGGCGGCCGACCGGTCAACCCGTTCCGGCAGGTATCCGGCCCATGAGCTCGACCAGCCTCAGCTTCGAACTGTTCGACGATCCCCCGGAGTCGGGACGGCGCGCAGTCGATGCAGGCCTGGAATCCCACAACCTGTCGGCGGCGCCCCTGTCCGACGTGCGGTCACTTGCGGCATTCGCCAGCACTCCATCAGGCGTGGTCATTGGGGGCGCCGTCGGACGCACGTGGGGCGCCTGCTGCGAAATCCAGCAACTGTGGGTAGCGCCCGCGCATCGGCGCTCCGGAACGGCGACCCGTTTGCTCCTCGAGTTCGAGCAGCGTGCCGCTTCGCGCGGCTGCCGCGTCTTCTACCTGACGACCTTGAGCTTCCAGGCGCCCGATTTCTATCGCAGGCGTGGCTACGAGGTCCTGGCGGCGATCTCGGGCTACCCGAACAACATCATCAAATACCTCATGCACAAGATAGTCTCCGATGACGCGTTGCAGCGAATCCCGTAAATTCCGCAGTTGACGCAAGCAGATTCGTTTCGGTGCCGCATGTGTTGCCATCGAACGGCTCGGGGACAACGAGAACCTGCGAAACGCGTTTGGGCGCGGCATGACAAGAGGGGCCGGTTGACCACCATGTGCACCCTCACGCTGCTGATGGACAATGGGGGCAAGTCCAGCGGGGGGAGGTGTCCGCAAAACAGTCGGAATCCTTCGCGAACGCGTCACCTGGCAGCAACCGGACGGGCATTGGCCGTCCCCTCCGTGAAAGCGCATCATTGGCATATGGCAACGAAAGGGGAGGCTCATTTGAATACTGGTCGTTTCCTTGCGGCATTCGCACTCTTCGGGCTCGTTGCGCCGGCGTTCGCACAAGTTGGGACCTTTGAGACAAAGTCCATCACGCCAGAGACTGCCTTGATCGCGGCCAAAGCGGCCATGGAGACCTGCCGCAAGCAGGGCTATCAGGTCGCGGTGGCAGTGGTTGATCGATCCGGCCTGACCCAGGTCTTGCTGCGCGATCGCTTCGCCGGTCCGCACACCGTGGAGCTAGCCACCAACAAGGCATGGACGGCAGCCAGCTTCCGCACCTCCACCCTGGTGCTCGCGGCCGATACCCAGCCCGGCAAGCCGATGAGCGGCCTTCGCGGTATCGCCCGCGTCGTGACCGTGGGTGGCGGCATCCTCATCGAAGGCGGCGGTTCGATCTTTGGCGCGATCGGGGTGTCCGGCGCGCCGGGGGGAGAAGCGGATGATGCGTGTGCCCAATCGGGAGTCAAGGCAATCGGCGACGCGATCGAGTTCTGACCCATCGCAAGCGCGACCACCGCGGGCAGCCGCAGGGCTGCCGCCTCCCATGCAGGAGACTTTCATGTACGAAGCCAAGACCAGGCCGACCGAAGCCAGCGTAGCCAGTTACCTCGCCCGCATCGACGATGAGGCGCGAAGAGAGGATTGCAAGGAATTGGCGGCGATGATGGAGCGCATCACCGGCTGCGAACCGAAGATGTGGGGGCCGAGCATCGTGGGTTTCGACAGCTACCACTACCGTTACGAGAGCGGGCGCGAAGGTCGCAGTTGCGTTGTGGGGTTCTCTTCCGGCAAGCCGCACATCAGCGTCTACCTGATGTCGGGGTACGATGACGCCGAAACCAAGGCGCTGCTGGCCCGGCTCGGGAAGCACAGGACCGGCAAGGCGTGCCTGTATGTCAAGCGACTGTCCGACGTGCACGTGCCGATCCTGGAACAGCTGGTTGCGCGCTCCGTCGCCGAGACGAAGCGGCGCCATCCGGCCTCATGATCGGGAGGCCATTGCGCGGCCGCAACGGACGCGATGCCATTCCAATGTGAACACCATGAAACCGCAGGACACGGAACGTTGCGAACACGCGAGTCGGATCGGTCAGGTGACGCCCCGCGCAACGGGTTGCGAAGAATGCCAGGCGCTCGGGAGCGCCTGGAACGAGCTTCGCGTATGCCTTAGCTGTGGCCACGTCGGGTGCTGCGAAGACTCCAGGCACATGCATGCGCTCCAGCATTTCAAGACCACGGGTCACCCGCTGATCGCGTCCCTCGAAAGCGGCGAGACATGGGGCTGGTGCTACATCGATCGCCGCTACTTCGAACTCCCGCCCGAATTGCGGCCGTCGAGGCCTTCAACGCTCATGCGCGCGCTGGCAAGAATTTTTGGTCGGTAGTCGCATTGGAAAGCAAGTACCGCGATATGCTTCACTTGGCGGCCGGGCGCAAATGGATGCTTCGCTCATGTCGTGCACCGTGACTTTCGCTCCGCGGCCGCCGCCACGCTAGGAACACGATGACACCCTCGGATCCGCGCGTATTCTTCGCTGCTGAACGAACGCTGCTCGCCTGGCTGCGCACGGGGCTTACCGTCATCGGGTTGGGCTTCGTCGTCGCCCGATTCGGGCTGTTCCTGCGATTGGTGTCGGCGCAGGTTCACGGCACGCCGGTAGCCGCTCACACGACAGCCTCCGCCGTACTCGGCGTCCTGTTCGTCTTCGCCGGTTCCATTGCCATCCTTTTCGCCGCCGCTCAGCACAGGCGCTACATTGCAACGCTTCCCGCTTCCGACCTGCCTTCGCCCTACAGCCGCGGATTCGCGGTGGTCCTCGCCATCGCCATTGGCGTATTCGGCCTGCTCCTTGCCGCCTTCCTCGTAACCTCGGACGCGTGAATTGGCCGCCACGCCGCACGTGGCTTGAAGATTCCGCTTGGTGCGGCCCCATGACCGCGACAGGGAGCCTGCCCCCTTGATTCGCCGAGGCGCCGCACGTTAGGCTTCTGCCGGGATCACGCCCGGGAGGCGCCTATGAAACGAGTCACTGGCATCGGCGGAGTCTTTTTCAAGGCCAAGGATCCCGTCGCGCTTCGCGACTGGTATCGGAAGCATCTGGGCATCGATGTGCAGGATTGGGGAGGCGCGGCGTTTCGCTGGACGGACCCCGACGGCAGACCCACGGCAGGGACGACGATCTGGACCGTATCCGATGCCGGCGGCGACTACTTTGCCCCAAGCACATCCTCGTTCATGATCAACTATCGGGTCGCGGACCTGCGCGCATTGATCGACGCCCTGCGCACCGAGGGCTGCAGCGTCATCGAGAAGACCGAGGAGTCTGAATACGGCAAGTTCGGCTGGGTCATCGATCCGGAGGGGAACAAGATCGAGTTGTGGGAGCCGCCGGCCGGGCAATAGTTCGCCGCGGCCAGCGCAGCCGAAGGCGCTCCGGCGCATTCTCGTGGAATCGACTCCCCGTTTCACAAACCGAAGGGAACATTGATCATGCCCAAGGGCACAGTCCGCCTTCACCGAATACTTCGCGCCAAACCCGAGCGCGTCTATCGCGCATTCCTCGATGCCGATGCAATCGCCAAGTGGCTTCCACCCTACGGATTCACCTGCAAGGTCCACCAAATGGATGCCAGGGTCGGCGGAACCTACAAGATGTCGTTCACGAACTTCAGGACGGGCAACGGTCATTCGTTCGGCGGAGAGTATCGCGAGCTCGTCCCCCATGAACGCATTCGATATACGGACAAGTTCGATGACCCGAACCTCCCCGGCGAAATGCAGACCACGGTGACTTTCCGCCAAGTGTCCTGCGGAACCGAGCTCGGCGTCGTGCAGGAAGGGCTGCCCGAGGTGATTCCCGCCGAAATGTGCTACCTCGGCTGGCAGGAGTCACTCGCGCAACTCGCGAAGCTGGTCGAGCCGGAGATTCCCGACTGACGCACGCCGTACCATCATGCGGATCGAAGTAGACGACCTCTCCCGCGCCCAGGTGCATGACTTGCTGAACGAGCACCTGGCCAACATGTTCGCGCTTTCCCCGCCAGAAAGCGTGTTCGCGCTGGATGTAGCCAGGCTCCGGTCGCCGGAAATCACGTTCTGGACTGCCTGGGAAGGCGAGGTCCTGCTGGGCTGCGGCGCGCTCAAGGAGTTGACTGCCGCGCACGGCGAGGTGAAGTCCATGCGCACGCCGGCGGCATTGCGACGCAGGGGCGCCGGCAGCGGGATCCTCGCCCACATCATCGACGTCGCCCGCCATCGCGGTTACGAGACGCTCAGCCTCGAAACGGGCTCCCATCCGGCCTTCATGCCGGCACAGGGCTTGTATCGGCGCTTTGGCTTCAGTTACTGCGGACCATTCGGAAGCTACCGAGCCGATCCAAACAGCGTGTTCATGTCGCTGCGCCTCGCCGCCACCGACGGCGCGGCCCGACGTCTTTGAGGTGAGGAGCCGATTGGGAAAAATCGAACCGGGGCTGGCGGTGTTGTATCGTTGGAGGTTGCATCCGGGCGCGGAGGCTTCGTTCGTGGACGCCTGGTCGAGCGTCACGGCGTCGTTGCGCGAGCACGCAGGCTCGCTCGGTTCGCGGCTTCATCGCGGGAGCGACGGTCTCTGGTACGGGTATGCGCAGTGGCCCAGCGAAGAAGTGCGGCAGCTTGCGTTTGCCCGACCATTCGATCCGGCCGCCGGCGAACGGATGCGTGCCGCAATCCTGGAGTCGTTTCCCGAGGTCCTGCTGACACCGATCGCGGACTTCCTGGTCCTGCCCAATGCGTCGGGAGCTTGATCCGGTGGAAAGCCTCGGTCAAAGGTGGCGGCATTGTGCCGGCGACGACACTTCGGGCGGGAGTGCTTCGATCGACGGCCGCCCCGTCGGCCAGCGATGAGTCTCGTCGAGCAATTGCGCGCAGCACTGTCCCGGCTGCCGGGCGTCGAGGAGTGCGCATCCCGTTTCGGCTCGCGCCGGAACGCCGCATGGTCGGTCGCGGGCCGCGAATTCGCTCACCTGCATGAGAACGACATCGTTGACCTCCGCCTTCCCCGCAAACTCCAGGCGGGGCTCCGCTCCGATCCGAGGGCGCGCTTCCGCAAATCCGGATCGGAATGGATCGAGCTCCAGTTCCGTACCGGTGAGGACGTCGCTCACATCGCGGCACTTGCGCGTCAGGCATGGTCGGCCGCCAGGGACGACCGTGACGGTGCCTGAACCGGTCGCCGTTGCGTGCCTCCCTGATGCGATGGATGGCCACGGCTCCGCGTCGCCGCCCGGCCGCGTCGAGGATAATTGTCCAACTTGGATCGGCAGCTCAGTGCGGAGGCAGCAATGATCGACGTGTCGTGGCCAATCTTTGTGACGGCTTCCCTCGTGCTCATCGCCACGCCGGGGCAGGACATGATCCTGGTCATGTCCCGATCCATCGCACAGGGACCCGCGGCCGGCATCGCCACCGCGGCCGGCGTAAGCGTCGGCCTCATCGGGCACACCGTCCTCGCGACGCTCGGACTTGGCGCCATCCTGCGCGCGTCCGAGTGGCTGTTCGTGGCGCTCAAGCTCGTCGGTGCCGCATATCTGCTCTACCTGGGAATCGGCTTGCTGTTGTCGAGGCACGACGACCTCGGCCTGTCCATGTCGGGCAAGCGCTCGCCCGCGCGATTGTTCATTGACGGCGCAATATCGAACGTGACCAATCCGAAGATTGCGATCTTCTTCTTTGCGTTCCTGCCCCAGTTCGTCTCGCCGTCCGCCACTCACCCGACGCTCTCGATCCTCGCGCTGGGGCTCGCGTTTGCGGCGCTGACCTTTCTGCTGAAGGCTCCCATCGGGCTGTTTGCCGGAACCCTGTCAAGCTGGCTGCGCGCACGGCCGGCGGTACTTCGATGGCTGTTTCGTTCCAGTGGCGCAATCCTGGTCGGTCTCAGTGTCCGGCTGGCGCTGGAACGGAGGCAATGAGGCCACGCGGTGCCGGTTTCAATCGCGAACTGCTCGAACACGCGAGATGACGATGGCGCAACAATGCGGGGCGCCGTATTCAAGGTAGCATGGCGGCTAGCCCCCGGTCGTCCACATCCACGCCATCTCCGTGCGCCAGGAGAATACCGATGACGGTCATTCGCATTTTCGTGCGGCAATCTCCCGGCAGTCCGCAAACCGGGCTCGATCGCGCAACGGTCCTGGCGGGCGCGGGCATCGAAGGCGACAGGTACTTCGGCTGCCGCGACGAGCCGGGACAAAACGTCACTTTGGTCGAGGCCGAGGAAATCGAAGCTTTCACCGCCGAAAATCGGCGGCCGATCGACTTTTCGATCACCGGTCGCAATCTCGTCACTCGAGGCATCCGCCTGAACCAGCTGGTCGGACGGGAATTCATGGTGGGCGATGTCAGGCTTCGAGGCGTGGAGCTCTGCGAGCCGTGCCTGGGTCTGGGCGATGCATTGGCTTCGCAAGACCTTCCGGCATCCATGGTCGTGCGCCGCCTCGTTCACCGCGCGGGTCTGCGCGCGGACGCGCTGTCGTCGGGCGTCATTGCCGTCGGCGCGAGGATCGCAACTGTCGTATGACCCGTCGCATTGTCGAGCGACGGCTGTCCGGGTTCCGGCAGCGTCATCGCGACCATCGACTGCCAATCCATTCGTGCCGCAAGGAGTCCGCCCGATGACCACCAAAGGCTTCGTCGTATCGCACGCCAAGGGCGCCCAATTCGAACGGGGACTGCGATCGTTTTACGAATACCGCGATCTCGGCATCAAGGCCGCGACCGAGGGACGCGTCGATGCCCATGTGATCCGCGCGGCGGCGGGAAAGGAATTCTCCAGCCAGCCTCACCTGCACCGAACCACGTTTCAACTCGTCTACATCCTGAAGGGGTGGATCGAGTTCGAATATGAAGGCCAGGGCGTGGTGAGGCTGGAGGCGGGATCGTGCGTTCACCAGCCGCCGGATATCCGACATCGGGAACTTGGACACAGCCCCGACCTGGAAATGCTGGAAGTCGTCATGCCGGCGGGCTTCGCCACGGAAGAAGTCGACGCCGTGAACGGCAGCACTGCATGAATCCTCGCGCGCTTGATCGACGCATCCGCAAGGCGAAAGCTCGGAACGCCAACGGCCGCGTTTCCCCATGACCGCGTCCTCGACCTTCATTGCCGCCGACGGCGACGGATACGAGGTACTGATGGGGCGCTGGAGCCGGCGCCTTGCCGTTCCGTTTCTCGATTTCGTCGGAGCGGCCGATGGTGAAAGCGTGCTGGACGTCGGCTGTGGAACGGGCTGCCTCAGCTTTGCGCTCAACGACAGGTGCCAGGCAAGGCAGTTGCGCGGCGTCGATTTTGCGCCCGCCTACGTCGCACACGCCAAACGTCACAATCGCGATCCGAAAATCGAGTTCCAGGTGGGAGACGCGTGCAAGCTGGATTTTCCGGATCGCAGTTTCGACCGCGTGCTGTCGCTGCTCATGCTGCACTTCGTTCCCAGGGCGGATGTGGCCATTGCCGAGATGCGGCGAGTCGCCCGGCCGGGCGCCGTGGTCGGCGCTGCGGTGTGGGACTCGCGCGGCGGCGTCGTTGCGGCGCGGCTTTTCTACGACACGGCCGCCGCGCTGGATCCGGTTGCCAACACGCTCAGGGCGCGCAGCTTTGTCCGCCCGATGACCCGGCCAGGGGAATTGGCGAACGCCTGGCGGGCAGCGGGCTTCCGAGACGTCGTTGCGACCTCATTGAGCATCCGCATGGAATTCGCATCCTTCGACGACTATTGGGCACCCTATGCGGGTAAAGACGGGCCCAACGCCGAGTATGTCGCGGCGCTCGACGAGGCCGGACGCGCGCGCCTGCGCGAGGCGGTCAGGCTCGCGTACATCGATGGAGAAGCGGACGGCCCGCGCTCATTTGTGGCGACGGCCTGGGCGGCAAAGGGCGTCGCACCCGGTTAGCTTTTATACAATTGTCGGCCGGCCCGATCACGGCCAGGACCCAACAAGGAGCAGCAAAATGAACAACGAACGCAGCTACGGCGGTGCATGTTTTTGCGGCGCGGTTCGCTTCACCGTCACCGGAGAACCGGCCGCGATGGGCTATTGCCATTGCGAATCGTGTCGGCGTTGGTCAGCCGGGCCGGTGAACGCATTTACGCTGTGGAAGCCGGAGTCCGTGCGAATCACGCATGGCGCGGACAATATCGGCACCTACCACAAGACGCCGCACAGCTATCGAAAGTGGTGCAAGACCTGCGGGGGCCACGTTTTCACCGAGCATCCCGGCATGGGGCTGACCGACGTGTACGCAGCCGTCATTCCCGACCTGCCGTTCAAGGCCGGCGTGCACGTGCACTACCAGGAGACGGTCCTGCCGATCAGGGACGGCGTCACCAAGCTCAAGGACATTCCCAAGGAATTGGGTGGCTCCGGCGCCAGCATGCCGGAGTGATCCGGCGTGCGGTTCGGCAATTCGCCATTTGCGCAGATCCGCGGAGGAAACGCCGAGGACGCGCTGTGCGTAAGCGTTCTTGCCATGCAGGTGTTCCTGGAAACCTACGCGACCGAGGGAATCCGCCCGGACCTGGCGCGCGAAGTGCTTGCGACCTATGCGCCCGAAGCCTTCGCGGAACGCCTGCGCGATCCTTCCACCGTCTTTCTCCTGGCCGAGCGCGCGGGTCACCTGGTCGGGTTCGCGGAAGTGCGGTGCGGGCGCGCGCATCCCGGCATGGCGGATCCCGCCGCCGCCGAGCTGGTGCGGCTGTATGTCCAGGGTCGCAGCAAGCGCCACGGGCTCGGCAGTGCACTGCTCGCGAATGCGGAAGCCGAGGCGAGGAGACGTTCCGCCGACACCCTGTGGCTCACGGTTTGGTCCGATAACGATTCAGCCCTGGCGTTCTACACGGCAATGGGATACGAAAAAGTCGGCACGACACGGTACGCGTTTCAGGGCAATGCCTATGAGAATGTCGTCATGCAGCGAGCTCTTCCGAATGCGACCTGATCGGCGGGCGAATTGGAGAACCACGATGAGTCCTTCGCAATCCGACATTTCATTTGCTGGCTCGATCCCGCAACTCTATGACCAGTACCTCGTACCGCTCATCTTCGAGCCCTACGCAGCGGACCTGTCGCGTCGCGTTGCCTTGCTCCGGCCCGCGCGCGTTCTCGAGATCGCGACGGGAACGGGAGTCGTTACACGGCATCTTGCCAACGTCCTTTCGTCCGAGGTGTCGATCGTCGCAAGCGACCTGAATCAGCCGATGCTCGATCACGCGGCTGCGATAGGCACCCGGCGCCCGGTGGAATGGCGCCAGGCGGATGCGATGCAACTGCCGTTCCCGGACGAGGCCTTTGACGTGGTCGTATGCCAGTTCGGCGTCATGTTTTTTCCCGACAAGGCAAAAGCCTTCTCCGAAGCGAGGCGCGTGCTCGCTCCCGGAGGCACGTTCTTCTTCTCCGCGTGGGACCGGATCGACCAGAACGAATTCGCCGACGTCGTGACTCGGGCGCTTGGTTCCATGTTCCCTGCCGACCCGCCGCGATTCCTGGCCCGCGTACCCCACGGCTACCACGACCCGTCGATCATTGCCGAAGACCTGAAACGTGGCGGATTCGGACGGATTCCCGACTTTGCGGTGGTGGCGGCGCGAAGCCGCGCCCAATCGCCGCAATTGCCCGCCATCGCATATTGCCAGGGCACCCCGCTCCGCAGCGAAATCGAGACACGTGATCGTTCACGACTCGGTGAGGCCACCGACGTCGCGCAATCCGCGATCGCGGCGCGGTTTGGCCCGGGGGTTGTAGACGGCCGAATCCAGGCCCTCGTTGTGCAGGCGGAACGGTAGTCGCTGCAGGCTCACTCACCGGTCACGAGATCCGTCGTACCGTCGCTCAACGCGGAGAAGGCATTGAACCTGAATCAAGTCACCCTACCGGCGATCGACATCGCGGCCTCCGTGGCTTTCTATCGCGCCATGGGGTTCGAATTGATCGTCGATGCCCCCCACTACGCCCGGTTCAAATCGACCGATGGAGATTCCACGTTCTCGGTCCACAAGGCCGACGCGCTTCCGTTCCCGTCGCTGACCGTCGTCTACTTCGAGACATCCTCCCTCGACGAAACGGTCAGGACCCTCAAGTCCAAGGGATTGTCATTCAGCCAGGAGCCGCGCGACGAGCCGTGGTTGTGGCGGGAAGCGCGCATTGCCGATCCATCCGGAAACGTCATCTGCCTCTACTGGGCGGGTGAAAATCGACTCAGCCCGCCCTGGCGCGTGGGTGCCTGAACCATTGCGCGGCAGGGCACCCCTGCGCTAGATTGGACGCCCACACCGCTTGGGGGTCAGGCGCATGAATACGTTCGACCAGGAAATCGCGCGCAAGCTGATGGAGGCCGCCGAATCCGGCGAGCTCAGCCAGGCGAAAGGCTATGGCAAGCCGCCCGAGCCGGATGCGGGATGGGACTCGACTCCGGAGTCGCTGCGAATGCCCATGAAAATCCTCAAGGATGCCGGCGCGGTCCCGCCCGAAGTGGCCATGTTCCATGAACGTGCCCGCCTTCGAAAATTGTGCGACGCGGAAGTCGATCCGGTCGCGCGGCTGGCGCTGCAAACCCGGCTCAACGCGCTCGAGCAAGGGATTTCGCTTCGCCTGGAAATACTGCGCGAAAGTTCGAACCTTTGATCCACCTTGCGCGATCGGTTCGCCGCCTGGCCTGATTCGACTGCCTGCGTGCGCTTCAAGCCATGGCCGATCCATCCGTATTCCCCCTCGAAGGCGGTTGCGACTGCAGGCAGGTCCGCTACCGGATGGAGACGGCGCCCCTCTTCGTGCACTGCTGCCATTGCCGATGGTGCCAGCGCGAAAGCGGGGCTTCGTTCGCACTCAATGCAATGATCGAGGCGGATCGGGTCACCAACGTCGGCGGTCCTCCGGAGCTGGTGCCGACGCCTTCGGAAAGCGGCTACGGGCAAACGGTCGCCCGCTGCCCGAAGTGCCGGATCGCCGTATGGAGCTATTACGCGGGCGCGGGTCCTCTGATACGGTTCGTCCGCGTCGGCACGCTGGACGAACCCGACCACCTGCCGCCCGACATCCACATTTTCACGGCGACCAAGCAGCCATGGGTCGTCATTCCGCCCGGCGTTCCGTTCGTGCCGGAGTACTACGATCGCGAGCTGCTCTGGCCTGCCGGAAGTCTCGCCCGAAGACTCGCTATCCTGCCGCAGATCGAGGCATACCAGGCCGCCCGGCAGGGCAGGAAGACCTGAACCCGTCGCAAGCGTTCAGCCTCGGTCGAGCCAGCGCACGCATCCCATGTCCATCGTGAGTGGTCATCTTCGCCAAAACAGAAATCGGGCACCTCGCGGCAACGTCCGCACCGGAAATTCCCGACCGGGCACTTCCAGGCGAGTTATCGCGCATGCCGTCGACGACCGATGACCTCGCGTTTTCGTTCCGCGTCGCCAAGGGCGGGAACGTCAGCATTCTTCGCCATGACCGGGTCGTGACGACGCTGCGCGGCGCGGCGGCACGCGATTTTCTTGCCGAGATCGACTCCGCTTCGCTCGTGCGGCAACAGCAACTGATGGCGCGCCTCACCGGCAATTACAAGCGGGGCAACGAGCGCCGCGCCGCCCAACATCCGCGCAATCGAGGACAGGGCAACGCGTGAAGACCCCACTGTCCACGCCCGTCGACATCGACGAATACATCGCGGCGTTCCCCAAACCGGTCCGTGAGCGACTCGAAGCGGTGCGCCGCACCGTTGCCGAGGTCGCTCCCGGCGCGGAGCAGAAGATCAGCTACAGGATTCCCACGTTCGCGTTGCATGGCAACCTGATCCACTTCGCCGCGTTCAAGAACCATATCGGCATCTATCCGGGAAGCTCGGCGATCAAGGCCTTCGAGAAGGAACTGGCGGGCTTTCGCACCGCGAAAGGCACGGTGCAATTCCAGTTCGACGATCCCCTTCCGCTTGAGCTGATCTCCCGCATCGTCCGGTTTCGCGTCGCCGAAAACCTGCGGCGCGCAAAACGGAAGTCCAGGTGACTTTCACCGTGGCATTTCGCGCGACCCCGTTGGCAGAAATCCCTGCAACCGGCTTTCTGGGGATGGAGAACGACGGTAAGATCTGCACGACTCCGCCGCAACGATCCATCGCACGCCATGACGAGGGGGCACCATGAATGCGGACGACCTGCGAAATGTTCAGGCGCCCTTGAAGGAGCGCTACCGGGAGGCTCCGGCGGCTGCGCTTGTCACATTGCGCGCAAAGGGCAGGCTTGGCGAAGGGGTGAGCTGCAAGATCGAGACCGGCAAGGCGCTGGTTTCCGCCGGCCTGCATCCGGCAACCGGCGGTTCCGGCGCCAGCGCGTGCTCAGGCGACATGCTCCTCGAGGCGCTGGTTGCCTGCGCGGGAGTCACATTGAACGCCGTGGCCACGGCGCTCGGCATCCAGCTTCGCGATGCCTCGTTGCAGGCGGAAGGCGATCTCGACTTCCGTGGAACGCTCGGCGTCTCGAAGGAGGCGCCGGTCGGTTTCCAGAACATACGCCTCCAGTTCACGCTGGATACCGACGCTTCGGAAGAGCAATTGGCGACGCTGCTGAAATTGACGGAGCGGTACTGCGTGGTCTACCAGACCCTCGCGCATCCTCCACCGATAGCCGTGACCCGGCGACGCGCGGATACCTGAGCGCCGCGCGTCGAAGCGCAATCCAACCCGCGAGCGAACCGTGGACATAGTGCAGTTCATGCAGGGCTACAGGACGGCATGGGAAGCGCGCGACGAATCGCTGTTCTGCGCGCTGTTCACGCGCGACGGAATCTACCGCAACACGCCGTTCGCGCAGCAGCAAGGCCACGAGCAGCTCGCGAAGTACTGGCAACGCGTGAAGCTCCAGGCGGACGTCCACGTGAACTACGAGATCCTCGCCGCGTTCGCCGACGGCGGCCTCGCGCACTGGCACGTGACCTACCAGGTGGCATCCGAGGAACTGTTCGAAATCTGGGCCAGGTCGACCGGCACCAACGTCATTGCGCGCAAGCCTGGCGATCCATTGCCGCGCATGGCGCTCGATGGCGTGCTGATGGCCCGTTTCGAGCATGACCGGTGCTCGGAGTGCAGCATCTGGTGGCACAGCATGGCCATTCCGGAATAGGGTTGCAGGATGCCCGCTGAACCGATTTCCCGGCGTCCATTCGGCCGCCGCAACACCAACCTGAGGAAAGCGCCATGCCCAAGGGATACTGGATCGTTCGCGTCGACATCACCGACATGGAGAAGTACAAGGAGTACGTAGCCGCCAATGCCGCGCCCCTCAAGAAGTACGGCGCCCGCTTCCTGGTCCGGGGAGGCAGCTTCGAGAACCCGGAAGGGAGCAGCCGCTCGCGCAACGCGGTGATCGAGTTTCCGAGTTACCAGGCCGCAGTGGAATGCTGGCACTCGCCCGGATATCAGCAGGCCATTGCGCTGAGGCAGCCCGTATCCACGGCCGACCTCGTCATCATCGAGGGATACGAAGGCGTGCAGCCGTAGCCGGCCGTTCTCCATCGGTCCTTTCGACGACGCGCTTCGCCCGTTTCGACACCGCCGATCACAGACCATGGAACCGCTGCCTTCCCTCGAGTCCGTCCTTGCCAGGCTGGCGAGTTCGGGCGTCTCCATTCCATCGGGCCGCGTCCGGCTCGACGGCTATGGGGATTCGTCGGCGCTTTCCGAGGAGCTGCTTGCACTCATCCGGGCGGGCGCGAAACGGGCCGGGACCAGTCTCCTCTGGGCGTGCGAAGCGGACGGGCAGCCCATTCCCCATGCCGGTGACATCGAGGTCGTGCTCGACCATCGGGGCGAACCCGCGATCATCACTCGCATCACCGCCGTATCCATCGTGCCGTTCAATGAAGTCACTGGATCGTATGCCGCGATCGAAGGCGAGGGCGACGGCTCGCTCGAATACTGGCGTCGCGCGCACTGGAACTTCTTCTCGCGCGAGTGCAGGCGAATAGGCCGCGAACCTGCGGAGACCATGCCAGTTGTGTGCAATACTTTCGAGGTGATGCAGGTACTGCCGCATTCCGATTGATCGTCCCGACCCGGAGACCGCATGCGAACCCTCGTCATCATCCTTGCCGGACTTGCGGGTCTGGGCATCTTCTCGCTTGTCGGCTGGAAAATGGGCGGCGCACCATCGATCCCCACCGCCGCCAAGGTCTTCATTCCGATCTGGCTCGGTGCTGCGCTGGTCAATATGTGGCTGGGCGTTGCCAGGGCCGGGTACACCGTAGCCGAGGAGTTTCCGATCTTCCTGGCGATATTCCTGATTCCGACGGCCGCGGCCGGCGTCCTCTGGTGGCGCAATTCCTGACTGCGCGCTGCTCGCCACCCATCGTCGATCAGACTCCCTGCGATTGCCCACGCCCGACATGCCTTCCGCCGAGACACTGGAGCGCTTCATCGCCCTCGTCGAGCAAAATGCGCATGTCGACGCCATCGTCGAGTTCTACACGGAGAACGCGACGATGCGGGAGAACCAGTCGACGCCGCGCGTCGGGCGCGAGTCGCTCATTGCCAACGAACGGCGGGCGCTGGCGCGCGCCACGTCCGTGCGGTCGAACTGCGTGCGGCCGGTGTTCGTGAACGGGGACCACGTGGTCGTCCGGTGGATATTCGAGTTCACCTACCAGGATGCAAGCTCGATCCGGATCGAAGAACTCGCGTACCAGCGCTGGGAGGGCGACCGCATCGCCGAGGAGCAGTTCTTCTACGATCCCCGGCAGCTGACGCCGACGCCGGGAACCGGCCCGGCATAGTCTCCGCGAAGGATCCTGGCCGGCGGCACCCGCCACGCATCGTCGCGCGGCGCGGCACGTCATGAAAATTGCCCCATTCGTCGCAAGCCCGGATCGCGCGCGAATCGACGGTGATATTCCTTGTACGGCATTGCGCCGATTACGTCACCCCCTTAAGGAGACCCGGTGAAGCTGATGATCCTGTTCGTGGTCTGGCTTGTCCTTCTGGTTCTTTGCTGGCCACTGGCGCTGCTCGCCATGGTGCTCGCGCCGCTGCTTTGGCTCATTGCGGTGCCGTTCCTGCTGGTTGGCCTGGTCATGGCGGCGCTGTTCGCGTTCCTCAAGGTCCTGCTGTTCCTGCCGGCTCGAATCCTGGGTTACCGGGCCTAGAATAGCGAGGCAGCGCGCGCGGGCCCATCCCGGCGCCTTGAAGCGAATGTTGGCAGCCGACTGTCGGGACAGGCAAAATTCGCACTGACCCCCGACCCATCGGATAAAACGGAGCTGCCACCATTTCTACCGCCAAACCGGGCGCAGTGCTCTATGCCAAGAACGTGGCGCGACTTCGCGCGTTCTATTCCGACGTGGCCGGACTCACCTTGACGCATGAAGAAGTCGACCACGCCGTGGTCGAGTCCCCGACATTTCAGCTCGTGATCCACGCCATTCCGGCGGACATCGCCGCAACCATCACGATCTTGGCGCCTCCCGAGCGGCGAACTGACGTGCCGGTCAAGCTGGTGTTTCCGGTTGCAAGCATCGACGCGGCGCGGGAAGCCGCCGGGCGCCTGGGCGGGGAACTCAATCCGCGCGAAATGGTTTGGAAGTACCAGGGTTGCCGGATATGCGACGGTCACGACCCTGAAGGAAATGTCGTGCAATTTCGCGAACAGGGTCCGGGAGCCGCGTCCAGGACGGCTTCCTGATCTGTCATGGCAGAATTGCTGCATGCTCGTGGTTGAACCTCAGGAATCCGCGAACGGCGTCTTCACCTACCGACCGCGCGGCAAATATTCGCTGGTGGAGGCGGTGGATCTCGTGTCGGCGGCAATCGCCGCCTGCCGCCGTCGGGGCGTGGACAAACTGCTCATCGACGTCACAGGCATCGAAGACCTGCCCATTCCGACGCTGATCGATCGCTTCCTGATGGTCGAGGACTGGGCGCAGGCAGCGAAAGGCATGGTGGTCACGGTCATGGTCGCGCCGGCCGAATACATTCATCCGCGCAAGTTTGGCGTCAAGGTTGCGATGACCATGGGGTTGACCTGCGACGTGTATTCGTCGGAGGAAGAGGCGCTGAAGTGGCTGCTGGAAAGCGCGCCATCCCTGGTTCGCGACGACGGGAAGTAACCGTTCCGCGCCATTGCAGGCGCGACCGCCAGGGGGAGCCGCTGACCGCCGACCCTTCCGGACGGCCCGCGTCGTCGGCCAATGCTTTGTAGCCGCAGGATCCGGAGAACGCCATGAGCACGCGTCCGATGCGGAGATATCGAGGCAGTTGCCACTGCGGCGCGGTCACGTTCGAAATCGAGACCGATTTTCCGGAGTTGACCACCTGCGACTGTTCGATCTGCCGGCGCAAGAACGCCTTGATGGTCAAGGTCCACGAAGACCGGTTCCGACTTCTTTCCGGCGAACAGGAGCTGACGGAGTACCGGTTCCATACGCGCACCGCGAGACACTATTTCTGCCGGACCTGCGGCATCTATCCGTTCCATCGCAAGCGCGTCACGCCGGATTACCTCGGGATCAACGTCTACTGCCTGCACGACTTCGACCCCGCGGGCATTCCGGTGCGACGAGCGGCCGGCGCCGCAATGGAGTAAACCCGCAGGACGACCCCTCTCCGGGGCTGCACCCCTTCCGCATGCGAAATCGCAGCACCAACCTTCGGGGCAAGCGCCGGCAGGGTCACGACCCTCGCGACGAGGCGGACGATCGACCACGTGGCACTGCGTTGTCCCGGATGCGGTGCATAATTCGCCCTTGCATCGTTGTGTGAGGATGGAAATGAGCTCCACCCTGGTACTTGCGATCTGGATTGCCTCGGCCACGACCTACCAGGCGGCACTGCCGTTTGGCGGGCAATACCAGATCAGGGAATTTCCGAACTCGGATGCCGGGATCGAGAAGTTCATCTCCTGGATCGAAACCCCCGGCCACGACCAGATCGACCTCATCTGCGTGGCCATTGCCGGGAGCGAGAAGTCGAAGGCGGCGGAATTCTGGCGCGAAGCCGAGGCCAAGCGAATCGTGTACTTCAATCCACTCCAGATCGAAGTCATGATGAAGGATCCGATGATCCCCAAGGTCACCGCGCTGACCATTGCCGAGACGTGCGCCGAGATGTATCCGCTGCCACCACCATCCTGACGGCGATCCGGACGATCCATGCACGACATGCTCGTGAAACTCTACGAGCTCCCGCGCCTCCAGGATGCCCAGGACGCGGTGGCGCGCCACGGCGTGAGCATCCGGCGCGCGCTCGGCCCCGAGAAGAATCTGCTGAGCGACTGGACGGCCAGCCACTTCCCCGTATTCGCGGCGGAACTCGAGATCGCATGCTGCCGCCTGCCCATTTCATGCTTCGTTGCCGTCCGCGAGCAGGCCATCCTGGGATTCGCCTGCTACGACACGGCGACCCGCAATTTCTTCGGACCCGAGGCCGTCGTCGAAGCGGAGCGCGGACGCGGCGTGGGCCGGGCTCTCCTGCTCGCCGCGCTGCATGCGCAGCGCGAGCAAGGCTACGCCTACGCCATCATTGGCGGCGTCGGGCCCGCCGCGTTCTATTCCCGCAGCGTCGGAGCGGTCCCGATCGCCGGATCCAGTCCGGGAGCCTATGCCGGCCTGCTTCGCCCGCCGGCTGCCACGAAAGGATGACGATGAGCTGGCTCTACCTGGTCCTGGCGGGAATGTTCGAAATCGGCTGGCCGATCGGGCTCAAGGTTGCCCAGGGCGAGGATCAGCGCTGGTTCGGCGTGGCGATCGCCATCTTTTGCATGGGCGCCAGCGGGCTTTTGCTGTGGCTCGCGCAAAGGGACATTGCGATCGGCACCGCCTACGCCGTTTGGACCGGGATTGGCGCGGCCGGCACGTTTCTGGTCGGCATGTGGTTTTTCGGCGACGCGTCCAGCATTGCGCGCTACGCAGGCGTCCTACTGATCGTCGGCGGCGTCGTCACGCTCAGACTGGCGCACTGAACGAGGCTCCCTTGTCCGAGGATCACTTGTCCCGCAAGACCCCGTCGACGCATATCGGAAGATTGCACAAGGCACTGGAAGTTCCGCCGATACCGCGGCGGTGGATCGGATTCCTCTACCGGAACCCGAAGGTGACGTTCGTGCTGATGGGGTTTTTCTTTCTGCTGTTCGGTTTTACGTCGGTCAACCTGTTCGTGGTGCTCAAGGCCAACATCGACCTGTTCGTCGAATATGGCGCGATGGTGATCGAGGATGGCGCCTTGCAGCAGCTCGTCGAGATCATCGCCAATTCGTACCTCAGCATCGTCTTCTATGTCTGCTTCAAGATTTGCGAGCGGATCCTGATCGAGCGCCTGACTGGTAAGCCCCTGAGCGACATCAAGGGGCCGCGGGCCACTCAGGGCGCCGCCGAAACGCCGGCAGCGAGCCAGGACGCCTGATCCGGGGCGCCCCGGGGGTCTTGGGGCTCCACCCGTCGAAATGGCATACTCTGCCTGCAGTCGCCCCGACACTTAACCTTGAGGATCGCCAATTGGCCAAACCCAACTACGAGTTCGCGAAGCGCCAGAGAGACCTTGCCAAGAAGCAGAAGAAAGAGGAGAAAAAGCTGCGCAAGGCTCACGCGAACGAAGTTCCGGCCACCGAGGAAACCCCACCGGCGCCGGCCGAGGAAAAGTCCGCCGGCTAGCGGTCCGCCCGGCGCCGTGACGGACCTGGCGTTGCGCGTCGCGCAGGAGCGCGACATCCCCGCGCTCGCCGCGCTGATTCCGCTTTCGGTTCGGACACTGCATGCGGCCTGGTACTCCTCCGCGCAAATGGAAGCCGCCATCGGCCCGGTGTTCGGCGTCGATCGGGATTTGATTCGCGACGGCACCTATTTCGCGGTCGACGCGGACCGCGCATTGGTTGGCGCCGGTGGCTGGAGCAGGCGGAAGTCGCTCTTTGGCGGCGACAGCAGCCGCGACCCCGGAGAGCGTTCATTGCTCGACCCGGCGCGGGACCCGGCGCGCATCCGCGCCTTCTTCGTGCACCCGGATTGGGCGCGGCGCGGCATCGGCGCCCGGATCATGAACGCGTGTGAACAGGCGATCGCCCAAGCCGGCTTCAGGTCGATCGAACTGGTCGCCACGCTTGCCGGCGAACCCCTCTACGCCGCATTCGACTATGCGGTCGTCGAACGCTACGACATCCCGTTGGCGGACGGACTGGCCCTGCCGGTCGTGCGCATGGCCAAGAACCTGTAGTTCGCCGCGGTTCTGGCTTTCGCGGCCGACTGCGTCCATCATGTTGGATTCCACTCGACGATGCTTCCCCGCACGTCCATTCCGGAGCGCTCACCATGGTCCTGTGTCCCGTTGCCCTGGCTGTCGGCTGCAAGAAGTGTCCCATTGTCAGCGTGTGTCCCGTCAAATCGGTGATCGGCGACTACAAGCCCGAGGAGAAGGAAACCAAACCTGCGGCCAAGCGGCCGAAGAAGGCTGCGCCGAAGAAGTCCCGTTCCAGGAAGTAGCGCCCCGCGACGCGGCCTTCTGGCGCGTCGCTCGCGGGCTGCTAAACTCCCGCCAAAACGATCGGCCGGCGGGACGCTTTCTCCGCGACGGTGCGACACCAGGACCGCCACAGGGGGAATTCCATGACGTACGCCGCCATCACGGGCTGGGGCAAGTGCATGCCGCCGGCTGTGCTGTCGAACGCCGACCTCGCCACTTTTGTCGACACCACCGACGAATGGATCATGCAACGCACCGGCATTCACGAGCGCCGCGTGTCGCATGTCGATGGTACCGAACTGTCCTACGTCGCCGCATCGCGCGCGCTCGCCTGCGCGGGACTCAAGGGCAGCGACGTCGATCTCATCGTCTACGGCAGCTGCTCCAACGACGAGCAGATCCCGAACACGGCGTCCGGGCTGTCGCTGAAGCTGGGCGCCGGCAATGCGGCGGCGATGGATGTCAACACCGCGTGCACGAGCTTTCTCTACGGCCTGTCGACGGCCACGGCCATGATCCGCACCGGGGTCGTGAGGACCGCGGTCGTGGTCGGCGTCGAGGTGATCAGCCCGTTCCTGGACTGGCGCAACCGGAACGTCGCGGTGCTGTTCGGCGACGGCGCGGCGGCCGTCGTCCTGCAGGCCAGCGAAGAACCATCAGGCGTGCTCTCCGAAAAGCTCGGCTGCTACTCAGACGCGCGGGACATCCTGCGCGTGCGCGGTTCCGGATTCAAATATGCGCTGAGGGGCGAGGTCACGTTCGGCGACACCATCTGGGATTTCGACGGCCAGGAGATCTTCAAGCGGGCGGTCGGGGGCATGTGCGAGGCATCGGCCGAGGCGCTGGCCAAATGCGGCAAGACCGCGGCGGACATCGACCTGGTCGTGCCCCACCAGGCCAACCTGCGCATCATCGAATTCGTGGCCAGGCGGACGGGAGTGCCGATGGACCGCGTGTTCGTCACCGTTCAGAAGTACGGCAACATGTCGTCCGCCACCGTGCCTGTCGCGCTGGTCGAAGCGCTGGAAGACGGCCGGGTTTCGCCGGGCGCCCTGCTGCTCACACCGGCATTCGGCGGCGGCCTCACCTACTGCTCGCACGTCATACGTTGGGGCGACAGGGTGACCCCGCTGGCGACGTCGGACGTCGACCTGCCGCCATGCCCGCGCTCGGCGCTCGACATGGCACGCGAGCACATGAGCCATCGCGATCCCCACGGGCGGTCCGCGAAGGGGCTGGGCTGGGTGCCCGAAGCGGTTTGATCCGCGCGCGCGTTGCGCGCGGCACGACTCAGGTCGTCACCAGTTTCCGGTGCGCCTGCACGCTCATCAGGATGCCCAGGCCGATGAACAGCGACACCAGCGCGGTGCCGCCATACGAGACGAGCGGCAGCGGCACGCCCACGACCGGAAGCAGCCCGCTCACCATGCCCATGTTGACGAACGCGTACGTGAAGAACATCAGCGTGACGGCGCCGGCCATCAGCCTGGCGAACAGCGTGGATGCATTGGCGGTGATCATCATCGCGCGGCCGATCAGCAGCAGGTAGAGCACGAGCAGCAGCCCGTTGCCGATCAGCCCGAACTCCTCGCCGAATACCGCGAAGATGAAGTCGGTGTGGCGCTCCGGCAGAAAGTCGAGGTGCGTCTGCGTGCCGTTCAGCCAGCCCTTGCCGATGACCCCGCCGGATCCGATGGCGATCGACGCCTGCGTGGAGTGGTAGCCGGCGCCGAGCGGGTCGCGCGTCGGGTCGATGAACGTGAGTATGCGTTCGCGCTGGTAGTCGTGCAGATGCGCCCACACGTAGGGCCCGGCCGCGCCGGCCACGGCCACGAGCCCGACGATGATCTTCCAGGACAGTCCCGCGAGGTAGAGAACGTAGAAGCCGGAGGCGCCGATCAGCAGCGCCGTCCCCAAGTCAGGCTGCCGCTTGATGAGATACACGGGAATCACGATCAGCACGGCCGCGACGGCGAAATCCTTCCAGTTGATGCGGCCTTCAAATTTCTGGAAGTACCACGCGAGCATCAGCGGCAGCGCGATCTTCATGAGCTCGGATGGCTGGATGCGCGCGAAGCCCAGGTTCAGCCACCGGCGCGAGCCGTTGACCACGATGCCGAAGAAGGCAACACCCAGCAGAAGCAGGATGCCGAGGACATAGAGCGGGACGGCGGCACGCGCGATCGTCTGCGGCGGAATGTTCGCGACCACCCACATCAGCACCAGCGCGAATCCGAAGGAAAGGACCTGCGTGGTCACGCGCGCGGCGTTCTGGTCGGCGGCGGAAAACAGCGTCACCAGCCCCACGGCCACCAGCACCAGTGCGCAGCCGAACAGGAAATTGTCGATTCGGCGCGTGAGCGCTTCCCAGACGCGGGCGAGAAATTCGGCCATCAATCGCTCTCGTCGTCGCTGTCTTTGGCGCCAGGACCATGGGCCGGGCCCGGCTCCGAGGCGCCGAGCAGGTAGTGGTCGAACACCTTGCGCGCGATGGGCGCGGCGGCCTGAGCGCCGAAGCCGCCATTCTCCACGAGAACCGCGACGGCGATCTTCGGTTGATCGGCGGGCGCATAGGCGACGAACCACGCGTGATCCCGCAGGCGCTCGTCGATCCTGGAGGCGCTGTATTTCTCGCCTTTCAGCGAGTACACCTGCGCGGTGCCGGTCTTGCCGCCGGAGACGTATTTCGCGCCCGCGAATGCGCTGGCTCCCGTGCCTTCCTTGTTGACGCCGACGAGCGCGTTCCGGATCACGGCGATGTCTTCGGGCCTGGCGGAAATCGTATGCGACGGTTTCGGCGCGACGAGCCTCTCCTCGCCGGTCTTCAGATTGATGACGCTTTTCACGAGGTGCGGCACAAAGGCGACGCCGTTGTTGGCGATCGTGGCGATGGCCAGCGCCTGCTGCATCGGCGTGAATGCGTTGTAACCCTGCCCGATGCCCGCGGAAATCGAGTCGCCGGTGTACCACTTGCGGTGCTCTTCGCGATACTGCTTGTCCGCGAAACGCCTGCGCTTCCACTCCCGCGACGGCAGCGTGCCCGTCAATTCCCCCTCGATGTCCACGCCTGTCTCGCGGCCGAATCCCAGTTGGCCCAGGAAGCGGGCCGTGTCGTCGATGTCGGTCTCCCCCGCCAGCGTGTAGTAGTACGTGTCGCACGACACGACGATCGACTTGTACATGTCCACCGCACCATGTCCGCCGGGCTTGTCGTCGCGAAAACGATAGGAACTGCCGGGCAGCTGGTAGAACCCCGGATCGTTGATCGCCTGTTGCGGAGTGCGCTTGCCCGACGTCAGCGCGCCGAGCGCAAGGAATGGTTTGATGGTCGAACCCGGCGGATAGGCGCCGCGCAATGGGCGATTGAGCATCGGCTTGTCGGGGGACTCGTTGAGCGCGGCCCAGTTGGCGCTGTCGATGCCGTCGACGAAGAGATTCGGATCGAATCCCGGCTTGGAGACGAACGCCAGGATGTCGCCGGAGGCGGGGTCGATCGCGACCAACGCTCCCCGCCGGTCTCCGAACGCGGCCTCGGCCGCTTCCTGCAGCCTGATGTCCAGCGACAGTCGCAGGTTGTTGCCGGACGTGGGCGGCGTCCGCGACAGCGTTCGCACGGCCCGTCCGGCGGCGTCGACTTCGACCTCCTCCCAGCCGGTCGTGCCGTGCAGTTCCCGTTCGTAGGACAGTTCGACGCCGACCTTGCCCATGTAGTCGGAGCCCTTGTAGTTGGCGCCCGCGTCCCACTTGGCGATGCGCTCGACGTCGTGATCGTTGATGCGGCCGATGTAGCCCACGACATGCGAAGCGACTTCGCCGTGCGGATACTGGCGAAACAGCCGCGCCTTGATTTCCACGCCAGGAAACCGGTAGCGATTGACGGCAAAGCGCGCGACCTCCTCGTCGGACAGGCGCGTTCGCAAAGGCAGCGTTTCGAAATTCTTTGATTCCTCGAGCAGCTTGCGGAAACGCTTGCGGTCTCTTGGTTGCACCTCGACTATATCCGCCAGCTCGTCGATGGTCGCCTCGAGATTGGCGATCTTCGCCGGCGTGAGCTCCAGCGTGTAAGCCGAATAGCTTTGCGCCAGGACGACGCCGTTGCGATCGGTGATCACGCCGCGGTTGGGGACGATGGGCACCACCGCGATGCGGTTCGATTCGGCGAGCGTGCTGTAGTGGCCGTGCTCGAAGATCTGCAGGTAGACGAAACGGGCGAACAGGCCGCAGAACGCCAGCAGGACCACCACGCCTGCAACGGCGAGACGGCGCTGGAACAGGAACAGTTCCCGCTCGGGATTGCGCATTTCGCTTGAACCGAAGGCGCGGCCGCCGCCGAAGCCGCCGTTGCGCGAGGAGAACAGGCGCCTGCGCATCAGATGTCCGCCGGCGATCGCGCGGGTCGCTGCGACCACTGCAGCAGCACCGACATCAGCGGCCACAGCAATGCACCGACGATCGGCGGCACTGCGTAGGTCCAGCGCGGCATCGGCGCGCCGCCAACGACGCGCACCAGCAGCACGAGCACGGCGCAGATCATGAGCAGCACCGCCACTTGCGGCGCCTGCTGCCACAACGGAAAGCGCAGGACGCGGCGCCGGAAGTATTCAGCGGCGTAGGCGAGCACCGCATAGGCCAGCGCGTGCTGCCCGAATAGCGTCGCGTCGCCGACATCCATCACCAGCCCCAGCATCCACGCCACGCCGACGCCGACGAAGCGCGGCTCCTGAATGCACCAGTAGAGGATGACCAGCGCCAGGAAGTCGGGTTTGAGCGCGAGGACGACGCCCGACGCCGGCGCGATGTTGGCCAGGAACCCCAGCAGGAATGTGAAGGCGATCACCCACGGATTCACCGGCCGCAGGATCTCCTCCGGCGCGGCCGGCGTGAAAGCGGCGGGCTTGCCGAGGACTCTCATCCGCCTCGTCTCCCCTTGCCGCGCCCGCTCTTGCGCGCGCCGTCGCCGGCGGCCGGCTCCTCCGGCCGGGGCGGCTGCGCCGCGCTTTGTCCCAGCACCAGCAGGAACTGGCTGCGATCGACGCCTGCCAGCGGCTTGCCGGTAATTCGCGCGAACATCTGGCCGGTGTCCCGGTCCACGGATTCGACCGTCGCCACCGCCAGTCCCGAGGGATACGTGCCGTCCATGCCGGACGTCAGCAGCCTGTCGCCCACGCGGATGTCGGCCGAGGGCGCCATGAACCGCAGCTCCGGCGCGCGGCCGGCGCCCGCGCCGAAGAAAACGCTGCGCACGCCGCTTCGCTCCACCTGCACCGGCACCGCGTGGTCCTTGTCGGTAATGAGCGTCACTTCCGCCATGTTCGCAAACACGCGCGTCACCTGGCCCACGACGCCGATATCGTCGATCACCGCTTCGCCGGACTTGATGCCGGCATCGGAGCCGCGATTGACAAACAATTTCTGCGTGAACGGATCGCGTCCGGTGTACAGCACTTCGACTACCGTGGCCGCGTCGGTGTACTGCGACGTGACCGCCATCAGCCCCTTCAGCCTGGCGTTCTCCTCCTGCAGGCGCGCGAAGCCCTGCGCCGCCGGCGCGCGCACGAGCAGTTCCTGCTTGAGCGCGGCGTTTTCCTCGCTGAGCGCGCGCTTGGACGCAAAATAGCCGCCGACCCAGGCCAGCGCCTCACCCGGCAGCTCGACCGCGCGCTGCAGCGGATAGATCGCGATCATGGCGACCGAACGGATGCCCTCGAGATAGCGGTAACGCGTGTCCGCGAACAGCAGCACCAGCGAGAGAACGCCGAAGAACGCGAGCCGCGCGAGCGGCGAGGGCCCGCGGTGAAAGAACGGCGGGGGATCGACGGAGACGTGGCGCATGGACACTGGCCTACGCCAAGCCGGTCACTGGGAGGTCCCTCGCTGCGCTCGGGATGGCACCTGGGCGAAAGCCCTGCGCTCAATCCGAGGTGAAGATGGTGGAGAGCTTGTCCATGTTCTCGAGCGCCTTGCCGCAACCCCGCACCACGCAGGTCAGCGGGTCGTCCGCCACGATCACAGGCAGGCCGGTCTCCTCCATCAGCAACCGGTCGACGTCGCGCAGCAGCGCGCCGCCGCCCGTCAGCACCATGCCGCGTTCGGCGATGTCGGCGCCCAGTTCCGGGGGCGTCCGTTCCAGCGCGCTCTTGACGGCCGACACGATGCTGTTGAGGGGGTCGGTCAGCGCTTCGAGGATCTCGTTGGACGACACGGTGAAGCTGCGCGGAATGCCCTCGGCCAGGTTGCGGCCCTTGACTTCCATCTCCTTGACTTCGGAGCCGGGAAACGCAGAGCCGATGGTCTTCTTGATCGTCTCGGCCGTGGTTTCGCCGATCAGCATGCCGTAATTGCGGCGGATGTAGTTGACGATCGCCTCGTCGAACTTGTCGCCGCCGACGCGCACGCTGCCCGCGTAGACCATGCCGCCCAGCGAAATGACGCCCACCTCGGTGGTGCCGCCGCCGATGTCGACGACCATCGAGCCGGTGGCGTCGGAGATCGGCAGGTCGGCGCCGATCGCGGCGGCCATCGGTTCCTCGATCAGGTAGACCTTGGACGCGCCTGCGCCCAGCGCGGACTCGCGAATCGCGCGCCGCTCGACCTGGGTCGAACCGCAGGGTACACAGATGATGATTCGTGGAGACGGCGAGAAGAGGCGAGAATCGAGCACCTTCTTGATGAACTGCTTCAACATCTGCTCCGTCACCGTGAAGTCGGCGATGACGCCGTCCTTCATCGGTCGGATGGCCGTGATGTTGCCCGGCGTGCGGCCGAGCATCTGCTTGGCCGCGAGACCCACTTCCTGGATCACCTTCTTGCCGTTGGGACCGCCTTCCTGGCGGATGGCGACGACCGACGGCTCGTTCAGGACGATGCCCTTCCCACGCACGTAGATGAGCGTGTTGGCGGTGCCGAGGTCGATCGCCAGGTCGCTGCCGAAGTACCCCTTGAAAAAATCGAACATGTACGCGAAGCCTGCGAATCCGGCAGCAAGGTCGTCGTCTCCGCGGATCGGAGAGGCCTACGGCTGCACCAAAGAATGTCTATTATGATAGCATCCCAAGCTTCCCTTCTGCACTGATTTGGCGGGGGTTTTTGCCAACGGAGATGCCAACGCAGTTGGCAGCCGAGTTGAAAACCGGGTAGCCGTTCGCGGGTGTCGATCGCTGCGTTCGTCGGCCCGTTGCAGCCTCAATGGACCTCATCCGACCTCGTTCGCCCTCGGCTGCCCTCACTTGCCTTCACTTGCCCTCATTTGCCACAGCCTGCGGTGGACCGCCCGAATCCGCTGAGACCATCGCCGATACCCATCTTTCACCCTCGCTCAAGAAGTCCCAGCACACCGCCATGGCCCTGACCCTCGCCGACGTTCACCGTATCGCCCATCTCGCGCGCATCGAGATCGACGAGGCCGCCGCGCATGAAGTGCATGCGAAGCTCGAGGCGATCTTCGCGATGATCAACGAGCTCCAGGCCGTGGACACGACCGGCATCCAGCCCATGTCCCATGCGCAGGACGTGATGCTGCCGTTGCGCGAGGACGTCGTGACGGCCACCGACCAGCGCGCGCTGTTTCAAAGCGTGGCGCCTGCCGTCCAGGACGGCCTCTACCTCGTGCCCAAAGTGATCGAATGATCGTATGAGCGACATCGTCACCGGCACCGTCGCGCAGATCGCCGCGGCGCTTCGCGCGCGGCAGCTGTCGAGCGTCGAGTTGACGCGAGCGGTGCTCGCCCGCGTCGACAGCGCACAGGGAACGCTCAACGCCTTCGTCACCGTCGACGCCGACGGCGCGCTGGCGCAGGCGCGCGCGGCCGACGAGGCGCTGGCCAGAGGCGACGCGCCCCCGCTCGCCGGCGTCCCCATCGCGCACAAGGACGTGATCATGACTGCGGGCCTGAAGACGACCTGCGGCTCGCGCATGCTCTCCAACTTCACCGCACCCTATGACGCTTTCGTGGTCGGGGGCCTCAGGAAAGCAGGCACGGTGCTCGTCGGCAAGACGAACATGGACGAGTTCGCCATGGGCTCGTCCAACGAAACCTCGTTCTACGGTGTGGTGAAGAACCCGTGGAATATGGAGTACGTGCCCGGCGGCAGTTCGGGCGGCTCCGCCGCCGCAGTGAGCGCGCGACTGGTGCCCGGCGCCACCGGCACGGATACCGGCGGCTCGATCCGCCAGCCCGCATCGCTGTCGGGCATCTGCGGGATGAAGCCCACCTATGGCATCTGCTCGCGCTACGGCCTGGTCGCCTTCGCATCGAGCCTGGACACGCCCGGCATGTTCGCGCGCACCGCGGAGGACTGCGGTCTCATGCTGAATGCCATGGCCGGCCACGACCCGCGCGACTCCACGTCGCTCGAGCGGCCGCGCGAGGACTACACGCGCGACCTGGCCAAGCCGCTGTCCGGCCTGCGCATCGGCCTGCCGGCGGAATATTTCGGCAGCGGCATCGATCCGGACGTCGCCGCGGCCATCGACGCCGCACTGGCCGAATTCCGCAAACTGGGCGCCACCACGGTCGACGTCGCGCTGCCCAACGTCAAGCTCTCGGTGCCCGTGTATTACGTGATCGCGCCGGCCGAAGCGTCGTCGAACCTGTCGCGCTTCGATGGCGTGCGCTACGGACATCGCGCGGAGAAGTACGCCGACCTCATGGATATGTACAAGCGCTCGCGCGCGGAAGGGTTTGGGGCGGAAGTGAAGCGCCGCATCCTGGTCGGCACCTACGTCCTTTCCCACGGCTACTACGACGCGTATTACCTCAAGGCCCAGCAGGTGCGGCGGCTGATCGCCGACGACTTCACCCGGGCGTACGAGAAATGCGACGTCGTCTTGGGCCCGACCGCGCCGTCGCCCGCCTTCAAGATCGGCGCCAAGACCGACGACCCTGTGCAGATGTACCTGAACGACATTTTCACGATCGCCGGCAATCTCACCGGCACGCCGGCGATGTCGGTCCCCTGCGGCTTCGACCGGCGCGGAATGCCGATCGGGCTGCAGATCCAGGGCAACTACTTTGCCGAGGCGATGCTGCTCAACGTCGCGCACCAATTCCAGCAGGCGACGGATTGGCATGAAAGAGCCCCCTCGGAGTTTGCGCCATGACCTGGGAAGTCGTCATTGGACTGGAGACGCACGCCCAGCTCTCCACCCGGGCCAAGATATTCTCCGGCGCGTCCACGGCGTTCGGCGCGCCGCCCAATACACAGGCTTCCGCGGTGGACATCGCGCTGCCTGGCGTGCTGCCGGTGTTGAACAAGGGTGCGGTCGAGCGGGCGATCCGATTCGGCGTGGCAGTCGGCGCGACGATCAACAGGCGCAGCGTCTTTGCGCGCAAGAATTACTTCTACCCCGACCTGCCCAAGGGTTACCAGATCTCGCAGTACGAGATTCCGGTGGTGGCCGGCGGCGGCATCGACATCGTGTCGCCGGTACGCGGCCCGGTCCGCATCGCGTTGACCCGCGCTCATCTCGAGGAGGACGCGGGCAAGTCGCTGCACGAGGACTTCCATGGCATGTCCGGCATCGACCTCAACCGCGCCGGCACGCCGCTGCTCGAGATCGTCTCCGAGCCGGAAATGCGCAGCTCCGACGAGGCGGTGGCCTATGCCAGGCAGCTGCACGCGCTCGTCCAGTGGATCGGCGTGTGCGACGGCAACATGCAGGAGGGCAGCTTCCGCTGCGACGCCAACGTCTCCGTGCGCCCGGCCGGCTCTACGGCGCTGGGCACGCGCTGCGAGATCAAGAACCTGAACAGCTTCCGCTTCATGCAGGACGCGATCGAGTTCGAAATCCGCCGGCAGATCCACTTGATCGAGGACGGCGGCAAGGTCGTGCAGGAGACGCGCCTCTACGATCCGGACAGGAACGAAACTCGATCCATGCGCAGCAAGGAGGACGCGCAGGACTATCGCTATTTTCCCGATCCCGACCTTCCGCCGCTGGTGATCGCCGACGACTGGATCGCGCGGGTCAAGGCGGAAATGCCGGAACTGCCGGCGGCGATGAAGGAGAGGTTCGAAACGCAATATCTGCTGTACGCGGAAGACTCCGCCGCGTTGACCGCGACCCGCGCGACGGCCGAGTATTTCACGCGCACGATGGAAGCGCTTGTGAAAGTCCCGGGCGTTCCTCACGCGCCGCAGGGCTTCGACGCATCGAATGGCAAGACCGTCGCCAACTGGGTCATCAACGAATTGGGCGCGTTGCTCAACAATCACCAGGCCGGCATCGCGCAGACGCGCATTTCGCCGGTGCAGCTGGCGGAACTCATTGCGCACACCGACCGGTTCAGGGGAACCGTCAGCCACAAGGCCGCCAAGGAAGTCCTGTCGGCCATGTGGGCGGGCGAACAGGGCGGCGTCGCGGACGCCATCATCTCCGCAAGGGGACTGGCTCAGATCTCCGACGCCGGCGCCATCGAGAAGATCGTCGACGAGGTCCTGTCGGCAAGTCCGGCCATTGTCGCGGAGGTGAAGGCCGGCAAGGAGAAGGCGTTCAATTCGCTGGTCGGCAAGGTGATGGCCGCGTCGAAGGGCAAGGCCAATCCGGCACAGGTCAACGCCATCCTGAAGAAGAAGCTCGGCTGAACACGGCGCGCCGTTGCCGGCTCCCGTTGCCGTCAGGAAATGCCACGGAGTCAGGCCGGACCGCGCCCCAGCACCAGCGCCGCGACGAACACGCCGACCATCGCGAACACGATCGCGACCTTGGACGCGGTGCCGAGCAACAGGCCAAGCCACGTGGCCAGGCCCACTTTCCCCGCGCGGCGCAAGTCGCGTTGTGCGATGTATTCGCCGATGGCGGCCCCTGCCAGCGGCATGAACAGCAATCCCCACAGCCCGGTGACGATGCCGGCGATCGTCCCCAGCAACGCGCCGAGCAGCGCGAGTCTGCTCGCCCCCGCGCGCTTCGCTCCCGCCATCGCCGCGAAATAGTCCACGGCCCAGGCCGCGGCCGTCAGCGCCGCGAGGATCGCCAGCAGCCACGGCGGAATGCGCGTGAAGTCGTCGATCCACGCGGCCAGCACAATCCCGCCGAACACGAGGATCGCGCCGGGCAGCGCGGGCAGCACGGTGCCGGCCATGCCGACCAGGATCAGCACAACCACGAGTGCCCACAGCAGGAAGGTCATGAGTTCATGCCCGTTCGCAACACCGGTTTTGCGAGAACGCCCATCGGCTACGACATCAGCGCCTTGTACCGGATCCGCCGTGGCCGCGCCGCGTCCTCGCCCAGGCGCTTCTTCTTGTCCGCCTCGAATTCCTGGTAGTTGCCCTCGAAGAACACGACCTTGGAGTCGCCTTCGAACGCGAGGATGTGGGTGGCGATGCGGTCGAGGAACCAGCGGTCGTGGGAAATCACCAGGGCGCTGCCTGCGAATTCGAGCAGCGCATCCTCCAGCGCGCGCAGCGTCTCCACGTCGAGGTCGTTCGACGGTTCGTCCAGCAGAAGCACGTTGCCGCCGCGCAGCAGCGTCGCCGCCAGGTGCAGCCGTCCGCGCTCGCCGCCGGAAAGCTGTCCGACGATCTTGCCCTGGTCGCCGCCCTTGAAATTGAATCGGCCCAGGTAGGCGCGCGACGGCATTTCGAATTTCCCGACGGTGAGGATGTCCTGTCCGCCGGAAATGGCGTCGAACACGCTCTTGTCGTTGGGCAGCGCTTCCCTCGTCTGGTCGACGATCGCGAGCTGCACGGTCGAGCCGATGACGATCTCGCCCGCATCCGGCTTTTCCTTGCCCGCGATCATCCTGAAGAGCGTCGACTTGCCTGCGCCGTTGGGACCGATGACCCCGACGATCGCGCCCGGCGGGACCATGAAGCTCAAGTCGTCGATCAGCAGGCGGTCGCCATAGCCTTTGCGCACGTTCTTGAATTCGATGACGCTGTTACCCAGGCGCTCCGCCACCGGAATGAATATTTCCTGCGTTTCGTTGCGCTTCTGGTGCTCGTGCGACGAGAGCTCCTCGAAGCGCTGGATGCGCGCCTTGCTCTTGGCCTGGCGCGCCTTCGGATTGGATCGCACCCATTCCAGCTCGGTCTCCATGGCCTTGATTCGCGCGCCCTCCTGCTTGGCCTCGGTCTTGAGGCGCGCTTCCTTCTGCTCCAGCCAGGAGCTGTAGTTGCCCTTCCACGGAATGCCGTAGCCGCGATCGAGTTCGAGGATCCATTCGGCGGCGTTGTCGAGGAAGTACCGGTCGTGGGTGACGGCGATCACCGTGCCCGGAAACTTCTGCAGGAACTGCTCGAGCCAATCCACGCTCTCGGCATCCAGGTGGTTGGTCGGCTCGTCCAGCAGCAGCATGTCGGGCTTCGACAGCAGCAGCCGGCACAGCGCGACGCGGCGCTTTTCGCCGCCCGACAGGTTTTCGATCTTCGCTTCCCACGCCGGAAGCCGCAGCGCATCGGCGGCGATTTCCATCTGCAGATCGGAGTCCGCGCCAGCCGCGGCGATGACCGCCTCGTACTTAGCCTGCTCCGCCGCCAGCGCGTCGAAGTCCGCGTCGGCCTCCGCGTAGGCCGCGTAGATTTCCTCGAGTCGCTTCTTGGCCTCGAGGATGTCGCCCAGACCCTGCTCCACGGTTTCGCGCACCGTCTTGCCGGAATCGAGCAGCGGCTCCTGCGGCAGGAAGCCGATGCGCATGTTGGGCATCGGCACCGCTTCGCCTTCGAATTCCCGGTCCTCGCCCGCCATGATGCGCAGCAGGCTCGACTTGCCCGAGCCATTGAGTCCCAGCACGCCGATCTTGGCGCCCGGGAAGAAGGACAGCGAAATGTCCTTGAGGATGACGCGCTTGGGAGGAACGATCTTCCCCACGCGGTTCATCGTGTACACGTATTGCGCCATTGATTGTCCGTTGCCTGAAGGAAGTGCCGGACCGTGATTATCGCAGGCCACGCTTCCCGCAGCGAAAATGCGGAGGGGCGGCCCATCGGCCGCCCCTCTGGGACACTCGACGTCGAGCGCGGCGGCTATCGCTTCGTGCCGCCCGGGTATCCGACGGGCGTTGTGCTGCTGGACGGGCCGACATTGGCCTCCTTGGTCGGCGCCATGGCTGCAAGCTCCTGCCAGCGCTGCTTGTCCGCATCGTAGCGCGCGTTGACCACGGCCATGTCCTTCCGCTTGGTGGCGATCAGCGCCACCTGTTTTTCGAGCTCTTCGTTCGTATTGGTAAGTTCGCGCTCCAGTGCCGGCGGCAGCGGCTTGTCCCCGAGCGCCGTCACACGCGCCTGGATATCCTGTTTCCGCTTGGTGAGCGTGGCCGAATACGCCTGCGCCGACTGGATTTGCGCTTCGATCGTGCCCAGCGCCCGCTTGCGCGCGAGGTCGATTTCACTCTCGGTCGTGTACGTCTGCAGCAGCGCGCGGTCCTTGCGCGCCATTTCGTCACGAACCTTCGCCTCCTGCCGCTGCCGCTCTTCCTCCTCGGCGCGCGCGCGCCGCTGTTCCGGCGTCAGCGCAGGTTCGGTCTTCTTGATCGGAACGCCCTGCTTGTTGAGTTCGACGCTGCCCTTGTTGATCGCCTCTGGCGGCATCTTGTCGGTGTAATGGACGACACCCTGGTCGTCGACCCATTTGTAGGTCGCCGCACGCGCCGCGGGAACCAGCAGCACCAGGAACGCGCACAGCGCGCATGCAATCGGCAGGCTCCTCGCGAATGCCGGTCCAGCAAAGGCGCATGCGCATCCGCGGCTGTCCACAGGTTGCTGGTGCATGATGTCGCGTGTCGATCGCATGTTGGCTTGTCCGGCGTTCACTTTTCGCAAACCCGGTTCCACGTTTCGTCCATCTGCTACATGGCGCCGTATTGCTGACGGTAGCTTTTTACGGCGCCGGCCTGTGCTGCCAGTTCCGGCCGGGATTCGATGAAGACCATCAGGTCGTTCAGCGTGGCAATTGCCACGACCGGAATTCCGTACTCCTGCTCAAGCTCCGCGATGGCGGACTTTTCCCCGCGACCCCGTTCCATGCGGTCGAACGCTATCAGGATGCCGACCGGGCTGGCACCATGGGCGCGAAGCAACTCGATCGCCTCGCGCTTGGCGCCGCCATCGGTGATGACGTCGTCGACGATCATCACCCGGCCCTTGAGCGGCGCCCCGACGATCACCCCGCCTTCGCCATGGTCCTTGGCTTCCTTGCGGTTGAAGCTGAACGGCAAATTGTGACCTTTTTCGGCCAAGGCAATGCCGGTCGCGGCCACCAGGGTTATTCCCTTGTAGGCCGGACCGAACAGCTGATCGCAGGCGATTCCCGATGCCAGCAGGGCCTCAGCGTAACTGGCACCCAGCCGCCTCAGGCTTTCGCCATCGTTGAACAATCCCGCGTTGAAGAAATAGGGGCTGTTGCGCCCCGCTTTGGTGGTGAATTCGCCAAATCGAAGCACGCCTCGTGCCAAGGCAAACGCGAGAAATTCCTGGCGAAAATCGCTCATGGTTTCCGGATCAAAGACCGTCGCGTCCGAGTATAACGTGCGGACAATGGCCGCCGAATGTAAAAAATCCCCTCCGGAAGCGCCCGATCCGGCCCCATGGGTCTCCTGGGTACCTCTGCGCCGCGTCCTGTAAACTCGCCGGCTTCTCCGATTTGCACCTTTCCAATGCGCGTCATCACCCTCAACGTCAACGGCATCCGGTCCGCCGAGCGCTGCGGCTTCGCCCGCTGGCTTGCGCGCGTCGAGCCCTGGGACGTGGTGTGCCTGCAGGAAGTGCGGGCCGACGAGGCCGACGTGCCGCGCGCGCTCAGGGCACCGCGCAAATCCAATGCGGCTTTCCACCCGGCACAGCGCAAAGGCTACGCGGGCGTAGGCTTGTACGCCAAGGCCGCCCCCAGGATCGTCAAGGGATTCGGAGCCAATGAGTTCGACGACGAGGGCCGCTACCTGCAGGCGGACTTCGACGATCTGTCCGTGGTCAGTCTTTACCTGCCCTCAGGATCGAGCGGTCCGCACCGGCAGGCGTCGAAATTCCGATTCCTCGACGCGTTCCTGCCGCACCTCATCAAGCTGCGCAAGTCGAAACGGGAGATCATTCTCTGCGGCGACTGGAACATCGCGCACCAGCCGATCGACCTCGAGAACTGGCGCAGCAACCAGAAGAATTCCGGGTTCCTGCCCGAGGAGCGGGCCTGGCTCACGCGACTGTTCGACGAGCTCGGCTTCGTCGACGTGTTCCGCAGGGTCGATCCGCGCCCGGCGCAGTACACGTGGTGGTCCAATCGCGGCGCGGCCTGGGCCAACAACGTCGGATGGCGGATCGACTATCAGATCGCCACGCCCGGCATCGCCGCAAAGGCGCGCGCAGCATCCATCTACAAGAATCGCCGGTTCTCCGACCACGCGCCGCTGATCATCGACTACGATTTCGACCTTCGCTAGATCGTGCTGCGCATCACCAATCTCACGCTCGCACGAGGCGCCAAGCGCCTGCTCGAGGGGGCGAACCTCACTATTCACACCGGCCACAAGGTCGGGCTGGTCGGCGCCAACGGCTGCGGCAAGTCCAGCCTGTTTGCCGCGATACGCAAGGAACTGCTGCCCGATGCGGGTTCCATTGCGCTGCCGTCGTCATGGACGATCGCGCATGTCGCCCAGGAAACGCCCGCCGTCGACATCCCGGCCATCGACTACGTGCTCGACGGCGATCGCGAACTGCGCGCAATCGAGGCCGCGCTTTCCGCCGCGGAACGCGACCACTCGCTCGACGGCGAAGCGCTGGCCAACCTGCACCACCGCTTCGACGACATCGGCGGATACAGCGCCCGCGCGCGCGCCGCGACGCTGCTGGCCGGCCTGGGCTTTGCCGAATCGCGGCACGCCGATCCCGTCCCCAGTTTTTCCGGCGGCTGGCGCATGCGCCTGAATCTCGCGCAGGCGCTGATGTGCCGCTCGGACCTCCTGCTGCTGGACGAGCCGACCAACCACCTGGACCTCGACGCAGTCCTCTGGCTCGAGGACTGGCTGTCCAAATATCCCGGGACGCTGCTGCTGATCACGCACGATCGGGATTTTCTCGACGGCGTGGTCGACCAGGTCGTCCACGTCAACGCGCGCAGGCTCGCGTCGTACACGGGCAACTACGCGCAATTCGAGCGCGAGCGCGCGCAGCAACTGGCGCTGCAGCAGGCGTCCTACGCAAAGCAGCAACGGCAGGTCGCTCATCTGCAGTCGTTCATCGACCGCTTCAGGGCGAAGGCCACCAAGGCCAAGCAGGCGCAGAGCCGGATCAAGGCGCTGGAGCGGATGGAACTGATAGCCGCCGCGCACGTCGACAGCCCCTTCGAGTTCGCGTTTCCTCCGGTCGATGCCGCCGCCAGGCAGCTCGTGCTGCTCGAACACGCGTCGCTGGGCTACGAGGGCAGGTCGCCGGTGCTGGCAGATGTCGACTGGGGCATTCTCGCCGGCGACCGCATCGGCTTGCTGGGCCCCAACGGCGCGGGCAAGTCGACGCTGCTGAAGGCGATCGCAGGCACGCTGCCGCCGCGCACGGGATCTCGCTCGACGTCGCAGCACCTCAAGCTCGGCTATTTCGCGCAGCATCAGGTCGAGCAGTTGCGCGAAGAGTATTCGGCACTGTGGCACCTGCGCCAGATCGAGCCTTCCGCGCGCGAGCAGGACCTGCGCGACTTCCTCGGGGGGTTCGACTTTCGCGGCGACATGGCCAGTGCGGCCGTCGGCCGCTTCTCCGGTGGAGAAAAGGCGCGACTCACGCTGGCGCTGATCGTGCGTCAACGACCGAACCTGCTGTTGCTGGACGAGCCGACCAACCACCTCGACATCGAAATGCGCGAAGCCTTGACCGAGGCGCTCCAGGACTACGGCGGCGCGCTGGTCGTGGTCGCGCACGACAGGCACCTGTTGCGCGCCACGACCGATGCGCTGTGGCTCGTCGCGGAGGGCGCGATCAGGCCGTTCGACGGCGACCTCGACGACTATCGCGATTGGGTTCTGGGTCAGCGCCGGCGCGAGCGCAGCGAACCGGATGCGCCGGCGGCGGACGCGGCCACTGCGCCGCCCTCCGACCGAAAGGCGCAGAAACGCGAGGAGGCCGCGGCCCGGCAGCGCCTGGCCGATGCCCGCAAGCCGCTCGCCGTGCGGCAGGCGGCCATCGAAAAGGAGATGGCCGCCTGCAATCGCGAGAAGGAGCGGCTCGATGCGTGGCTCGCCACAACGGAAGCTTATGCCGACGGCGCGAAGGACGAACTCAGGCTCAACGTCGCGCGCCAGGGCGAAGTGGTGTGGCAACTGGCGCGACTCGAGACCGAGTGGCTGGAACTCGCGGAGGCGCTGGAACGAATCGTCGCATGAGCGTTCCTCCCGGCAAGCGCGCGAAGCGCCTGTCGGGTGGGCGCCCCGGCGTCGCCGGTCGCGCTAGTTCCGGGCGAGCCGGGCGACGATCGCGAATCGCAGCTCGAGCTCGTCCTGAACTTGAATGGCGCCATTGAGGATCGCCAGCGGCTCGATGCCGAAATCCGTCTGCCTGATCGAAAGGCGTCCGCCCGCCGCAATCTCGCCGGGCGTCGCACGAAGATCGACCGGAACGCGGTAGACGTGCGTCGCCCCGCGCAGCGTGATTTCGACGTTTCGCATCGCGGGGTCCGATCGGTCCTGCGCATCGGTCACGCTGACCAACGCAAACGGATGCGACTTGGCATCGAGGACCCTGGCAAGCATGTTCCGCCGCGTGCCGGCGACGTCGTCTTCGGACGGCGTGGAGTCGAACCCCGCGTCGGCGCGAAGCGCGGGCTCGTCCACGACGAGTCGATCGAGCTCGAAATACATGTCCGCCCGGCCTTCGTCCGGCGCGACATAGCCGCGCGCATCATGGCTCGACACCACGTGATCATGGCCGAGGCGAGCAAGGGGTCCGCCCCGGCGCACATCGATCACCACCAGCGAGCTGGCCGGATCGATGGCGTACACCGCCCGGTGATCCGCCAGCGCGCGCAAATAGTATCGTTCGGGGAAACTCTCCGGCGGGCCGCCGGCGGTCGTCTGCGGAAGTGGAGTCGTCGGGACGCACGCCGCCATCAGCGCACCCAGGAGCACCGCGACGGAGAACCTGTGCAGGTTGGCCATGTTCGACGAACAGGGCTGCTGCGTTGCCTGTTCCGGCACCAGACTCGACGGGCGTGCGCCGGGATTAGTCATGGCCTGTCCCCTGTTATCGCGTGCATGGACCGCCAACGGCGCAACCGGATGTCGAAACCTCCCGATGAAGCCCGCGGTGCGTGAAAAGTATAGTGCAGCCGGGTTGTCGGCGTTCCGGCCGCGGCTCCGCCGCGCCCTGCTTCGATTGCGCGCGATGTGCGCCTTCGCGGTCGCCGCGATTGCGGTGCATCCGGCCGGCGCCTCGCCGATCACCATCAGCACTGAGCGACACGGCGAAGTGATCGACATCCGGGCCAGCGCCGTCCTGCGCGCGGACGCCGCGACCGCATGGCGCGTCCTGACCGACTACAACCGCTATCCGGAGTTCATTCCGGACCTGCGCTCGAGCCGCGTGACGGCTCGCCAGGGAGCCACGGTGACGGTCGAGCAGTCCGGCGACGCGTCGCTCTGGCGGCTGCACATGCCCATCGAAATCACCTTCGAGATCACCGAGATTCCTCCCAGCCAACTGAATTCGCGCGCGGTGGCGGGCAGTCTCAGGTGGCTGGCGAGCAACTACACGATTCATTGGACCCGCGACGGCCTGCGCCTCGACTATGTGGGGCACGTCATCCCGGGGTGGGAAATGCTCGGCTGGATCGAGCAATCGGTCATCCAGCAGAACATTTCCCGTCAGTTCCAGGCACTCGCCGACGAGATCGAACGCTCCAGCGAGGCGCAGGATCGGCGCGGCAACCCGGCGAATTGATCGTGCCGGTACGCGGCCGGCGGGGCGACGACAGCCGCCCGCGATCGTCGCGCCCCGATCGTCGCCGACGACGGTGGAATGCAGAAGGCGCCGTACAATCCGGTGCCAGATCGACGAAATCGCCCGTAGCGGGGCCGCGGTTTTGCTCGGCCAATTCACAGGAACGCACGCATGGGACCGCTGACCGGCATCAAGGTTCTCGAGTTCGAGGCCATCGGCCCCGTGCCGTTCGGCGGCATGATGCTGGCCGACATGGGGGCCGACGTTCTGCTCGTGGAACGCACGGCGAACCCGCAACTCGGGCTCGAACTCGAACGGTGGACCGACGTCATGTTGCGCGGTCGCCGCTCGGTAACGCTCGACCTCAAGTCCAGGGACGCGGCAGGCGCGGCGCTGGCGCTGTCCGCCCGAGCTGACGTGGTGCTGGAAGGATTCCGGCCCGGCGTGATGGAGCGACTGGGCCTGGGTCCCGACGTCATGCTGGCGGCCAATCCCAAACTCGTCTATGGCCGCATGACCGGCTGGGGGCAGGACGGCCCGCTGGCGCCGCGCGCCGGCCACGACATCAACTACATTGCCCTATCGGGCGTGCTGCACGCCATCGGCCGCGCCGGCGCCGCGCCGGTGCCGCCGCTGAACCTGGTGGGCGACTTCGGTGGCGGTGGAATGCTTCTCGCGTTCGGCGTGGCCTGTGCGCTGATCGAGGCGCAGCGCTCAGGGCGCGGCCAGGTCGTGGATGCGGCTATGGTGGAAGGCGCGTCGCTGCTGTCGACCATGTTCTGGGGACTTGCGGCCGACGGCAAATGGAAAGACGTCCGCGGCGCGAACATCCTCGACACCGGCGCACCGTGGTACGACGTTTACCCGACGCGCGACGGCAAGTACGTTGCCGTGGGCGCCATCGAGCCCCGGTTCTACGCCGAGATGCTGCAATGCATGGGCATCGCGCACGAGGCGTTGCCGACGCAGCATGACCGCGCGCGCTGGCCCGAGCTTCGGCAGCGCTTCGCGGAGGTCTTTGCCACGAGGACGCGCGATGAGTGGTGCGCAGCGTTCGACGGCTCTGACGCTTGCTTCTCACCCGTCCTGACGTTTGCAGAAGCGCGCGATCACCCGCACAACCGCGCGCGGGGCAGCCATGTCGCGCTCGGCGACATCGACCAGCCGGCGCCCGCGCCGCGCTTTTCGCGCACCGCCGGCTCGGCAGCAAGCCCGCCGCCGGAACGGGGTGCACGGGGCGCCGAGGCGCTGGCCGACTGGGGATTCACACGCTCGGAAATCGAACAACTGCGCGCGCAAGGCGTCGGGTTCACATCCTAGTCGGCCCCGGGGGACCGCCGCATCGGCGTGTCGTACAGACATTCGCGCGGGAGTGCGGTACAAGCATGGCTCCGCCTCCCTCGCTTCCAGACATGACCTCCGCGCCCAGGCAGTACAAGTACTACGACCTCGTGATGGCGGCGTTTGTCACCGTCTACATCTGCTCCAACCTGATCGGCCCGGCCAAGGCGGCGACGCTGTTTGGGTTCACGTTCGGCGCAGGCGTGTTGTTCTTTCCCATTTCCTACATCTTCGGCGACATACTCACCGAGGTCTACGGATACGCCCGCGCACGCAAAGTGGTGTGGGCCGGATTCGGCGCGATGGCCTTTGCGTCGTTCATGGCCTGGGTGGTGGTCAGCCTGCCCCCGGCCAAGGACTGGCCGAACCAGGCGGTCTACGAGACGGTGTTCGGCCAGACGCCGCGCATCGTCATGGCTTCGCTGATCGCGTACTTCTGCGGCGAGTTCGCGAACTCGTACACGCTGGCAAAGATGAAAATCCTCACCAACGGGCGGTGGCTGTGGACGCGCACGATAGGCTCGACCATTGTCGGCGAAGCGGTGGATTCGGCACTGTTCTACCCGCTGGCTTTCTACGGCATCTTCAGCAACGAGCTGCTGGTGACGGTGATGGTCACCAATTACCTGCTGAAGACGGGCTGGGAGGTCCTGATGACACCGGTCACCTACAAGGTCGTCGCATTCCTCAAGAAGAAGGAAAACGAGGACTACTACGACCGCGACACCGACTTCACGCCGTTCTCGCTCAAGACCTGATCAGTGCGTCGCCGCCGCGACGCGCCGACGCAGGAGCTTCAGTCCCGACCACGTCGCGTCGATGGCGCACACCTTGACGTCAACGATGCCGAGCGGCAGCGCAACGTCGCGCACCGTGCCTTCAGTCACGTCGGTGGCCGTGCCGGATGCCTTCTTGGGCCACGCGACCCAGATCATCCCACCGGGCGCCATCTTCGGCATGGCGTGCGCCAGCGACGCCGCGAGCGTCGCGCGCGACATGACGAACAGGATCGCGATGTCGAACTCGGCCAGCCGGGTCAGGCGCCTGACCCCGGGAGGTGCGCCAGCCAGGAGCTGCGGCAAACCCGCCGGTTCGCCCAGAACGAAAAGCCGCTGGCCTTCCTTCAGCCCCAGCTTCTGCCATAGCGGCTTGCCGGAATAGCCGGCGGCAACGCCGGTCGCCATCAGCCCATCCGGGATCCGGGCCGGTAGAAGAGGTAGATCGCGAACCCGAGCGTGTCGCGACCCCAGCGCAGGTAGGCATCGCGCCACCGCCGGCTGCGTTCGAGCATGGCCGGCACGTCGAGATCCTCGGGCTGCTCGCGCCCGTAGCGCTCGATGGCGCGGCAGTACTTCCATTCGTACTCGTCCCACTCGTCCATCGATGCGGTCGTCGCATGCATCGGGATCAGTCCGGCGTCGATTCCGGCCTGGACGTTGCCGCGATGGTCGAGCAGGTGGACGTCGTGGCCGCCCAGCGTCGCCAGGTAGTCGGAATGGGGCTTCTGCCGCCAGTAGCCTTCGCCGATCAGGATGTAGCCGCCCGAACGGGTCCAATGCTTCAACTGCGCGCAGATGCCGGCCATGCCCCCCTTGATGCCGCCCGCGCCGAGCATCACCGTCAGATGGAAATTTTCCGGATCGGCCCGGTAGTCCGCGATGTCGACGTCGTCGAGGTGCAGCTTGCCCAGCGCGCCGGTCCACTCCGCCCGTTCGCGCGCCGCGTCGAGCATCATCGACGACCGGTCGACGGCCACCACCGTGGAGCCGAAACGCTCGATGATCCGAAGCGCGAGTTCGGCGCGTCCGCAGCCCAGGTCGAGCACGCGCGACGTTTCGTCGAGCGGGAGCAGGTCGAGCAATCGCTCGATCTTGGCCGACGCGATCGGGTTGCAATAGTCGTGGTCGCGGTGCGCGATGGCGCTGTACTTGTGCGGATTCATGGACGAACTTCCTCCTTGACGCGATCGTGCCAGGGAGCCACACGCAAGAGTAATGCCATGCCGGGAAGCGCCAGGAGCGTGCAGATCAGGAAGAAGTTGAACCAGCCGGTCTGCGCCACGATCCAGCCGGTCGAGGCGTTGACCACGGTGCGCGGGACGGCGGCCAGGCTGGTGAAGAGCGCGAACTGGGTGGCCGTGTAGCGCGGATCCGTCGCTCGCGCGATGAACGCCACGTAGGCCACAGTTCCCAATCCGACGCCCAGCGCCTCGAAGGCGATGACGACCGCCAGCGCGTAAATGTCCGGCTTGCCCAGCCAGGCGAGCCACGCGAACCCCAGGATCGACACGACCTGCACGACGCCGAAGAGCCACAGCCCGCGGTTGATGCCGATCCTGACCATCCACAGCCCGCCCAGCATGCCGCCCAGAACGCTCGCCCACAGCCCCGCGTTCTTGGCAACGACGCCGATCTCGGTCTTGGAAAAGCCCATGTCGAGGTAGAACGGCGTCGCCAGCGCCGTGGCCATGCTGTCGCCCAGCTTGTAGAGAAAGATGAACAGAAGCACCCGCAGCGCCTCCTGCCAGCCGGCGCGGTTGACGAATTCGCGGAACGGCTCGACCACCGCCTCCCGCAGCGTCCGCGGCGTCCCCTTGGTCAGCGGGGGTTCGGCCACCAGCAATGTCATCGCGATGCCCGGCAGCATGAACAGCGCGGTGACCAGGAATACCGACGACCAGGGCAGGAGGTCCGAGAGGATCAGCGCCAGCGATCCGGGGATCAGGCTCGAGATCCGGTAGGCGTTGACGTAGATGGAATTGCCAAGCCCGAGTTCGGGCTCGGGGAGGATCTCGCGCCGGAAAGCATCGAGCACGATGTCCTGGCTGGCCGAGAAAAACGCGACGGCGGTGGCCAGGTACGCGATAGCCCAGATGTCGAGCTTGGGGTGCAGTTGACCGAACACCGGGATCGCGATCAGAAGGAGCAGCTGGGTGGCCAGCATCCAGCCTCGGCGGCGACCGAGCAACGGCAACGCAAAACGGTCCATCAGCGGCGACCACAGGAACTTCCACGTGTACGGAAACTGGATCAGCGCGAACAGCCCGATCGACTTCAAGTCGACTCCCTCCGACCGCAGCCACGCGGGCAGAAGGTTGAGGAGCAGGTACAGCGGCAGGCCGGCCGAAAACCCGATGAACACGCAGACCAGCATCCGCCGATTGAACAGGGCCTCGCGCCAGGACTCCCTGGGCGGATTCGTCACCGGCGCGGCGGGATCCGTCACGCCTCGGCCTCCGCACCGGCGACGATTCGCCTTGCGTCGAGCCGTCGGCCTCCCTTGATCGCTCGCGGACGCGCCCTTCGGGCCTTGGCTTCGCCCCGCTCGCTCACGCGCGCCGGAACCGGTAGATCGCGAGTTCTCCCCGCAGGTTCGGCAGCACGGATACCTTGTGGCCGCCCGCGAGCACGACGCGGTTCTCGACCGCGAAACGGCGCTCCGCCAGGAAGGCGTCGAAGTCCGCGACGGTGCACAGGTGAATGTTCGGCGTGTCGTACCACTGGTACGGCAGCTTTTCGGAGACGGGCATGCGCCCGCGCAAGATCTGCCACCGGTGCGACCACTGGCCGAAATTGGGAAACGTGACGATCGCTTCGCGGCCGACGCGCAGCATTTCCAGCACGATTTCCTCGGTGTGGCGCATCGCCTGAAGCGTCTGCGACAGGATCACGCAGTCGAACGACGCATCGTCGAATCCGGCCAGGCCCTGTTCCAGGTTGCTTTGCAGGACGTTGATGCCATTGCGCAAGCTCGAAAATACGCCCATGTCGTCGATCTCGATGCCGTAGCCGCGGACCTCGCGCTCGCGCTTCAGGTACGCCAGCAGGCTGCCGTCGCCGCAGCCAAGGTCCAGCACGCGCGACCCCTTGTCCATCCAGCTCGCGATCGTCGCGTAGTCGGCGCGCTGCGCGTCGCTCTCGCGCGCATCGATCTGCCTCTTCACCTCCTTGCCGAAGCGAAACGTCGAATAGCCCTTGGTGTCGGGCGCGATGCGGTCGAAGTAGGCGCCGACCAGCGCGTGGTATTGCGGATTGTCGAGCAGGAACGCGTCGTGGCCGTGCGGGGCCTCGATCTCCGCGTACGAGACTTCGCGCTGGTGGTCGACCAGCGCCTTGACGATCTCGCGCGAGCGCGCCGGCGAGAATCGCCAGTCGGTGGTAAACGACACGACCAGGAATGCACAGCGCGCGGGCTCGAGCGCGCGGGCGAGGTTGCCCCCGGTGGCGCGCGCCGGATCGAAATAGTCGAGCGCCTTGGTGATGCGCAGGTAGGTGTTCGCGTCGTAGTACTCGGCGAACTTCTCGCCCTGGTGCCGCAGGTACGACTCGATTTCGAATTCGGGCGCGAAGGAAAATTTCAGCCCCTCGCGCAGCGAGCGGCCGAACTTCTCCTCCATCTGCTCGTCGGACAGGTAGGTGATGTGGCCGATCATCCGCGCCAGCCGCAGGCCGCGTCGCGGCTTGGTGCGGTGCGCCTCGAAGTGCCCGTCGTGAAAGTCGGGATCGGTGAGGATGGACTGCCGCGCGACCTCGTTGAACGCGATGTTCTGCGCGGACAGGTTGGGGGCGGCGGCGATCACCACGGCGTGCCGGATTCGCGCCGGATAGCGTATTGCCCACGCCAGCGCCTGCATGCCGCCCAGGCTGCCGCCCATCACCGCGGCGAACTGCGCGATGCCCAGATGATCGGCGAGACGCGCCTGCGCATCGACCCAATCCTCGACGGTGACCAGGGGGAAGTCCGAGCCCCAGAGGCTTCCCGTGGCGAAGTTCTTCGACTGCGGTCCGGTCGATCCGAAGCAGCTGCCGAGATTGTTGACGCCGATCACGAAAAAAACGCTGGTGTCGAGCGGCTTGCCCGGCCCGATCATGTTGTCCCACCACCCGACGTTGTCGGGATCGTCGACGTAGTACCCCGCCAGGTGATGCGATGCATTCAGCGCGTGGCATACGAGGACGGCGTTCGACTTGTCCTCGTTCAGCTCGCCGTAGGTCTCGTACGCAAGCTCGAAAGAATCGAGCGTCCTGCCGCATGCCAGCGGCAACGGTCGGTCGAAGTACGCCAGGCGCGACTCCACCGGTCCGACGGAACGGGGCAGGCTCGACAGCGGCGGGCGGGAAATGGGGGACTTGGAAGGCAAGGGCCGGGGCCGGCACGCGACCGGAACAATGGATGGGCCGAGTGTAACGAACTGCCCGGGATGGCGCACGGCGGATGGAGAACACGCCATTTCCATCCTGACCGGCAGTACCGCGCGTGCAACCCGGCCCTCTCGACAAGTCCTCGCCGGACCCCGCTTTGGTCGAATCTGGCGGGTTTCGCCCCTTTTCGGCAATTTCGCGTGGCGCCGTTCGTCGGCTGTCATGACAATGTACTATGACGCCTGGCTATGACGATGCCATAATCCCCGTCCGGGCCGGCGCTCCGGGCATACGGTAGCCGGCTTGCACCCGCTGTCAGGAGATAGCATGAAACGCTTCAGGTCCGTTCAATCTGCGCTGTTGGCGATTCTTGCGCTGGCGTGGTCGGTGCCGGCCTTCGCCGTCTATCCCGGCAGTTGCGCCAACGGCCAGGCGATTTTCTACAAGAAGGTCGGCGCCATCGAAGTCAGCTGTTCGCAGGCGGGCTGCCACAAGAACATGGCACAGAATGTCCTCACGGGTGCCGCCAATCCCGGGCAGATCAACCAGTTTCTCGATACGCTTCCCGCGATGGCCGGACTGCGCGGCTCGATCCCGCTGAGCGCGGACGGGCAGGACGTCGACGACGTCGCCACGTTCCTCTTCTACTACCCGTCGGCCTGCCCCAGCGGCGGCGGCACGCCCAACCTGCAGGCCGCGCCGTCGCCCGTGAACTTTGCCTCGACGACCGTCGGCGCGACGAGCGCCACGACCACCATCACGATCACGAACGCGGGGACGGCATCCGCGTTGGCGGTCTCCGCCACCAGCAGCGACCCGACGCACTTCCCCGTCACGTCCAATACCTGCGCGGGAATCACCGTCGCCGCCGGCGGAACCTGCAGCTTCAAGGTCGCGTTCCATCCGACCGCGGCCGGCGCGCTCAACAGCAACATCGTCATCAGCCGAACGGGCGGCGTGCTGACGGTCGGCGTCAGCGGCACGGGCGGCTCGGTCGCGTCACCGGGCCAGCTTTCGATGAACACGTCGCTTGCGTTCGGCGACCAGACCATCAACACGACGAGCGCGGCCGGGAGCATCAACGTCACCAACATCGGCGGATCCACGGTTTCCGTGTCGAGCGTGAGCAGCAGCAATCCCGCCGAGTTCGCGGTGGCGAGCTCGTCGTGCGGCAACGTCGTCGCGGGCGGAAGCTGTTCCATCGTCGTGACGTTCACGCCCGGAGTCACCGGCGCGCGCAGCGCATCGATCACCGTGGTGAGCAGCGGCACCGGCAGCCCCCAGGCCATCAGCGCGAGCGGAACGGGCACGTCGGTGACCGTCCCGCCGACGACGGTCACCGTGGTCGAGTATTATCACGCGCCCTTCGATCATTACTTCATCACGTCGAAGGCCGATGAAATTTCCATCCTCGACACGAGGGTGCCGCCGTTCCAGGACTGGGTGCGGACCGGATTCACGTTCACGGGCTATGTGAACGCTACCGCGCCGGCCGGCTCGGTCGCGATATGCCGCTTCTTCAACGACAGCCCGGCGTTCGCGCCGAAGAGCTCGCACTTCTACGCGCCGCATGGCCAGGGCTGCGAGGACACCATTGCCTCGTTCCCCGACTGGAAGCTGGAGAACGACAAGCTCTTCAACACGATGGTGCCCGACGCGGTCGGCAATTGCCCGGCGGGAACGGTTCCGGTTTATCGGATGTACAACAACGGCATGGGCGGCGCCCCGAACCACCGCTTCGTCACCAGCCTTGCCGAACGCCAGAAGATGCTCAATAAGGGCTACGTCGCCGAAGGCAAAGGCATCGGCGTCGGCATGTGCGTGCCGCCGTAACGGGATTCCTGGGGCCGCAGCTGCGGCAACCGGCGCGCCACGACACTCGGCTGGGTTTGCCTGGGTGTCGCAGCATGCGGGGGCTATGACATTGTCATAATTTGTGATAAGCTCGGCAAACGATTCCCTGGCCGCCGACAGACAATCCTCCGCCGCGCCGCCGTCCCATTCCACCATTCACGGGAGGCATTCATGAATCTGCCCCGACACTTGCGCAACGCGCTCATTGCGGCTCTCACGCTGGTCCCCGCATTCCCCGTGTTCGCCACGGGCAACTGCGCCAACGGCAAGACGCTCTACGCCGCCCCGGTATCGGGCCTCAGTTGCGCCTCGAGCTCCTGTCACAAGGCCGATCCGTCGCAGAACACCAACAAGATCCTGAATGGCGCCAACAATCCGACCAAGATCGCCAACGCCATCAACAGCGGCGTCCCGGAAATGGCCATCTTCAAGGGCAAGTACACGGCCAGCGACTTGGACGACCTTGCCACCTGGATCGCGGCGGCGCCAACCTGTCCGGCCGGCGGAGCACCCGTCGTCAACGTCGCGCCCGCGTCGTTCACGTTTGCGACGACCAATGTCGGATCCACCAGCGCCGCCACCACCGTCACGGTTTCGAACACGGGAACGGCGCCCGCCACCGGCGTCTCCATCGCCAACAGCAATGTCGCCGAATTCCCGACCGCCACCACCTGTCCGGCATCGCTCGCCAATGGCGCCTCATGCACCATCAGCGCCTCGTTTTCGCCGTCGGCGGCGGGCGCCCGCAGCGCGACGCTGACCGTGAACAGCAGCGCCGGGGCCCAGACCGTCGCCTTGTCCGGAACCGGCAATGTCGTTGCGCCCGGCGCATTGAGCGTGCCCGGTCCGTATGCCTTCGCCGCGCAAACGGTCGGCAGCGCGAGCGCGCCGGCACCCTTCACGCTGACCAATGTCGGCGGCAGCGCCGTCACCATTTCCGCCGTCACGAGCAGCAACGCGGCGGAGTTCGCCGTCGGCGGTTCCACCTGCAGCGGGAGCATCGCGGCGGGCGCCAGCTGCAGCTTCAACGTCACGTTCACGCCATCGGCAGCGGGCGCGCGGGCCGCGTCGATCACGATCGCGAGCACCGGCACCGGTAGTCCGCAGTCCGTCGCGGTCTCGGGCACTGGCACGGCGGTGGCCACGCCCGGCGCATTGAGCGTGCCCGGTCCGTATGCCTTCGCCGCGCAAACGGTCGGCAGCGCGAGCGCGCCGGCACCCTTCACGCTGACCAATGTCGGCGGCAGCGCCGTCACCATTTCCGCCGTCACGAGCAGCAACGCGGCGGAGTTCGCCGTCGGCGGTTCCACCTGCAGCGGGAGCATCGCGGCGGGCGCCAGCTGCAGCTTCAACGTCACGTTCACGCCATCGGCAGCGGGCGCGCGGGCCGCGTCGATCACGATCGCGAGCACCGGCACCGGCAGTCCGCAAGCCATCCCGCTGTCCGGAACCGGATCGAGCGTCGCGACGCCCGGCGCGCTGAGCGTTCCAGGCGCCTATTCGTTCGGCGCGCAAACCATCGGCGCCGCCGGCTCGCCTCATGCGTTCACGCTCGTCAACACCGGAGGCACGGCAGTCACCGTGTCAGCTGTCAACAGCGACAACAGCGCCGAGTTTCCCATCAGCAGTTCGAGTTGCTCGGGCAACGTCGCGCCCGGCGCCAGCTGCAGCTTCAGCGTGACCTTCACGGCAGCCGCCGTCGGCGCACGCTCCGCGTCGATCACGATCGCGAGCACTGGCACCGGCAGTCCGCAAGCCATTGCGCTGTCCGGAACCGGGACGAGCGTCGCGACCCCCGGCGCGTTGGCCATTCCCGCAGCCTATGCATTTGCCGATCAGGCGGTTGGCGTGGCCAGCGCAGCGCAGCCGTTCACCGTGACCAATACCGGCGGAACCGCCGTCACGGTGGCGAGCCTCGCCAGCGGCAATCCTGCGGAGTTCGCGGTCGGCGGGTCAAGCTGCGCCGGCACGGTCGCGCCCGGCGCGAGCTGCTCCTTCGGCGTGACGTTCACGCCGTCCGCGGCCGGGGCGCGCTCCACGTCGATCACGCTCGTGAGCGATGGCGTCGGAAGTCCGCAGTCGTTTGCCGTCTCCGGCAACGGCACGTCGACGACGCCACCGCCAACCGTTGCGACCGTGGACGTCATCGAGTATTACTACCCGCCGTTCGATCACTACTTCATCACCGCCAAGCCGTTGGAGATCGACGTGCTCGACACCGGCATCATCAAGGGCTGGGTGCGCACCGGCAACCAGTTCAAGGCGTACCCGGTCGGCACGCCGGGCAAGGGCACCGTCTGCCGGTTCTTCAGCGTGTCGTTCGCGCCCAAGAGCTCGCACTTCTACACCAACCTGGACGTCGAGTGCGGAATCGTCACCGCGGACGTGGCGTGGATGTTCGAAGGCAAGGCCTTCAGCATCGACGCCGCCACCTCCGATGGCACCTGCGCGGCAGGGACCGTCCCCGTTTATCGCCTGTACAACAACGGGCAAGGCGGTGCCCCCAACCATCGCTACGTCGCGCGGCCGGAAGTGCGCGACCAGATGGTCGCCAGCGGCTGGATAGCGGAAGGCAACCTTCCCGGGCTCGCCTTCATGTGCTCGCCGCAGTAATCGATACGTTGCCGCGCCGGTGGACGTCGGCGCGGCAACGGGCGAGACGGGACGGTCAACCGCCCCCGGATGCGGATCGGTGGACCGAGCCATTGGCCGCGATCGCGACAAACTCGACGCGTTGGCGGCGCAGGAACGCAATCGCCTTGCTGCCGAGCAGCATCGCGATGGTCGAGCAGCTTCCCGCGAACACGCACAATGGTGCAACCACGCTCACCGACTGCCACGCGGTGACCGGCATGCCGGTGCGCGGATCGAGGATGTGACAGTAGCGCTTGCCATCGACTTCGAAGTACCGCTCGTAATCGCCGCTGGTGGCGATCGCGCCGCCTGAGAGTTCCACATAGGCAACGGACTGTCCCGCCTTGCGCGGATGACTGACACCCACGCGCCATGGCGCGCCGCTTTCCTGCGGCCCGAGCGCGCGCACGTCTCCGGCGAGATCGACGAGTCCGTGCCGGATGCCCGCTTCCAGGCAGATCGTCGCCGCGCGGTCCGCCGCGTATTCCTTGCCGATGCCGCCGAAATCGATTTCCATGCCGGCGCGCGGCAGGCGAATGGTTTTCGCGGTCCGTTCGACCGCGGGCCAGCCGACGAGCGCAAGCGTTGCCGAAAGCGCCGCCGGATCGGGCAGCTGCGGCGGCTTGCGCTTGAAATCCCATACACGGCGCAGGACGCCGGAGGTGACGTCGAACAGCCCGCCGCTCAAGTCGTGGCAGATGTCGGCATAGTTCAACAACGCCGCCGTTTCCTCATCGAGCGCGACGGGGTCGCGTCCCGCGGCTCGATTGATGAGCGTAGTGACGCTGTCGTCGCGGTAGCGGGAATACTTGGCTTCGATGCGCTGGACGTCCGCGATGGCCAGGTCGGCGGCGCGGCGTGCCGTGGCCTCGTCGGCCGCAGCAAGCTGCAACTCGTTCTCCGCCGCCATCGCGCGGAAAGTGAATCGGAAGAGGGGCATCGCGGCACTGTCCGGCAGGGTGCCGGCGGGAAACGGGAACCGGCTAGAACGTCTTGCTGAATCCCAATTCAAACCAGCGCGCGGAGAAATTGAGGATGTCCGGGCTGCCGTTGCCGAAAATATACCAGTCCGGGTTCTGGCGGTAGAACTGGTACTTGGCGTAGGCGCTCCAGCCCTTGTCGAATACCTTGGTTGCGGTGAGTCCCACCGTAAAGGCGCCCCAAGTGGCCAAACGCGTGTCGGCGGTGTAGTTCTCGCCGTCGACAAAGCCTTGCGGGAACGGCGGATTGAAGTAGAACGACGCGCCGTGCTGAGCCAGATAGCGGATGTTGGGCGTGATGCTCCAGCCTTGCGGCAGGCCCTGCACCCACGCGACCTCGAACATGTTGGAATAATCGCCGAACGAGTCGTTCAGAAAGCGATAGCTCAGCTGGAGCACGCCGTCCTGCGCCGTGAACGACTGGTTGTACCGCGTTAGCCACGCCAGCGTGCGGCGGTTGTTGGGTCGCTGGTCGAGCGATTTGTACGGATCGCTGTAGTACCCGTGCCCGTCGTAATAGGTCAGGTTCGACTGGATGATGGCTTGGGCGTTGATGACCTGGGTGATGCCGACCATGAACTCCAGCGAGTGGCGATGCTCGTTCACCGCCACGCCGTTGACGGAGTTGATCGTATCGTAGGCGCCACCGATGCCAAACGCGATGGTGGTGTTGTTGTCCGGCGTCGAATAGCGGGCATCGGCCACGAACGCGCGCGATAGGTAGTCCTGCTCGGAGGACACGGCGCCGCCGACGCCGACCGCCCAGCGACCGAACCACTTGGTGACCTTGAGGTCGCCTGCCGTCCGGTAGTCTCCGATCGACGCCCTGGACAATGCATTGAAGAAATAGGGCGAGGCGCCCGACACCGCGTCGTAGACCAGCGTGCCCTGCACGGCCACCGAGTCGTTGACCGGGACCAGCATGAAAATCGTGGGCGACTGCACGGACATGCGGCTGGCGCTGGGCTGCCAGTCGTGGTAGTTGGCATAGGAGAACGAGAAAAGTCCCTCGGTCGGCGCCGACTCCGCATGCGCCGACGATGGCACGACCCCGGGCAAGGCCAAGGCGGCCGCAAACAGCGCCTGTGCCTTCGCGGCGCGACCGTGCGGCGGCCGAACGCGGCCGCGGCGCTTCCTAGTTGCAGCCACAACCACCGCCGCCAACGCCGTATCCGCCCGTCGCGCCTTCCTTGCTTGCGTAGACGTGCTCGCGCAGTCTTGCCTGGAGGACGTCCGGATCGAACTGCATCGCCGGCTTGGCGAGTTCACCTTTTTCCCACGCTTGCGGCGGATTGAACGATGCACAGCCCGCGCAGGCTACCGGCAGCGCCATAGCCAGCAAAATCGACCGCATCCGCGAGGCGCCGGTCATTTGGCACCCACCAGGGCCTTGATGCGATTTTCCACTTCGTTCACTCCGTCTTCCCGGAAACCATTCTCGATCAGGGCCACGTTGCCCTTGCTGTCGACCAGGAAGGAACTGGGCATGGACTTGACGTTCCACGCGGTCGGAGCGGCACCGCTGGGGTCGTAGACGACCGTGAACTGCGCGGGTGTCGCCTGGAGGAATTTTTCCGCGTCCGGGCGCTTCTTGTCGACGTTGACTGCCACCACCGTCAATCCGGACGGGCCGTATTTCTTCTGCATCTCGGCCATCCAGGGAAACGACTTGCGGCAGGGTCCGCACCACGAGGCCCAGAAGTCGACGTAAACGACCTTGCCGCGCAACTGGTCGATCGCCACGGTCTCCCCGCCGGCGGTCGGGAGCGCCAGCGCAGGGGCGGGGACGCCGACGTCGATGGCGACGGCCGGACCCGCAGCCCACGTCGTCGCAAGGGCGCCTACGAGAAACAATACAGAGCGGAGGGTATTCATGACATTGGCATTATGCACAAATGGCGGCACAAATGCTACCCCCCTGCAAATGGCGGCAAATGGCGTGCCGCCGGCCCGGTGCCTAGACGTTCAGGCGGTCCAGCAGCTCCGCGACCTTGGCGGGGTCGTCCGTGCGGCGGATCCGGTCGACCTGCGGCTTGGCGCTCGCAAAGCCGGACGTCAGCACCCGCTGCTTCACCGTCAGCAGGTGCGCGGGATGCATCGAAAAATTGCGCAGGCCGAGTCCCAGCAACAGTCGCGTCATCTGCACTTCGCCGGCCATTTCCCCGCACACGGCAATGGGGACCCTGGCCTTGTTCGCCGTGCCGATCGCAAGCGCTAGCAGCCGCAGGACCGCCGGATGCATCGAATCGTAGAGGTGCGACACCGCTTCGTCGGCGCGGTCGACCGCCAGCGTGTACTGGATGAGGTCGTTGGTGCCGATCGACAGGAAGTCGAGCTTGCTGCAGAACGCGCCCATCGCCAGGACCGCGGCTGGAATCTCGATCATGCCGCCGACTTCGACGCGGGCGTCGAACGGCACGTTCTGCTCGCGCAGGGATTCCTTCGCCTGTTCGATGAGCAGCAGCGTCTGGTCGATTTCGCCGGACGACGCCAGCATCGGGATCAGGATGCGCACTCGGCCGTAGTGCGACGCGCGCAGGATGGCGCGCAGCTGCGTGAGGAACAGCCGCGGCTCGGCAAGGCAAAACCGGATGGCGCGCAGGCCGAGTGCGGGATTGGGCGCGACGCGGGACAGGCCGTCCAGTCCCTCCTTGTGCTTGTCGGCGCCCAGGTCGAACGTGCGTATCGTGACCGGCAGCCCGTTCATCCCGGCGGCCACAAGGCGGTAGGCCTCGAATTGCTCGTCCTCGGTGGGAAGTCCCTCGCGATTGAGGAACAGGAACTCCGAGCGGAACAGTCCGATGCCGGTGGCGCCGTTCTCCAGCACCTGGACCACGTCGTCGGGCAGTTCGATGTTCGCGTGGAGTTCGACGAGAACGCCGTCGATGGTCTCCGCCGGCTTGGTGCGCAGCCGCTTGAGCTTCTGCCGCTCGAGGTCGAGCTCGCTCTGCTTCAGCCGATACTCGGCAAGGACCGCGCGGTCGGGATTGACGACCACCACGCCGTTCTGGCCATCGACGATCAGCATTTCGCTGTCGCGGATCAGCTGCCGGGCATTGTGCGTGGCCACCACGGCGGGAACGTTGAGGCTGCGCGCGACGATCGCGGTGTGCGACGTGACGCCGCCCAGGTCGGTCAGGAATGCGCCGTACCGGTGCTGCTTGAACTGGATCACGTCGGCCGGCGACAGATCGTGCGCGACGAGGATCGTCTGCTCCTCGGCCACCGGAGCCGGCAACGCACCGGGCTTGCCCAGCAGGCGCTTCAGCACGCGCTCGCCGACCTGCACGATGTCCGCCTTGCGCTCCCGCAAGTACGGGTCCTCGATCTGGTCGAACTGCTCGACCAGCACCGCCATCTGTTGAGTGAGCGCCCACTCTGCGTTGCAGCGCTGCTCGAGGATGATCTTCCTTGGCGCATCGGACAAGGTCGCGTCGTTCAGGATCATCCAGTGCACGTCGAGGAACGCGCCGAATTCGCCCGGCACGTCGCCGCCGGTCATGGCCGAATGCAGCGCTTCGAGTTCCTTCTGGACTTCCTTGACGGCGAGGTTGAACCGGGCGATCTCGGCCTCGATTTTCGCCGGCGGAATCTGGTAGTGGGCGACTTCGAGCGTGGCGTGCGAGACGAGCTGGGCGCGTCCGATCGCGATGCCGGACGAAACACCTACCCCTTGCAGTGCGAAGCTGACCATTACCGCAGCCTCGCGCGGGCGATGTGCGGCGTCAGGAGCGCTCGCCGAAGCCGTCGTGGAACAGCGCGGCGATCTCGCGCATCGCGGCGACCTCCTCCGGTCCGTCCGTCTCGAGCCTGACCGTCGTGCCGACGGACGCCGTCAGCAGCATGACCGCAACGATGTTGCGCGCGCTGGCGCGCCGCCCGCGAACCACGAGCGACACCTTGCATGGAAAACGCGTGGCGATCTGGACGATCTTGGCGCATGCGCGCGCATGCAGTCCAAGCCGGTTGATGATGGCGAGGTCGCGAGTCTGCATGGGACACCTCCGGCGTTTGGTGAAAATAAAAAACCCCGCCGCAATGCGACTGGATACAACCGTTGGTCGGCGGATTCATCCGTTGGTTCCGCAAACGTAACTTCCGAACGTGTTTCCAGTTGTATCGGAAACGGCTTGCGCGCGCGCAGGCCGTTGATGTGTAACGGGTGTAACCGCTTACTGTCCCTCGCCGAAATAATCGCCGATCAAGGCCACGATCGCATCCATTGCCGCCGCTTCGTCCGGACCGTCGACCTCCACGGTCACCTTCGCCCCCTTGCCCGCCGCCAGCATCATCACGCCCATGATGCTCTTGGCGTTGACCTTGCGGCCGTTGCGCGACATTTGCACGTCGCTCTGATATTTCGCGGCGAGCTGCGTCAGCTTCGCCGAGGCCCGCGCATGCAGGCCGAGCTTGTTGATGATCTCAACGTCGCGCTGCAGCATAAACCGGGTCGACCTCGATGCGCACCACGCCGTCGCAGCCGCCCGATATCGCCTTCTTGATCATCATGTCCATGCCCTTTTCGCGATAGGTGAATGCGCGCACGAGCATCGGCAGGTTGACCCCGGCCACCACCTCGACACGGCCCGGCAGCAACAACTTGCTCGCAAGGTTGCATGGCGTTGCGCCATAGATATCCGAAAAGACCAGCACCCCGTCGCCGGTGTCGAGCTTGCGCACGACCTCCTTCGCCGCCGGCAGCAGGTGGAAAGGGTCGTCGCTCGCGGACACCGACACCGTCTCGAACTGCGGCGGACGCGTTCCCAGCACATGCGTGACGGCCTTGACCAGGCTGTCGGGCAAGGTGTCGTGCGCAATGATGAGAATGCCGATCATGGGCCTGGCGGGTGACGGGCGGATGACACACGCACCGCGGTCAAAATGGTAGCACGATGGTTCGCCCCGGAGGGGGGGCCGGCCTACCCGCAGGCGCGTTCCAGCGCGTCGGCGAACATGCCGGCCACGTCGAATCCAGACTGCTCGGCAATTTCCACGAAACAGGTGGGCGAGGTGACGTTGACTTCCGTCAGGCACGCCCCGATGACGTCGAGGCCGACGATCAGCAGTCCTTCCGCCCACAGCCTGGGCCCCAGCGAGGAGGCAATTTGACGCTCGCGCGCGGTAACGGGTCGCGCCTCGCCGCGCCCTCCCGCCGCCAGGTTGCCCCGCGTCTCGCCGGGTTTGGGGATTCGGGCCAGCGCGAAAGGAACGACTTCGCCGGCGATGACCAGCACGCGCTTGTCGCCCTCGGTGATTTCCGGAATGAACTTCTGGACCATGACCGTCTGCGCGCCGCGGTGCGACACCGTCTCGACGATCACGTTGCGGTTGGGGTCGGAACGGCCGATGCGGAAGATCGACGACCCGCCCATCCCGTCGAGCGGCTTGACGATGACGTCGCGGTGCAGGTCGATGAACGCGTCGATCCGCGCGGCATCCCGGGTGACGATGGTCGGCGAGATGAACTCGGAGAACCTGGTGATCGCCATCTTCTCGTTGTTGTCCCGGATCGCCCTCGGCCGGTTGAACACGCGCGCGCCTTCGCGCTCGGCGCATTCGAGCAGGTAGGTCGAATACACGTACTCCATGTCGAACGGCGGATCCTTGCGCATGATCACCGCGGCGAAGTCCTTGAGCGGACGCGTCTCGCGCTTGCCCGCCCGATACCAGTCGTGGTTGTCCGGCGACAGCGTCAGCGGCTGCACCGCGCCCCGCGTCACGCCCTCGTCCCAGACCAGATCGCCCTGCCCGAGCGCGAAAACGCGATGCCCGCGCCCGGCCAGCGCGCGCATCATCGCGACGCTCGAGTCCTTGTAGGCCTTGAGCTCGGGCAGCGGGTCGAGGATGAAGGCGAAATCCATGGCAGGCGCAAAAACGGAATCGGGCACGCATCGTAACGCATTGCGGCCGAACGGCGAATTTCAGTCCGCGGCGATCCTCACGTCGACTCGCGCCAGCCGCTTGACGTGGCGCGGCCCCGGCCGGGCGTCCTTGAGCGATTGCAGCGCGATGCGCCCTTCGCCGTCCGGGAGCGGAGTGCCGTCGACCTCGTAGACGACCAGCACGCCGTCGCCGAG